>NZ_JBQFSC010000013.1:0-547 GCF_056537805.1 Ruegeria sp. C10 | reverse complement strand
TCCGAGTTGTCATCCTGATCACCTGGTGTCGGATCAACAGGTGTCGGATCAACAGGATCATCCTCAACGGGATCTTCGTTCACCGGCGTCTCATCGACAGGCGTCTCGTCAACGGGTGTCTCATCGACAGGGGGCGGGGTTCCGTCGCCAGGGCTTGCCACATGATCCCCGGTCAGCAGGACGCGGTTACCACCAGTATCGGGGCCAGCCCACTCGAGCATCAGGGTCGCATCGCCATAGGCCTCGAAGTAGAGCGCCTCAAGGCTATGGGTGCCCGCCGACAGCTCGATCGTGGCGGTCTGTAGCTCAGTCGCATGCAGCCCGTCGTTGTCGATCAGGTCCTGACCATTGAGCCGCAGGCTGGAACCGTCATCCGATAGCAAATAGAACGTGTAACTTCCCGCCTGCTCAATATGCAAATCGGTCGTGGCACGCACGGCAAAGACGTCCTCACGGCCGCCCTCCCAGATCTGAGTGCTCCCATCGTAGTTCAGTGCATTGGTGAGCGTCGTTTCATCCGCTGCAGCAGAAAAATCAATCTGCGACA
>NZ_JBQFSC010000012.1:0-598 GCF_056537805.1 Ruegeria sp. C10 | reverse complement strand
ACAGAGGAGTTGACGGCGGCGAGCTTCTGCAAACTTCGCATCCGCCTGAAACGTTGCATGGCGCGTTCGCGTCGTCGGAAAGGCAGGTGCGAATTCTCGACGCAGTTGTTGAGCCACCAGCCCGTTTTCTGTTTTTTGTCAGTACCAAGCTCTCTGAAAGCGGTTCTATATGAGGCGAAGCGATCTGTGACAACGTTTTCCGCTTTACCGTGTCGCTCCATCAATGTCTTGAGGAATTTCAGCGCTGCAACTTTGTCTCGGCGTTTGGTGACAACGGCTCCCAGCACCTTGCTCTCATGATCTGCGGCCCGCCAGAGGTAATGCTTCTTGCCATTAACCTTCACAAAACCTCATCCACATGCCACTTCCATTTCGAGAATGCGCCCAGTTGTTGCACCCGCTTTCTTCGGATCTCAGAGGCAAACATCGGGCCAAACCTGATCCACCAATAGCGGACAGTTTCGTGGCTCACGTCGATGCCTCGTTCGTGCAGCAGAACTTCGACATTCCGAAACGAAAGCGGGAAGCGGATGTACTGCATCACCGCAAGGCGGATGATCTCAGGACAGGTGTTTATAGTATTTGAAAGAAGCAGGTC
>NZ_JBQFSC010000011.1:0-4026 GCF_056537805.1 Ruegeria sp. C10 | reverse complement strand
GATCGGATTCCCTCCGCATGAGGGGTCGATGATTGCGCCTTGGACCAGTTCGGGGATGGCGGCTTTGGTGACGCCGAGGTCGGAGAGTTTGCGGGGGATGGCGAGGCTGTCGTTGAACTCTTGCACGAAGCTGCGGAAGCCGTCGAAGCCGCCGTCGATGCCCAGATAGGCGGCGGCCTGCTGGAAGCGGTCGGCGATGACTGGCGCGTTGAACTCGAGCACGGCGGGCATGCAGACCGCGTTGGTGGTGCCGTGGTGGGTGTTGAACACCGCGCCGACGGGGTGGCTCATGGCGTGGATGGCGCCCAGGCCTTTCTGGAAGGCGGTGGCCCCCATCGCCGCCGCGCTCATCATCTGGGCGCGGGCTTCGATGTCGGTGCCGTCCGCATAGGCACGTGGCAGGTAGTCCTTGACCAGCCGCATCCCTTCCAGCGCGATGCCCTGAGACATCGGGTGGTAATGCGGGCTGCTGAACGCCTCGACACAATGCGCGAACGCATCCAGACCGGTGCCTGCGGTGATGAACTTGGGCATGCCCACCGTCAGCTCGGGGTCGCAGATCACCACGGTCGGCAGCACCTTGGGATGGAAGATGATCTTCTTGGCGTGGGTTTCAGAATTGGTGATGACGCTGGCGCGCCCCACTTCGGACCCGGTCCCGGCAGTTGTGGGGACGGCGATGATCGGCGCGATGGCATCGGCATCCGCTCGGGTCCACCAATCGCCGATATCCTCAAAGTCCCAGACCGGGCGCGTCTGACCACACATGAAGGCGACCATCTTGCCCAGATCCAGCCCCGAGCCGCCGCCAAAAGCGATCACCCCGTCATGGCCGCCCGCGTTATAGGCCGCAACACCGGCCTCGAGGTTCTGTTCATTGGGGTTCGGGTCCACATCCGCGAACAGACCCCGGCCCAGACCGGCGGTCTCCATGATATCCAGCGTCGCGGTGGTGATCGGCAGATCGGCCAGCCCCTTGTCGGTGACCAGCAGCGGTTTCTTCATGCCGGCCGCCGCACAGGCTTCGGGCAATTCATTGATCCGCCCGGCCCCGAATTTGATTGCGGTTGGATAAGACCAGTTTCCAACAAGTGACATGTTTGCTTTCCTTCGTGTCAAAAGGCCTGCCCCGGCGAGGGGGTCATTCCGAGGCAGGCCGGCGTCCTTAGCCCGTGACCTTTTTCAGGTGATAGGATTTGGGACGTGTCAGGTTGTGATAGCCAATGACCGACAGACCGCCGCCGCGCCCGGTATTCTTGCAGCCGGTCCAGCACAGGCCGGGATCCAGATAATCGGCGCGGTTCATGAAGACGGTGCCCGTCTCAATCTGGTCGCCCACCCGCGCAGCACGGTCCAGATCGCTGGTCCAGAGGCTCGCCGTCAGGCCAAACGCGCTGTCATTCATCAGCCGGATGGCCTCGTCATCCGTGGACACTTTCATAATGCCCACTACCGGACCAAAGCTTTCATCCCGCATCACCCGCATGTCATGGGTGACATTGGTCAGGATCTGCGGCGTCAGATATGCGCCGCCATCATCCTCGGGGAAGATGTCGATATGGGCCACCGCACCAGCCTCGACCGCCTCGGCAATCTGCGCCCGCACCTCATCGGCAAAGCGCACATTGGCCATCGGGCCAATGGTGGTCTCAGCGTCCAGCGGATTGCCCAGCTTATAGCCCTTCACGATCTCCACCGCCCTGGCGACGAAGTCGTCATACAGGCTTTCATGCACATAAATCCGCTCGATCCCGCAGCAGCACTGGCCCGCGTTGAACATTGCCCCGTCGATCAGCGTCTCAACCGCCGCCTCCAGATCGGCATCGTCCATCACATAACCCGGATCCTTGCCGCCCAGCTCAGTCCCGACGCCGGTAAAGGTGCCCGCCGCCGCGCGCTCCATCGCCTGGCCGCCGCCGACCGAGCCGGTGAAGTTCACGAAGTCGAACGCATTGCCCGCGATCAGATCGTTGGTCACGTCATGGCTCAGAAAGACATTCTGGAACACGTCTTCCGGCACACCCGCTGCATGGAAGGCCTGCGCCATACGCTCGCCCACCAGCAGGGTCTGCGTGGCGTGTTTCAGGATCACCGTATTACCCGCGATCAGCGCAGGCGCCACCGTATTGATCGCCGTCATATAGGGGTAGTTCCACGGCGCCACCACAAACACCACCCCATGCGGGATGCGCCTGATATAGCGCTTGAACGTCTCATCTTCGCCCACCGCGATATCAGCCAATGCGCTTTCGGCAATCCCGGCCATATGGCTTGCGCGCTCGTTGAAGCCGCCGAACTCACCGCCATAGCGCACCGGGCGACCCATCATATGCGCCAACTCGGGCACGATTTCCTCATTCATCGCGCCAACAGCAGCCACACCCGCCATCACGAGATCAATGCGTTCCCGCAAGGGCCGCGCCGCCCAAGCCGCCTGTGCGGCCCGCGCCCGGCCCGCAACCTCAAACGCCGCCTCCCGCGACAACACCTCGCGCTCGGCAAAAACCGACCCATCAATCGGCGAGACACATTGCAACATCTGCCCCATAGTCACTCCATCTCTAAAGAGAGCAGGATCCCTGCTTCATCTGGCCATAAATATCTCGGGGGCCGCCATTGGTGCGCCATTGGTTCGAGCGCCAATGGCGGCGGGGCTGGCCCCTCGCTTTCACCCTCTCAAGCCCGCTCGAACCCGCGGGCAATTTCCCAATCGGTCACCACGCGCTCAAACTCTTCGATCTCAACCTCGGCCGCGCGCGCATAGTGATCGACAACGTCATCTCCCATCGCAGCCCGCAACATCGCCGAGCCATGCAGCGCATCCCGCGCCGCGCGCAGATCGCCCGGGATCATCCCCGTCTCTCCCTGATAGACGTCGCCCGTGGTCGGCGGCTGCAACTCCAGCCCTTCTTCGATCCCAGCGATCCCCGCCGCCAGCATCCCAGCCATCGCCAGATAGGGGTTCATATCCGAGCCCGGGATACGGCATTCCACCCGCACCGCCTTGGTGCCGTCACCGCACAGGCGGAACCCGGCGGTGCGGTTGTCCACCGACCAGATGATCCGCGTCGGCGCAAAGGTCCCCTTCATGAACCGCTTGTAGCTGTTGATGTAGGGCGCCATGAAACAGGTGTAATCGGCGGCGTATTTCAGCAGACCCGCCATGTAGCTTTTCATCACATCCGACATGCCGAGCGGGTCTTTTTCGTCGAAAAAGATCGGCCGCCCCTCGGACCAGAGCGACTGATGCACGTGGCTGGAACTGCCCACTTTCTCATGATGCCATTTCGGCAGGAAGGTCGCGGCATGCCCATGCTGCCAGGCAATCTCTTTCACCGCGTTCTTGGCGATCGAGTGATACTCGGCCGTCTCCATCGCAGGCGCATATTTGATGTTCAGTTCTTCCTGCCCGGTCTCGGCCTCACCTTTCGTGTTCTCGACCGGTATCCCCGCATCCCACAGATGGTTGCGGATCGGGCGCATCACATGCTCTTCCTTGGTGGTCTGAAGGATGTGATAGTCCTCGTTATACCCCGAGATCGGCTCAAGGTCGCGAAAGCCTTCCTTGCGGATCTGATCAAAGCTTTTCTCGAACAGGAAAAACTCCAGCTCGGTGGCGCACATCGCGTCATAACCCATCGCCTTCAACCGGTTCACCTGACGCTTCAGGATCGAGCGCGGCGCGTGTGGCACTTCTTCATGCGTGTGATGATCCAGCACATCGCACATCACCATCGCCGTGCCTTCCAGCCACGGTACAGGGCGCAGAGTGCTCAGATCCGGCTTCATCACATAATCGCCATAGCCCCGATCCCAACTGGTCGAGGCATACCCATCCGGCGTCCCCATCTCGAGATCCGTCGCCAGCAGATAATTGCAGCAATGTGTCTCTTCCCACGCACCCGCAACAAAATGACCCGCATGAAACCGCTTGCCCATCAAACGGCCCTGAAGGTCAACCAAACAAACCAATACCGTATCAATCTCGCCAGACGAAACCTCAGCCTTCAAATGCTCAAATGTCAG
>NZ_JBQFSC010000010.1:2500-6220 GCF_056537805.1 Ruegeria sp. C10 | reverse complement strand
TTGATCGTTAAGCAATTGATCCGGTGGACTGTTTGTAGTCTGCACGGGCTGTGTTTGGATTTTCTAAAGTTGGTTGCGGGAGCAGGATTTGAACCTGCGACCTTCAGGTTATGAGCCTGACGAGCTACCGGGCTGCTCCATCCCGCGACACTTTAAGTGACCTATCGCTTACGCTACTTGAGGTCTTGTGTTGGTCTAGCGCCTATTCGGCTACTTGAGACCGGGTAGTGTTCTTTTCATCGTGTTAGAGAGATGTGGGCTTTTACTAGGTTTGGCGGTGACCTACTCTCCCGGGGCTTAAGCCCAAGTACCATTGGCGCGGCAGTGCTTAACTTCCGGGTTCGGGATGGGACCGGGTGTTTCACTTGCGCTATGACCACCAAACCGAGGAAAAGCCCATGTCGACTTTCCTGCGTTGCAGGAAAGCGACGAGGTGGCAGGCAGCGTCTTTTGCTTGCAAAAGGCGCGTTGCCACTCGGTTATAGTATCAACCAACATCGCGGCTTGGCGCTGCGACGTTATCCAACTCAAGGTCAGTGTATGCTTTTGGTGATTTGTCTTTCCATTACTGGATCAAATCAAGCCTATCGGGCGATTAGTACCGGTCAACTGAACGCATTACTGCGCTTACATCTCCGGCCTATTGACGTGGTGGTCTTCCACGGCCCTCAGGGAGACCTTGTTTTGAGGGGGGCTTCCCGCTTAGATGCCTTCAGCGGTTATCCTGTCCGATCATAGCTACCCAGCACTGCCGTTGGCACGACAACTGGTCCACCAGTGGATCGTTCACCCCGGTCCTCTCGTACTAGGGGCAACTCCTCTCAAGTCTCCTACACCCACGGCAGATAGGGACCGAACTGTCTCACGACGTTCTAAACCCAGCTCACGTACCTCTTTAAACGGCGAACAGCCGTACCCTTGGGACCTGCTCCAGCCCCAGGATGAGATGAGCCGACATCGAGGTGCCAAACACTGCCGTCGATATGGACTCTTGGGCAGTATCAGCCTGTTATCCCCGGCGTACCTTTTATCCGTTGAGCGATGGCCCTTCCACTCGGGACCACCGGATCACTATGGCCGTCTTTCGACTCTGCTCGACTTGTCAGTCTTGCAGTCAGGCTGGCTTCTGCCATTGCACTCAACGAGCGATTTCCGACCGCTCTGAGCCAACCTTCGCGCGCCTCCGTTACGCTTTAGGAGGCGACCGCCCCAGTCAAACTACCCGCCACGCAGGGTCCCGGATCCGGATAACGGACCGCGGTTAGACATCAAAAGTGCGAAGGGTGGTATCTCAAGGGAGGCTCCACGGATACTTGCGTTTCCGCTTCAAAGCCTACCACCTATCCTGCACATCACAATCCTGATGCCAGTGCGAAGCTGTAGTAAAGGTGCACGGGGTCTTTCCGTCTAACCGCGGGAAGCCTGCATCTTGACAGGCAATTCAATTTCGCTGAGTCGATGTTGGAGACAGCGGGGAAGTCGTTACGCCATTCGTGCAGGTCGGAACTTACCCGACAAGGAATTTCGCTACCTTAGGACCGTTATAGTTACGGCCGCCGTTTACCTGGGCTTCAATTCAAGGCTCTCACCTCTCCTTTTAACCTTCAGGCACCGGGCAGGCGTCAGACCCTATACGTCGTCTTGCGACTTCGCAGAGCCCTGTGTTTTTAATAAACAGTCGCCACCCCCTGGTTTGTGCCCCCAGCCCCTAGTTGCCTAGGAACCGGGCCTCCTTCTCGCGAACTTACGGAGGTATTTTGCCGAGTTCCTTCAACATCGTTCTCTCAAGCGCCTTGGTATGCTCTACCAGTCCACCTGTGTCGGTTTAGGGTACGGTCTGATGGAGGGCTATTTCCAGGAACCACTCAGCAGCCCAATCAATCCGATAAGATTGAACTACACCTGTGATCCGTCACATCCTCCTGGCCTAGGAATATTAACCTAGTTCCCATCGCCTACGCCTTTCGGCCTCGGCTTAGGGGCCGGCTTACCCTGCTCAGATTAGCTTTAAGCAGGAACCCTTGGACTTTCGGCGAGAGTGTCTCTCACACTCTTTGTCGCTACTCATGTCATCATTCTCACTAGTGATCTCTCCACCGGATGGCTCACGCCCCGGCTTCATCGAAAGCACTTTATCTTGCGCTACCGCCTATTCGGCTACTTGAGCGCGATTGCTCGCACCAAATGACCGGCGATAATACAAGATAAGTGCTATGTCACACTACGCTCTGCTACCGATGCTTACGCATCCCTAGACTTCGGCTCATGGCTTGAGCCCCGTTACATCTTCGCCGCAGGACAACTTATTTAGACCAGTGAGCTGTTACGCTATCTTTAAAGGATGGCTGCTTCTAAGCCAACCTCCTGGTTGTTTTGGTCGTCCCACCTGCTTTCCCACTTAGCCATGAATTGGGGGCCTTAGTCGTAGGTCAGGGTTGTTTCCCTCTCCACTACGGACGTTAGCATCCGCAGTGTGTCTGCCATCTAGTACTCCCGGGTATTCGGAGTTTGGTTAGGATCAGTAAGCCTGTGGGGCCCCATTACCCATCCAGTGCTCTACCCCCCGGGGTATTCGGATGACGCTCTACCTAAATAGATTTCGCAGAGAACCAGCTATCTCCGAGTTTGATTGGCCTTTCACCCCTAGGCACAGCTCATCCCGATCCTTTTCAACGGATGTGGGTTCGGTCCTCCAGTAAGTGTTACCTTACCTTCAACCTGGCCATGCCTAGATCACTCGGTTTCGGGTCTGATCCCACGAACTCATTCGCCCTATTAAGACTCGCTTTCGCTACGCCTACACCTAACGGCTTAAGCTTGCTCGTAAGACCAAGTCGATGACCCATTATACAAAAGGTACGCCGTCAGATCTCGAGGATCCTCCGACTGATTGTAGGCGTTCGGTTTCAGGTACTGTTTCACTCCCCTCGTCGGGGTGCTTTTCACCTTTCCCTCACGGTACTGGTTCGCTATCGGTCAGCAAGGAGTACTTAGCCTTCGAAGGTGGTCCTCCGATCTTCAGACAGAATTTCACGTGTTCCGCCCTACTTAATACGTCCATCAAAGCTTCCTATACGGGGCTGTCACCCGCTATGGCCATGCTTCCCAACATGTTCTAGTCACTTATCTGGCTCGGCTGGTCCCCGTTCGCTCGCCGCTACTAGGGGAGTATCAATTGATTTCCTTTCCTCCGGGTACTTAGATGTTTCAGTTCCCCGGGTTTGCTCTTAAAACCCTATGTATTCAGGTCTTAAGTACCTGTTTAAACCCCATATTGAGTATCAAAGATAACAATATGAAGCTTTCAGGTGGGTTGCCCCATTCAGAGATCCATGGATCAAAGCTTATTCTCAGCTCCCCATGGCTTATCGCAGAGTATCACGTCTTTCATCGCCTCTTGCTGCCAAGGCATTCACCAAACGCCCTTCTCGCGCTTGATTTGATCCAGAAAGAGAAAGACACAACTTAGTGCGCTACCGCCTATTCGGCTACTTGAGCGCAGTCAGGTCAATCGCGATCGCCCAGCTGGTAACTAAAGGCGATCTTTCTTCTGAACCAAAAGCATACTTTCCCGCCTTCTATCCTGGAACCCATGCTGCCGATGTCGGTCGGCCCCACATGGAGAATAGAAGACATGCATGATCATTTAGTGCCGGTCATCCTTGCGGGTGACTATCGGCGGCGATCATGCGGGTTAGTGTACTTGACTTGGACAACTCT
>NZ_JBQFSC010000009.1:0-14207 GCF_056537805.1 Ruegeria sp. C10 | reverse complement strand
TCCGAAACGAAAGCGGGAAGCGGATGTACTGCATCACCGCAAGGCGGATGATCTCAGGACAGGTGTTTATAGTATTTGAAAGAAGCAGGTCTTGTCTTGGGTAAATGCTGAGAAAGCCCCCTGCCCGCCTCAAGGCAAGGTCTACCGACAAGACCTTTGGGATTGATGACGTCTTTATATTGAATGGTGTCCGTTTTGATCGAAGTGATTTGAGTGTTTATTTGGGGTCCGCAATTTTGGGCATAGACACAGACAATGATGGATTTGCCGATACAACCATCGTTCTAGGGGGCGATTATTCCGGTTCGGAATCTACGGTGAAAGATCTCGATGGGGCGACGGCCATAGCAGCTTTATTTCCACCAAAATGCACAAGACGGTGTTTTTCACATTGACGAAGACGATGTCATCGCTGGAATCATCCTAGCCAACGACAACTGGTACACAGGCAGAGGACTAACCGTATCCCTGCTTTCAGGTCCGGAAGAGAGGCTACCAAACCTGAATAATGATGGATCGTTTACATATGAAGCAGATTCAGATGTCTTGATTTGGTCGCCCCCGGTGACGAGATAGTCCAGACATTCACGTATGAACTTGAAGACACGTTCGGTAGAACTTCCGAAGCCACGGCCCTCATTTCTGTAAACATACTGGATGACAGCGTATCGCTTTCGGGAAGTCGGAGACGAGACCATATCAATGGCTTGGATGAAGCTGATATCCTGGTGGATGGCTTCGGAAGAGACAAATTGGATGGTGGGGAAAGCGCCGATATCCTGAGAGGCGGACCAGGCCGCGGTGTTCATATTAGTGGAGAGGAAGCTGACCTTCTTGAGTTTCACTTTTTTGATGGCTTCAACATCATGACTGATTTTGAAGTTGGGATTGATCAGATTGGGATTGGCTCAGGTCTATTTGCAGACAATATCTCTGACATTAAGTACCGGGATCTGGATGACGGGGTGCTGCTTAATTTAAGTGGTGCCAAAGTCTTAGTTGAGGATCTGGCATTTATGGATCTGAGCGAAGATTCATTCGCTTGGTTATAGCGAATATCTGTGCTCGCGCGTTAGAATCTATAGCGTTGTAGAGCCCAGGTTGCCCTACTGAAACCAAAGTCTTGAAAGTGAATCTACCAATTCGGATTGATCCATGCATCAAGCTGCATTTTGAACTGGGCACAAGGCAGGCCGCACAAAGCCCGAAGTCCTGAGTGGTAGACCGATCACGCCACCGAATCTTGTCCACCTCTTGGTACATATTGTGGCAGTTATTTTTTGCATGAAAAATGGTTACTCAAATAGGGTTGTTCCCCCTTGGTCCGCCACTTACTCCCTATGTGCGACAAATAGTTTTGCCTTTTGCGATAGAAATTTTCCATTACGGCGCACAGCCATGCCTTCTGCCAAGTGGTTACGTCGTACATATTTCCCTTTAACAACTGGTTTTGGGCGAAGCCCTTCAGGGTGCTCGTCTCTAAAACCTGCTCCCGGCGAGGGTTGGGGGGTAGCAAGTGCAATATAGTTCGAAAGGGTGGGCGCCTACAGGCGTCCGCCCAGGACGGGCTTTGCGCGGTGTCCTCATGACAGCACAGCTCTGCAATACTTTCCTCGCCTATTTGGCCGTCCAGTAAAAGCTGGATCTTTTCTTGTGCGGAATACTGTTTACGGGTCGAACGCCAAATGTCCTTTGCTGGCTTCTCACCGTGACTCTGCTTGTTTTAGGGGTTCTTTCTCATCTCTACTCCTTGGCAGCTACGATGAGCCAGAAATCTACTCTTATCAAATCGACCAATACTGTCCCAATGGTACTGACGTCAGACACCGGAAGCTAATGATATAGACCAGAACTAAGGTCCACAATAAGGCATTGATTTTCTTAAATTATTCAAGTTAGCGCCCAATAGTTAACGGCACAGTAAGATTGGGCGTGGGAGCTCACTTCGGGCGGCGTCAATCCTTTGGCTATCACCTCCTCTGCCCCGGACAGTTGGGGGTACAGATAGAACACTCCGAGCCGTCAACGCTATGATGCGATCCTGTTCCAAACCGGAAACGATCCCATATTAGGAAGCCTATGTCTGTTGGTGGTTCTGAAGAAATTCTTTCCAGTTGCGTGTGCGCGGGTTTAGATAAGATGCAGCTTGAGCAGGGCCTACATGTGCTAACAGGTCAAGCCCGGTCACGAACGGCGAAAAATCATCTTCAACACGCCCCCACGGCCTGACATCATATTCCATGTATTCGACGTTGATCCCTGCCAATTCAAACTCCTTGTGTTCCAGATAGTTGCGTGCGCCATGCCCGGTGACATAGCGCGTTCCGCCCAATTCTTGGACGATTTGCAGTATCCTGTTCGAGCCTGTTTCTGTGACATTTAGATCGGTGCTAAGATGATACTCGCTCGGATTTATGCCAAACTGTGATGCTAGTCCTTTACTGCTCGCGACAATCGCGTCGCAAAGGCCGTCATGCTGATTCAGGTGTAGAACTGGTGCTAGTGCGGAGTCTAGGTAAGGCGTCCCGCTAAGCGATTTCTTGAGTTTGTCGATGTGTAAATCTAGCCAATTTGGTTCAGCAGCAACGATGTCAACGATATCTGTCCTGTTTTTAGTATGCTTTATTGGTATGCTAAGCCAGGCGCTGCCAGAAGGCGATCTAATCTGTACGCGGTTAGTAAACGAGCGTCTAGAAAACTGCGCATCTACCAGCCAAACGACTACATCAGCTAAAGCGAGTTGGGCCAAAAAACCTGGCCACGGAAAATACATAGGTTGCGAAATGACGACAGTAGTCATGCAAATTTCCGTCGAATATACCCACCGGGCGAAGAGGACAGCACAAGCTTGCCGTTCAACACCGGATCAACTTCGAATAGGTCTGCTTCTGACATATAGTCATTAAGCGCTGATAGCGGCTCGTTCCCGGCAAACCACGATTTGGAACGGTTTTGTGGGCTGTCCTTCTGGCCGACATACCCGATCATCGTATCCGCAACGACCATGTAGCAGCCAGGTGTAACCAACGGACCGTATGCACGGCACTCGGCCAGAACATGATCGCGGCTGTGGTCGCTGTCTAGAACTACCATGACTTTGGCGCCTTCTGGGATCTCGGCACGCACGGCGGCCAGCGTATCCTCGCTGGTCGACGGCCCCTCAATTAGAGTGACTCGTTTCGACATAGGGTGTTTGTTGATCGTGTCGCGGTTGTGAGCGCGGATATCTATGTCGACTCCGATCACGGTGCCGTTGCCAATCAACTGCAATAGTGAGGCCATAAACAGCACCGAGCCACCGCGTGCCACGCCGGTTTCGATAATGACATCGGGTTTCGTGTTCCAGATCACTTCCTGTGTCGCCATCACATCTGCAGGCATCTGAATAATGGGTGCTCCCATCCAGCTCCACAGATAGGAGTAGTCATAAGGGTCAAGTTGTAACATATGTGCAATTGAACTTTGAAAAACATGCTCGTCTTGCCCAAGCGCCAAGCATTGCTTTTCCTTGTGAGCTTCAAACTCTTTGCGGTCGTCTTTTGACGTCATGATTTGCCTTCAGCATTTTTATTGGTGATTTGCCACGCTCTGGAGCTCTCATCTAAGCTTTGTTACAGGTCGTGTCACCATCCATTGTGTGAGTAAGAACTTTTGTCGCGAACATTCGCGAAGGTCTGACACGCTTTTGAACAATCCGAACACTCTTTTCGCTAGTTGCCAGAATCAATAACTCTAAGGTCTCTGTTAGAACAATAGAGTGTCCCACTTTGCGTAAGAGTTCCAAATTCTTAAAACGTTCTAGCTAAAACTGGGGCCATTTAGCTATCGTTACATCATAGCCGCCTCGGTGTCTCTTATGAATTGGCCCTTGATCAGTTCAACCAACTCGAATTTCCCCAGCTTTAAACGTCCTACTCTAAAAGGACTCGTTAACTCGCCGTCTATAGGGGTCGTCGGTCTGGTATTGACGGTCTCGGGACGTTATGAAAAACGAAGTCCTGTGGTATGAGGGGTTTTGACATGGCTGCGACCCTATCCGACGCAGACCGGAATTCCCTCTCCCTGTCATGACATGTATTCAGAAGGGCTGACTATCTGATGGAAAACCTAGACGACGTCGCCTCAAAGTATTTGCAGCCACCAAGTGTCGAGATTGAGAATGATCTCATGATGCGGTGGTATCCCGAAAGGGTGTTTGAGCGCACAGGACATGTCGGGCGTTTGCTAGAGCTTGGGTTGGGGCATGGTTACACAGTTCCCTTCTTTTTCGAGATGAGTGACCAGCACGTCGTCGTTGAAGGCTCTCAAAAGGTCATCGAGAATTTTCAGTCCAAGAACCCTTGGTATACTGGATCATTGGAGGCGGGGTACTTCGAAACTTACACACCTACCGACACCTTCGATCTGATTGTCATGGGATTCGTGCTCGAGCATGTGGATGATCCAGTCGCCATTCTAAGCCGGTACAAAAAGTTTCTAGCTCCCAACGGTCGCATTTGGATTGCTGTACCGAATGCAAAATCGTTAAACCGGCGCCTCGGGCTTGAGATGGGGATGATTGAGGACATTTATGATCTGAACGAAACGGATTTAATGCTCGGACATCAACGCAATTTTTGCCGCGATACATTGCGAAGCGCCATCGAGGCGGCCGGGTACAGAGTAACGCATGAGGAAGGGCTTTACCTGAAGCCTCTTCCATTGGGTGTTCTCAGAACGCTAGATAACTTTGAAGAGAACATGCGCGCGATGATGGCTGTTGGCGTTGACTTTCCAGATCTTTGTGTTGGTCTTCTTGTAGAAGTGTCTCATGACTAGAGCTGTTTGTGCGGGGCCTGAGTTGTGAACGAGCGCCGACGTATTCTGGTCACCGGCGTAGGAGCGCTCATAGGCCAGGGCATCGCCAGCAGTCTGCGGGATGACGGGCGATCGTGGTTAATTGGACTTGACCGGCGCATGTCGCTATTCGGCGCAGAGCTGTGCGATGAAACTCTGCTGAAACCCAAGCTAGACGAAAGCTCAGATGCGTATCTGACGTTCTGGAAAGATTTGGTGCAGGATCACGGAATTGAACTGATTATTCCAGGTATCAGCATCGACATGGCGTTTCTAGACGCCCACCGAAGTTTTTTCGAAGACCTCGGGGTAGCGTTGGCCATCAACACGACACATCTTATCGCGTTGACTGAAAACAAGTCGGATTTTGCAGCCGACTATGCGCAATTGGGGTTGCCAGTCATCCCGTCGATTGCAGGAGGTGGCACTTGGGAAGCGGCCTGCGCGGCGCTGGGGAAACCGCCATTTCTTTTGAAACCCAGCACTGGGGAAGGCTCCGTTGGCATTGTGCGGCTTCATGACGAAGTGGATTTTGATTATTGGAGCGGAAAAACCTCGGGCGAATTTCTTGTGCAGCGGATTGTTGGTACGGACGACGATGAATATACTGTCGGTACATTTGGCTTTGGCGACGGCGATTACATTGGCCCACTGATCTTTCAGCGCCGATTGACACGTGCCGGGAACACTGGCGAGGCAAAGACCGTCACTCATGAAGCCGTATCCAAAGCAACTGATACAATCATGCGCTACTACAAGCCGCTGGGTCCAACCAACTTACAATTCCGTTTGGAAGGTGAGGATGCCTATCTTCTTGAAATCAACCCTCGGTTTTCAAGTAGTTGTTCCTTGCGAACCGCTTTCGGGTTCAACGAAGCTGAGATGTGTGTTGACTTTTACCTGAACCGACGACGGCCTGCGCAACCTGTCTTGCGTGAAGGGATTGCGCAGCGTCACAACGCAGATCGGATACGTTATGCTGGGCCTGATCTCTGATATTCATGCGAATCTGGCCGCGCTTGAGGCGGTTTTGGCTGACGCGAAGTCCAAAGGGGTGACAGAGTTTGTGTGCCTTGGCGACGTTATTGGGTATAATGGTCAGCCGGAAGAATGCGTACAACTGCTCAAGGCAGAAGGGGTGCGCAATATACTGGGCAATCACGACAGCTACGTTACGTCGGGACAGAATTGCGAACGCTCTAAGGTCGTCGCGGGTATCATAGACAAACATCAGGCAGAGCTAAGTTCGGACAGCGTGGCATGGCTGAGCCGATCATTGGACAGCATCCAGGATGGCACAACATTGTTTGTACACGGAGGACCGCAGGATCATGTCGATGAATACCTCTATAAAGTGGGGATCGATACGTTTCCCAAAGGCGTAACACGGCTCTTTGCGGGTCATACCCATGTGCAATGCGTTCTAGACTTTGGTACGCACGTCTTTTGCAATCCGGGCTCGGTCGGACAGCCGCGCGATGGAGATCCACGTGCAGCTTACGCAATCTTATCAGATGGCCAGATTGCCCTGCACAGAGTCGTTTATGACATCGACCGCACGATACGCGCGATGAAAGAGCGCGGGTACGAAGAGTTCATGTATCGCGGACTTGCCAAAGGCGCCCAGATCAACGGGCGTATTGACGAGATTATGAAAGCCTAAGGAGAGGCCAAGGTCTCGATTACCCGACAGACTCGATCAATGTCCCCGTCTGTCATGTCGTGAAAACTGGGCAGGTTCAGTGCCCGCTCGCAAATATCATGGGCATGCGGGGTAGGCGCTTCTACGAACATAGGCTGGCTGGAAAGCGGGTAGAAAAATACACGCGCATCAATGTTTGCTGCCTCGAATGCTGCCAAGGCCCTCTCACGGGAGACGCCAAGTGCCTTGTCAAAGACAACAGTGGGCATCCACGCGCCATTACGGACGTGAGGAGGCTCAGGGTTCATTGATAGCCCTAGATGCGACAGCCGCTCTTTGTAGGCCGCTAGTATCTCCGCTTTGCGGTTCGTCAGTTCCTCAATGCGCTCAATCTGCCCCATTCCAATTGCAGCTTGAATGTTTGACATCTTGAATTTGTAGCCGACCGTATCAGCCCAGAATTGTTTCTTCTGCGCCTTGTCACGTCCGTGATTGGACAGCGTCAGAATGCGATCCGCCAAAGCATCGTCATCGGTCACCAGCATCCCGCCTTCGCCGGTGGTCAACGTTTTCGTACCATGAAAAGAGAAGGTCCCGAACTTTCCAATCGCGCCTGTATGAATGGCGCGATATCGCGCACCCAACGCTTCGGCCGCGTCTTCGATAAGCACCACTCCACATTCATCTGCGATGCTCAACAGTGTGTCCATCTCACAGAGATTACCGTAGAGATGTGTGGCTATGATGGCCTTGGTTTTCGATGTAATCGCCGCGCGGACCTGATCAGGATCAATACACCAACTGTCTGGCAAGATATCAACGAAAATCGGTGTTGCGCCCAAATGCACGACGGGAGCAACCGTAGCGATCCAATTTGTGTCGGCAAGGATGACCTCATCGCCCGGACCGATACCTAGCGCAGCCAGACCCATCTCCATCGCGCCCGTGCAACTGGAAGTCGAAATAGCATGTTTTGTTCCGACATACTCTGCGAAGGTCGCCTCGAAGCGATGAATGTAGTCATAACATTTCGGCCCCCAACCAGTGCGGGCGGCATCTGTGGCATAACTAACCTCGAGATCGGTGATAGAGGGTCGGGTATAGACGATGCGGTCGGTCATAGGATTTGCAGTTCTGGCACAGCAGTTACAAAACGGGTATCTACAAGCCAATCAAGTGATTGCATAATCTCGGTTTTCAGGTTCCATGGGAATATCACCAGGTAGTCTGGACGTCGGTTCTGTAGCTCGTCTGGCGCCAGAATGGGGATATGACTGCCCGGTAGGTATTTGCCGATCTTAAATTCTGCAGCATCACATACGAATTCAATGGCGTCTGGACCAACGCCTGCGAAGTTCATAAGCGTGTTGCCTTTCGCGGCTGCGCCGTATCCTGCTACCGACTTTCCCTCCGCTTTAGCATCCAGCACGAACCGCAAGAAATCGTCTTTGACCTTTTCCGCCTTGAGTTGGAAACCTGTGTAGAAGTCATCGTCATTCATTCCGTGAGATGCTTCGAGATCACGCATGGCCTTCACGGCGTCGGTTTGCGCATGTCTGGCTCCTTCAAGACAGGCAAAGAGACGCAAGCTGCCGCCATGAGTTGTTAGTTGTTCAACATCGAACACCCGCAAACCTGCCGCCGCCAGAATACGCTCGGCTGACAGAAGAGAAATGTAGGAGAAATGTTCGTGATACACGGTATCGAACTGGTTTTGCGTCACTAGGTTCAACAAATGCGGAAACTCGAGTGTGACCACGCCCTGAGGTTTTAGGCAAACCGCCAGCCCTCGCGAGAAACAGTTAATGTCGGGTACATGGGCAAAGACATTGTTACCTATGACAAGATCAGATTTGGCCAGCCCCTTAGCCAACCCTTCCCCGAAGAACTCCTCTACAACATTGATCCCGATTGCCGTCGCTGCGGAGGCGGTGGAATGTGTTGGTTCAATACCTAGGCAGGGGATCCCTGCCTTCCGAAAATTGCGCAGCAGATAACCGTCGTTGGATGCAACCTCGATCACATGAGAATCCGCATCTAGAGCAAATCGTTCGATAACCGTGTCGCAATAGGCTTTGGCATGGGCAAGCCAAGAGGTCGAGGTGGAAGAAAAATAAGCGTATTCTTCGGTGAATAGCGCCTCGCCCGACGAGAAGTCTTCCGTTTGTACAAGGCGGCACTCCTTGCATACGAAAAGCCGCAGCGGATAGGTCAGTTCGGGACGAGAAAGCGCTTCCGCACTTAGATAATCGTTTGACGGGGGTGCATATCCCAAATCAAGAAACGCCATAGTGCGTGAAGACAGACAATGTCGGCAGGTATTGGTCATAAGGGGCGAACATCCAGCAGGGCAGGCAAGTTTTGATCTCTTTCCGACATAAGCGTGATAGGTAAGGGCCAATCAATGCCCAGATCGGGGTCTGTCGCACGCACACCACCCTCAAGTTCCGGTGTGTACGGAGCAGTGTGGCAATAGTGTAGCGTCGCAGTCTCGGTCAATGTCTGGAAACCATGAGCGCAGCCCTCAGGAATGTAGATTGCGTTCCCAGCCTCAGCGCATAATGTGATTGCTCTGCTTTGACCAAAGGTTGGAGAGCCTTCGCGCAGGTCAAGCGCCAGATCGAATACCTTTCCTTCGGTTGCACGTATAAGCTTTGCCTCAGCCATCGGCGCACGCTGAAAATGCAGACCGCGCAAAGTACCTTGCCCCTTGGTTTGCGACATATTCATTTGCACCCAATTGGTCAGCAGACCGGCTTGCGCAAAAACGTCAGCACAGAATGTACGAGCAAAAGCACCGCGGGCATCGGACTGGCGCGCCAACTGGACTTCGTAAAGCCCATCAATATCTTGAGGGATAAGCTTCAAGATTCACCATAATATTGCAACTGTTTAAGTGAGACCGCACGAGGGCACTGGCCCTCCGCAACAGACTGGTACCACTGTATTGTAGCGCGGATGCCGTCTTCGAAAGACCAACAGGCGAAATGACCCAGCAGTGCCTCTGCCTTGTCAGTGGCAAGCCGGAGAATCTGAGCTTCGTGGGCAGAATTGGATTTCCGAGAAGTATCTTCCCATGCGCCCGGCCACATGGAGAGTGCCGTTGTAACAACGTCCTTTACGGTTCTAACCCCCTCAGATGGTGGACCAAAATTGAACGCACTTTGGAGATCGGGATCTGCCGACGTAAACAGCTTTTCCGCGAGTATCAAATACCCTCGCAGAGGCTCCAGGACGTGTTGCCATGGTCGAACGGAATTCGGGTTGCGCACTTTGACTGGAATGTCGGCCGCCAGGGCACGTGCAATATCGGGCACGATGCGGTTCTCGGCCCAGTCGCCACCGCCAATAACGTTGCCTGCGCGCGCCGAAGCCATACGGATCTCTGTCTGTGCAAAAAAAGATTTTCTCCAGCTATCGACGCCAATTTCCATCGCGGCTTTGCTGGAACTATATGGGTCATGACCACCTAGGGGATCAGTTTCGCGAAATGGTCGCGCTTGTTCGTCGTTGGCATACACTTTGTCTGTAGTTACCATAACCACGGCGCGTGGACCGGTCAGATCACGCAGCGCCTCCATCAGATTGAGCGTCCCCATCACATTGGTGGACCAGGTCTCAATCGGGGTTTCGTATCCACGTAAAACCAAAGATTGTGCTGCCATGTGAAAAACAATTTCGGGGTCTGACGCTGTTACGGCGTTTGTCACGACAGACGAATCTCGAATGTCACCGATAATGTGCCTGATGGTATCTTCTAGTTTCAGAGAGGAAAAAAAGGGACTTTCAGGTGCCAGTGCTATGCCAGTGACTTTGGCACCGAGTTGCGTCAACCACAGCGCAAGCCATGCACCTTTGAACCCGGTATGTCCGGTAATCAGAACGCGTTTGTCTTTCCAGAACGCATTCATCACCAAGTTTTCCATGGTGCATCGCCGGATTTCCAAAGCTCTTCAAGGTAATCACGATCCCGCATCGTATCCATCGGAGCCCAGAAACCCGAATGCTTGAACACTGAAAGCTGTCGCTCAGTTGCCAGAGTTTCCAATGGAGCGCGTTCCCAAATCGTTTCGTCTCCGTCGATGTAGTCAATCACCTCAGGCTCACAGACAAAAAAACCGCCGTTAACCCAGAAGCCATCTCCATCGGGTTTCTCGTTAAACCGGGTCACAAAATCACCCTCGATCTCCAAGGCTCCGAACCGCGCTGCTGGTTGCAAGGCGGTAACGGTCGCACGGCTGCCAGTTCTTTTGTGAAAGGCCAAAAGCTTGGTAATATCAAGGTCCGTCACACCGTCGCCGTATGTAAGACAAAACGTGTCGGTCAGATGCTCCTTCACACGCTTTAGGCGGCCACCGGTTTGGGTTAGCTGACCGGTGTCGACCAATGTAACCTGCCAAGGCTCCGAGTATCGATTGTGCACCTTCATCTTATTGTCTTTTAGATCAAATGTGACATCGGATGTATGTAGAAAGTAGTTCGCGAAATACTCTTTGATCAGATAGCCTTTGTAGCCGCAGCAGATGACAAATTCAGTGATCCCATGGGCGCCATAGATTTTCATGATGTGCCATAATATGGGCAAACCACCAATTTCAATCATGGGTTTTGGGCGGAGGTGAGATTCTTCACTAATCCGAGTTCCAAGCCCGCCCGCTAGAATTACCGCTTTCAAATCATCGCTCCGCTCTGTTCTAATCGACCAACAGGCCTCAGATAATTGAATTCCCTTTAAGCATGATAACTTTGATTAGCAAGGAGAGTGGTGTGAGACGCGTCGAGCTGGTCTCAGTTTGCTACATAATTTGAAAACCCATGTGAATCAAAGCTGCCACTTTGGGTCAGCTCAAAGTTCGGTCGTGAGTTGAGTTGGCGTTCCTGATTGAACTCGGGTATTGCCAAGTTGTCTGCGGCGGACTGCGATCTATTCGCAGATGTTGTCTCATGCCGCCATTCTACCGGAGTAGTCAGCCCAGAGGTTGAGCGTATCTGATCGAGCGCAACGAAGTGAGGCTGCTCCCGCCCGAACAAGCCAAAAATTCAAGAGTCAGAAGCTGGTTAGCATGGAATAATTCCAGTTCAGTTGCCAGCACCTATATTTTCACAGATTGACATCGATCGTGTTTTGGGGTTGGACACATGCGAAAATATCAAGTTATGAGCCGCGCTGGACCGCATATCTACACCGTCAAATTTCTAATAGACCATAATTCGACGCCGTGTAGCCCACTAGATCTCCGGTATTAGCCGCATAAGGATGCACCATGGTCCCTCTAGTTATTCCCACACGTAACCGTCCAATGTCTTTGTCCTTTCTCCTTAAGTATCTGGGCGAGTTCAATCCGGGACAACGTGTGGTGATCGCCAATGGCAGTCATCATTCATACCTTGCTGCTTATGAGGAAGCGGTACGTGACAACGACAGTCTTTTGCAGATCGAATATAAGGAGTACGATTCCGATCTGCATTTTCGGGACCGCATGGTTGATTGTGTGAGCGGGTTGGATGATGACATTATCTTCGTCGGAGCAGATGATGATTTTCCTGTGCTTGATACACTCTATCAAGGTGTTGAATTCCTGCGCGCAAACCACGACCACGTCGTCGCTATCGGCGGGATCATTTGCCTGTCAATGTTAGACGAAGATCAGTTCAACGCGAAATTTCTTCATGCATTCAGCCTTCAAGACGAAGACATAGTTTCTCGTCTGTCTAAATACAGCCAATGGGCCTTCGCGACCAGTTATGCTGCGACACGCCGCGATCACTACCTTGAAAGATGTAACAACTTACAGCTTAATGCCATGAAAATATTTGGCGACTATAATGTCGGCCTCCACGACTGTCTGGCTGGAAAAATCAAGGCCTTGCCAGAAATTGGCTACTTCACCACAAAACTAGCCACTCATAGTAGGTTTGGACCGCCCAGCCGTCTGCATTATCTGGAGCATGCACAAGAAACCTTAAACCTGAGAGATTACTATACTGAAAAAATTGCCTCAACTACGGCAATTGACAATCAAGAAGCTCGGTCAATCGCAGATAAACTGATTGCAATGAAAATTGCCCATTGGACAGGTGGCAGCCCGCAGTTTTTGGATGGGTTTGGGTGTTCATCGCTGTTCCGTGATGAAACTGTGCGCAAACAATATGACGCGTTTCAAGATCTATTTCGTCAAGGTACAGCAGAGCAAAAGAAACTTGGAGGCAATCTAAGGAAGGTTGTCGACGCAATGTTGGAAATTAGTGAGGCTAATTCAGATAATCACGGTGAGCCGGAAAAGTACGATTCAATAGAATATTTTTTGGCTTCGACCAATGGCGGTATTTCGCGGCCATGACAGAACGCCTCGTTAAGGAGTAAATGGATGAGACGAAAGATTAAGCGCAAACTTGCTAAGATGTTTTCTGCGCGCCGCTCGGAGAACAGTGCGAAGCCGAGGCCCGAACCAAAAAAACCAAAGCAGATCATTAGCCCACGGTTTAATATAGCCTTTTCCCCAGAAACGCTTGAAAGAAAGTGAAGTGGGCCTGCTTTCAAAGGGCGTATTTCTGTCGCGAAATTTATCGCTGAGCGTGGAAATTTCGTCGGATCAACAGGTCAAGCAGCCAAATCCGCGATGCGTTGAAACTAACCGAGTCCAGGCGTAATTTATCCTCCGCGGATCATGTGTGTGTCTTCGATACCTGCAAGTGTTGCCTTCGCTGATCGCGCGTACGATACCAATTGGTTCCGTGAAGCATTGAAAGACAATGGGATACGCGCCTGTGTCCCCGGAGGAAAACAGCGCAAAAAAACCTATAAATATGACAGGTGAAGATACCAAAGGCGCAACCCGATCCCCACCTCCGGTCCATGTTGATCCGCGCCCATGGCTGCACCCGTGATCTGAAAGCTGGAGTTCAACTGATGGAAGTTGCGCGGCGTGAAAGCGTCCCCGTCGCTTTCATCCTTGCCCGTGCTCAGCTCGCGTTTCTCTCACCGAAGATTCAGGCCGCGATTCTCAACGGCACCCAGCCGCCCGAACTCACACTCAAGCGTCTGGTCAGCGTGACCCACCCACTTGATTGGTCCGAACAGGAACGCCTGTTCGGCTTCTGACATCTCCAAATCCTGCGTCACTGATACAGACTTCGCCCTCCCTGATCCGGCGGAACAATTCCCTGTTCCCACGAGAAAATTCCCTGCTCCACCTTTTAGGGAATTTGCAACATTAACCCCCTGTAAAACATTCAGTTCTGACAGGTGAAATTACTGAACTCAGTCCCGTTTTGCGAAATTTCCCTGTAAACTTCCGGGTATCAGGGAAATCCCGCCCAAAGCGATCCCACCAAAATGCGGCACTGAGACTGTGGCCTGAATCGTGATCCGAGTGTACGATCTGCTCCGTCTCTGATTGAAAGCGCATGCGTCAACTCGCGGGAATTGCGGAACAATTCCGGGTCAAAAAACACAACTGAAGTGAGACAGGTATGAGTGGCGGTGCAGTCAGGCGAATTCGAACCAGTCTCAGCTAGGCCAGTATAGCTGTCCTTCATTCGTCACAAAGACCCCGCCACTCGGCGAGAGCGTCGGTGAGTATCAGCTTGAAGCTGTTTCGGCTGGCAAGCGCTCTTTCTTGGTTGAAGTGGTTGTATACAGAGGAGTTGACGGCGGCGAGCTTCTGCAAACTTCGCATCCGCCTGAAACGTTGCATGGCGCGTTCGCGTCGTCGGAAAGGCAGGTGCG
>NZ_JBQFSC010000008.1:0-87272 GCF_056537805.1 Ruegeria sp. C10 | reverse complement strand
CCGCCCTCCCAGATCTGAGTGCTCCCATCGTAGTTCAGTGCATTGGTGAGCGTCGTTTCATCCGCTGCAGCAGAAAAATCAATCTGCGACAAACTCTTGGGCATGAAATCAAGCGCGAAGAAGGCCATGCGGAAGCCTTCCAAGGCTGCCAGACGCGAAGACGAAGGATTTTGAGATGCAGGCATATAGGTGATCCAATGACTAGGTCAGAGTGAGTGGCACGATTCCTAGTTGCGTAAAGGCGTCACAATTAAAGAAGTGAGAACTGTGGGTTCTGAACTCATTACAATCCTATTGGCAACATGGTTTTTGTTTACAACCAGTTGGTCATTTTCGGGCCTTGTTTGTGTTTTTTTTGCGAAAGGCCCCGGAGGCGGCGCCCAACTTTGTGAGTGGTATTGAGATTCTCCCTAGCACGTCGGATTCAGACATTCTTTACTGACCAAGCGTTCTGGGCTTCGGTCGGCAGCATTCTGCTGATCAGCGGATATCTGCAGGCATTTAACAGCCGCCTAGGACGGGAGTCGGGGCTCGTTCGCCAAGTGGGTTTAGGCTCGGGTCCACCAAGGCGTGATGCCGGGCACGGAGCAGTGACTGGAAAGGCCATTGCGCCGGAAACTTGACGCCCGGTGAATTTACGGTCCAATTGAATCAAACCTGAAAGATCCCATGAAGTCTTACCCCGAAACGGAGTGAACTTGATCCCGGTCACGTATCAGAAATCTAAATGGATCACTCCTGCGGAACTGATCAAAAGGTAGCGGCCAGACCCAAAAGCCCTTCTGTGGACTTTGCTCCTCAGCCTACTTTAGGTCACAGGACAAGATTAACAAGCTGCACTCTCTACGTTACAAATACAAACGAAAATCAAAGGCTTAAAAAGTGACTTTAAAATTTAGGTGCTCTTTCGACCGTTTTCTTCTTGTCATAAATTGCTCACTCATTCTTTTGATCTCTCTGATCGCTGTATTCTCATTTTTCGTCGGGATATTTTATGACACAGACCACTTTGCTGACACGTTTTTCATACTTGGAGCGGCCTGGCGTATTTTAGAAGGGCTTCGGCCCGTTATTGACTTTGGCCACTTTTACGGCGGCTTCATATCCGAAACACTTAGCTGGACAATGTATGTGTTCGGGACTCATGCTTCAGTGTTTTACCTACATAGTATTTTCTTAGGTTGCGCACTCATCGCATGTGCATTTCTGTTTTCGAGAACTCATATGTCGCCACTTGGTTTCTCTGGCGTGGCATTAGTCATTCTCACTCTATTGCTGACACGATATCCACTGGAGTTTAATGACCAGGTTATCCGGGTAATCTCAACGCATTCCTTTTTTTATAATCGTTTTGCGCAAGCTGCGATGTTTGTTGTGACGTTGTTTGTATTCTTCAAAAACGATCGTAAACGCCGTGAGGTGTTTGGGGGCGGTGTTTCTGGCATGTTGGTGGGCGCTGTCTGCTTGACGAAATCCACGTTTGTGCTCGTTCTGCCCGGTCTTTTCATTGCGCTGTTGATCATGCGGCGTTGGTTTGCAGCAGGCGGTGCGCTAATTGGATTGGGGCTGTTTGTACTTGTGTTTGACCCCAACCTTCAGCGCTTCTTTGGCTCATTGGATTATGCCCTCGCTCATGTGGGCGAGAGCAACGGCATTATGGGGCTCATAAGGAAAAGTGTACAAATCCCACTTTACCAACCGGTTGCCCTTTGCGCGACTTTGTTTGCCGTTGCCCTTTGTGTCAAAGACGCAACAATACGAGTGCCAGTCGCATCAGCTATTATTCTTGCAGGGACAGTCGTCGGCATGACCGCAACCATGGGCGGCAATGGATCTCTCGGCCAGTTGGCCCTGCCTACTTTCATCGCTTTGTGCATTGGATGCGCGGAACTCGCCCGGAAACACTCTGCCGAACACGAACCCGTTATTCGATATATCTCGGTCATCCTCATCCTGGCTTTTGCCACGCCACATGTGGCGAATATGCTTGGCGCTGCGGCGGAGGGATATTCGCGAAAATCGGAACGCCTGATCGAACATGGACCCTATGCGCGGTATTTGAGTGTACCGGAGCAGCAAGGGGAATCGAGCGGTCCTACCCAATATGAAATGCTTGCGGACGGCATCACCGCTTTGCGCGCATTAGGTGAGCCATCTCAATGGGGTGTCGTTGCAGATTCTGGCATTACTTTTGAACACGCACTTCTGGCCAAGCCCGTTGCCGGTTACCCGCTGTGGCAACGGGCTAGCGCGCCGGAGCTCGGCCCAGATCGCGCGTTGAGCGACGATATCGACATTATTCTTCTTGCACGTGGCGAAGCATTCGGAGCCACCTCAATCCTCAGATCAAAAATGACAGATAAATTCACTGTGTGCACCATTTCTAATTATTGGGAGGTATATGCACACCAAAGGCTTGCGCTTACCAATTGCGCAAAAGGCTCTAATTAACTGGTACAAATTTTGCACGATCATAGAGCAGGAAGCGCATGAAGCCGTACTCATCCTGTGTATAGCGAGGACGGTAAGTTCTCTCCATCAAGTTAAACTGCGTCACGTTTGCGGTAACCGGATCAAAACTTGAAACATCCAGGAAAGCCTCGACACTGAGGCCCGTCTCTTTAGCGTATTGCGCTTTAAGAGAAGCGAAATTCTTTTGCCTCTGCTCCAAATCAGGATCATCAAATTGCAGTCCTAAATGGGCAGTTATATCTTTGGCAGGGGAACCGGAATAGATATGGTTTTCTTCCAGATCTTTGACAGCAACACTACCGGTCATCAGCATTGAGCGTTTAGCAGCTTTAATGGGCCCCGTAATTGAATGTCCGACGAGCCAAACATCATCTTCCAATATAAGCGAACCAGATGAATTCCATCGACAACCTGCTAGCATATCGCCAAATTTCATATGGCTCCAAAGTTGCGAGTGCGCCCCAGCCCCCACGTTGTTCCCAATTCGCGTGAGACCACCCAAAGAGTCGATGATACAATAATGACCGAACCAGCAATTGTGGCCTATACTGGTTTCGATACCATGGATGATACCTCCATGGTGGATAGTTGTGTAATCCCCAATAGTTAGGTGCTCGACATCGATGTATAAATCACGGCCCAGGAAACAGCCAAATCCAATTGAGATGGTTTTGCAGCTCGGGCCGAAAGTGACATTCTCCCCAATTCGTGTCTGCTTACCAATATCGATCTGTGTCTCTGCGTTTTTCTGTGTATAGAGCATGATCTTTTTTGTTTCCCGCACCTGTAAGTTAACTGGCGTGGCAGCCTTGGAAATAGTTTTAGAACTTTGCTTTGCCAAACCCAAAGAGCCTTAAACAACTATAAATCACTGCAGCCGTTAGGCCAATGTTGAGAAACTGAGCAACCTCGGGCCTTAGAAACTGTGTCAATACAAAGATAAATCCAAGCGTAGCGACAAAGCCAACACCATAGGCCAGAAGAAAACGGACCAAATCAGATCGGTGGCCTGCGGTACTTTCAAAGGACCAGCGTCGATTGGCCAAATAGCTTATGCCCAAACCAAATACGTAGCATATTGCAGCGGCCCAAACGGGCGGAACTGCGCCCCAGATCAAGACAACGAAAACACAATATACCACCAGATTTGAGCCTATTCCCACAAGACCGTATCGGTAAAGGCTCCTTGGGATCACAGTGTCACACATCCCGCGCACGAGACAGTGCAGTCTCTTCAAGATCCGTGGTCTCCTGGATCAAGATGCGAGGGCGCCCTTGCACCTCTCGGAAAACACGACCCAGATAAAACCCATGTATTCCCAGAGTGGCCAAGATCAGCCCTGATAAGAACCAGATTGACAAGATGGTACTGGTCCAACCCTGGACTGTGAAGCTTCCCGCCAGCCACATCATAAGCAAGACAAAGGAAATCAACGCAGACATTCCGCTTAGGGCACCGCCCAACAGCACACTCAGTTTCAGAGGGCGGTCAGAGAACCGGATCACAATCGCAACAGCTAGGCGCAAAAGCCGGAGAAAATTATAAGAACTGGAACCCTCATGGCGGGTACCCCGGTCGACTTGATGTTTTGTCGTTGGGTACCCTGTGAGGCTCACCATAATGGGCAAGAAAATCTCTTGCTCGGTAAACAGCAATAATGTGTTGACCATACGGCGGCTGTAGATACCGAAGTTGCCGATATTGTCGATCTTGACCCCGGCGAGCCACTTTACGAGCGCATAGAAAGAGTTTGATGCCATCCGCCGGAGCTTTGAGTCCGACCATGTGCCCCGATCCACAATAACGGCTTCCACATCATCTTGCTGCACAAGACGATAAAGCTCTGGGATAACACTGGGATCATCCTGCAAATCGCAGTCAATCACAACGATGAAATCACCGCGCGCAGCTTCCAGCCCCGCCCAGATCGCGAGGTGTTGTCCATGATTGCGCGCCAACCTGATACCTCGGATACGTGGATCTTTTGCAGACAGCTCTTCTATCACCGGCCAAGGTTGATCTGGGCCGCGATCATCAACGAGCACAAGTTCCCAATCAAGACATTCATCTTGGAAAGCCATCTCTACGCGCTTGGCAAGCTCTGTCAGCGTACTACGGCATCCATATATTGGAGAGATGACACTGATCAACGTCGCCGGCGCATCATGGGCTGTTTGAATGCTATTCGTCATGTATTTTCGAGCGCCCTATTCGCGACCTCAATCACCGTCTCTACGTCGCTTCCAAGGTCAAAGAACATCGGCAAACGAACCAAAGTGTCCGAAATCATATTGGTAACACGTAAGTCACCTGATGTACGGCCAAATTTCTGTCCCCCTGGCGAGCTGTGCAGTGGCACGTAGTGAAAAGGCGTGATCACGCCATTCTGCCTCATAAAATTGATGAACTCAGTCCGCGTGTTCAGCGAGTCCATCAAAAGATAAAACATATGCCCGTTGCCTTCGCAATTTAGAGGCGTATCGGGCAATCTGATCTGTCTTTGCGCCACCTGCGCCTCAAATGCCTCGAAATAAGTGTCAAAGACCGATAATCGCCGCGTTCGGATGGCGTCCTGCGTTTCTATTTGCGCGAGCAAAAAGGCCGCTATTAATTCTCCCGGCAGATAGGAAGACCCAACATCCACCCAAGTATATTTGTCGACAGCACCGCGAAAGAACTGCGACCGGTTGGTCCCCTTTTCTCGGATAATCTCGGCACGCTCCACCCAGTCTGGACGATTGATAACCAACGCACCTCCTTCGCCACTGATGACGTTCTTGGTCTCATGAAAACTGAAGGTGGCAGCGTCACCGAAAGTCCCTGCTTGCTGACCATTATAGGTTGACCCAAGCGCTTGGGCAGCATCTTCAACCAAAAACAGATCATGAGCCTTTGCTAACATAACGAGACGCTCTATGTCCGCCGGAAACCCAGCATAATGCACTGCAAAGATAGCCCGCGTCTTCTCTGTGATTGCCGCTTCAA
The DNA here is from genome assembly GCF_056537805.1 of Ruegeria sp. C10. Taxonomy (NCBI): domain Bacteria; kingdom Pseudomonadati; phylum Pseudomonadota; class Alphaproteobacteria; order Rhodobacterales; family Roseobacteraceae; genus Ruegeria; species Ruegeria sp. C10. Next base: position 81,814 of record NZ_JBQFSC010000008.1, on the reverse strand, counting down.
CTGCATCGGGGGCCATGCAGAGGGTCGACACATCAATATCTACAAACACAGGCGTGGCACCGCGCAGGACAACCGCATTGGCTGTTGAGACAAAGGTGAAAGAGGGCATTATGACCTCATCTCCTGGCGCCAAATCACAAAGCATCGCCGCCATTTCAAGTGCAGCCGTACAAGAATGTGTTAGTAGTACACTTGGCGCACCCAACTGCGCCTTGAGCAAATTACAACAGCGCTCAGTGTATGTTCCGTCACCAGCCAATTGCCCCCGTCGCACGGCATCCCGGACATATTTTATTTCATTTCCAACAAGACTCGGTTTGTTGAATGGGACATCTATTTCGTTCATCTTTATCTTCTAAAAATTGTTTTCAGATAGTAACTTTATTACAATACTACGCAAAGTGAATGTCTTTTGCATTGGCCTCTGTTTACCGTTGATAGCTCGTCCATCCAAACCTTGTTTTTCGTAGCTCATGGCTAGGCACTAAATTCCGACAACATTGTATTGATGTGGAAATTTCGACGAAGCCATTCTCGGCATTGCTTAGGGCTGCCTTCATGTTGTCGACGAACACACTTCAGATACAAGGATCTCGTTTGGAGCTAGATTCTTTTTTCGCATGCGAAAGCGAACGTTCTATCAGACTGTAAATAAGGGAAATTGTATGCTGAGCTGTGGAAACATAAGCACTTCGAGACCCTTTGGGCTGAAACGTCTCAAATGCTCCTCTAGTGTTGGTGCGCGCCACGCATTTTCTGAAAATGTGTTAGGCACGCCGTTTAGCGAGCCACTTACGCAGATCTTCCACCAGTCCAGCGTCCAGCCCCTGCCCTTGCAACACGATCCGCCCTCGTTTGGCTTCCAGGTAAACCCCTTTGGCAACTTCTTCACCGCGCGTTTTAGTTTGCGCAGAGCGCACGCCCTGCCCGTTTGACACTTTCGCCAGCGCGCGTTCCAGCGCGCGGCGTTCGGATATCGAGTCCACGGCCGGTGTCTTGCGCAAACTGTCAGTGAGGCGTTTTCCGAACCCTGGCGTTGTTTCGATGGTTTTGACCAGGGCGAGTCCGAGTTTCTCGGGGATGGCCGCCGGGAAGCGCAGATGTGTGCCCAGAGCGTTGTGCAGACGCATGAACGCAAGGATTTTGGACCGCTTAGACGCGCTGGCATGGGCAAAGAGTCCTTGGACGGCAGCTTCCCCTGAAGCATAGACGCCGATGCGTGCGGCCTCCGAGGCCACACGGGCGCGTTCGTAGAACGACAGGTTGGCGCGGATCTCGTTTTCTTCGACCATCGCGACATAAGCGGCATCGGCGCTCTCTGGAGCCCGGATCAGCGCCAGCACAGAGCCCTGCTTTAGAGCTTTTAGCGCTTCCAGCCGGCGCAGACCCGAGATCAGGCCATATCCGCCATCCGGCAGCGCCACGACTTCAATGGGTGTTTGCTGCCCACGCGCCGCCAGGCTAGCCTGAAGGGCCGCCATTTCATCAGGGTCCAACACGATCCGGTCGCGCAGCAGATGATCCACCTTGATGTCATCCACTGGCAGAGACTGGATCAAGCGCCCCTCTTCGCGGGCAGCGCGCATCGCCTCAGCAACCTCTTCAAAAGCACCCTGCCCTGCGGCCTCGCGCGTCACATGGGCGATCGGCGCACGTCCGGGTGCGCCAAGGGCCGCTCCATGGGTCCTGATCTCCTGTGCCGGAGACACATTCTCAGGGTTGGCCGGTTCCAATCGTCTGCGTTTGGCCATGCTCTGTCTCCCTGTCTGGTTACTCAGCCGCCGATGTCGCCTGCGCCAGTTCATCACGGCGCCATGCTCCGATGAGAAGTTGCTTGAATGCGGCATAGGTCTCATCGAAGGTTGCCCGTCCGCGGGCATAGGTGTCGCGGTTAAAGTCGCGGTAATCAGCCTCATAGATACCATGCACCTGCTCGCCCGTCTGACCAATCAGAGCAGTGTAATCTTGCCGGAAGGGAGACAGGCGCCGCCCGAGATAGGCCTGCATGAGCCCTGCCATCTCGGCCTGTTGCGAGGCATCGTAACGGGTGATCACAGTCTGCACCGCATCCCACTCAAATCTTAGCTCGGCACGCCCAAGCGCCCGTGCGGCCATGTTTTCACCTTCTTCAATGGACTCAAAAGCAGAGTGCATCATGTCAAAAAACCGCCCCGTGCTGTCAAACTCCACGAAGGAGGCGCCGGTGGGCACGATCAGGATATCCGCTGCCGCCAGGCCGTTAATTGTCAGATAGCCAAGGGCGGGGGGCGTATCGAGCACGATGAGATCATACTGATCCAGCACGCCATCGGCTTCCAGCGCCTCGGTGAGAGCATCCCAAAGCTTCCAGCTGCGAGCGGCAAGACGCCAGACGGGGATTTGGAATTCGGACCAGTAGAGGTTCAACTGCGCACCGATCAGATCAATGTTGGGCCAATGGGTGGGGCGGATGAGATCCACCGAGCTGATGTCCAGTGCTTCTGTCAGTGTTTCATCAAGTGGCAGGGGAGCTTCGCCTCGGTCCAGCCGCCGCTGGTTTTCGCTGCGCAAATGCATCGCATAATGCCGCGCGATCAGTGGGAAGACCGTCTGCCATTCGTCTTCAACTTGTCCGTTAAGAATTGACGTCATCGACCCCTGGCTGTCGAGATCAATCACCAGCACCTTGTAGCCGTCGAGCGCGGCAGACATTGCGAGATGCGCTGCCGTTGAAGTCTTGCCAACCCCGCCTTTGAAATTGGCCACGGCCGCAATCTTGGCGGGCAGGCCCTCCGGACGATAAGGCAGATATTCTTTGGCCTTAGATCCTTCCGCACCAAAATGCGCCCGCAACCGCAAGACCTCATCAAAGGTAAACCACTTCGCGCCACCCTCTGTCTCAGAGCGCCCCTGTGGCAAGTCAGGATGAGTGCGCAACACACGACGGAAATGAGCGGGAGCTACGGGGATCAGATATTTGGTGATTTCCCACGTGGAGAACAGGCGCAAGTTCTTGGCCCCTGTTGCATCCAGCCCTCGGCTTGCAAGATCTGTGCGCCCCTTTAGACAGGCTTCCGCAATCTCTCTGAAGTCTTGAGTACACACAGAATTTTGCAATGATGACAAAGCTGCATCGGGAGAGATGTTGAAATAGGGCGGGAGGTCTGCTCTGCTCATAAGCCTCTCCATGTATCACGTTTTTTCCAGAATATCAAAAATCATGGTACATGCAAGAAAACATATGCCCCTTCCGACTCTTTCTAAGTAATTTCAGAGATTTGCCTTAATGTGAAAAGGTTTGGTGATTTGCTGGTTTGGTCCCTTAAGCTTGTTAATTTTTAGTTATTATATAGTTACAGAATATCCATGTCTTCGGTAACATATTGATATTGAATATATTTTAGATACCTCTTTGTCTTCAAGTGACTCTGAAGCCACGATAGAGTGATTCTGATCCCACGTTTGAGCGACTCTGAAGCCACGATCTGAACAGTGGTCCTGTGGACAGAATCGAACCCCTCCCCTAGGGTCGGGTGTTAATGAAACACCGAAAGCCGGGCAGCCTGATCGGGACAAGCGCGGTGGGATCGAGCAGAGCCATGACATATTTTCTACCGACCGCATTGCGGATCGGAGCCTTCTGATGAATGCAGGTATTGCGACCGGCGGCGGGGCGGGACCTGAGGACTTTTTCGTTTGCGATTTCTTTGCAGCGGTGCCCAAACATGATCTCGCTTCGATGGAGCATCCGCTCTTTTCCCTCTCGACGCGTCCAGATCGGCGCATACTCGAATACCGGCACAATGATGTGGAGGTTGTGGTCACGCCATCCGTCAAAGGGCGCGCTACGATCTTTGATGCAGATATCCTGATCTTTTGTATCTCGCAGTTGGTGGCCGCGCTCAATGCAGGCAAACCGACGGCGCGTACACTCACGCTGACCGCTCATGACCTGCTGCTGGCGACGGGGCGGGAAACCTCCGGGGATGGCTACCGACGGCTGCGCGATGCCTTTGAGCGCTTGGCAGGCACACGCATCACCACCAATATCGCCACGGGTCCCAAGGATGATCCGCTCGAAGTCACCACTGGGTTCGGTCTGATCGAACGCTGGGAAATTGTGCGGCGTACCCGCGGCGGCCGTATGGTCAGCGTGGCGGTCACACTGTCTGACTGGCTCTATCGTGCCGTACTGGCGAAGTCGGTTTTGACCTTGAATAGAGAGTATTTCCGACTGCGCCGCCCGTTGGAGCGCCGTCTTTACGAGCTGGCACGCAAGCATTGCGGACGTCAGCCGGAATGGCGGGTTTCGATAGAGGTGCTCTGCAAGAAGTCGGGCTCGGCCTCTCCGCGCAGAGTGTTCCGTGCCATGGTGCGCGAGATCATTCGTGATGGCCGGTTGCCGGATTACACGCTCACCGAGGAGCCGGGGGATATGATCTGCGTGCGCCCGATGGCCGTGATTGAGGAGTCCGCAGGAGCAGGGGCTGCGCTTGCCCCGGAGACTTTCGAGACCGCCCGTCGCTTGATACCTGGCTGGGATGTCTATGCGCTGGAGGCCGACTGGCGCGCCATGTGGCACGCCTCCGGCCAACCCCGCCTCAAAAGCGCGGACGCTGCCTTTCTTGGGTGGGTAAAGAAACGCGCTGCCGAGATGTGATTTTCCGGTCAGGTGTCTCGGAATTCCCCTATTTTTCGGAACCGCTTGCGCTAGTGTTTCGCATGCGAAAAGGGTTGTGTTTTAGAGATGTGGAATAAAGGGCAACAGGACTGAGCTTGGAAGGGCGTTATGCTGGAATGTGCGTTTGAAAGCTGGTCGCCGACGATTGGAGACCCGAGTCTCATGGGCTGGCTCACAGTGGTTGCCTATGTTGTCGCGGCGGTTGTAAGCTTGCGTACTGCGTTAGTTGGGGATTTTCCTGCGGCTCTGGCGGGCCGGGAAAGAGCGTTCTGGGTGTTATTGGCCGTGCTTTTGTCTCTGCTCGCGCTCAATAAGCAATTAGACCTGCAATCTTTTCTAACCGCTTCCGCACGCTGTCTTGCGATCGAGCAGGGTTGGTATGAGAACCGTCGTCCGGTGCAGTTGGCCTTCATTGGAGCTGTTGGGATCTGCTGCCTGATCATTGGTTGGGCGGCGGCGCTGTTGTTGGGAAGAAGTCTGAGACGAACATGGCTCGCGCTTTTGGGGCTATGTGTTGTATTGGCCTTTATCTTAATCCGCGCGGCTGGTTTTCACCATGTCGATACGCTGATCGGTATGGAGATTTATTCCATCCGGGCAAACTGGGTTCTGGAACTGTCCGGTCTTGTATTGATCCTGATCGCAGGTCTTCTGCATCCTCGGTGGAATTCTGATCGAGTCCGATAAGGCAAGATTACTGGACATTATCAAGAGAAATGGGGCAGGGCGAAAAAGCAGCCATAATGAGTAACAAAGCGCCGCAATCAAAAATACGGTAGAACTTTATTACTTCAAATTTAAGGCTTCGATGCTTAACCAATCCTGTGAACTTATCTTTCACTAGCCGCAGAAACCTTGATGACATCGCCGGATTCTCCGCTGAAACTTTAATATCCCAACAAATCCGCCGCTGGGTTTTCAACGATGTCAACGTCATCGTAGTATTTCTGTGCCTGCGCGAGAGAGCGGTGCAGCGACAGGCGCATGGCAGCCTGGATCGGGGCGCCGTCGAGCGCGGCCTGGGTCAGAAAGCCCGAGCGTAGCCCGTGGGGTGAGGCGAAGTCGTCCGGTAGCCCGGCCAGTTTCAGCCGGTGCTTGACGATCTGCGCAATCGCATCCGGGGTCAGGCGGCGCTTCAGCACCCGGTCCGCTTTCGAGATCGGGCGGAACAGGGGGCCATCCTCGATCTGTCCAACCTCGACCCAATACACCAGCGCCTGTGCGGCGCGGCCCTTCAGCACCAACCGGGGCGTCTCGCCCTTGCTCGTGGTCTTGGTTTCCAGCAGGGAGACCCAGACCACGCCTGATTTCTCAAACTCTTTCAGCGACACATCTTCGCGCCGCAGCCCGGTGATCTCAGACCGGCGCCGGCCGCCCGAGGCCCAACCCAGCATCAGGATCGCCCGGTCGCGACAGTCGCGGCGGGAGCCGCGGCAGGTGGCCAGCATCTGCTCCAGCACATCGCGGGTGATCGGATGGGCGGATTTCGGGGCTGGGGCGCGCGCAGCGGCACGACGCGCTTTGGCGCGGGCCTGCTTGACCTGCGGCGCATCGAACGGTGAGGCAAGGTTCTTCATCCGGTGAAAGGCCAGCCAGGAGGCGATGCGCCGGTCCAGTGTCGACGGGGCAGGGCAGGCCAGCGATCTGCGCAGTCCTTGCGCAATCAGTCCTTCCGCCGCCTGCCGGGCGATGTCGCCTTTGGGCGCATCGCCAAGATCGCGGGCATGATCGAGAATGAAAGCCAGGGCTGTGGCCTCACTCTCAGGCCAATCCAGCGCCGTGCTGAAGCGCGCTGACTTCCAGGCGGTGACATAGAGCAGGTCGCGCTCATAAGCCCGCAGCGTATTGGCAGGCGTACCGCGGACATAGAGGTCCGTCAGCGCCTCTTGATCGGCTTGAGACAGGGCAGGGGAGGCGGCCGGGAGATATGGGGCAGGGGGCTTCATGTGGTCCATTCTGCGCGGTTTTCGCGGCAAGATCAATTACTCCTGATAAGGGATACTTATCGGATATGATTGATGAATTATAGTACATACCTAATAATAAGCATAAGGTTAGAATAATGCGCGCTAAGCTGACATTTATCCTATTTTTATCAGATTAGCACGGGGGTAGTATTGGTTGATGAGCAGCAAAAATTTCAAAAGTCTTTTATCGTTACCAAACCACGTCAAAGAAAGACAAATTTCATGCGATTTGGAAGAAACCGTGGAATTCCCAGCAAAAGAAGGCCAAAATGAAACGGTAAAAGGTCACTGAGTATTCGGCAGATCGCCGAGAAGAGCTCAAGGCAAAATGGAAGAGTCTGAATATGAAATCTATTGTCGTGCTGCTCGCTTCAATCGTGATCGGGGCTATGGCATTACCAGCCATGGCGCAGGGTTATCGCATTCAATCAGGTGATACGCTGCTTATTGAAGTGCTGGAAGATGAAAGTCTGAACCGTGAAGTCCTAGTACCTCCGGATGGTCGGATCAACATACCGCTAGCGGGTACGCTGCGTGCTTCAGGTCGAAGCGTTGAACAGGTTAGCAATGAACTGGCGCAGCTACTGGCTCCTAACTTCGCCTCTCAGCCGAATGTTTTTGTGTCGCTCGGTTCACTCAATGAGCCGCGAGAGCCATTTCGCAGAACAATTGATGTTTTTGTGATAGGCGAAGCCGGATCACCAGGGCGACATACACCGGAAAGTGGTACAACACTTCTGCAATTCTTCGGCGAGATGGGTGGATTTTCTAGATTTGCCGCTACAAAACGGATAATGCTGCGCCGTACAGACAAATCAGGTAAAGAAACCGTGTACCAGTTTAACTATGATGCGATGCTGGATGGCACAGGAACAGGGGCGTCGACAAAGCTAGCCGATGGAGATGTGATCGTAATTCCAGAACGGCGCTTGTTCGAATAACCCCGAAAAGGGGCGGGGCAGTGAAACAAAGGCTATTTGTACAGACGGCGTTGTGTGGCGCTGTGTGTTTTGTCGTAAACTCAGATAATCGTGCCAGAGCTCAAGGTGTAGACCTAGATCCCGGTGGCCCCCAAATGACGCTAGGCCTCGCTCAACGTATAGAATCCGGAGAAAACTTGACACTTGATGTCCCCGAAGAGGGCCATGGAACGATTTCTTCGACAATCTTGTCATTCGGGCTGTCCAGCGAAACCCCAATCCAAAGCCTGAGTTTGGATGCCGTCACCGCCCTGCGTTGGTCTGATTTGCCAAATAGAGGTAATGAATTCGATATTGGCGATTCAATTTTCAATTTTGATTACATTCGTGATGGGGCCAACGCTGGCTTAGATTTTGGTGCCGATTTCTCAAGCTACGATATCGGATTTTCGCGATCGCTGCGAACTTTCCTCGATGACGATGGTGTACTACGCATACCGTCCGATTTCCCTGACCTGACCGGCGACGGAACGCGCAATGAATACAACCTGGCCTTCCAAATGGACTTTGGTCGCCGGGACTTGATTGGATACTATTTCCGCGTAGATGCCCAGGAACTCAGATATACTGATCAAACAAGCCCAACGCTTTCTGATAACAGTACCATCAGTGCAGGAGCGGGAGTCAGCTTTGCCTTATCTCCAATAACCACAGCTACCGTAGATGTCAGCGCGGAGCGATTTGAAGAAGATGATCCGGATCAACGGCATCGGACTACCAAAGACATAACGCTTGGACTACTCCACGAACTCACGTCAAGAACTCGCGTCAATTTTGCCTTTGGGTATACCGACATTGATGATCGGCGCGACATAGAGGGTGATGCGCTTACCACTGGCCCGATTGGCAGTTTCGGTATCGAACATGATATGCCAAACGGTACGGCAACATTCGATTTGGAAACTGAGCTCGCTACAGCCGGGCGCCTCAATAGGTTGAGGGTTGGTCGTAGCAGAGAAGTCCTCGGCGGGGACTTTTTGGCGAGCCTTGGCGTTGCGCATACAAATGATGGAAAGACTGAGCCCATCGGGTCGTTAAGCTACGCTCAAGTTTTCGGAGAAAACGAAATCCGTGTCTTTTTTGACCGGGATGTTGTTATTACAGATGATGACGTGTTTCGCGATGAGTACATCTTAGACATCGTCTATATTCTGGGTCTTGGCCCCTCTTCCCGTCTCGGGTTTTCCGCAACCCAAGTCCTTACCGATGATACTATCGTTGACCCACGCGTTGAGCGGACAGATTTGAATGCTGTTTATAGTTATGAGCTTGAGTCCGAGTGGGTCTTAAATGCCGGCCTTAACTACCGTATACGAGACGAAGACGGCCTCGGCCGCGCGACAAGCCCTTTAGCATTTTTTTCAATTGGTAGAGAGTTCGCCTGGCGGCCCTAACACGTTGCTGATGCTCCTTGGGTCGGTTTGAAGAGTTTGATGTCGAGTTCTTCGGTCTTTCCTCCAAAGAAGTCACCATCATGGCTTCACAGCACCGCCAGTTTCTGGAGGCTGCATGGGAAGTGCCTGAAAACGCGGGACACCCACCTGAAAATTCCCCGGACCCATCGGGGTGTTCGCTAGGTGTGGGAAAGGTAGGGCAATTTGCTCATTGCTTCTCAGGTAACATCAAAACCCAAGGTAGTGATTAATGCTCAAAGCCCGACGGGTTTTTAGATTGCCAGTTCCATGCTGTTCTACATATATCAGTTAAGTCACGCTTAGCGGTCCAATCAAGTAACCTTTGTGCTTTGGACACTTCGGCAAAACTACGTGCTACATCACCTTGGCGCCTTTCCGCGATTTTGAATGGGATTTCTCTGCCTGATGCTTCCTCGAACGCTTTCACCATTTCCAATACAGTGATTCCTGTTCCGGTACCGACATTAATGGCTTCGCATCCATGGTTCTCGTGAGCGTATTTGACGGCGGCAAGATGGGCTGCCGCTAGATCATCAATATGGATATAATCACGCTCGCCCGTGCCATCCCGAGTTTCATAATTGTTGCCAAAAATGCTGAGCTCTTTGAGTCTGCCGACTGCCACCTGAGAGATGTAGGGCAGCAGATTATTTGGGATCGCGCGCGGATCCTCTCCGATATTGCCAGACTCATCCGCCCCAACCGGGTTAAAATACCGCAAGAGGACGGCACTCGCGTGCGGTCGTGAAGCAATCCAATCGCGGATAATCTCTTCGATAAAGTATTTTGTGCGACCGTACGGATTGGTGGGGTTTAGTGGGTGATCTTCGTCATACGGAAGATACTGCGCCTCGCCATAAACCGTGGCAGAAGATGAGAAGACGATATTCTGGCAGCCGTGCCGCTGCATGCAGTCCAGCAGGTTTATGCTGCCCGAAACATTCTGCGCGTAATAGGTCAGTGGTTTTTCGTTGGACTCACCAACCGCTTTTAATCCCGCAAAGTGAATGACCGCGTCGGGGCGAAATTTCTCAAAGACCTCATCAAGCACATCTGGGGCGCGATAATCGCCAACGTGAGTTGCAAAGCTCGAGTTGGTTAGTTTCTGGACCCGGCGCAACACTTCAGGCGAGCTGTTGGAGAAGTTATCCAGCGCCAGCACGTCAATGCCATCTTGCAGCAGTTTTAATAGCGTATGGCTTCCAATATATCCGGCACCGCCGGTCAACAGTACACGCATACCGCCTAATTCCTTGTCGCCTTGTTATCGTTGCACGGTCTTTCAGCCAAAGGAGACCCTATACCAACGCAATCGTGTTAGCCATCAAATGATTTGGAGCACGAGCGGATGGCCGGCATCGTGGGATCAGGGGCGACGCTGTTTCAATCTGCGCCGCATTCCCTTGACGCAGCATGCGGGTTTCTCGATTGACTGGTTTTTAATCTCTTTTGTACCTCAGAGGATTGCTTCAGCCTGATCAATCGTGGTTGTCGGTTGGTCTGCTATGGGTAGGAGCAGTTGATGCCCCCCGCTGGTCGGGATGGGTTTCGTCGTTTCTCAGCTAATAGAGCGCGGCTGGGGGTTTGGCTCACCTAGCGTCGCCCAAGTGAGCACAAAATTACAATGGAAACTAAAGCGTATTTCGAAGGTTGAGCCTGAACGAAAACCGCCTCGAAGATTCTCCGTTAGGTAAAGACTTATGGTGTCGCTTGTAGGAATTTCTCTTACCATCGCAGTCTCATAACCAAAGTGGCAACGAACTGACGGGTAGAGCATCTTGAAAAGTGTTTCTTTTGCCGAAAACATCAATGTAGCCAGCTCGAGGCGCGAATAACCAGTTTGTGTGTTCAGTAGCTTTCGTTCCTTGCATGAAAGGCATACTTCTTGGACTGCAGCGAGCGTTTCACCGTCAACTATACGTTCAATATCTACCCCTACGCGATCCCTCGAGTTGTTTGAGAGTATGGTTGCGCAACGACCATAAGAATGAGTAATTGAACCAATTGCACTTTTAGGCCAGATCGGCTCCCGGTTGCGGCCTGACGGAATGTGGACGTTCTTGATACCAAGACTCGACAATCCGACATGTGCAAGAACTCGCCCTGCAAGATACTCTGCGCGGCGACTTTTAACCGCGTATTTGAACTGTTCGGGAAAGCGCACACCCAAGGTTTTATAGTGAGCATCTTCAAAACGGTCGACATCATAGCAGCATTGAAGCAATGTCATACGCGCGCGCATGATTGGGTAACTACTAATGCCTGCGAGGAATGAACCAGACAATTCCGCCAGATCACCGGGAATTCCCTCACTTCCAAGAATGGGTGCCATTAGCTTTCCAATGACCCTATTGAATTGTGCATTTTTGAGCTTCCCGATTCATAAAAGGTCCGCCATGGAGAAAGTGAACGCTCTAATAAGCATTTGTCGGTAAAGATCATGACCTAAGACCCAACTTCCCTCCAGCGTTTAGGAGAATCCGTCGTTTGATTCCTGACCTTATGCGGCCTTGGTTTCCAGTCTCGATTTCGTTGCAAATTCCTGCGGCGTGAGATTGCCGAGGGATAAGTGGGGTCCGTATTGGTTATAGTCCTCCTTCCAGGCTGTGATCTTCTCGCGGGTTTCCTTCTCTTCCAACGAACGGATCGCACCATCAAACCCTGGGATCAAACACCCGGATCTGTGTTCAAGATTCTAGACAAAGCAAGATCTGAACTGAAGCCGAAAGAATTTGCCCAAACGGTTCGAAAAGAGCCAGATGCTTTTGCAAAGTACTATGGACAATGAAAGGACACTCACGCATCAAGGAAGAGACCAAGTTCCTATTTCCGTCACTGGCAGCCTGTATGAGTGATGCGGCAATGAGTGAGACAGATATCCAGCATACAGCCAAAGTTCTGGATCTTGTAAACTTCCCTGATCGGGCTGGATTGTTCAAAAGCATCCAGGAGCACTGGCAAAGAAGTCAGGGGTTTGCACTGGCGACATTGAACCTCGACCACATTGTGAAGATGCGTGGCAACCCTGACTTCTTCCAATCTTATAAAGCGCATAGTCATATTGTAGCAGATGGAAACCCGATCGTGTGGCTCTCGCGGATGGCGGGGCGGGAGGTTGATCTGATGCCGGGATCCGAGTTGATAGAGCCTCTGGCCGAAATGGCCGCTCGCGATAATGTACCTGTGGCGTTTTTGGGAGCCACACCTGAAACACTTGATCGGGCGGCACAGAGATTGACTATCCAATACCCAGGATTGCGTGTGGTTGAACAGATTGCGCCCCCTTTTGGGTTTGATCCCCAGGGGGTGAAGGCTGTTTCCTATCTTGAAGCAATACGACAGTCCGGAGCGCAACTGTGCTTTCTGGCTTTGGGGGCGCCCAAGCAGGAACAATTGGCGATTGAAGGGCGCAGGCATGCTCCTGGCTGCGGATTTGTCTCAATCGGTGCTGGGCTTGATTTCATCGCGGGTAGCCAGACTCGTGCACCCAAATGGGTAAGGACACTGGCGCTAGAATGGGTATGGCGTATGCTGAGGAACCCAAAGCGCCTAGCTGGGCGCTATTGGCAATGTATTCTGATTTTACCGGGGTTGGTGCGCGAGGCGCGACGGATTGGGAGACAGAATTGACAAGCGATCCATCTGGCATTTCGGCGACCGCCCCGGACTATCGTAAATGCCCCACGCACAGGGCCCACCGAAGAAAGCGAACGCCTTGTCGTGCGCATCGAACACTATCTCCTGTGTCTCTCGGGGATAACCTCAGTGGACATGCACGAACAGCTATGACATGACCTATGAGTGTGACAATGCCACATAGTGGAATAAGACATTTGTGACGATGAAATTGGTACCTCTTGCAATCCCAGAGGTGATCCTGATCACGCCCAGACGGTTTGGTGATCATCGCGGGTTCTTCGAAGAAACCTACAACGTGAACAGTTTTACCGATGCGGGCATCGATACGGTCTTCGTTCAGGATAACCACTCGCTTTCCGGTGCTGTTGGCACAATACGTGGCCTGCATTTCCAAGCGCCTCCAAGAGCGCAGGCCAAGCTGGTTCGCTGTGGGCGCGGACGCTTTTTTGACGTCGCCGTAGACATCCGCAAAGGTTCTCCCACCTTCGGCGATTGGGTCGGCGCAGAACTCAGTTTTGAAAACGGTCGAATGTTGCTGGTGCCCGCCGGGTTTGCTCATGGCTTCATGACATTAGAGCCGGAGACCGAGATCATCTATAAATGCTCCGACACCTACGCTCCGGAAACAGAAGGCGCCATTCGGTGGGATGATCCCGATATTGGAATTAATTGGCCGCTGGACCTAGCCGAACCGCAATTGTCAGATAAAGATAAAGCAGCTCCATTTTTGCGAAATATAGATACTCCGTTTGTGATTGAGGATGGTGAATGAAAATTATGGTCACGGGCGGTGCCGGTTTTATTGGCTCTGCTGTCATCCGCCGCGCAATTGCTGAAGGCCATGCGGTCGTCAATATCGATGCTTTGACCTATGCGGCCTGTCTGGAGAATATCGCTTCCGTTGCGGATGTGCCTGAATACGCATTCGAGCAGGCTGACATCCGGGATGCGGGGGCGATGGCGGCGATCTTGAACAGGCACCAGCCGGATGTAATCATGCATCTGGCCGCCGAAAGCCATGTCGACCGCTCGATCGATGGTCCTGCGGCCTTTATCGACACCAACATCACCGGCACCTATGTCCTGTTGGAAGCCGCGCGCGCCTATTGGATCGGTGCCGGCAAGCCCGAGAGCTTCCGCTTTCATCATATCTCAACCGATGAAGTGTTCGGATCTTTGGGCAAGACCGGGTTTTTCACCGAAGACAGCCCCTATCAGCCCAATTCGCCTTATTCGGCCTCGAAGGCCGGGTCCGACCACCTTGTCCGGGCCTGGCGCGAAACCTATGGCCTGCCGGTGGTTCTGACCAATTGCTCGAACAATTACGGCCCCTATCAGTTTCCGGAAAAACTCATCCCGGTGGTGATCCTGAACGCGCTGGCTGGCAAACCCATCCCGATCTATGGGGCAGGGGACAACATCCGCGACTGGCTGCATGTCGAAGACCATGCTGAGGCACTGCTGTTGGTGCTGGAAAAAGGTGAGCTGGGCCGCAGCTACAATATTGGCGGTGAGAACGAGATGACCAATCTCGATTTGGTCAAAATGCTCTGCGCGATACTCGATCGGTTGAAGCCGGGCAAAACGCCCTACGCCGATCTGATCACCTTTGTCACTGACCGCCCCGGTCATGATCGTCGCTATGCCATCGACCCAGCCCGTATTCGGAACGAGTTGAACTGGCGCCCCTCTTACACACCTGAAACCGGGTTGGAACAGACGGTTCAGTGGTATCTGGACAACGGCGCATGGCTGGCTGCTCTGCAGAACCGCAGCGGCGTGGGAGAGCGGCTCGGGGTGGCCGAATGAAGGCACTGGTCTTCGGCCATAGCGGGCAGGTTGCTACGGAACTGCGCCGACGCGCGCCGACGCACGGCATCTCGGTCGAGGCGCTGGACCGCTCCCAAGCGGACCTGTCTGATCCGCAGAGCTGTGTTGACGCTATCCGAAGCACGGATGCGGATGTGATCATAAACGCCGCAGCTTACACGGCGGTCGACAAGGCCGAGGATGAGCCCCAGCTAGCCCGGGTGATCAACGGGGATACACCGGGGGCTATGGCGCGCGCCGCAGCAGAGCGTGATTTGCCCTTCCTACACATCTCAACCGACTATGTGTTTGACGGGGCGGGGGATATGCCCCGCACCACGCAGGACCCGACAGACCCTTTGGGTTCTTATGGCCAGACCAAGCTGGTGGGAGAACACCAGATTTCCCAAGCGGGGGGGTGGTATGCGATCCTAAGGACAAGTTGGGTGTTTTCGGCCCACGGACACAACTTTGTCAAAACCATCCTTAGGCTGGCCGAGACCCATGACACGCTGACCATCGTGGCGGATCAGATCGGGGGGCCGACACCGGCAGCTGATATTGCCAAGACGCTGCTGGCCATAGCCAAAACCGGACGACAGGCCGAAGGCGGGCTGTTTCACTATTCCGGGACACCCGATGTCAGCTGGGCCGGTTTCGCGCGCGAAATTGTCTCGCAGGCGGGGCTGGCAACCCAGATCACCGATATTCCGACAACAGATTACCCGACCCCGGCCCCCAGACCGCTGAATTCACGGCTGGAGTGTTCGCGGCTCAATGACATTTACGGGCTTGGGCGGCCTGACTGGAAAGCCGGATTGGCGCAGGTGCTGGCCGATCTGAAGGTTGCAGATAGCCCTGCCTTGAAAGGATAGATCATGCAACGCAAAGGTATCATTCTGGCTGGCGGTTCGGGTACTCGGCTGTATCCGATCACCATGGCGGTCTCAAAACAGTTGCTGCCGATCTATGACAAGCCGATGATCTTCTACCCGCTGAGCGTGCTCATGCTGTCACAGATCCGCGAGATCGCGATCATCACAACACCACAGGATCAGGATCAGTTTCAGCGTCTGTTGGGTGACGGCAGTCAGTACGGCCTGTCGCTTACCTGGATCACTCAGCCATCGCCTGACGGTCTGGCGCAGGCTTATACTTTGGCAGAGGATTTCCTTGCAGGTGCCCCGTCCGCGATGATCCTGGGTGACAATATCTTCTTCGGCCACGGCCTGCCGGATTTGCTGCGCGAAGCAGATCTACAAGAGCGTGGTGGATCTGTGTTCGCCTATCGCGTTGCCGACCCCGAACGCTACGGCGTGGTTGATTTCGAAGGTCAGAAAGTACGCGGCATCATCGAGAAGCCGAAAGTACCGCCCTCAAACTACGCGGTGACCGGGCTCTATTTCCTTGACGGCGATGCCCCTGCCCGTGCCCGTCAGGTCCAACCGTCCGAGCGGGGCGAGCTTGAGATCACGTCCCTGCTGGAGATGTATCTGAACGAAGGCTTGCTAAATGTTCAGACCATGGGCCGTGGCTTTGCCTGGTTGGATACCGGTACACATGGGTCGCTGCTGGATGCGGGAAACTTCGTGCGCACACTTACAGACCGGCAAGGGATGCAGACCGGCAGCCTGGATGAGATCGCCTGGGCTAACGGCTGGATTGATGATGAAGCGCTTGAAGAACGGTCCCGGCTGTTTGCTAAGTCTACTTATGGTAAGTATCTAAAACTACTTCTGAATTGATATATGTGAAGTATCTCGATTGGTTTAAATTGTTGTTCTCGTTTAACACGTTTACAAAATCTATGGCTTTGTTGCACAAACTTGGGGATTCACTCTATGAACACAGCATGTTAGTGATTGCCGTTTACGGGTTGTCTGTATTGCAGTGTTCGCCTCCAGGAGCTCTTTGGACCAGCTGTATTAGAGGCTCTGTGCAATGCTTTCACAGCGGCAGAACTCGGCATGCTATCCTCACCCTTCCGGCCATCCGGAAAGGCCTGATCTTTTCTTCTGCGGAATACTGTTTGCGGGTCGCACGGCGAATGTCCTTTACGACCTTCTCACCGTGGCTCAGCTTGGTTCCGGGTTGCTTTCTCATCTCCACTCCTTGGCGGTTACGATGAGCCAGAAACCCTCTCTAATCAAATCACCTTCAACTGTCCCATTGGTGCTGACGTCAGACATGGCCCATCGGAAACACTCTGTTTCGAATAACCCTACCCATTTAATCCGAGCTCCAAGTGCTTTATCTTAAACGTGTCAAAAGGGCCGTTATAGTCCGTTGGACGAGAATATTGTATGCATTGGGCTCGAACCGGAATATCGTGCCCGGCCAACGGACCAGAATATTTGGATCAGTATCTTGAAAGCGGATCTTTATCTCCAACATTTCCAGTTTCGGGAGCGTCCGTTTGCGCTGCCACCAGATCCGGATTTCATGTTCTGGTCCAAAGGCCACAAGCGTGCGTTCTCGGTGCTGGAATACGGATTGGTGACGCGCGCACCGATTACTTTGCTGACAGGTGAGGTTGGCGCGGGAAAGACCACGTCGCTTTATGCGCTGCTGGAGCGCATCGACAATGATGTGGTGGTGGGGCTCATCTCCAATGGGCAGGGCGGGCGCGGCGAGCTTTTACGCTGGGTGCTCAACGCCTTTGACTTGCCGTACGACACTAATGCCGACTATGTGGAGCTTTACCAACAATTTGTCGATTTCCTGCTGGGGCAATATGCAGATGGTCGATCGGTCCTGTTGATCCTTGATGAAGCGCAAAACCTTTCCGAAGAGACATTGGAGGAGTTGCGCATGCTCACCAATGTCAATTCCAGCAAAGACGAATTGTTGCAACTGATCCTGATTGGCCAGCCGGAACTGCGTGACATGATTTCGCAGCCAGAGTTCAGCCAATTCGCACAGCGCGTCTCTGTCAGCTATCATCTGGGGGCCATGGATGCAGTATCCAGCTGTGACTACATCATTTCCCGCCTTCGGCATGTCGGGGGCAGCGGCCAGGAGTTCACTGAAGCCGCTCTGAACAAGATTTATGACTATAGCGGTGGGGTGCCGCGGATGATCAACAAGATTTGCGATTTGGCGCTGGTCTATGCTGCCAGCGC
Organism: Ruegeria sp. C10; assembly: GCF_056537805.1. NCBI lineage: Bacteria > Pseudomonadati > Pseudomonadota > Alphaproteobacteria > Rhodobacterales > Roseobacteraceae > Ruegeria > Ruegeria sp. C10. The sequence continues at coordinate 64,222 of NZ_JBQFSC010000008.1, read as the reverse complement.
TGATCAGGCGCGTGTCGATGAGGCAACGATCGAGGAATTGATCGCCGATGGCGTGATCCTGAAGACAGTAGCTGCGCCTGTGTCATTGGCGGATCATTACGTCTTGACTGGAAAATCTGCCAAATGAACCTGCCATTTCGATTTTACTGGTCTCTCTTCAAGCGGCGCCTGCCGGTCATGATGGCGCTGTTTCTGATCTGCTCCGGGCTTGGGGTTGTCACAGCCTTGCAATTGCCGCCGACATACATGTCCTCAGCACGATTGCAGGTGGATCCGCCGCAAATCCCCGATGAAATGGTGGTATCTACGATCCGAACCGAAGTGGCCGAGCAGTTGCAGTTGATAGAAGAACAGCTGATGACACGGGCCAATCTCATTGATATCGCCCAGAGACATCAGGTCTTCGAAGGCATGGCTGCAATGACGCCCGACCGGATTGTGCAGGCGATGCGGGACAGTACCAGAATCCTTCGCAGTGGTGGGCGCGGTCAAGCCTCCCTGATGGCCATCCAATTTGATGCCAGAGACGCCCAAATCGCGGCAGATGTCGTTAATGATTATGTGACCCTTGTGCTGGAGGCGAATAGTTCTTTCCGACGCGAGCGGACAGAAAACACTTTGTCTTTCTTTGAACAGGAGGCCGCGCGGCTTGCTGGAGAAATAGAAGAAGAATCCAGTCGGATCATCGCCTTCAAGAATGAAAATGTCGACGCTCTTCCAGAAGATCTCAGCTATCGGCAAGATCGCCAATCCACATTGCAGGAGAGGCTTGGTCGGCTTGAGCAGGACCGGGCTTCCATTGTTAGTCAGCGAAGTGAGATGATCGCCGTTTTTGAAGCAACCGGGCGGCTTGGTTCCGATACGCGACGAGAACTTTCGCCAGAAGAGCAGCGCCTGCAGCAACTCGAGCTTCAACTGGCGGAGGATTTGACCGTTTATTCCGATTCCAATCCGCGGGTTGTTCAACTGCGCAGACAGATTGAGCAGTTAGAACTCGCAATCTCCGGAGGGGATCCCGGGGATTGGCAGGAGGGGACGGAGGCAGAGCCGACGTTTCTCGACATCACACTGGCAGAAATGGATTCACGCATCGAAGAGATCGATCTGGAGATTGTGCGCGTGAACGAAGAATTGGAGCGACTAAGTCGCGCAATTGCCGCCACGGCCACCAATTCGATTACGCTGGAGCGTCTCGAACAAGATCTCGAAAGCGCCCGAACCCGCTACAACTCAGTGTTGGGCAATCTTAACCAAGCTCGCATGGCAGAGCGAATAGAAATCAATGCGCAAGGCGAGCGTATTAGCCTCATCGAAGGCGCCAGCGTACCGCAGGAACCGTCTGGGCCGGCACGCAAAAAAATCGCGGTGATGGGAGGCGCTGTTGGTGGTGCATTGGCGCTGGCATATTTCATGCTTCTTGAACTGCTCAATCAGCGGGTGCGCCATCCTGCAGAGTTGCAGTCCCGGTTTGAAATCGTGCCCATTGGCGTCATCCCCTATCTGGAAAGCCGGGGAGAGAAATGGCGGCGGCGCCTGCTTAGGCTGAGTGCTTTGGCTATTGTGATAGTAGCTGTGCCAGCGGCGCTTTATTACGTACATACTGAATATGTGCCGCTCGAGATATTGGTGAACCGGGTTCTGGTCCAGATGGGCCTGGCTTGAAAGACGCCACGGTTAGAAGGGTAAAGCTGGATGGAAAAATTGCAGGCCGCTCTCGCGAAGGCGCGCGCCGCACGCCATGAGGCTACCGAGACCGTACGCCCAGGTCCCGTTCTGCGAGATCAACACGTGCGCAAGCCTTCCAAATCTAATACGACAGAAACCATCTGGGAGGCATTGCCCCGCTTTGACCTGTCGCCTGTGGTGCTGCGACAGCACCGGATCATCGCGGGCGAGGCAAACAGTGATGCCACCCCTTTTGACCTTCTACGCACCAAGATTATTCTTCAGATGGAGCAAAACGGCTGGTCGCGTCTGGCGATCACTTCGCCGGAACCATCTTGTGGCAAGACCACGTTGGCCTGCAATCTTGCACTGGGTCTGGGACGGCATACAAGTTCGCGCACAATGTTGTTTGATCTCGATCTTGGCTCACCCTCGGTGCATGAGTTTTTCGATCTCAAGATGCGCTATGGTCTGCCGGAAGTGCTCACGGATATGATCGCCTTTGAAAAACAGGCGGTGCGGGTGACAGACAATGTGGCTGTGTCGATTTCACCTCATCCCGAAAAAGACCCCACGCGTTTTCTGATGATGGACCGCACAGCTGAGTTTCTCGATGACATCCAACGCGACTATGCTCCCGACATCATGATCTTCGATCTACCCTCAGCCCTTTCTTCTGACAAAGCTTTGGCGTTCCTCAAAAATGTCGATTGCGCTTTGATCGTGGCACGGGCGGAATATACCAAGTTCAAAAAGCTTGATCGGACTGAAATCGAGGTTGCCGCCAATACCAATGTCCTGGGAGTGGCATTAAATGGCTGCCGCCGTGGCACACTCTCTGACAGCGATCTGAGCTGATGTTTGGCAGAGGCAGGGTTTGACAGGAACAGTGAAGCCCTGAAGGCAAACGCTCCTACATAGAGCAGTTTAACATACAAAAGACTGCAGAACCGAATAGGCGACCATGATTAGGACCAAATCTATGCCTCCCCGAATCTTGAGGCGACTGCTTCTGACATTCATGCTTTGCTTGGGCCTGACGGCCTGTAAGTCCGTTGAAGAGCGCGCCGAAGCCTATTTCGCCTCAGCCCAAGAACTAATCGAAGAAGGGGATCTCGACCGGGCGGCGGTCGAGTTACGCAATGTCTTTGAACTGATGCCCAACCATGTCGCAGCGCGCGAAACCATGGCAGCTTTGATGCTGCAGAAAGACGACAAGGAGGCCGCCTATGGCCAGTATCTGCGGCTGGTCGAACAGGTGCCTGATCATGTCGAAGGGCGCACGGTACTGGCAGAGATTGCATTTGCGGCACGCAACTGGGAAGAGTTCTCCCGCCATGCAACCGAGGTGATTGCTCTCGCGCCTGACGCGCCGCGCACTGAGATGATCGCGCTGGCCTTGCAATATGAGCAAGCGTTGGAGGCGCGCGATGGTCCAGCACGAGATGCCGTGCGCGATCAGGCTGCGGGTCTGGCACAAGAGGCCCCGGATAATGACATCCTGCAGTTGATCCTCTTTGACGCCTATGTCCGCGACGGGGCCATCGATCAGGCCTTGGTACAGCTGGAGAGAATGATCGCCAAGCAGCCGGACAATCGCGATCTCTATACGCAAAAACTTGTCCTGCTCGAACGGCAAGGCGACTTCACAGCACTTGAAACACAGCTACGCGACATAGTCATCCGGTTTGCCGAGGATGATGAACCTAAGACCCAACTCATTCAGTTCCTGCTGGCCCGGGGCGAGCCTGACAAGGTGGAAGCCTTTCTCCGCGAGGTGTCGGATCCGGCGGCAGAAGACCCTACGCTTTTCATCGATCTAGTGCGTTTCATAAACCAGAGACAGGGGCCAGACGCCGCACGCGCCGAGCTGCGCGCTGCATTGGAGGTCGCAGCGGACCCAGAACGGATACAGATCATTCTTGCGGCCATCGATTTCGAAAACGGCGCAGAAGACACGGCGATCGAAACGCTGCAAACAATGCTGGAAGGCACCGAAGAAGACTCCGACACAGCCAACCGCATCCGCATCACACTGGCCCGGATGTTGCTTCAGACCGGCAACGAGACCCGCGCGCGCCAACTGGTGGCAGACACGCTCGAAGCAGACAGCGACAGTGTCGAAGCGCTCAAGATGCAGGCGGCCTGGATGATCCAGGACGACAAAGCGGACGAGGCCATCGCCACGCTGCGTCTAGCCCTTGATACGGCGCCCGATGATGTCGCCGCCATGGACCTGATATCCCAGGCCTATGCGCGCGCTGGCAATCACGAACTGTCCCGCGATTTCCTTGCGCTGGCGGTGGATGCCTCCGACAATGCGCCTGAACCGTCTTTGCGCTATGCCCGGGTTCTGGCAAGTGACGAACGCTATATCGCGGCGGAAGAGGTTTTGATCCCGGCCCTGCGTCGGGCACCGAACAATGCGGATATTCTGGTGCTTCTGGGCGAAGTCTATCTGGCTGCGGAAGATTACGCGCGCGCTGACAGCGTGATCGCGCGCCTGCGCCGCATCAGCACAGAGCGGACCCTTGCAGTGGCGGATGCGCTTCAGGCCCGGCTTCTGGGCAGCCGCGAAGGCGTCGAACAGGCGCTTGGATATCTGCGCGAACTCGCGGAGCGGGAAGACGCCAGCCTCAACACTCAGATTGCGCTTCTGCGCGCACGCCTCAGCAGCGGGCAAACAGAGGCAGCCCTGAGACAGGCTGAGGCGCTTGTCGCGGAATATCCTGACAATGCAGCCCTGCGTTTCATTCTGGCCACCTCACATGCCGCCAATGGCGCACTGGATGTGGCGGAAAATCAGATTCAGATCCTGGTGGAAGAAGATCCCAGACGGGGTCGGGCTTGGGTCCAACTCTATCGCCTCCAGCGCCTTCAGGGAAAAGACGACAGCGCCTCACAGACCCTGCGTGACGGGCGCGCCGCTCTGCCCTACAACCGCGAACTTCTTTGGGCGCAAGCCGGGGAATTGGAAGCGGCTGGCGATATTGACGGCGCCATTGCCAATTATGAGCTGCTTTATGAGCGCAATTCCAACGACCTTGTTGCCGCCAACAATCTCGCCAGCCTGCTGACAAACCACAAGACAGATGACGCCGGCCTTGAACGCGCCTGGGCTGTAGCCCGGCGCCTGAACGGCACAGATGTGCCCGCCTTTCAGGACACTTATGGCTGGCTTGTCTTTCGCCGCGGTGAGGCGGAAGAGGCCCTGCCCTATCTCGAAAGCGCCGCCGCAGAATTATCGCAGGATCCAATCGTTCAATTCCACCTCGGCCAGACTTACGCCGCTTTGGAGCGCGATGAGGACGCCATCGCACAGTACCGCCGGGTACTGGAGTTTGCGGGGGAAGACGACCCCCGCCCGCAGATAGCCATCGCCCGCGACGAGATCACGCGGCTGGAAGCACTCCCACCTGCGGAGGAATAGTCTGGCCCGCGCCGCTTTCAGTTTTGGGGCACCCCGCTTGGTGGATAAGATGTGACCACTTCCCAAACGGTCTCCTGCATCAACCTCGCCGCTTCGGGACCTGGGTCAGCAGCCGGACTACCATCAGCCAGTTGCAATTGGTGAGGCAAGCCAACGGGCGAGCGCCCATAAAGTACAGCGTAGTGAGTGAGCGCCACGAGATAGCCACCGTATTCACTGAAGTGGATGTTGTCATGGAACAGATCGTTGCGATCACGGATGGGCCCAACCCCGCCAGCAGCCTCAACCTTGCGCACAAAAGCTGCCATGACCTGCCCGGCTGGGATGACATAGATCGGCTTGTCGACTTCTTCATAGGCCAGCGTGCGTTTGAGAATCTCGCCTTCCCAATAAAGACTCAAATCCCGGTCGAGCCGTGTGAGCCAACCCTCCGGATCATCCAATGGATGCCAGGTTTCATAAAGGTAAACACGTGTCTCTGGATTGCCCTCCCAAGCGGCGACGGCCCAGTTGCGCAGATATTCATGCGGCGCGAAATACTTGATCATATCCTTGATCTCGACCGCTTCGGTCAACACCACCGCGTCATAGTCGCCTGACGCCATGGCTTCCTTTGCATCCCGAAAGGCGGGAGGACCGTTAGACTCTTCAAACCCATTGATCACCACATCTGGCTCCCAATGCGCACGTAGCGGCGTCCCCCAACCAAGCTGACTGTTGAAACTGTGTCCCTCGCTGCCGCCCTGTTCCGCCAATTGCTGCAACATCCCCGGCATGTATGGTCCCACGAGACTGTGCCCCAGATGATAGACATTGAGTGGGCCCTCGGGTGCCGATGCAGGCCTATCGTAGATCATGCTGAATTGCGCTTCGTCCACCGGATCAGGCGTGCTACAGCGGTTGACCAGGCCGCAAGCGGATAGAAAAAGTAGCAATAGTGGCGTGAGTTTTCGTTTGATGCGATGTAAAAACATGTTCGTATTCGTGTGCGTGTTTAATGGTAAAATGAACCCTATTGGATATGTGCAGCGGTAACTAGTTCATTGCAAGGTATACATTCTGGAATCGATTTCATAACGGGATACACAGATCTTCATGACCAACTCGGGCAAGCTACTAATTTATGCGCCAGTACCATTAGTGCAAACCGATTCCGGACTGTATCTTGAGGATCAAGCTTGCAATGGGCTGAGGCTCTGGGCGGAACATTTTGATGAATTGATTACGATGCACCCCGTCTCTCATACAAAGTTGCCAGACGCTTGGGTGCCAATCAATAACGTTGGGCCAAACTTGGATCGCATTCGTATCTTGCCTCTGCCAACGGCCTATCGTCCTGATCAGTTTTTTCGCCACTATCGAGCCACCCGGAATCTAATACGCGCGGAGATCGACAAAGCTGACTACGTAGCCTTCTCCATCGGTGGCCTTACTGGAGATTGGGGATCGGTTGGGGCTTGGCAGGCCCATATGGCGGGTCGACCCTTTGCGATCTGGACCGACCGGGTGGAATCTGAGGTAACCCGCCGCACAGCGTCTAGTAACCCGCTCTGGCATCGCCGGATCAGAGCGCGGTTAGAACATCGGCCCATGTGGGAATGGGAAAAATTTATCATCCGACGCGCGGCTCTGGGCCTGTTTCACGGCAAGGAAACCTATGAGACCTATGCCCCCTATTGCCGCCAACCACAACTCGTGCACGACATCCACATCAAGGCCTCGGAACATCTCCCTCCCGAAGCTCTGAAGGCTAAGGTTGTCGCTGCGAACAATGGGCCCCTGAAGATCGTCTATACAGGAAGGGCGAGCGCGATGAAGGGTCCGCAAGACTGGGTGGAGGTTCTTGAGACACTTGCCAAGCGACAAGTGGATTTCCAAGCCACATGGCTGGGTGATGGACCGAATCTAGCAGACATGAGGGCGCGCGTCGCCAACGCAGGCCTTGAGAGCCACGTCACCTTCACAGGTTTCGTGAATGACCGCGCTGCGGTTTTCGACCACTTGCGACAGGCCCATATTTTCCTTTTCTGCCACAAGACGCCGGAATCCCCGCGATGCCTAATCGAAGCGCTGGTCTCTGGTACGCCGATCGTCGGCTATAGCAGCGCCTATCCCGAGGATCTGATTTCGACTCATGGTGGAGGACAACTCGTTTCACTGAACAATGTCGCTGCCCTGAGTGAAACAGTGCAGTCGATTGCTGGAGATCGGTTACTACTCGGAGACATGATGGCCCGAGCCTTGCGGGATGGAGAGGGTTATACCGACGATGCGGTCTTCCAGCACCGCTGCGAGGTCATTAAGAAGTATCTTTAAACAACGGATTGCCCGGGAAGGTCGTCTTGTGGTGACCTTCCCCCGCAGCCCGGATCAATGGGTAGCTTCACCGGGTTTGTGCGACAAAGCCACGAACATGTTTCATGCAAACATATCATAAGGGTTCGATATGAAGTATCTTTTATTCAATACGTTGATGAGTATGAAGAAGCCATTTTCCGATGCGGCTCGCGAACGTCGCCAAGCTCAGTTTTTGAAGCGTATGAAAATTAAAGGCGGCGAACGCATCATCGACTTAGGGGGAACGGTAGAATTTTGGAGAGGTTTCCCTGTCCCTCTGAAACTGACAATCGTAAATCTGCCAGATCCTGAGAAGACGGTTGATGCAAGTCACGAGTTGCATGAGATTGAAATTTTGGACGGAGACGCATGTGACGTAAACTTTGCCAATGACTTGTCTTATGACATAGTTTTTTCCAATAGTGTGATTGAGCATGTTGGTGCGATCGACAAGCGTAGAGCGATGGCTGAAGAGGTCTTGAGACTGGCGCCAAGCTACTGGGTTCAAACTCCTTCTATTTGGTTTCCAATTGAAGCTCATTGCAACATGCCGTTTTGGTGGGCCTATCCTGAGTGGTTAAAACGCCGATTAATTTCTCGTTGGTATAAGAAATTGCCTGCTTGGACGGACATGGTGGCCGGGACAACTGTCTTACTGAGAGCTGAAATTTTGTCTTTGTTCCCTAATTGCATACTGTGGACGGAATGGAAGTTTGGGTTCCCCAAGAGTTACGTGGCCTACAAACCTCCGTCTAACAGCAAGGGCCGGGTTTCAGAGCAGATGTAGGCGCCGAAAGCCAGTCCATTCATTGCAGCCTAGCTTGAGCTCGTACCGAGACGGAACTCAAATGGTGAAAAACGCGCTTTGGGTTAGAGTTGTGCTGGGGAAAAAGCCCGTTCGCTTAGTCGTAGTCGCCTTGGCAATCAAAATTGCTCGAACCGTTTGGGCTATATTGGCGCACGGGCGAACTTATCATCCATATCGTTCAGAATCGAACTAAATCCAGAAATTTAGAATGACAAAATAGGATTTGAGACGATGCGTCCAAAACCCGGAACATCCCTCGTTGTTCATTTCACTCCGGGGTGCGTCAAGAGTTTAGACCCAGTTTATCCCGCCGGTGCAAACCGAGGCAATGGCGGTTCAATCGCCATCAGCGCATCCAGCAGCCTTTCTTCCGCTGCTGCATCACTTTCACCTGGTCTAATCGGCGTGCTCAACCGGATGAGTGCCCCATCTGTCCGCCCTTCTCGGATGCCGTCCACCATCAGCCAGAACTTTGCTGCTAGATCCCATGCTACCTTTCGGCCTTTTTGGTCGAACCAGTAGAAAACCATCATCCGCGCCTCGCCGTGCTGAACGATTGCGCGGTTGATCATGAAGGGCGTCGCGCTGCCGACTTCTGCAGCGATGTCGGTTCGTTCTAGCCAGGCGATCTCCCAGCCGCTACCGGGCAGGCATATCTCAGGCGAATGAACGCCACCCCGACCCTGATCCGCATACCAGGCCATGAAAAGTCCGACCTCAGCGCCATCCGCTCGGGTCATATTGACCTGGCGGTAGTCGTCGGCGCCAAGCGTCTCCTCCACAACTGGGTCAAGCCGCTGATGGGGGGTTGTGCGCCAGTCGCCGAGGGTTCGGGGAAAAAGTGCAAAGCGTTCACGGGCCACTTCGATCTGGCCGCGTTCGGGGATCATCTGCCATGTTGCGACGGCCCCGACGGCCAGAATGGCGGCCGTGATTAGTGCGGCTGAAGGCTGAACCAAACGTATGCGTTTGGCTTGAGTCCAAAGCCCGTCCGTTTCCAGATCCAGAGCTTCGGTAAGGCTCATCTTCACGGGGTTAAAGAACAGCATGATCCGGGCAAGAACAAACAGAAGCAACACACAGGCAACAAAGATCACCCATCCTTCGAAGAAATGGGTAAACCCGTCCAACCAGTCGAGCCCGTAGTAGTTGACGACGGTTCCCGCGATGGCGATGCGGACCGAGTTCATGATGACGGTGATCGGCGCGGCCGCGATCAACAGTATAGCTTTGTGCCACATCGGGCCCTTGTAAAGGATGGCAAAGATGTAGCTGAAGCTGAGGATCGGAAAGAGGTATCTGAGCCCAGAGCAGGCCTCGGCCACATGCAGTTTGGTGACGCCCAAATCAATGATGTTGCCGTCAAGAAAGACCGGTACGGACAGAAGCCCTAGCATCCATACGCCCAATTCGGATGAGATCAGTTGCAGCCAGGTAGACATCTTGTAATAGAGCGTGTCGGGCAGCGGTAGCATGTAGACAAGATGCAGTACCGGCGGCCAGAAGTGTTTTCCGGTGGACCAGCCAAAGCTGATCAAAAGAATGCCGCCGACCCAAAGGATCAGCGCATAGGCGGCCATGTCGTCGATATTAGCCAGCCGTGCCAACGCACCAAAAACGAGTGCCAATGCCACGACTGCCACTCCGACCCAACGATCACCAATGGGTCCGGGCCGTTCGGGGTAGTCTTTGAGTTGGCGGAGGAAAAGAAGCCCGGACAGAACCGGGATCAACGGAGCGTGTGAGTACTCTGGCAGGCCCCAGGCAATGCGCAGCGCATCAAGTCCTGGTGATAGAAATATGAACGCCCCCACCGTCGCCACCAAAAGCCATAAAAGGCCCAAGTGCAGGCTTTTACCTACACGGTGGTTCAGAACGGTTTGGGCTGCGGATTCAGTCATGAGGATCTGTTTATCTGGTCGGGCCGGGTTGCCGTATCTTGCGGAAGCTATGTCATCCTAAGCGTAGTCATTAAAGCTTTTCAAACGCCCACCAGACAAAATCATGTCATAGATCTTCATCGTCTAGGCGGCTTTTGTGTTAGAAGTACATAGATTGACAGCATAGCCTTCGCGGCGGTGGAGAAATGTTTCAATGGCCTTGAGCTTGGTTCGAGGCTACGATTTACTCAGCACATGGCGAAATTTGTTCCTCATTGCCGGAGAGGTCACCATTGCGCGCGAGTATTTGTATCCGACCGCCGGTAATGAAGGCCATATAAAGTTACAGTCTCCTGCAAGGATCAGAACACGGGGGCGAGATATAAAAGATTTAATAAACCTATATACCTCACACATTATGGATAGGCCGGACAAAACGCTGAAAGATTTTGCAAACTGCCTGATTGTTTATGACTGACCGCACCTATGTCCTGATCTCTCCATGCCGGAACGAAGCGGCCTATATGCGGCGCACGCTCGGCAGTGTGGTGGCGCAAACCGAGACGCCGTCGCTCTGGGTGATCGTCGATGACGGCTCAACCGATGGGTCGATGGATATTCTTACCGAATATGCCGCAAAGCATGACTGGATACGCATCGTCTCCGCGTCCGACCGCGGGCATCGGGCCGTTGGTCCTGGTGTGATTGACGCGTTTTATGCAGGGTTAGACACTGTTTCGCTGGAAAATTATGCCTATCTTTGCAAGCTCGACGTCGATCTGGACCTGCCGCCGCGCTATTTCGAATTGCTGATCGAACGGATGGAGACTGACCCGCGGCTCGGCACCTGTTCGGGCAAGCCCTATATTCGTCAGGATGGCAAGCTGATCTCGGAGCGCCGTGGTGACGAGATGAGTGTCGGTATGACCAAGTTCTACCGCCGTGAATGCTTCTCCGATATCGGCGGCTTCGTACGCGAGGTCATGTGGGACGCCATCGACTGTCATAAGGCGCGCCAGTTGGGTTGGATTGCGCGTTCGTGGGATGACCCCGACCTGAGGTTTGAACATCTGAGGCCCATGGGGTCGAGCCAAACCTCAATCTATACCGGTCGCCGCCGCCACGGGTTCGGGCAGTATTTCATGGGGTCCGACCCGCTTTTCTTTTTGGCGACGGCAATCTTTCGGATGACCGACAGGCCATATGTGCTGGGCGGGTTAGCCACAGTGCGGGGTTATCTGGGGGCCTGGTTTCGGAGGGAAAAGCAGCTCGATGACCCCGAGCTGCGCGCTTTCATTCGGGCCTATCAGCGTCGGGCGTTGTTCAAAGGCAAAGCTCGGGCGATTGCAGAGCAGGAGGCCGCAAAAGCCCGGGCGTGGTCGCTCGGCTCAACTTAGTCCGCATACATCTCCAGCCAGCTCTGGAACATCAGCACATTCCACAGCTGATGACCCCAATTGTGGGTCCCAGCTTGGTGTTGGGACCAAAGCTGCCCGATCAGGACGGGGTCCAGGTATCCTTCTCGGGCCAAGCGCTCGGGGGCCAGCAGGGCAGCGGCCCAGTCCTTGAGCCCTCCGCGCAACCATAGGCCGATGGGAACTTCGAAACCCATCTTCGGGCGCTCGATCAATTCTCGGGGGACGTATCGGTGGAGCACCTGTCTGAGCAGCCATTTCGATTGGCCGCCGCGGACCTTCATGTGAAGGGGCAGCCCCCAGGCAAACTCGGCCACTCGATGATCGAGCAGGGGCGCGCGGCTTTCCAGTGCCACAGCCATGGTCGCCCGATCGACCTTGGTCAGGATGTCGTCAGGCATATAGGCCAACATATCCAACTGCATCATCCGTTCGATCACACCCAGATCGCCACGCGGAGGGAGATGATCAGCCAGGATCGAAGGCGGGTTGGAACCGCCAATGACTGCGGCCTCTGGGAAGCGCCAAACCGATACCATCTTGCGGTGCAGTTCATCTACGTTGTGGCTCGCGGCATAATTGGCCAAGCGATGCAGACGCTGACCGTTGGGTTCCTTGCCTTGCGGAGTTGCGCGGATGGGCTCGATCAACTGGTTCAGAAGCGTTGCGGGGAGAGCGCGAACGGCCCCCGCCCCAAGACGACGTAATTGGGAGGGCATCAATGCCAGCTTTCTGAGCAGCGCCGCGCCTTGCTGATAGCGGTCGTAACCGCCGAAAAGCTCATCTCCACCGTCGCCAGAAAGCGCCACCGTAACGTGTTGGCGCGCCAGTTCGGCAATTAGGAACGTCGGAATTTGAGAACTGTCGGCGAAAGGTTCGTCATAGATAGTAGGCAATCGAGGGATCACGTCGCGCAGGTCTGTGTCGCCTACATAAAGTTCTGTGTGGTGCGTGCCTAGATGTTTCGCCACATCGGCGGCGAATACGGCCTCATTATAGCGGGCTTCGTGGAAACCGATGGAAAAGGTATGTACCGGCTTGTTTGATAGGTGCTGCATCAGCGCCACGATGGTCGAACTGTCGATGCCGCCCGACAAGAAGGCTCCAAGCGGCACGTCTGACATCATCTCGTTGCCGACAGCATCCAGCAGGAGTGCTTCAAGCTGGTTGATGGCCTCAGCATCAGTTGGCACCGGGCCGCGGGGAGCGGCAGCAATGGCACCCCCGTTCCAGTAAAACTTGCGGGCGAAGCCGGGGGCTGTCAGCGAGACTTCGGCCATCTCGCCCGGACGCAGCTTCATCAGCCCTTCATAGATCGTCAGGTCTTCGGGGACATGACCGTGGCGCAGCATCGCCACCAGCGCGTCGCGGCGCACTTTGGCGCGGAACGCGGGATGCGTGCGCAGTGCTTTGAGTTCTGACCCGAACAGGAATAGTGCGTCTTTTCCAGTGCCCTGCCAGCCATAGTAAAGCGGTTTTTCCCCCAAACGGTCGCGCGCCAGCAGAAGCTTCCTCTCCTCGCGGTCCCACAGCGCGATGGCAAACATGCCTTGGGTACGCCGGATCGTTTCTTCGAACCCCCAGACCTCGAAGCCACGCAGCATGACTTCGGTATCGGATGTACCGCGCCATTCCGGCGCCTTACCTGTGTCTTCCAATTCGGTTCGCAGGGCTCGGTGGTTGTAGATCTCGCCATTGTAGACCAGTTGGTAACGCCCGGTTGACGACACCATCGGTTGGTGTCCCGCAGGTGACAGATCGACGATGGCCAGTCGCAGATGGCCCAGGGCAACGCCTACCTCCTCATCGACCCAATGGCCCTGGCTGTCAGGACCGCGATGAGCAATGGCACTCATCATCGCCTGAACGCAGGTCGGAGCGTCCTGTACCTGAGGGCGACCCGGAGGCCAGAGAAAACCGGTGATACCGCACATAACGTGGTCTTAATACCTTAACAAATTTCCCTAGTCTTAATGCCGGGGCGGAGAACATGAGGCAAGCGTACAGTCTCTTGCGCGGAAAAACTGTTTTTATGATGCTTCTTGCGCGCCGCGAGACGGGTATTGTGGTCGCTGGTTGCCAAAAAAATCATCATAAGCGATAGGTTGGGTTTCATCGGCGTCACCAAGCGCCGAGGAGCCGGGCAGGGGGGCATAAGTATCAAACATACCGGGGGTATTTAGTGTGGCCGTTTGTGCGCGAAGATCGACTGTAGATGTCTGATAGCCCCTTTCGCGAGGGCTGAAAAAGAGATTTGTGGAACTGGACAGCGGGGCGTCACCGATCATTGGGTCATCAGTTCCCGTTTGATAGACAACATTGTTGGCGACCGTGATGTTATTGAAATGGTCCTGCCAGTTCACAAATATTGCCATATTGTCAGCAACATCCCATTGATATGCGTCTCGTCGGAGCCGGTTCACGAACGTATTATTTAGAATAGAAATCGGAGCGGAGTTGTTGTCTGGGGATGTGGAAGAACCGCCATTATGTCCGTCCAATAAAATAAATGCATGAGGGTTCGTGGTTCCAAGAGATTGTTCAGAATCCGGCAGAACAAAAACGTTGTTTCGGATGGTGGTGCCCCCAAAACCGAAATTTACGAGATTGGCAGTTTGATACCCTCCAACCACGTAATTTTTTTCAAACAAAGCATTTATGGGAAGCTTTTTCTGACCTTCACCCGGCCCCATTGTCACAACATTGTAACCTCCCTCAAAGGCATTCGCCTGGCAGTTGATTTTGGCGCCTTCGAAAGAGCTTGCATTCAATCGTAAGCACGGCTGCGTCGCAATAATTTTGCCATTTCCAGACCATCCTTGTCGAATAAAGAAATCAGAATTTTGAATGATCGAAACAACAGCATTTCCCGCCAATCGAGCCCCCCATCCTCCATTGCCGGTTGAATCGATCAGAGCATTGACATCAGATATGATTGAAGAGCCGGTGATGGCAAACCCTTCAAAGCTGGCGTCTAGAATCGCCGTACCAAAGTTGGTGACAACCGTATCGTTCAAAACGACAGAATGACCACCTTCGGTTTGGCCTACAATAATTGCAGCCAGGAGACCTGAAACGGAGCACCCATCCAACAATGCCAAATGCGGTGGGTTATTAAACCAAGTGAACAGGATGGGGTGCTCTCCGCCCAGAACCGAGGTTGAATCAAACCCGGACTCAAGAACCACATTTTGCCAAACCATATCTTTGGAAGGGTTTGGGATTCTTGGGGCGATGTCGTTCCAGAAAACCCCTCCTGTACAAAAAACCAGCGGCCTGTCAGCATTGCCGTCTCCTGCGACAATATGGAAGGATGGGGTATGTCCGCCAAACCCAGGCGAAATGCCGGAGAAGGTATATTCTTCGCCCCGATTTAACACGATCCTTTTGGGTGCCGCTTCTTGCCCTGCAATATTGTCGTTAAAAACGCTGCTGATATCGCCAGTTTTAAGGCGCCGAGCCCGAGGCGGAGAATGTTCGAAATTGCCGGAGGGGCTGAGAAAAAGCGTGTTTCGGGCTGGAAATACGGCGCCAGGGTCTTCGATCACGATATCGGTTGATGCTGTGGCTGTCTTTCCCGAAGCTGGTTCGATGACGAAAACCGAAACGCGATAGCTGCCCGGAGTGCGAAACGTATGTGAGACCCAAGGGCCATATGCGACACCGGCGTTTAGGTGTTTACCAGGCAGGTTCTCTGGCGCCTGGAAATCGTATGGATCATCAAAGTCCCAAAAATAGTATAAGTCATGAAACCGGCTGTCATAGATTTGACCAGCGGTTGGCGCCACAGCGTCAAAGCCATCGACCGTCACTTCAAAAAAGACGGCATCGGGGGACACCTGCCAAACTGAGCGACGCATAACGGTAATTTCAGCTGTAGCACCTTCAGACATGTAGGGGACTCCCGGCTGGAAATTTTACCTTGTTAGCAAGCGTTAATCTGATGAGAAACACAACCCTATTTAAGTTGCGGGCTCGTATGAAGCATTTTAAGTGATCGTGTTTCTTGACGGCGCCAGTGCCTGAAATTGTGTCACAAGTTGGATTGGTGACAGACAGGATTGGTGACAGTGTCAAAATCTTCGTGTACCCACTGGGCGTTGCTTTTGAATGCTGGGCGCGGGGCGGCTCCAAAATGTTCGGATATATCGTCCTGTATACTTGGCCGCTAGTCGTATTCGCCTTTTTCCGCGTCTGGTCTCCGGCCGTCGCGTTATTGGCGGCAATCATCGGTGGATATCTGTTCCTACCGACGGGATTGTCTCTTGACTTGCCCGGCTTACCAGCCCTGAACAAAGATACGATACCAGCAACTGCGGCTTTTATAGCTGCAATGATAACTTCAGGAACGACTACACCAACGAGCCTGCCGGGCTGGCTCCCCAAAAAACGTTTGCCAATACTTTTGATCGTTATTCTGATTTTGGGTACATGCTTGACAGTTTTAGCCAACAGACACCCATTGTTCTATGGGCCTCTCGTCTTTCCGGCTCTCCGAGTCTGGGACATTCTTTCGACATTGCTTTCAGCTGTAATGATGCTTCTACCTTTCATTCTCGGACGGAAATACTTAGCACATCCGGAGAAGCAATGGCTTTTTCTGAAGGCGCTTGTCATTGCTGGAACTGGATATTCGCTACTGGCTCTATATGAAATTCGGATGTCGCCGCAGCTTAATTTCATGATTTATGGGTATTTCCCGCACGCATGGGAACAACATATTCGCCCGGGCGGTTATCGCCCACTTGTTTTCGTGCAGCACGGCCTTTGGTTGGCGATGTTCTTCGCTATGTGTGTCTTGGCTGCCGGCGGACTTGCCAAATACGTCAAAGAGAAAAGAGGGCGTGTCTACCTCCTGCTTTGCGTTTGGTTATTGATGACGTTGTTTCTATCAAATTCTCTTGGGGCGTTTTTAATCGCAGCGATCCTGATAGTTGTGATGTTTGTTCTGAACGTCAGATTGCACTTTGCGATTGCTGCAGTGTTTTCTGGCATTGCTCTGCTTTATCCGATGCTTCGTGGTGCTGATCTTGTACCTGTCAATACTATCATTGAATGGGTTACAACCTTGAGCGTTGATCGAGCAGATTCCTTGGAATTTCGGGTAGTTAACGAAAATTATCTGTTGGAGAAGGCGCGCGAACGACCGCTGTTTGGATGGGGCGGGTGGGGTCGCAGTTTTGTGTATGATCCAGCCACCGGTGAAGGCATCAGTCTAATTGCTGATGGGTATTGGGTGGGGGTAATTGGTGTAGGTGGATGGGCGCGATACTTATCCGAGTTTGGATTGCTTTGTCTCCCGGCCCTAGTACTTTTTTTCAGAGCCCGGAGATTGGGTCTGGGACCAGAGACGGCTATTCTTTCGTTGGTTTTGGTCGCAAATGTGATCGACTTGCTTCCCAATGCGACAGTAACGCCAATTACCTGGCTTATAACCGGGGCGCTGTGGGGTAGACTAGAACTCGGCCGTGTCGCAACATCCGACACTGAAATGGCACCAGTAGCTGAGCCCAAGCATGCCCTTGCCCGTGCCCGCCCACGGGCACCCCTGCCACCATCATCACCTGTGCCGGGACCGTCGGCCATGAAATCACGACCTACCAGCCGCTACACCCGGCAAACCAACCGGATCATCCGGAACGGTCGCGGAAGGAAAGGAACTGACGCATGACAGGGCAACCGACGGTTGGGGCCGTCGTCATAGGCCGTAATGAAGGGGATCGATTGGTGCGGTGCCTGGCCTCAGCCACTGAACAAGCAGATAGGGTTGTTTATGTGGACAGCGGTTCAACTGATGGCAGTCAACAGGCCGCGAAAGCCGTAGGCGCAACATGTGTCGAATTGGACCAAAGCCAACCCTTCACAGCGGCGCGCGCACGTAATGCCGGGTTCGATATCTTGCAAAAAGACCCGGTGCCGGTGCAATTTGTGCAATTCATCGACGGAGATTGCGAATTGCAACCAAGTTGGATCGAAGCCGCACGATCCTTTCTGGCGGAAACGCCGACTGCGGCCGTCGCCTGTGGTCGCCGCCGTGAACGCTTTCCCGAAGCGTCGGTTTACAATCGGCTTATTGACCAGGAGTGGGATACGCCGGTGGGACAGACCAGAGCCTGTGGTGGAGATGCGCTGATGCGCAGCAAAGCCTTGTCGGCTGTTGGCGGTTTTGATCCGGCCCTCATAGCGGGGGAAGAGCCTGAATTATGTGTCCGCCTGCGCGCAGCGGGTTGGTCGATCTGGCGGCTTGATGAGGAAATGACGTTGCACGACGCGGCTCTGACCCGGTTTGCGCAATGGTGGAATCGGAACCGGCGTGCGGGCCACGCATATGGGGAAGGGGCGGCCATGCACGGGTCTCCGCCCGAACGCCACTGTGTGCGGGAGACCCGATCAGCTCTCGCCTGGGGGGCTGTGTTTCCCCTGCTTGTTGTGACGGGTACACTTGTGACATCTTGGTCGCTCGCGTTACTTTTAGTCTGGCCCGCTCAGGTGCTGCGCCTGGTATCGCGTGGTATGGACCCGACCCGTGCCCTGTTTATAACACTGGGTAAGATCCCTGAGGCACAAGGTGTCCTGGGCTATTGGTGGGACCGGTTCCGCGGACGCCGGGCAAAGTTGATAGAGTACAAATAGGATCTTACCGCCCGGCAAAGGGCAGAATGTCAAAAACGCTTGGGTTCATCCAGATTGTAGCCATTACAATTCCACAGGAAGCAATCAGAAAAGCGAGGTCTTGTTTGGGGTACCACCCACTGTAAGGCCGGATAAAATAGACCAGAAATGGATAGGAAAAAATATCAACGATAACAGGAGCCAAAGCTGCACCGATCAGACCAAACTTGCTGACCATAGGCAACAACACCAAGATACGAGCAATTGCGGTGCCTGTTGTAAATATGGTGAAATCGCGCGAGTTTCCATTCGCCAATAGTATCTTATCGTAGCTCATGATGACCTGCCTTGGGATCATCGCCAGACTAAGAAGCACCAGAATTGGCCCTGCAGCGTGGTAACGGGGATCATAGAGAAAAGTTACAGCTAAAACGCCAACCATAGCCAATACTGCAGCCATTCCAAGTGTTCCCATGGTCAGTAGCATTCGCGCACGTCCAATACTCTTTCGGTTTGCGTCATTGTCTGCGGGCGGTCGGGTACGATAAAGCGGGAACAATATCCGCTCTAGCAATTGCGTGCTGAGTGTGAGCGGGACAGCGGCGAGCATGAAAGCGATGGTGTAGACTGCAAGATCTTCAAGGCTTACATATTTCCCGAGTACCATTCGGTCACCTTGCTGCACAAAGAAGCCTGCAGCAGTCCCAAGGATAATATACTTTCCGAAATGAAAGATTTCCCTAAAAGCGTCGCGCTCCCAAGCAAGTCTGTTTGCGGGCCCGGGCAAGATTGTATGTGAAAGAACAACACGAACGCTGACCCCAACAAGTGCGCCCATTACAAGCGCCCAAACCGAGTTTAGCCAAAGCGCCATAACAATCATGAATACTGTACCAGAAGTTTGTGACGCTAGTTCCATCGCCGTCAAACGGCCTAACGTGAGATGTCGATTAGCGAGATACATTTTCGTCGACTGGAAACCCTGGATGAATGTTGACATCGCCAAAACCGGAATGATGAGACCAAGTTCAGGTTGTTCATAAAATGCGGCAATCGGATTTGAGATAAGACACGCCACAACCCAAAGCACAGCACCTCGAATGACTTGTAACGTCCAGGCGGTGTTCAGGTACTTGGGATCATCGCCTCGCGGACTCCGTACAACGGACGCACCTATGGCCACGTCAGAAAACATTTCGAGCCCGGCGATGACAACCTGCACCAGGGCCATCAGGCCGAACGCTTCAGGAAAAAGAATGCGCGTCAGGATCAGGTTCGACCCCAGGCGGATCAACTGGCTGCTGCCGAAGCCCATGACACTCAGGGCTGTTCCGCGGATTGCCCGCACCTTCAAACCATCACCGCTGAGAACGGACCGGAGCGCTGCTTTCATGATGGCAGCATCCGGAAATCGGGTTGATTTACCATGCCTTAACCGGTTAGCCGTGTCAGATTGATGGATTCCATGAACCGCAGGTCCAGCGCCTGTTCATACTTTTGTGCAGCCTCTGGCAGCACCTGCCCTGAGTGCAGAAGCACCCAATCTGCAAAGGTTAGCTCGTTGCGGGTCCAGATTGTGTCATAGATGTTGATGAACTCGCGGAAAGTTCCTGTCTGTACTTTGTGCCAGAAGAAATCCGTTGTTGCGTAATCGACGAAGGCAAAGCAGTCGCGATAAGCCGTCCAGCTGTCTTCCAGCGTCCAGTTCAACGGACGTCCAATACGTGTGAGGAACGTTGAAGCGATGTAGCTCTCCGCAGCTCCAATCTGGCAAAGCTCACCGATGGGGATTTGGGCATAGATGTCCGACAACGCCTCGGGCCAGTGTTTGGGCAATGGGTCGGTTCGCAGACCGGGCGTCCAGTAGCGCAACATATCCTCCGCATGACCAAAGACGGTCTGATCTGTGACGTGATAGGGCGCGAATTTGAGCGTTCCGTGACCTACGCCGATGATCCGGTGCAGCTGTTCAAATCCGCCTCCGGCCGGAAAGCTGCGCGCAATGGCCGCGAGGAATCCCATGACATTGGGCCGGTACAGCCGCTGATCAGTGCGGGTTTTCATGATCCAGATTGCACCATTCTTATGCGCCTGGATGATCCCGGCACCGGCGCTGACCAGTTGCATGTTGATGTTGAAGAGCCCCGGGGCCGCGGGCTTTTCGGATAACACCACATCGACCCCTTCGGCACGGATGGGGGCAAGATCGGCCTCAGGCGTGTCGTTCCAGGTCGACAGGATTAGCCGCACACCAGGCATGTTGCGGCGATAAATCCGCAGGGTTTCGACAGTGAAATCATCCTGTATGGAGATCGGCCCCTGCATGACGATTGCCATCGGTTCATCCGTGGATTCAGGTTCGGACTGATTGGCGATCTGCCGGCTCAGCTTGGGGCGCTGCGTATATGTCAGAAAATGATCTGATGACCGGGTGATTTGCTCCAGGCTCCACATCAGCAGGCGCCGGGCGACTTTGACCATCACGGTATCGGTCGTATCCATGATGTTTATCCCGCTAGGCCATTGATGGCCTTTTGCGACACTGGTGCCGCGAGGAAGGCATCAAGATCATCCGGTACGCCGATGCCGTGCATCCCGGCGCCAACTCGACCAATGGAATGACAGGCAATCGCCGCACCTTGTTCGATCATTTTCGTGTAAGCAGGAGCCACATAGAACTCTCCGTTCACGCGGATATTGGCGGCGATCATCGCATCTGCGGCAGCCACAAAATCGCGGCCGTGCGCAAAGTTATATATGCCTACCGTCGCCTCGTTCGAAACGACTTCCTTTTCGACCACCTCGGTAACGCGACCGCTGTCATCTCGGCGTATGAAGGACCATTTGTCATCATCAGCCCACATCGTCATAATCAGCCCATCGGCTGTGCCCATATCGACCAAATAGGCATCAATGTCGGCATCAATGTATTGGTCACAATTGGCGATCATCAGCGCATCGTCATTGTTGATGGCAGCACGATTGAGAAGAACGGTGCAGGCCGCCCCTTCAGTCACCGCATCGACATAGGTGATCGTGCAGCCCGGTGCCCAGCCCCGCAGTTTGCCGGCCAAACCATATTCGCTGTCGTGCTCGCGCAGGATCAGGAAATGGAACTGGTGTGGCACAGACGGCGTCAAGTTGGCGATCACAACCTGGATCATTGGAAACCCGTGGATTGGGATCAGGGGCTTGGGCAGATCATAGCCTACATCAGCAAACCGGCTTCCCCGACCGGCCATTGGGACTACAATGTTCAGCATTCGTATTTGTCTCCGGTCACGCTTGGGGTCTTGACGACAACGGTGGTCACATCGGTGAGAGCCTCAAAATCGGTCGCCTCACCCGGTTCGATCAGGATGATGTCGCCAGCGCCGTATTCTATGCCGTTCATTCGGACCCGACCTGTGGCAATCAACGTCACCTCGGGGGCAATCTTGTGCATATGACGAGCTTCTTTCGCGCCTGCTTCGTAGGATTTCATTGCCACTTCGGCATCTCGAGTACGCAGCACCACAGGATCAAAATCGCCGACAAACCACCCCTTGGTCATGTTTTCCAGACGAAATATCTTCATGAAGCTGCCTCTCGCCGGCGGGCGATCAGTTCCTGTTCATAGTCTTCGACCGCCTGCGGTGTTGCCAACGAAATGTATTGCGCGCGATCGACCTGATAGGTGCCGACCGATTTCTGTAACAGGATCAGCTCGTTAAAGGTTGGGCAGACGAAATAGCCTCCGTTCACATCGGCTCCTTTCATGATCATGGTCTGCGCTGCATCCACGAAATCCTGTCCGCGCCTGAAATAATACACCCCCGCCGTGGCATTGCGGCTGATCGGGCGTTTTTCCGCCGCTTCAATGACCATGCCGTTTTCATCGGTTTTCACGAAAGACCAACGGGGATGAACACTGTCGAACACGACCGTCCCGGCGTCCAGCTTGCGCTTGCGGAAATCAGAGATTGCAGCGGCCACGTCGAATGCCAGTATCTGGTCGGCATTGGCGATCAGAAGCTCATCATCATTGGCCACGTGCTCAACCGCCAGCAGTGCCGTGCAAGCCGCTCCAGCGGTGTCACCTTCCGTGCGGACGATATGACAATTGGAGTGCAAAAGCTGCAAAACCTCGCGCAAGTGAAAGCGCAGATCATCTTCCTTGCGAACGATAAAGACAAACTCCACGCCATCGATCACATTCAGGCAGTCAGTGGCATGTTCGATCATCGGGCGTCCGTCGATCTCGATCACCGGCTTGGCAAAAGGAAAACCGTGATTGCGAAACCGCTCATCGCTGCCGGCCATGGGAACCACGATTTTCATACCTCGCCCTCCTCTACACGAGCAATGGCATCCAGGATGCGATCCAGTTGTACATCATAGACGCTTTGTACCACCAGCAGATGGCAACCTGCATCCTCGGCTGCTTTGATGCCGTTTTGATTGTCCTCAACCACTAAACACTGGTCGGGGTGCAGTCCCAACTTGGCAGAAGCCGTCAAATACATGTCAGGATCGGGTTTCGGCTTGGAGACATCTTCGTTCGAAAGCATCACATCAAGATAACCGTCCAGTGCGCTTTTCTGCATCATCAATTCGACGCTGTTCCGCACCGAATTCGAGGCCAGACCCAGTTTGTAGCCACGGGCTTTGAGGTTTGATAGCGCATATTCATGCACAAAGACCGGATGGCAGTTTACATGCACCTGATCGACGGTAAATTTCTGCTTCAGCGTGTTCAGAAACCCGTGCAGTCCTCGCGGCAAACCACGTTCTTTGGACAGCATCTCCAGCTTGGTACGCGTTGGCAATCCGTCAAAGGTCGACAGGTGATCGGCCCGTGAAATCGTGTAGCCAAAATGCTCTAGCGCGCGGTTTAAAGCATGATAATGCCATTCTTTAGCGTCTATCAACACGCCATCCATATCAAATATAACCGCCTCAATTTTCATGATTAAAATACTCCTTGGCCGCTTCCGGGTAATCAGTGCAAATCAGAACATCTTCATGTCTGGAGACATCCCATACTGCGAGGCGCTCCCATACTGGTTCATAGGTGCGTTTGTGTAAGTCAGGTGAAACAACACACACGCGTTTTCCCGCATCCAAATGTCGTGAGATGTCATCGCGATCCCACCAGTCGGTCCAGAATGCGTCCAGCCAGACGCCTGCGGCCTCTGAATAAAGAGGTGGTTCCGGTTCGGCATCAGAATGGCGGGTGAAAACCGGGACCCCGGCGTTGAGCCAGTGCAGCGTGTCCGGTACCGACATGTCGAAGACGAAAGCATCGCGCACTTCAAATTGATCCAGTAGATCCCGGACCATCACCTGCAGACCGTCCGCCTTAATGTTTAGCGCCAGTGTCAGTCTCGGGTCTGCCTTAGCGTGGATCGCGAACATCTCTTCGGCCTGCATGGCACCGGCCTTTGGCGGATCGTGCGCAATGGCCAGATCGCCGCCCAAATCGCGGAGGTCGGTTTCGGTACCGAATCCCAGTTCGAATGATCGGGTGAAGGCCACCGGTGCATTCTTTTCCGCCTCGGTCTTCCAATAACCTCTATGACTTAAAATTTGCATGTCCTACTCGGATTTCACATGAAAACAAGTCTCTGTCTCGACCTGCGTGGGAGGGGACGCGTTTTTCAGACCAGCGCGCCGTAGCATCCGTGTCATTGCACTCCTTCCTGGGTAAATCGGGCGAGAGGTGGAAAATCTGTTGCGCGCTGGCACAACCCGCTGCCCCAGCCAGGAATAGCTCAGCGTGTTAAGCGTCGTAATCGTCAGACCTTTCAGCTTTCTCGGATTGGAGGGAAGCTCTGCGACAGTTCCAAAGAAATAAGACCAAAGCGTGCCCCCAATGATGATGGCCTCTCCACTGGAAGCTAGCACACGGTTGATCTCGGCAAAAGCTGGCGCCAGATCGAAATATTGATGGGCCGACACGCACAGGACGAGGTCGAACTCACCATCATCAAATGGTAAAGCCTCGGCCGAACCCTGTTGCACTTCCGGCGGGTCCATACCTTCGCGTTCACAGAAGATGGCACCCATCTGAACATAAGCCTCGATAGGTTCGACGCCCATTACCTTGGCCCCCTGCAATGCAAAGGACATCAGGTTTGTCCCCATGCCGGACCCAATCTCGAGCACGCGGCGCCCGCGAAAGCGCTCAATGGCAAGCTGAGGAGCGACCCCTTCGAAAGGCAGTGCCCTTTGGCGTTCGGTCCAAAATTGGTATTCGCGACAAGAATCTTCAGCGCAAATGCCAAGCTCTGTCCTGTGCCCGTCCGATCCGACCCATTCTAACTCACGGGCCTTGGCCCGGGACTCTGCCCCGTGATCCTCTGAGGCCTTTCCGAGCGCGAGATCGTGCATAAAGCGGATCAGATCATCGCCCTCGTGACCCAAAAGTGCTTCGCGGATATTTTCAATCGCTTGCACGTCGAATTTCATTTGATACGCCCCAGAACACCCAAGTTTAGGGCTGTATCGTGCACGAGCACCTCAAAAGTATAGGAAAAGGTCGTGGCTCCCTGATTTTCGATTTCCAGCCAGGTCAATATTCCCTGCCAATCTGCCAATACTTCAATTGGGCTCTCAAGTACGTAGTTTAGCACATGGCCTTCTGTCAGGATCGCCTGAAGTGCCGCAGGATTGACCTTGCCATCCAGATTGATCGTTCGATCGTGCCAGTATCCCAGTGTCCCTGTTTGCACCGCGCCAACCCATGTTTCGGCATGCACGTTTGCAGTCACCCAGTCGACAACCTGAAAATGCCCCTGATCGCGCACTCCCGGTACAAGGGCACGGCCCAGAAGGCCTAAGCAAAGTGCCAAAGCTGCCAAGCAAAAAAAACTGAACATTGAAGCATGCCGCTCAGGAGTAATACGTCCCACCACTGTCAACAGAACTGATGCCGCAGCGATAATCGTGAAAGGCGCAAAAGGAGCCAGATAGCGACTTAAAAACCAGCCTGCACCGAAATATAGTCCGTAATAGATGCTGAGTACGGTGGCGAATATTAGGAATGCCACGGTCACATACCGCGCCGGACCTCCGCGTTTCCAGGTTTGGATCACAAACACTGCAACGATGAGCAACACCAACAGCAACGCAATGACTTGAAACGCCGGTATAGATTGCAATACCGCCGGGATTGGAAACATCGGAAAAGTATTTTCAAACAGGATAGCGGGCAACAAATCAACGTTCTTGGCAAAGCCGCCACTCAGAGCCTGCGCAGTGCCGCTGACAGGCACGATGGAACCGAAGTTGACATAGTTGTTGATCAGCCACGGTGCCGCAATGATCAGGCTCAGCACACCGGGTGGAAGCAGGTCGGCGACAACTTTAACGAACCTGTCTCGCTGCACGATCAGGTTATGCAGGCCCCAGACAAGGAAGATAGCAGTCACCAGGAAGGCACCGTCATTACGGGCCAGGAAAGTCACGCCGCAGGCCGCGCCCAAGATCATTCGGTCCGCAAAGGTTGCTCCCGGACCCTTTGCCAACACTTCGCCGAACAGAACGAGCGTCAGCGCAATCATAGCGGTGTAAAGTCCGGTCTCCAGCCCGTTCATCGTATGAAACAGCAACAATGGCCCGAGAAACCAAAGGGCCGCCACGAACCAGGGCCAAAGTGGATTGTCGTCTTGCCCCCGCAACAGATCTCGCGCCAATGCGCGAACTGCAAAAAGTCCACCTACCGATATGGCTGCCGCGATCAGGTGCACGCCAGTCAATCCCAAAACCTTGTCGCCGTTGGTCAGCAGATAAGGAACCGAAAACAGGAACGTGGCCAAAGGCTGCACACCATTGCTCGCGGTTGTGCCGTCTGAGACCGACATCCCCAGGCCGATCGCCATATTGCGGGCGATGGTCAGCATCAGATAGCCGTCTTCAGTCATGAAGAATTGGGCCAGCGCTGGGGTGCCCGCCACAACCGGCCACAATCTATAGGCCGTGCCCAGGATCAGAGACGCCACAATAAGGCGAAATGTGGTTTTTTCGGTTAGAATAGTCATGGCCTAGCGCTATTGCCTGAAAAATGTGTCATCAATATTGCTATTGCTTATAACAAACCCAATTTGCGCGAAACCTCACATCCCCACCATCCGCAATCGAAATCTAGCTGCCCCATCATACCGGCCTATACCGATCCGGGGCAGAGCCTGCTGCGGATCGTCAGGCGTCATATGCCTATCCTCCAGGATCGTGGCGCTGACAAAACCCAGATCATAAAGCATTTTCATTAAGTCGGGCGTGTAATTGCCATTGGGGTAGGCGAAATGACGGATCTCTTGCCCGGTCCAGCCCTGCAGCAGATCGCGCGATCGCGCGACGCTGGCGCCTGCGTCATCAAGTGATATCTGGTCCAGCAATTCATGGCTGTGGGTGTGTGATCCGATGGTTACGAGAGGTTCCGCCGAAAGTTCCTGCAACTGTGGGAGGCTCATGGGTTGAAGCGGAGTGAAGCCTTTGGTCTCCTGACCTGTCTGCGCGATAATTTTGTCGGCTAACGCGTTTCTGTCTCTGGTATTTACCGCCTTCAAAGCTTCTAATACCGGGCCGATCTGAGCCCAACGCAGCTTACTGCGGTCAGGTCCGATCTGCCAGGATCCAATGCCATCCAGTTTGATCTTTGTGGTGCCCGCACTCTGCAATGCATTCATCACACGATCGAACCAGAAGGCCCGGCCGGTTTCGATCTGTTTGGTGGCAACATAGACAGTCACCGGCAGGGCTTCAGCTCGGACAATCGGCAACAGGTGCTCGTAGAGCCCCAATTCCCCGTCATCGAAAGTCAGCACCACACGGCAGCGGTCGCTAGTGGTAGGAGCCAATGCATCGTCCAGAGATACGATATCATAGTCCTGCCGCAGCAGATCGATTTGCGCACGAAACGCATCAACCGACAGCGCAGTCCATGCATCCAACTTCTCGCTGGCCGGCCGGAGTGTGTGATAGCACAGGATTGTCACGGGATTTCCGTGAAACGCCCGACGACGTAGCAACCCATAGACTGGTGGCGTGGTCAGCGCCCAAAGCGCTCCCCGTTTCAAAACCGCCTTCATGACCCGAGGGCCTTGAACAAGGCTTTCAACTTGGCAGCTTCGACAGACGCATCGTGGCGCGCACGCACCCGGTCGAATCCGGCTTGACCCATTGCCTCAAGCTTTTCAGCGGGCATGTCTGCGCAGGCCAGCATCGCCATGGTTAGATCCTTCACTTGCCCGGCCGGTACCAACCAACCTGTTTGCCCATCCTGAACCAGTTCCGGAATGCCCGCTATATAAGTCGAAATGACTGGTCGGTACTCGGCCATGGCTTCCATGATCACAACGGGCAAGCCCTCGGTAAAGCTTGGATGCACCAACGCACGGGCACCGCGCAATTCCGCACGCACCTGATCTGATGTCACCCAGCCGGTGATCCTCACCGCTTGCTCAAGGTTCAGCTGTGCAATGTGATCTTCCAGCATCGCGCGCATCGGCCCGTCGCCTGCCAACACCAGCCGCGCCCCGGGGTGAGCGGCATGTACAGCGGCAAAGGCTTCAATCAGCAGTAAATGTCCCTTTTCAGGGCTGAAACGTCCGACGCTCAGGAAAATCGGCGCATCCGGCAAAGGTGTTGCATCGTTGGCAAAGGCCGTGGCCGCCAACCCGCAATGCACAACATTAACTTTTGACCAGAGCGCGGGTGGCACATTGTACATCATCTGGCTGCCAATGTATGCGCAAGAAGTCACCGCAAACCGCGCCCGGTCTACTTTCAGCGGTAGGGCATGGCGTTTGGGATCATCAAAAACTTCTGACCCGTGCGTTGTGAAGCTGAAGCCCGGGCCGCTCAAAGCCTCTACTAAGGCGGCGATTTCCGCTGAATTAGAGCCGAAATGCGCATGCAAATGGCTCACTTCCTTCCCCTCGAGCCAGGTCATGATTCGGCAAGCATGGGCGAGGTAGATCAGGTGATAGGGCCAGGGGCGAATGGCCCCCTTCGACATCAAAAACGCCAACTTCAGGCCGCGCAAGAATGCCTGCGGATGACGCAGGCCCCAGACAAGCGCCCCCAGTATCAGCCGGGCGGTTCCATCTTTCAGTGTGTGACGGGTCCGGGCCATCTCTTCGCGGTCCAGCGTATCAACAACATCGCTGTCCCAGCCCCTGAGCGCAAAACGTTCGACCTCGACTCCCATGTCCTCCAGGGCCCGGATCTCGCGACGGATGAAGGTATGGCTGATCGCAGGGTATTGGTTAATCAGGTAGGCTACGCGCATCTGGGACTACACCTTGCCGTGGCCGGAAAGGCCCCGAATGCTTTTGCTTATGGACCGAAACCCATGCTTCATTGCGAATTCCAGGAGCTCCCAGGTTGGGGAGAAGTCAGCAAAGGATACCGTAGCTCTACCTGACCGACTGTAGATACGCTTTGCCAAAGGTCTTCGTACGGGCATTGGTGTGCAAGTCCAAAACCTGTTCCCCTAATTAAAAGAATGTGTCTGTTCATGATCTATTGTCTTCAAAAATTGCCGGCAAAGCCTGGCGTTGGACCATGCATAGAATGAA
Source organism: Ruegeria sp. C10 (assembly GCF_056537805.1). Taxonomy (NCBI): domain Bacteria; kingdom Pseudomonadati; phylum Pseudomonadota; class Alphaproteobacteria; order Rhodobacterales; family Roseobacteraceae; genus Ruegeria; species Ruegeria sp. C10. Next base: position 35,513 of record NZ_JBQFSC010000008.1, on the reverse strand, counting down.
GCCTCTGAATCCAGAACCCTTTCAAGACAGAAATTTTGCAACTGATGTTACCTTGCTTTGCAAAGCCTCTGCCATTGCGTCAAAATTGGTCACGACACCGGCCCGAATTCGATCCTCGCACAAAGGTCCTCGCTTGATCCGCTCCAGTCAATTTGATTTCTGTCTATGTGGATGTGAAAATGACCGCTATTTGATGTTTAGGTTAGGTCATGAAACCACCAGCTGATTCCCCTTATGTCGATATCACTATTATTAGTATCGCCGTGCGCATCCCGGGAGTGATCTCGATTGACACCTATTGACAAACCCGCAAGGCGGGATCGAGCCGAGCACGTGTTAGATGAAAAGGTTAGCGGCACTACATGACTGATTTGACTGAATTTAAGCCGCTGAGCTGGGGCCTGTTGATTGCAACTAACAAACGCCCTGATATTCTCCGGACATGTATAGAGTTGGCGCTGGCGCAAACACGGGCGCCATGTGAAATCATTGTCATTGACACCAGCCCTGACTGGGAAACCCACGCAAGTGCAATCAAAGCATTGATCGAACCAGATTCAGGCATCCGGATGGTTTATAGGACATGTGACATTGGCTCGACAGCGGTGCAACGTAACACAGCAGTATCAGAGGCGCGGGCCGACATTGTGTTTCTTATTGACGACGACTCCCTGATGTATCCGACTTGTGCTTCAGAAATCATGAAGATCTATGAGGCGGATACAAAGGAGCAGATAGGCGGCGTGCAGGCCGCGCTGTCAGACGCGCCTCCTCATCTAATGGAGAGTAGGGGTCCGCAAAAGCAAGACAATCGACAGGAAGCAATAAAAAGCCGCTGGTTCTGGGTGGGGCGGATAAAGTACTTCATCTGGCGTAAGGTCTTCCTGATGCATCAGGAAGAAGTATTCATTCCATATGAAGGAAAATTTCCTGACCTACCGATACCTGTTGAGGTTCAGGGAATGTCGGTTTGGCCCGAGCGGCTCTTTCACGGCTGTCGCATGACCTTCCGTCGTGAAAGCATTCTTCGTGAACCTTTTGAGAACCTGTTGCGTTCTTATAGCCCCGGCGAGGATCTTGATGCGAGCTACCGGATTTCCCGAACGCAAAGTCTGGTCACGGCAGAAAAGGCGCTTCTTAATCATTATAATATCGCGACGGGGCGAATTGACCGCTACAAGACAACTGTTCTGAGCAATATGAACCAGGCATTGCTGGTCACAAAACACGGAAACGCATTGGCAAAACGGCGCTTCCGCCCACTTCTCCGACGAAAACTGCTGGCCGAGTTCTTGAAAGATATTCTTCAAAAGCGGCTGACCCTCCCGCAGGCCAGAGGTATCCTGAGCGCAATACGCCAGTCCCGCCAAATTCCGAATATGCCCCCTGGTGAACTGGAAGCATGGTATCCGGTGTGTCAACAGCGCATACTCGAGACTTAAATTTGCTGTGGCCTCTTGCTAGAAATTTGGAACGCAACCTAGATTGCTCTCTGTTCTGAAGTTCATAACTCGGATTTTCTGCCCGAGTTTTCCGCCGTCAGTTTTTCGGAAAGCTGAGGCTGTTTCCTGACGGACACCTCGGCTTGAATCCGGGAATGTCTGCCACCAGCTTTCGAACTGATATATTAGGCAACTTAAATTAGAAGAGCATTAAAGGTCGTAAGCCATCGCCTCCAAATTCCCGGTCAAAATGTACGAGTCATCGGGACCATTGAGAAAGCCATTCTATAAACTGGAAAACGACAGCGTCTATAGCACTGAAAGCAAACGTCTGATATATGTAACATCCTGAAAACAAATAAATCATAGCGCCCAATGACAGAAAAAGTGGTTAGCCTCCAATGGCTTCGAGCTCTAGCAGCCTGGATGGTCGTTTTTCATCATTACATTCAGGTATATCGAGACTTTGAGCCTGAAAACAAAATAGAGGCGTTCTTTACTTATCACGGAAGCCTCGGCGTCGACATTTTTTTTGTTCTCAGCGGTTTAGTTATGGCCATGTCCATTTCTCGCGGCCATGTCTCAGCGGCACGGTTTTGTCGGGATAGAGCGACCCGCATCATACCGGCCTATTGGCTGGCGACAGTGGTCTTTTTGGCGGTTCTCCCGTTCGCGAATTGGGACGCCGTAAGTTTCCTGCATGGGTCAACCTTGAGGGACGTTTTGTTTTCAATGCTCTTTATCCCTCATGAACACGCATCTGGGATAGGTTACATCCCAGTTCTTACAGTGGGCTGGACACTTAATTTCGAGATGTTTTTTTACGCAATCCTGGCCGTTGCCTTATTGATTAACAAAAAATGGTCTTTGGTGATCGCCGTAGCTGTAGTTTTAGCGTTGCCAATTGGCGGCCGTTTCGGACTTCCAGTCGGACCAATTGCATCTAACATCGTACTCTTTAATTTTGCTTTTGGTGTTTTGATATATTTGGTTGGAATTAAACTCTTCCGTATGCAGGAATGGCCAAGAACGCGTCGCTATACCATCGCTGCTATATGCGCCAGCGTCGCTTTAGCGTCGTTAGAGTTAAGGTTCCCTTGGTACAAAGAGGCTTTTTCAGTCGCGATGGTTGTTGGCTTTTTTCTCACTGAGGATGTGTTTCTTAAACTGTCGTCAGGTGTAGGCAAAATTGGGCCTCACTTGGGTGATCTATCGTATAGCACCTACCTGTTTCACGTGCCCGTTTTGCTGTTGGTTGGAGCCCTAATGGATTTTTCACGTGGTAACGATTTTTGGCTGGTCATCGCTGTTTGTACTATAACGTACATTACATCTTTGCTGAGTTATTACATTGTCGAAATGCGTTTCAGAAGGTGGCTAACGACAACCATCGGAAACGTGCACTTTAAAAGTGGTTTTCGTTCTCTAAAATAGCCCGAACCGTCGTCGCGCACAATTTGTTACCCCCCTGCGGTCTTGATCCCGCGCGTATTCACTTTTGCTAAATCTAGAGAAGCGGAGCGGACCCACCAAGGGCTTTTGCTGGCGCGAACTGCACGTGCACAGCGCGTCAAATATCCATCTTCTTAAATACGCCTTCCGGGATCGCACCAATAATCGCCATGATCACAAACCAGATGCGGCGCACGTAGATGATGTTCCGGCCTTTGCGTAAGCCCTTGAAGATCGCATCAGCCACCTCTTCGGGTTCTGCCGTCAGTTTTTCGGGCAGGTCCATACCTGCGGTCATCTGCGTATTCACGAACCCTGGCAGCACCGTCATTACGTGGATCCCGCGTTTGGCCATCCGGTTGCGCAGGCCGGAGAGATAGGCGGTAAAGCCTGCCTTGGCAGAGCCATAGACATAATTCTTGGCCCGTCCGCGATTGCCCGCCACGGAACTGATGCCCACGATCTGCCCGGAACCCCGCGCATCGAACCGCTCCGCCAGAAGACCCAGAATGTGCGCCGGACCCTCATAGGTGCTCCGCATCACGCGGGTAGCAGCCTCGATGTCACGTTCATTCTCGATCTGATCCCCCATCAGTCCGATGGCGCAGATCACCACGTCCGGCAAGACAGGCAGAGCGTCGACGAACCCGGTATGCGCGGCACTGTCCAGCACGTCAAAGTCGTGTAGGCTTACCTCCACGTTGTGACGCAAAGCCATATCCGTCCGGGTCTTTTCCAGCGCGGTACTATCGCGTGCAGCAAGTTGGATGTCATAGCCTTCTTTGGCAAAGCGATGCGCTGTTGCACGACCGATATCGGAGCGCGCGCCGAGAAGCAGGACTGTTCCTTTGCTCATAGATCCAGCCTTTGTGATTGATGTGACTGAAATGCCTCCGCTGCACCAAGTTGCGTTCGCATCTGCCGGAATTGCTCAGTACGGGGATCGGAGGCATGCAATGTCTGTGCGCTCATGCGGCTGTCCTTGGCGAGATAAAAACGCCCGCCATGTTCCAACGTGATCTCGTCCAGCTTGCACATCAACGCGATCATCTTAGGCGTGGCGGGGAAGTCGAGGGCCAGTGTATAACCCAGCATGGGAAAGGAGAAGGCGCTATCCTGCGGCCCAAACCGTTTGAGTACGGCAAGAAAGGAACCGGCTTTTTCCTGCGAGGTAGTCTTGAGCAGCGCGTGAAGTCCCTTGCGCGATGTCTCCAGCGGCAGAACGCACTGGAACTGCATGAAGCCGCGTCTCCCATAGATCCTGTTCCAGCCGTGGATGGCATCGAGCGGGTAGAAATAGCTGTCATAATCGAGAAAGCTGGTCCCGGATTTGCGGCATCCATTCCAGTAATAAAGCGCGTTAAAAGCCCGAACCGTGAGGCCGTTTAACGGGCTGAAGGGCGGCGCGAAGGGGACGCTGCGCCGCATCTTTTTCGGGATTTCGAACGGGTAGCGTGCCGCGTCATCAGACAACTCTTCCGGTATGGCATGCTCCCCCAGCATCAGAATGGCTCGCCCAAGGGCATCACCAGATTGCAGGCAATCGATCCAGGCAACCGAATAGGTGGCCTCATGTGCCGCTTCAAAAGCAGTGATGACGGCGTCGAGATTGGGAAGGGCCTGCGCGGTCTGCCGGATCCATGCAGAGGGTACCGCTCTCAACCGGATTCCGGCGCGCAAGATAATACCCGTGAGCCCCATGCCACCTATTGTCCACTCGAACAGCTCGGGTTTCTCATTGCGGCTGCAGCGATGCACGACGCCTTCGGTATCCATCACGTCCAGCCAGTCCACGAAGTTGCGGAAACTGCCATCTTTGTGATGGTTTTTGCCATGAACATCCGCTGCGATCATGCCTCCGAGGGTGACAAATTTCGTCCCCGGCGTGACCGGGGGGAACCATCCATGAGGCAAAAACGCCGGGATGATATCACTGAGCAGAACGCCCGCCTCAGCCACCAGAATTCCGCTTTGCCGGTCAAAGCTGAGCATGTGGTTGAACCTGTGCATATTGACCGTGCTGCGCAAGCCAATCGCGCTGTCACCATAGGCCCGCCCATTGCCGCGCGCGATCACCGCCCCAGCCGTGACAGCTTCGACCAATGCAGTCTCGTTCTCAGGCTCTGTTGCCACCCCGTAATGTTTGGGAAAACCGCCCCAGCCCGAAAGCTCTGTCATACCGCCGCCGCCTTTTGGGTATTCTGAAAGACAAAGCGTCGATCGAGGAAATATTTGACGACATAACCCACCGAGAGCCCCAACACAGCGCCAAGTTCACGCATCATATCCGTGTCCCAGATCAGCCAAAACGCTGTTTCCGTACCCCAAAAGATCGCTGTCGTGACAATTCCCATGATCGTGTAGAGCGTAAATTTCTGGCCGTGCGCTTTGAAACCTGTACTGAAATCGGCAAAAATCCAGCGTTTGTCGAGGGTATATTTGACGACGAGGCCCGCGAGCGTGCCGCAAAAGACCGCCAGCGCAAAGCCAGTTGCGTCACTGTTCCACGACAGAACCAGCCTCTGGACGCCGAGGTTGATCACTGTCGCGATCACGGCAAACAAGGCATAGAGAACCGCTATACGTATGATGCTCACAACAGCGTCCCACCAGCGGCGACGAGGATGATCAATATAGCACAGATCCGACTTTGCCGATCTCGTGCAGCAAAGACGACCGGGTCCTCGTGCATTTGGCCACGATGCGCCAACAGGATGACCCGGGAGATCCAGTAGAGCAGGATGCCGCAGATGGCGCCCAAAAATTTGGGGTTTGTGTAAAGCTCCGAAACCGAAGGCGACTGGATGTAGAGCGCCATAACCAGGACGGCCACATAGCCGGACGCTACAGCCATCATGACCAGAACAGGTAGGTCATCGACAACATAGCCTCTCCCGGCAGCTTTGAGCTTGCCGCGCGCAGCACTGTCCATCAATTCCGCCTGCCGTTTCACGATGGCCAGCGACAGGAAGAAGAAAATCGAGAAGGCCAGAAGCCACATCGACAGCGTAATACCCGTTGCCACGGCGCCTGCGATGATCCGCGTGGTATAGAGCGCAGCCAATGTGCCGATATCCATGATCGCTTTGCGTTTCAGCCAGAGCGAATAGAGCGTAGTGACAACGACATAGAGCAGCATAATCCCAATGAAGGCTCCACCGAGAAACAGGGACAGGATCAGGCCCAGTCCCATCAACGCGGCGATCAGGTAGGTGGCATGAGCGATCGGGATTGTGCCCGCCGCGAAGGGGCGCTTGCATTTCGTGGGATGCGCCCGGTCGGAGCGCAAGTCGAGCAAGTCATTGAGAACATAGATGCTGGAGGCCACGATAGAGAAGACCACGAAGGCCAGAAGGCTTTGCAGAAAGGTCTCGGCGTCGAGCTGGTGGGCCGCCAACATCGGCAGAAAGACCAAAAGGTTCTTCAGCCATTGATGCACCCGGATCGCCTTGAGATAATCCCGCAGGCCGGGTTGGGCGGTGGACAAATGTTCAACTTCCAACCCCAAACCGTCAACACGTTGGCGCAGGGGCGCAGGTAGGTTGACCGTGACCGCCCTATTTGCGCTCTCCCAGACCGGCAGATCCGCCTCCGCATCCCCCATATAGGCATAGCCACCGCGCCCGAATTGGTCGGTCAAAAAGGCGGCTTTTTCACTGGATTTGAGATTGCGGACCCCGTTCGAGCCGTAGACGCCATCAAAAATATCAAGATGCTGGGCAATCTCTTGGGCAATCGTCTCGTCGGACGCCGTGACCAGAAAAACTGTTCCCCCCTCCGACCGCCATGCATTGATATAATCGATGACCTGCGGGTCATAAGGCAGCGTCGTGACATCTATATCCATCCGCCCCGCGAGACTGCGTTTGAGCGCCGCCCGCCCTCCAGCCAGCGCAAATGCAGCACCCAGAGGCGCGTGCCAGTCCCGGCTGGTCGCTGACCAGAAACTTTCAAACAACATGTCAGACCGCAGAAGCGTGCCGTCGAGATCGACAGCAAGTATGCGCTGGTCTTTCAACTGGTCCAGTTCCATACTGTTAATCTCCTGAATACGCCACGAGAACAAGCCTCCATATTAAAGTGACACGAGGTGGTATCTCAGACAAACGGAGCATTCTTGGTATCCGGTACAGAATGAGGCAAAAGAACCTATACTAAGAGAAATGGGGGGCTGGACGCGATCGCGTAATTCCGCAAATGCCTGTAGTATCGCAATGTTTCCCGTAATTTAAACCCAATCATTGTATAGGCCATGCCTTGAAGTCCTGCAAGATTGCGTCCTTTATCATCGCCATACTTCATGACGCTCGCAAAAGACCTCCAGCGCCACGACTCGCGCTCCATTGTGGGCGAGAACATGGTCGATGGGTGCGCCCAAGCGCCCCAAGACGGCAAAGCCCCAAGCGGAAGACGGCCATTACAAGCAGAAGCGCTAACACAAACCACCCGCGGGTGAGATTGTCGAATAAACGTGCTCCAGCGCTCCATACACTATGTTGAGAGGCAAGTTTCAGAACTGTTCCGACGATCAGACCGAGTATCGATAAAGCCGCCATGGCACCAGTCCAGACCGTCAAATGAAATGTGGCTTTGGAAGTGGAACATACTTCTGAAGCGCCACAAAAGCCAGCTTGTGAAGTGCGCTGGCTTTCAATCAGAATATTGCGCTTTTGGTCAGGCGAATTGACGGCGACGATGCATAAACCCGAGCCCACATAACCCTGTCAAAAGCAGTGCGAGACCAGTAGGCAAGGGCACCGCAGACAACACATTGAACGTGATGCTTTGTAGTGCGAAGTTATCACGCCAGCTGTCAGCGCCGAACCCGATGAGCGAGCCTGTGACCTCTCCTGCGCCAAAGTAATGTGTGTAAGGATTAGAGTTTCCGTCACCTAAGTTTTCTTCGTAAATCACGGCTGTGGCCGGAAGCACAGAGCTGTCATAGGTGCCGAATGCGAACGTATCGCGGCGGTCCCAGTAAGAGAAGGTGACCGATGTCACTTCAACTGTCAGGTCGCCGAAATCAATCAGCGCGAATTCGTCCGGGCCCCGCCCGTCGATCAAATGATTGTCCAAGCACCGGTTTTGCCAGCGGCAGTCATAAACGCCCAATCCACTGCGATTGCTGGCCCCATCCCAGCTTGCAGTCCAGAAATTAGAAGTATTGATGATTGTGCCTGAGTTGTTGACCCGAACACCATCCACGCCGACGGTTACTGATCCATCCGTACTGGTATAATTATTAGAGCCATTGGTATAGCTGCGGTCAACGTTGAAATTTATCGTTGCTGCGCCCGCAGACGTTGCGCACAACAGAACGATAGCGGCGGCGAATCCCGCCCCGATCTGTTTTGTAAACATTTCAATCATTACCCCCTAAAAAACTAGGTACCAGTCGTGAGTTATGTCATTTCGACATTATTATCCTACTATACTGAATGAAATTAGCTTTTTTACGATCATTTTACAAGCCAGTAGGCTTTGTCGGGTTTTATTGCACAAATGGCCTGAGGTGACACATCTTGCGAAACCAGCGTGATGGCTGGAGCGCATGAGCAGCTGGGGGGCCACAAAGTACAAGACTACGAATTGGTCGTCTTACAATGACGCGTCGAAGCACCGAGGATCGTTGTCGATCTTTAATCATTTCGCTCTGCTTCGGAACTATCGGAAAACATCATCCAATTAACCAAAAACTTGTTTGCGTGCGGCTTGGGAACAATTGAGAATCGTAGCCGATATTCTCAACTCTCCTTTTGTCTCCGCTCGAGCATCAAAAATCGCCAGACGGCCATAAGAGTAGCGAAACCAGAAACATTCATCGCGCCTGGAACTTAGGATTGTTGGAGCGCCGTAAGATTTTTTGATTTGTGGACAATGACTATTTGTGGACCCGAGTTAAAATGTGTTAACGTTGTGGCGTGGCAGAATTTTCGCCATAATTGGGGTCTTTATTGATTTTTTGCGGCCTCGGTTCGATGTGAGTGCTGGTAAGCGTGTTGTAACGAGTATGAATCCACCGTGATTCATGTGTTTGTGAGTTAAAAAGTGACAGTTCAATACACTGATATTCCGAGAGAATCGCAACCTGTTATTATTCAGGTCGAACATGGAGTATATCGCTTTCCGCAGGTGGGCGTTTACTCAAACTTCTTTAAACGCATCCTTGATATTGCTCTGATTCTTCTGGCCTTGCCGATCGTCCTGCCGACTCTGTTGTTTTTGGCATTGCTTGTCGCGCGAGATGGAAGCAATCCATTCTACGGACAAACGCGTATTGGCCGTGATGGCAAAGAATTCACCATGTGGAAACTACGCAGCATGGTTCCCAATGCGCATGTTTTGCTGGCAGATCACCTGACGCGAGACCCAACTGCCAAGCGTGAATGGGACGAAACCCAGAAGCTCAAAAACGATCCGCGCGTCACAAAAATCGGTCAATTGATGCGTAAGGCATCATTGGATGAGTTGCCGCAGCTCTGGAATGTTCTGGCCGGTGAAATGAGCCTTGTTGGTCCACGCCCGATGATGCCGGAGCAAAAAAATTTATATCCGGGTAAAGCTTACTATTCTATGCGCCCCGGGCTGACTGGCCTGTGGCAGGTATCTCAGCGTAATGCCAGCAGCTTTGCCAGCCGTGCCGATTTTGACACTTCGTATGCTGGACAACTGTCTTTACGCACTGATCTGGGCATTATATTCGCGACAGTCGGTGTTGTGTTGCGTGGTACCGGATATTGATCCGCACTATTTTTCGGACAAGTGAACCACATACAGGCTGACGTCGGCAGCATCGCGTTTGGACTGTAACTCCTGATGACGTATGATGAAGTCGTCGGTGATATTTTCCGAAGTTGTGGCGAAGTTCCAGCAAACCCGGAACCGCCTTCCCCACTAGCGCTTGAGCAAGTCCGGAAATGCCATCTGAACACGGCGGGATGAGCGCCCCTTGATCCGCTGCATGGCCTTCGACAACGCCAGATGTGGTGGTACCGTTATGAACATATAGGCATGGTCCCGTGCCAAAACGCATTCTACATTATCCACGCGGATGGATTGCAAGTAAGCGGTGCGCCGATCACACGTCTGCAGCGCAATCCCAGGACACCAGACTGCTGATGTCGGATTGCTTATGACCGTTTGCGATGGCGGTCAGGGTGCGAGTGATCCAAGCGACCATCTTCAAGGAACACGGTCAGGCGTCCCAGTGTTGGCAATAAAGCTCAGGGCTCTGCCGATGGGGGATTAGGCAGAGACGCAGGGACACTGTTTCTGAGGTTGAGTTGTAAGCCAAGCCCGCTCCGCCGGGGTGCAAATTACTTCTTCCAAATCAGGATCAAAGGGGTGTGTTGGGTTAGATATCGATACTGCGAACTACCTGATCATTAGCGACGACAGCTTTGCAGGTACCCTCATAATGAGTGATGGAGCCTACTAAGCCCGCAGGTCAGATTAAGCTGCGATCAGGGACCATCAGGACAGAGCTTTCATGGTGGCCGATCTCTGCCGTGGTTTGATGGGCCGCCGCACGACCTGCTTTATTTGGGACGGCACGATCTACAGCAGAGGCTTCTTTGGGAAATAACGCGCCTTCGGGCGCCTTGGGATCGGTGACACCGCTCCCAACATCGGGGTCGACCAAGCCACGTAATTCAGCGCGGATCAGATCAAGTTCTGTCACGCCTGCTTTTGACGTCGGGCGCGCATTTCCCGTCGGCGCGACATGGCGTCGCTGCGTTTTGCGGCCTTGTCGGATTGGACAGATCCTTCCGTTGTCGGGGTGGTTTCTGAAGTTGAACCGGTTCCAGCCGCGCCCTCTGTTTTTTCTTCGATCTTGGCAGCTAGTACACCCAACATTGGGAACCGGAAAATATCCGTGATGCTGAGACCCGGAACATTTAGCTCTTTCTTGATTTCCCGATGCGCCTGTACGGCCAGTAGTGAATGCCCGCCAAGGTCAAAGAAATTGTCGCGCGGGCCGATATCCTGAATGCCCAGAATCCGGGACCATATCGCGGCAACCTGTCGAACAGCCGTTCCACCCGATGCTGCTGCGGGTGCGGGGTCGGTGGTTTGCACCACCTGGGTCTGTGTGGTTGGAGCGGCCTTGCGGGGCCGAGGGGCTGGCAACGCCTTACGATCAATTTTCTTGTTGGGCGTCAGTGGAAAGCTGTCCAGCGTAACGAAATGTGCGGGGATCATGAATTCGGGCAGTTGTCCGGTCAGCGTATCCCGCAGCGCCCGTTCATTCAGGTCGCCATCCGCGATCAGATAGCCGACCAACTGGGTCAAGCCCGGAGTGTCTTCGCGGGCCATAACAACGGACTGGCGAATGCCTGATTGGGCATCCAGAACACTTTCGATCTCTCCCAATTCAATCCTGTATCCGCGCAGCTTGACCTGATGGTCCGCCCGCCCCAGGAAATCGAGTCGCCCGTCCGGACGCCAGCGCGCCAGATCTCCTGTCCGGTACATCCGAGCACCGGGTTGGTTGTTGAATGGGTCAGGCACAAAACGCTCGGCCGTTAAGTCTTCACGCTGCCAGTACCCACGGGCAACGCCAGCCCCGCCAATGTAAAGCTCACCCGCGACACCAGTGGGTAGTGGGTTTTGATCTTCGTCCAGAACATAAACCTGAGTATTGGCAATCGGTCGACCGATGTTGACCGTACCCAACACCGGAGTTGCAGTTTCAGTCGTCGACCAGATGGTGGTTTCGGTCGGCCCATACATGTTCTCAACATGTGCCGAGGTGATCTCGGCCAATTCCGAAACCAGTGAGCCGGGTAGCGCCTCGCCCCCGATCATCATGTGCTTGAGGCGCGCCATCGCCTGACGGGCCTCGTCATTCATAACCAGCATCTGCGCCATGCTGGGGGTACACTGCATATGCGTAACCTTGTGGCGATGAATTTGCGCTGCGATCGAGAAATCATCCTCGGCCGGTTCTGTATCCTGATTGGACAGGCGCAGAACTTCGGCCAGAGGTTTAAGCCCCTCAAGCACCTGATCCACCGGGACGCCATAGTCGATCAGACAGGCAATCTCATCCACGCCAATGCGCTTGAGCTCTTCGACGCGCGCCAAGCAGTCTTCGACCGTGCCAAAAAGACCCGAGTCTTCGAAATACCGCAGGAAGGCGAAATCAAGAATGCCCTCAAGTTCTTCTTCTTCAAGCGAGCCCAGGTCCAGTTCGAACGCATTGCTGACGCCCTCGGGTTTCTTGAAGGCGGGGAAGGCCCAGGCATATTGTTTGATCAATCCTGCAGCGGAGCGCAGGTAATCCTTCATCGGTTCGCGCGCCACTTCGCGTACCTCTTCACGATCCGCTCCGACGAATGTATGCAACATCAGGGTGACTGTGTGGTCCTTCGGGTCATGGCCTGCTTCGCGCAATGCGCTGTGGTAGAGACCGATTTTGTCAGCGACTTCATCGACGCTTTGTCCCAGAAGGTGGGTCAGGACATTTGCGCCAATGGCGCCAGCCTCTTTCCAGGTTGCCGGGTTGCCTGCTGTGGTGACCCATACTGGAAGCGTCTTCGAAACCGGCCGGGGCTGAGTGACAACAGCGTGCATTTCTCCGGACTTCTTTGGAAACTCGACGGGCTCTCCCTTCCAGAGTTTGCGCAGGATATCGATGGATTGCAGCATGGCTGGCTTGTTGTCCGGCGGGGTGTTTTCTGGGCGCAGAACGAAATCATCAGGTTGCCAGCCAGAAGCGATCGCCAGCGCCGCACGTCCGTTGGTCAGATTGTCGATGATGGCCCATTCCTCGGCGATCCGGGCCGGATGGTGCAGGGGGGCGACACAGGAGCCCGCGCGGACCGATAGGCTCTCGGTGACGGCTGCGACGGCTGCGCCAGTGACTGATGGGTTCGGATAGGGACCGCCAAAGGCGTGGAAGTGACGCTCGGGCGTCCAGACAGCGCAAAATCCGTGCTTGTCGGCGAATTTTGCCCCCTCTAGCAGGGATTTGTATTTATCGCGCCCGACGCCGTCATCATTACCCCAGTAATAGAGGCTGAAGTCCATGCCACGTCCGGTGCTTCCGCGCGCAGGGGTACTGTCGCCCGCCACAAGGGCGCGGTTATCATCATCGCTCAGAACAACCTTGAAACCGCGGGCCAGTGTCCAGAACAACTCCAGCACGGAAATATCGAAGGACAAGCTGGTGACTGCCATCCAGACACCTGCCGGGTCATGTGAAATACGCCCATCCATGCCGGTGAAGAAGTTCGATACATTGCGGTGTTCGATCATCACGCCCTTGGGTCGTCCGGTCGAACCTGACGTATAGATCACATAGGCCAGATCATCTGCCGTCACGGTGCTGTCGGGGTTGCTGTCAGCCGCAGCAGACAGGCGCGAATCCGCATCGATTGACAGTAGCTGCGCCCCGGATTCCGGCAAGTTCCGGGCGAGATCGGTCTCGGTGATGACAACGGGTGCGGCGCTATCCTGAAGATACAGCGCAGTGCGATCCGCCGGGTAAGAAGGGTCCATCGGCACATAGGCACCGCCAGCTTTGAGAATACCCAGAGCTGCGATCACAAGCTGCGGCGAGCGTTTGACATGCAACCCGACCAAAGTGCCGGGACCAACCCCCATATCCTGCAGAACATGCGCAACCCGGTTGGCCGCACGGTTCAAGGCATCGTAGCTAAAGCTTTGATCTTCGAAAGCCAGCGCAGTGGCGTCGGGCGTCCGGGCGACTTGGGTTTCAAAGTGCTGGTGAATGCAGGTCGTGTGATCATAGTCCGTGTCGGTCGCATTCCATTCCGTCAGGATTTTCACCCGCTCGGCTTCAGACATCAGGGATAGATCGCGGATGGGTTTTCCAACCGTCTCTGGGGTATCCAACTGTGCCATGATGGCCTCAAGCCGGGCGGCGATCAGGGCCAGCGCCTCGGCGCTGATATGGCCACTGTCGGCACAGAGCTGAATCTGACCCTCTACAAGCGACAGGGTCAGGCTGGTGCCGGGGATCAGCTCTGCGTTTGTATCCGTCAAGCCAAGCTGCGGCATAGCAAAATGATCATCTCTGGACCGGGACAGACGCGCGGGCAGGTCAATGGAAAACCCGCCACGTGCCCGGGCCGCAGTGATGTCCTGTGTCAGCCCGGCCTGTAGCTCTACCATGGTATTACCCGATGACACGGTGACTGGCACCCAGTCGCTGATATAGTCTGAGGCCGTTTCGGGCAGAGATAGAGCCAGATTCAGAGTATCACCTCCCCCTTGGCGCAGGAAAAGCGCGGCCAGCGCAGTGGCGGCTTTCTCGAATGTGGCGCTTCCATTTACGATATGTGTAATCACCGCGGATGCGGGCGCATTCCGCTCAATCAGTGGCAGATCGGAATGTTTCAGTGTTTCCAATGGTTTCCGCCAGTGAATATCTGCTTTGGCAGTGGGGGCGAGTGTGGCGGTAAGCTCGGCCCGGTCCGCGGCACTGAACAAGGGGAGCACATTGCAATCCGGGGCGATGTCTGCCGCCGTGATCCCTTTGCCAAAACAGTCTCTAAACTGGCTTAATCTGATGGCGTCCTGTCCGGTGGCGATGGTCAAGCTTTCCGCATCGCGGGCCAGAATTGTACCCGGTGCGGCCGGTTCCGATGATTGAACCTCGGCCTGGCCAACCAGATAGATCTGTTCTCCGGTGTCCAGCTTAGGGCAGGTCAGCGGGTTCCAGTAGTCTCCATGATCAAGGGCACGTACCAGTGTGGCAATCTGTGTGGCCGGGGCGCTGAAATCAATCTGTGCTCCGGCCCCGGGGCGCGCGTCACGGGCAAAATAACTGCGCTGGCTCAGGTCCTGAAAGTGTGGGTTGGGAACGCCCGCCTCAAGCGCTGCGATGACATCGGGAAAACTGTCCATCGCAGCGCCATAGCATTTGGTGTTGAGCGTCAATGCCGTGTCGTTTACGCCGATATCCACATGACGCTGGGTGATAATGTCGCCTTTATCCACTTCGCATGTGATCAAGTGCCAGCTGATGCCGTGCCGAACTTCTCCATTCAAAAGCGCCCAGACCGGCGCGTTCAGCCCGGCATAGCGAGGCAAGGGACCATCATGGAAATTGACCGCCCCTTTGCGGGCCTGATCCAGAAGCGTCTGCGGCAGAAGATCAAGATTGGCGATACTGAGCAGCCAGTCAAACTCGGTATCAGCGACCCGGTCAGCGAGGTCCGCACCCGGCGCGTGAACCGTCAGCGACTGGCCTTCAGCCCAATTCCGCACATCCGGATTTCGGGTTACAACACCTCGAATATTGTGACCGGCCTCAAGCAGCATTGTTCCGCATTGCACAAGTAAGGATTCATGGCCGATCAACAGGGTTGAAAAGGGCATATGTTACTCTCCAGGAATAGGATCAGGCCGATGTTCTCGCCTATTATTGGGCAGGCAAGCGTACAGGCCAGCCTTTAAATCGTGCCAAGCTAAAGTCGTTAGAAAGAAAGGCGGTACGTCGCGTTTCCTGCGGGTAATCAGACAACGTAGCCAATGCAGAAAACCGCCGCTCAGATGAGCAAGGGTCGCCCCAACCGCATAAAGAGCACCGTGGTTTTTAGTGAAATAGTATAGACGCGAGTCGAACCAATACGTTGGCACTCGGCTCCAGGACTTCATGCCAGTCGATACCGAACCGATATGCATGACGCGACTGTCTCGCAAATAGTATGTCTGATACCCGGCTTTTGCAGCGCGGCGGCATAAATCTGTTTCTTCGAAATACAGAAAGAAGGTCTCGTCAAACAAACCAATTTCATCAAGGAGGCTTTGACGCATCATCAGACTTGCCCCAGCCAGCCAATCGACTGGGCGACTGTGATCGGGGATTGGAATTGGAACAACACGATGCGCCAGAATCCGGCTAACCGGCCCAAAGCGGATTGCGCTTTCAAATTCACTGGCGATCGACGGAAAGCGGAAACTGGTCAGATGCGGATCATCATCTTCGCCGTGAATATAGCTGCCGGCAAAACCAGTTTGTGGGTTGGTATCGAGATGATCACGCAGGATACGGATGGCCTCTTTTTCGGGAAAAGCGTCAGAGTTCAGCACATAAATGTAATCAGGTGCATGCCCATTGCTGAGCTTGGCGCGAATACCAACGTTGTTGCCTGCTCCATAACCACCATTGTGCTCGGATTGCAGTACTCTGACCCTGTTGTTTTTATTCCAACCTTGCGAGGCGGCATGTGCACACATCCGCTCAAATGACCCGTCTTGTGAATTATTGTCGACAAGGATGATTTCGCCTTCGACACCTTCCATTGCCTTGAGGGCTGCTTCGGCTGAGCGCAGGCTCATCTCGGCAGTCTTATAATTCAGAATAATGGTAAGGACGGCAGAACCGGACATTTTTATTCAGCCGCCTCCTGCCGGAGTTGTCGAAGAGGGGTAGAGAGTGCGGATTTGTCTGCGGCTTCCAGACTGCGCCGCATCCGAGCCGCGAGTACTCGTACATTGGGCTCCAACACCATGGAGTCATGATCTCCGGGGACTTCATGTATCTCAAGTTTAGGAGCCCATTCGGTCCAGTCATTATCAGGGCTCAGGTAGTCGCGATCGTCATTGACCAGACGGTCTGGCGCGACCTGCCATTTACCAACAAGTGGCGGGCGGAACAGAGTCAGCGGCCCATCCCAAGGTTTGAGCGGGTAATTGGCGATACTTTCCAAAAACGCAGCTTCAATGGCGGTATCGTGGAAATTTTGACCTGCTGTCGTGGTATCGTCTTCAAGACGACGCTGTCGTTTCTCGACCTCCCAGGCGATACGGTTTTTTAGCCAAGTTATCGGGTAAGATAACCCCTTCTTCTTCAGCTCAAGCCACTGGATCACCGCTCGATCCCGCGTACTCAACGCCCGGGGGACCGGCAAAGGTGTATCCAGCATGATCAACGCCAGAACTTCCTCACCTGCTTCCGTTAACTGGCGGGCAATCTCGTAAGCGGTAATACCACCGCCGGAAAACCCACCCAACATATAGGGGCCATGTGGCTGAACCTGACGCATTTCGGCGATATAATCACATGCCGCTTCGCACAGATCACGGTGGGGCTCCTCGTCGCCGTAAAGGCCGCGAGCCTGCAGTCCATAGAAGGGTCGGTCGGATCCGATCAGATGGGCCAGATGGCGCAAGTTGAGCACATTGCCAAACATGCCCGCCACCAGGAAGAAGGGTGTCTTCGATCCACCTTCGCCCGAATGCATCGGCACCAGATGCGTAAAGCGACGTGTAGGTGCGACTGGTGCATTTGCTGGGGTCACTTCCGCAGTGCCCTCGGTGGGGACACCACGTGCGGCGATCAATTCGGCACATTTGCGAATAGTAGGCGCCTCGAACAGCACTGAAATAGGGAAGTCCACATTGTAGGTTTTCCGAATCTGCGCAAAAAGCCGGACGGCGATCAGGGAATGCCCTCCAAGGTCGAAGAAACTGTCCTCGACCCCGATCTGATCAACCCCCAGCAGCTCCTGCCAGAACCCGGCCAATCGACGTTCAATATCATTGTCCGGCGCCACATATTCCCCGTCGAGGTCTGGGCGCTGGAATTTCTGCTCGCTGTCACCGGTGGACGCGCCCGTCTCTGCGGCCTGTTCAATCAGTCCGTTCAGGTCCAATGATGAGAGAATGACCTGCGATTGGTTCAACCTTAGTGCGCGGAAGAAGAGGTCAGCGCCTTCTGTCGAGGAAATACCTTGCGACAAGTTATGACGCAGGCGCTCTTCGGCAGGCGACAGAGGTTGTGCAAGTTCCACATCACCCGTACTCGCGGTGTTTGGTGCTTCACTATGGGCAAAGTCGGCAACGGATTCTATTCGCCGAATGGTGAAGCCTTCGACTTCGACACAGACACTGCCATCAGGCAGGGCAATTATGACATCGAAACTGGCCGTTTCGCCGTCAGCCTGATTGTCACCAGCGCTGCGCACCCAGCTTACGATTTGTGGCCCAAGCGGCTGGTACACTTTCACGGAACGATACGAGACGGGTACCCACAGATGGGTAGGTTGATAGCCTTCGATCAACTCCATCGCCCAACCCGTAGCCAAATCCATCAAGCCGGGGTGCAGATCATAGCCTGCGGTCAGATCGTCAGTTAGGCTTACACGCAGGCTGAGATGGGCGATCCCTTCCTCGGCTCCAAGTGCTGTTTGGGTCAGAACCTGCCAGCGTGGGCCGAACTTCAAATGTGCTTCTTGTGCAGCTGTCAGGCGCGCATTTTCTTCGGCTTTGTACTGCGGAGCGCATCGGGCGATGATAGCAGCAATATCAAGAGGTTCTGGGTTTTCCAGCGGCAAGAGCGACAGGCTGGCCTGCGCGTTCATCTCAAAGCTCGATCCCCCTTCAGGTGCGCTCTGTATCACCAGATCATAGCCCATATCGCTGCGTGGCAGGCGCAGTTGCACTTGTTGCCCGGCATCATCGTCAACAGCCAGCGGGCGCAGAAAATAAAGGTCGCGAATTTCGAACGGGCCGGTTTCGCCTTGGGCGCGCAGGGCTTCGGAGGCAAGCTCCAGATAGCCTGTGCCCGGCACCAGCGCCTGACCCGCCTTGGTACGGTGATCATCAAGGAACCAGCGCTCCGCCACTTCATACTCTGCGGTAAAAACCCGATTTCCGGACCGGTCAAAAGTGGCGTTGTCCAACATGGGTTGGTCAATCGGTTCAACCGGCGCTTCTTCGGGCCCGATACGCGTTTCCATGGCGTCTGCGGCCATGCCCACATCGGACCAGATGCCCCAGTTTACAGCCAACACCTGTGTTTGGTCTTCCGAGCGCGCGCGCGCGTAGGCGTTGAGATACTCATTTGCGGCCACATAATCTATCTGCCCAATGGGCGCGGTTGCCGTCGAGCTCGAGGAAAACAGAACCAGCCAGTCAAGCGCCCCGTCAGGAAATACCTGATCAAGCACCTGTGTGCCGTGAATCTTGGGGGTAAAGACGTCTTCAATCTCCATCATGGACTTGGTCATAATGGGCGCGTCATCGATCAAGCCAGCGGCATGAATGACACCATGGATTTCTCCGAACTCTTGCGCGCTGCGCGCAATGATGCGCTGCATGTCTTCGACATTGCTGACGTCCCCAGCAATCGGCAGGACCTTCCCGCCAGCGGCTTCAAGTGTCTGGATGGCGCGGATGTTCCGGACGGTTCGGTCCTGCGGAGCATTCTGATGCAGTATTTGTTCCCAGCTGTCACGCGCAGGCAGAGGGCTACGGGCCATAAGAACGATGTTGGCTCCGGTTTTGCGGATCAGAGCTTCGGACAATGTGAGCCCAATACCTCCGAACCCACCGGTGATCAGATAAGTGCCCCCGTTTCGCAGAGGTAAATCTGCAATGTCAGGCTCAGGCAGAGGCTGCGACCGGTACCCCTGTACATAGCGTTTGCCGCCGCGAATGGCCGCCGTCAGCGTGGCAGGTTCTGCCAGCAGATCCTCAAGCACCTGACCCACCATGTCGCCGGGCAGCGCCGGGCGGCGGCGTTTGCCTTCGGCTTGAGGCAGATCGATATCGAGCAGGGCACATGTCAGGCCGGGAAACTCGCGCGGGATCACCCGCGTAGGACCTGTCAGCGTGGCTTTTTCCGGGTGCGGTAAATCTTCATCCCGAACCTGTAATGCGCCCGAACTCAGCACATGCATGTGCAGCGGCATTGGTAGGTCTTCTTCGCCAATCGCCTGCGCCAGGAAAAAGAGACTGTAAAAGCCTTGCTCCAGATTGCGATGGAAGAAACTGCTGCCAGGGCGGAAACTTTCACGGTCTGTCAGGGACCAGCCATGCACGATACGTGTGGGCAGGCGGCTCTGATCCGACAAATCCCTGAGCAGCATGTCATAGCCTTCGCGCCCCCGCTCCGGGGCAAGACAGTAGTGATCTTCATGGATGCGCGCAAAACCGTCGCCAGGAACCACCGTGGTGACGGCATGGCCAGCACCACGCAGGCGCTCAGCCAATTGACGACACAGCCCCGCTTCATCTTCAAAGACAAGCCAGCTTTCTGGTGGCACATCTTCCAGGCCCTGCGCCACGTCGATATCGCAAGCAGCATAGGTAGGGGTCCAGCTGACACGATACCCCCAGCCAGCGGGATCATCGCTGCGCATCAACCATTGAGTTTCAGCATCTGACTGGGCTTTGCCCGGCTCAATGAAATAAGGCGCGCGTTGGAAGGCGTAGCTGGGCAACACGACGCGATTGCGGCGCGCCTCGCCCCAATACTGGCCCCAGTCAAAATCTCCGCCCAACGCCCAGACCCGACCCAGCATCGCCAGGAAATATGCGTCATCAGCGATGTCATCCTTTGGATGGCGCAAGCTGCCGATAACTTGGTTGGCGTCAACCTTGTCATGCTGACCCGTCAACGAGGCCAGCGCTTTGCCCGGACCAACCTCGATGAAAATCCGTTCGGGGTTTTCTGCCAGTGTGGTGATGCAATCGGCGAAATGAACAGTGTTTCTGAGATGCCCAACCCAGTATTCTGGATCAGTTGCTTCCTCGGTTGTGATCCAGGTGCCGCTCCGGTTCGACGGAAAAGGAATTTGCGGAGCGTTCAGGGTGATACTGCGCAGGTAGTCCCCGAAATCCTGCAGGATCGGCTCTAACATGCGGGAATGGGCGGCGATGTCGATCTGGATACGCTGACAGTCGATGTCCTGCGCCTGCAATCGGTCTGCAAGCGCGTCAAGCGCGGCCTGAGGCCCGGTTGCAATACTCAAACCCGGAGCGTTCACCGCGCCCAAATCCAGATCATCCCCCAGCAGCGGGCGCAACTCATCTGCAGGCAGCGGTACGCTCAGCATGCCACCTGCGGGCACAGTATCAAAAAGCTGGCCGCGCAGATGTACAAGGCCGATGCAGTCTTCAAAGGACATGACACCGGCCACACAAGCAGCGGTGTTTTCCCCCATGGAATGACCGACAAGCGCGGCTGGTTCCACACCCCAACTGATCCAGAGCTGCGCCAGCGCATATTCCGTGATCATGATCAGCGGTAATTGCACCGACGGCGTGGTCAGGCGCGCGTCGGCCTCGGCTTCCTGTCCGGGTTCCGGCAGCCACAATGAACGGATGTCATAATCGATCTTGGGCTGCAAAATCTCCAATCCGCGATCCATCCAATCGGCAAAAACAGGCTCTGTTTCATAGAGATCGCGCGCCATGCCGGCATATTGTGCGCCGCCCCCGGGGAACATGAAGACATGATCGGGATTGTCGGAGATGACGGAATGCGTAAAGACCCGGCGAGGGTCGCCGCCTTCCAGAAGCGCCGCGGCTTCCTCATGGCTTTCAGCAGCAATCACACGGCGTTTTTCAAATCCCTGGCGGCCTTCTTTGAGGGTCCATGCAATATCAGCCAGATCTTCATCCTGATGCCGACGCAAATGTGCGGCCAGTGCAGCTGAATTGCCCTCAAGCGCCTTTTTGCTGTGCGCAGAAATAGTTAACAACTGGAACGGCCAATCTGATGACTCAGATGCGGCCCGTGCGGGTGCTTCCTCCAGCACCACATGAGCATTGGTACCTCCAACACCCAGCGAGTTCACTCCGGCGCGTCGTGGCCCTTTGTGAGATGCCCATGGGGTCAACTGATCATTGACGCGAAACGGGCTGTCTTCGAAATCGATCGCCGGATTGGGTTTTTCATAGCCCAGGCTTGGTGGGATTTCCTGATGATACAGGGCCAAGGATGCCTTGATCAGACTCGCCACACCGGCGGCTGTATCCAGATGGCCAATATTGGTTTTCACCGATCCAAGCTTGCAAAAACCCGTCTCATCGGTGGTGTCAGAAAAGGCCTGTGTCAGCGCAGCCACCTCGATCGGGTCACCAAGATATGTACCAGTGCCGTGGCATTCCACATAGTCGAGCGTATCTGCCGTAACATCGGCCATGACATGGGCTTCCGATATGGCGGCGGCCTGTCCTTCGACGGAAGGAGCCAGATACCCGGCCTTGTCAGCACCATCATTGTTGATCGCCGTGCCCCTGATCACACCCCAGATGTGATCGCCATCGGCAATTGCATCTGACAAGCGGCGAAGGATAACGGCCCCCGCCCCCGATCCAAAAACCGTCCCCTGCGCCCGATGATCAAAGGCATGGCAATGACCATCCGGCGACAGGACCTCACCTTCTTTGTAGATATAGCCGCGATTTTGCGGCAGCTCGATGGTGACACCCCCGGCAATCGCCATATCACACTCACCGGTCAACAGCGCTTGCGTAGCATAATGTGTTGCCACCAGTGAGGTTGAACAGGCCGTTTGCACATTCACGCTGGGGCCTTTGAGATCAAGAATATGGCTCAGCCGCGTCGAGAGGAAATCCTTGTCATTGCCGGTATGACGCAACAGGAACATGCCCACGTCGTCCACAAGGTCAGCATTCGAGCAGATGTTGAAATAAAAATAGCTGCCCATACCACAACCGGCGAAGACTCCAATCGGACCTGAAAAGCTCTCGGGTGTATGGCCGGCATTTTCCAGAGCTTCCCAAGACACCTCAAGGAATTGGCGATGCTGCGGATCCATGATGGCAGCTTCCTTGGGGGAGAGGCCAAAAAACTCGGCATCAAAACCCTCAAACCCCTCCAGAGGGGCGGCAAAAGGCACATAATCCGGTCGGTTTAGCAAATGCGGAGCTTCACCCGCTGCGCGTAGATCGTCTTCGCTAAGATGGCGGATGGATTCAATGCCGTCCCGCAGGTTGTGCCAATACTCTTCAACCGAGGCCGCCCCAGGCAAATGCGCGGCCATGCCAACAATGGCAATATCGTTTTCCCGAACGGAACTACTCACTTAAATACACCTATGACTGAACCGCATTGATCTTATGCAGTGCGAACAATGTTGCCAAACAAATCTGGCATTTTAAACACTATACAAATTTTGTGAGGATTTTTATCCCAACAGAATGAGACACATTTTTCATAAGCTAAAGGAACTCTCCAGAAAATGCCTTGGTTTGCGCGACCATAAGACGCGTGAAATCTGTTTAACTCAACGATAGACTGTCTGCAAAATGGATACAGAAAGTCGCTTTAGGGTAGTTTTGTTGCGTTATTGTCTGATGTCAGACGCAGGTTAGCAACTGTATTTCTCAAGCGGTCTGAGCGGACCATTTTTGTCTAGATTTGACGAGAACGTAACGGGCGCAACTCTTCTCTATCTCTTGGCAGATGCTGCAGAATCTTTTTCAGTCCTCCGTGGCGTTGAAGTCTTGATCGACCGTTATCTGGCCTAGACGGTATGTTACCGATAATATTCCTGATCGAGTAATAGAAGAAACATTACAACACGAAACGACCACACAGTGCTCTGGGCTACCGCCCTCCGGTCTCAGCATCCATCATCCAGATGGACCAAACGCCAGTCGTGCACTAACAATCAAATTGGACCACTAAAGTGGGGCTGATCAGATCAAAACAGCTTCTTTGAAATCCAGACACTCAGCCAATATGCAAAGA
The DNA here is from genome assembly GCF_056537805.1 of Ruegeria sp. C10. Lineage (NCBI taxonomy): Bacteria > Pseudomonadati > Pseudomonadota > Alphaproteobacteria > Rhodobacterales > Roseobacteraceae > Ruegeria > Ruegeria sp. C10. The sequence goes on along the minus strand of NZ_JBQFSC010000008.1, from coordinate 12,140 downwards.
AAGACTAAGTAACATGAGTACTAAGAAACTGCGAGTGCTGGTTATTGCTGAAGCCGCAAACCCTGAGTGGGTGAGTGTCCCCCTTGTTGGATGGTCGCTGTACAACGCACTACGAGAAGTTGCGGATGTTCACCTAGTGACGCAAATACGAAATCGCGAAGCAATAGCGCGGGCGGGGCTACAAGAAGGCACCGATTTCACCGCATTAGATTCCGAGGCACTAGCACGGCCCATGTGGAAAATCGCCAGTGTTTTGCGCATGGGAGAGGGAAAGGGATGGACCACCGAGGCGGCGATTAGTGCCATCGCTTATCCCTATTTCGAAAAACTCGTCTGGAGAAAGTTCGGCAGCCGCATTCGGGAAGGATACTATGACATTGTCCATCGTATTACACCCCTTTCACCAACCGCCCCAAGTTCTTTGGCAAAACGATGTTTAAGGGCAGGCGTCCCATTTGTGCTAGGGCCACTGAACGGGGGCGTGCCTTGGCCTGACGGATTTGATGCAGAGCGAAGACGAGAACGTGAGTGGCTATCTTATGTGCGAGGAGCCTATAAACTCCTGCCCGGAAGAACTGCAACATTGGCTTCGGCAAGTGCTATTTTGACGGGATCAAGATACACTGAAAGCGAGATCCCAAAACAATTTCAAACAAAGTGCATTTATATTCCTGAAAACGCTGTCGATATGACGCGCTTTAACCAAGTCGCTTCTCATTCTGGCAATTTACCTTTGCGCGCATGCTTCATTGGACGCCTCGTACCGTACAAAGGCCCTGACATGCTAATAGAGGCCGCTGCCCCATTTCTTGCTGACGGACGAATGACACTAGATATCATCGGTGATGGCCCGATGATGCCTGATTTGATAGCGACCACTCAAAACCTTGGAGTTACAGATTCAGTATTTTTTCATGGCTGGGTTGAACACAAGGATGTCCAAGAAACCGCGAGCAAATGCCAGTTATTAACTTTTCCAAGCATCCGCGAATTTGGCGGAGGTGTGGTATTGGAAGCAATGGCAATGGGACTTGTGCCAGTTATAGTAGACTATGCTGGACCGGGCGAACTGGTAATTTCTGGCACGGGCTACAAGGTCCAGATAGGATCTCGCGACGAGATAATCGAGCGGTTTCGAGATGAGTTAGAGAGCATTTTAAGCAAATTGGATGAACTAGTGGAAGTATCAGACGTTATTAGAGAATACGTGAGAAACCACTTTACCTGGCAAGCCAAGGCACAACAGATAAGCGACGTGTACGATTGGGTTACCAAACGCTCAATCGAGAAACCCACCCCATTTCCCGTAAAATTACCCATTGTTGAGCAAAAGATGAAGAAACCTCACTTTTCTTCTTAAAGACTAATTCTCAAGTGTTGAACATCCTATCCAGTTATTCGGCTACTGGCAGAGAACCCTCTAAATGGTTAGGCAGGATCTTCCGAAAAGCACCTGTTTCATCTCCTTCCCAACTTTGGGTGACATAGTCGCGCGCGGCATAAAACGACACTCCAGCGTCGCAAAAAAGATCGTAGGTCGCACGGAATCTTTCGGTCTGGGAAATTTGATCAGAGGCCGCATCTAGATACCCGGAAAGCGGCACCCATTCGGACGGGCACGTGCTGTCGGATGGAAAAATCGGCAACACATCTGGCGGACTCTCCCAAAACACGTTGCTGTTGAACCCATGCTGATTGGGCACGTCTGATCGGTAACCATCATCGGGCGCATGGGCCATTTTCGTCCAGTTCAATCCGAGTAAATCCAGGACTTCGTGATCATAGGTCATGCGAATGGCACCAGCGGCGAACACACCTATGGAAGGTGTGCCCGGAAGTGCGTTCAGCTTGTCTCCAAGCACACGTCCCGCGTCCGCGATCGCAAATTCTATGATCATATTGCCTTTTGTTTGCACAAAACGGGCTCCAGCCACCAAGGCAATCACGACGAATGGTACAATCAGCAAGGTTGAAATCTGCCACTGCGGCCGATCTGTGGGGGTCCAACTCGCCAACCCAGCCACAATGATGGGCAAGGCCAACGGCAGGAAATACAGAAACTGCCGATGTGATCCGAAGTGATCTCCGCCAAGTACGGTATAGACCATTACACCGCCTACGATCAGATAGACCGAAAGCCAGAAGGCCCCCCTTTGCGCCCAGCCCCCACGTGACAGCACCATCGCACCAGACAGACAGAAACTGACGAACAACAAGACATTCTGCGGTTCTTGTAAGTAAGACAACACATAGCGCGCGCCGAGTTCAGCTTGCGCCAGAAGATCAGTCGAGGTTTTGGCATAGAAGGTGTTGGGAACCGGATAACCAAAATAACTCAGCCGCCACGCTGTGGCGGCGGCAAAACTCCCCGCGCCTGCCAATCCGATCACAAGCCCGGTCAACAGACCTGGCACAGCAAAAAATAGCCAGCGCAATACGTAAAACCCCGCAAGCGCCATGGTCAGTGCGATCCCTTCAGGTCGCGTCACAGGCAACAGCGCGGCCAGCACCGCTACCCCCAAAACTAGATTACCGCGCGGCCCTGCCCTGTCGATCCGGCATAAGAGCCAAACCATCACTGCGATCACCATGACCCACAGCGTGACATCCATCAGCGACCAGATCATCCAGCCGAAAAACGCCGGGAAGGCCAGAAAGGCCGCCCCGGTCAGAAGCGCGGGGATCGGCCCACTTTCAGCTGTCAACTCCCGGGTGATCCGCATGGCGCTAAAGAGTGTAACCCAGGCAAACACGGCGCTAAGCGCTGCCAGGCCTATTTCAGGCGTGCTTGAGATCCAGAAGGCCACTGCGTTGATCAGAGTCCAGATAAGCGAGGTTGAGCCTTCGACCCGCTCGCCGCCGATATTGTAGACATAGCCATGCCCCGCCGCGAGGTTGCGACCATAAACCTGCGTGATGTTGGCATCGTCAATGCCAACCGTCGGCATCAGAACCCAATATGCCAGAGCGGCACCTAGCATGGTGATCAGAAGCGCCACCAGCGCCGTCAGTCCATGATCCGAACGTGAAGAATAGGCCATATGTCAATGCTCGAGCAAAAGTTCGATATCCTTTGAAATCTCTGCATCCGTCAGAATGCTCAAATCGGGATGGGTCGGGAAATTGATCAGCCGCTCGTAAATGGCACTGACCTGTGGCAGCGGTGCAAGCGGCGGGTACTGCCGGGCGATATCCACACCAAGCTTCAGGGTGGCAAGACGTGCATGATCAATCGGACGTGGCAACAATACAGGTATGCTGTTGGTGACCGGGGCTCCATCCGTTGGCAAAAGCGATGCGGCGCCCGCGTCCGTGAAGAGGGCGGCAATGCGGGTACGCTGTTCGAGATAACCGGGTTTCCACTTAGCGACGTTTGCAAGCCGCGCAATCAGAAACGCACATGAGATGTCAGAGATTTTGCCATTGTTTAGCCAGTATTCTGGCGCCTCTGGTATCCGGTCGTAGTTGATCAGCAGGCGCAGAAACTGGGCCGCCGAAGCTGGCGATAGCACCATCCCCCCTTCACCCAATCCATAGGGTTTCGTGTGGTGCAGGCTGAAAACCTGCCACGGCCAAGGCGGAATGTTGCGCGCCATCCCTGCAGCGTTGTCTATGATGAGCTGCTTGCCAGTTTGCTTGGCAAAAGCGATGAACCGGTCAAAATCTCGTACCAGACCAAAAGGGTTGGTAACGATAATGCCATCATAGCTGTCGGCCTCCAGCGTCAGGATATCGTCGAGGTCCATGACGCCCTGTTCGTCGCAATCGACGAAAGACATGTCCGAGAAATATCCTCGCCCGAGGTTCTTGAAGCTGAAGGCAGACCCAACCCACCTCAGTTTCGGCACTCCTGTGTCAGCCGCCAAGGCTCGTGCAGCCATCTCCAGCGCGATCCCAGCATTGGCACAAGGCGTCAGCGTCAGTTCAGGACCCAGCGACATATGCGTGGAGTAATCGGCGACCAACTGGTCATAAAGAGGTCCAAAGTTGGCCCATTGGTTCATGGCCGAACAGGTTTCCAACAAGCTGGCGACCAAAGGTATGTCTGGATTCTTCGCCTCAACGAATTTCACAGCTAAGTGTGTCGTGGTGAATTTTCGGGCTTTTTTTTCAGCCTTTTCCATCCCAATTCCCTTGAGGGTATTGCTATAATTTAGCCGCTCTTCAATTGTACGTGCATCTCGAGGAATCTGCTTCAAAGCCTTTCCAATAAGCGTTTCAAACTATCCGGTTCAACTTGAAATCCGTTGTCGACCGGGTCTCCGACAAGGAAAGCGTAAGACAAGCCCATCCTGTCAGTAAACTCTTTATATACCATCGAAAAACGATCTGGTGGCTGTATGATCAAAAAGGCACCACCATCGGCAACGGAAAAAAGCGCGTGGGCGATATGGCTGCCTTCGACACCAGCAACGACACGAGCCCCCATAGACAGTCGGGTAATTTCCTCCCCATCCATTTGGTCAGGGTCGATGATCACGAAGCCCTCGGCCTTCAGTTCTTGGGCAATTTCAGCCTCATTAATCAATTCACGACGCTCGCCACCGCGCCCACGCAGGATATAAACGCCCCGTCGGTCCGGAAGAGGTCCATCAGCACACACAAACCGACGCGCCCGCGCCCGCAGCTCCTGATACCTCGCTGCCCGGAATGCATTTTGTCCGACATCTGAGTAAACGGTCAGATTCCTGACACGGCCACGCATAACCACAGGCGGTGCAGCCATACCGAAGACCTTACGATATCCCTCTTCGTGCCAGCGGGGTAACGCGCATAAGGTGATTGGATGATCATTCGGCCCGGGCAACAACTCCATGGGCAGGTTGTCCCACATGAAATGACCGAAATGCTCACTTCCGACCCTGCAGGTCACAAGTTGTGCACTGTCCAACTCCTGCCATTCTCTCTGGGGCTTCCCAAACAATCTGTCGTTGCCCGCCCCATAGCGCCCCCGCAATGCACCCTTATAAAGATACGCGCCTGAAACCAGTACATCTGACATCTCGTAAGACAAGGTCGGCCCGTGGTCCATTGGCGCGCCCTTGATCAAAACCTGTTCGATATCCCAGCTGCGCCAAGGAGCAATCCTTTGCACTTTTTCCAGGTCTACTTCCGAATACACCGCAGGCTGGCTTGAGGAGCGCTCACCTGGGGCCAGTTCGTGAACACGATCTGCCCTACTCAGAAAGTCGCCCCCGCGCCCCCGTGCCAAGCGCGCGGCCATCCAACGCATTTTGATAGTGTCGATCACCACAAAAGAATCCTCTCTGGTTGGGAAGCCGGCACTTTACAACTGTACAGACAAGGCTTGGCAAGGTCATCAAACATACAGCGATCAGGCAAGGCTCAGTCTTTGAAAAAGTGGATCGCGAGCGGATGACGTTTTAATCAAGGATTTGATCTTTTCACTCTATGAGGAAAGAGCACGCGTGGTCCGCGTCTGGTGATACCAAATTGCGTTTCATCATAAATTTCGGAGCTTATGCCGTTATTTTTGCCTTCTGGCCAGAAGGTTTTCGAAAACAGATTTCCCTCTCGCTAATTCATCCCTATTCAAAAACGGGGGAGAACAGATGTTGCAAACCCAGGGCTGTGGTTATGGTTACGTGGTTGTTGTCGTGATATGCGGCTCTTCCATCCTTCATCGCTGAACAAATGTCGCCCGTACAAAACTCCGGCCAGGTTTCCAGAAGTGTGACATTCGGGCGGCGCAGCACGGGTTCGAGCGCTCGATTAGTGTTGTACATTCGTTGTTTCAAATCTTTGCTTTGAACCAGTGTACGGGCCATAAGTTCGCTGTCATCCATGCCACGTAGCGCCGCATCGCGTGCCAAAAAATATGATAGATAGTTTGAAATTTCTGGCGGATGTTCCAATACGAACACCCTGTCAGATTTATTCTCCAGTTCATCAACGGTAAAATGAAGAGCCTTTGCAAAAAGTTGTGGCTGATCATCCCCAGAAAGCCCGCCAATTGATGGAAACAACTTGGTCGTTGTTCCTTCATCCAAGCCGACGCCCTTACCCTCAACATGATAGGCCCAGCGACTCACTAAAAGCACCGCCTTCAAATCCGGCAATTCTTCCAAGCCTTGCTGAAGAGACGTATTTGCGGTTTCGCATTTCCTGTCTTCTAATTCTGGCTGAAAGCTCTCGTCCTTTCCAATCCCGAACACAGGTGCGCAGCCAAGCTGCCAAACAACCAATGTAGGCACGCCAGCCGATCTTGCGGCAGCCTCTATACCAGCCGACAAAGCAACAAGGTGGCTGTCTCCCCAAATCAATACTTCAGGGTCACCTTCTGGGCCGATGTGGCAAACTGTGCTGCCCGGAAAGGCGTAGCTCTCGGAAAGACGGCAGGTCGGTGTATCCCATCTGAAGTCCTGTGAAGCTTCAATGTGGGTACGTACATCGTGGGGGAAGCGTTCGACTATCCCATCCCCAAGATAGATCACCGCGCCACCGCCTAGGGTGATTATCGAGGCTCCGGCAGCGCCTCCCAAAAGCGCCTGAGGTTTCAGATTGCCAAAACGAACAGGTTTTTCAATGAACCGTAAGGACGCCCAAGCCAATATCACAGAGACGCCGATCAACATCACTCGTACCAGCAGGCTCAATTCCTCACCCGAATAGTATTGGGCCAGCACGATCACCGGCCAGTGCCAAAGGTAGAGGGAATAGGAAATCAACCCGATGAAGACGAGCACCGGATGGTTCAATGCCCAATTGACGGGATTGTCATGTTTACCGTTTCCGATGATCAGAACTGCGCCCAGAACCGGCGCAAGGGGCCAGATCCCCGGGAAACTCTCGTCCGACGGGATCAGCGTCACGGACCCAACAATCAGCAGTAAGCCGATCCAGCTGACAAGCGGATGTATGGACCATCGCCAGCCATAGCGATGCCCAAAGATCGCCAGACAAACACCAGCAAGAAGCTCCCAGGCCCGGAAGGGGAACAGATAGAAAGCCGCGGGCTGAGACAGGGAGGTGAAGCCAATACATGCCACCAATGACACCAGCCCAAGACTAATCAGGATAACTGGCAGCCATTTTTGGGCACGTCGTAAAAGCAAAAGAAAAAGCGGCAATATGATGTAAAACTGCTCTTCGACCGCCAGTGACCACGTATGTAACAAAAGTTTCTCGTCCGCTGCGGTGTCGAAATATCCCGCAGACAGGTAGAAATAAACGTTGGACAAATAGACCGTAGAGGAGATCAACTCTTTGCCCAGCTCTTGAAACTCGAACGGCAGAAGGACAAACCAGCCGACCACAAGGCAACTGATCGCCATCGTGAAATAGGCTGGTGCCAGTCGCCGTATCCGGCGGAGAAAAAACTGGTCCCATCGGATCCCACCCGTCTGGGTGAGTTCCGACCAAAGCAACCCGCCAATCAGAAAACCGGAGATGACAAAGAAGATATCAACGCCAACAAACCCGCCACCCAGACCGGGGAGCGAAAAATGGAAAAACACAACCGGCAGGATCGCCAAGGCGCGCAATCCATCGATTTCACGTCTGTAGTCAGATGATGAGACCGTCATCCTTTGTCCCTAGAAGTACTCAATAATCAAATTTACCGATACACCCAACCTTTCGACACAAGATAAACCCAAGCCGCGTTCGTCTGTTATCAGAGCTTTTCAGAACACGTCGGTGGTTTCGTACAGTACGATCTGGTTCGGTTTCAGTTTAGGCGACGGCAAATCAGGGCTGCAAGCGTTGTTTTTAGGGTGTCTTTTTCTTGATCTCCTTCCATTTTTAAACTCTGCACAGTTCTGCCGTGGCAGACATCAGCGGGTGTTCGACTGGTGATGTTCTCACTGTGTCGATGAATTGCCTGCAGAAGTCGCTGAGACGAACATAACGAGCATTCGCAACACCGGATGCGCTTTGATATGCGGGCTAAAGTGATCAAATGTTCTCAACACAGAACAGTGTCTATTAGGCGCTTTGGATTTTGAACGACCGTCGCACAATTGCAGCAAGTGCGTCACGGGATCATTATTCTTGCTCCAGCGGCAAAAAAATGTCTCATCCTCTGCGGCCTTCAGCGTGGCCGCCGCTAAACATTTGGCCTAAAACCAAATCCGGCACTGGTTCTTTTGGGGTGTTTCGTAATACTAGCGGCGCAATTTGAGCGGTTATTTTGTATGCAGGCCAAAGATCTATACGACGACTATCTTGCACGAAGGCATTTCGGCTCGCTTGACGGGCTCAGGTGTCTTTGCATCGGCGCAGTACTGTGGCACCACAGCCCGCTCTTTGATCCGGGTCAGGAACCTTTACGCCTGTTGGATCGCGGCTTCCTTGGTGTGGACCTGTTCTTCGTGCTCAGTGGGTTCTTGATTACGACGCTTCTACTGCGCGAAGAGGCCCGTAAGGGGCAATTTTCTATTGCGGGCTTCTACTGGCGTCGGGCGCTGCGGATCCTGCCGGTCTATTTCCTGATCGTGACAGCCTTATCGATCTATTACATCGCGTTGAAAGGCGAGACCCAATATGTGCCGTTGGTCAAGTTCTACTATTTTTTTATGGCCAATTTCCTGACCGAAGAAATCCCGCTTCTAGCACCAACCTGGTCACTTTCGGTCGAGGAACAATACTACCTGCTCTGGCCGCTGGTCCTGCTTTTGACCCTGCATATGCGCCATATCCGCGGCTGGCTTTTGGCGGCGGCCATCGTATTTTGTGCCTATGCCCAACAATGGGGGATGTGGCCAGGCCCGCTGCGTACCGAGAACGCGGTCTGGGCACTACCGGGGGGAGCTTATGAGGCCATCTTGTTGGGCTCATTTCTGGCTGTATTGTTGAATAATCGTCGTGGCTACATGGTACTGTCACGCGGCCTTGGTGGTCGATGGAGCGCGCTGATCTGGCTCGGTGTCTTGATAGTTGCTCTGGAATTTCTACCCGTAAACCTGACAGGTTGGCCACAGCTTGTTGTGCATCTGATCATGGCGCTCCTGCTGGGGTCTTTGGTCGTGCGGGAGGACAACGCATTGTCCCCTGTTCTGTCACTACCACCCGTCGCGCGGGTAGGTGCGATCAGTTACGGCGTCTACCTGTATCATCTGATCGGGTTGGATTTCACAACCCGCGGCCTGGCATTTCTGGGCGTCTCCGCGGGTGATCCAAGCTGGTCGCTTCTGGTCACTCTGGCTTATATTCCGATCTCCATCGCAATCGCTGAAATAAGCTTCAGAACCTATGAAAACTACTTCTTGTCATTCAAGCGCCGAAAGCCATTCCTCGGCCTGCTACAGAAGCCCTGATTTCTGTAGAAAAAGGGCGGTAGAGGAATGCTCAACCGCCCTGAGGATCTGAGTGGCCGGTTCAGCCAATCATATAGACCAATTCGGCTTCGTTATAGATTTCCGTCGGCAGGGTATCGGAATGCGGATCATGACCATCTGTCAAGGCCGCCCAAAGGGCAGCGCCATGGTCGTCCATATCACCCTCTTCACCAACATAGGACATATTCACGGAGCCCGAGCCCTCTGTCACCGACAGGGTGATCGTATCATTGGTGTAATCGACCACCAGATCGGCGTCATGGTTGCCTGCCAAACCATTGAAATACACGTCGGAGAACTCCCCGATTATCTCATCGACGGACAACAGCTCATATGTGCCGACGGAAAGGCCAGAGAGGTCCAGATCAAGCGTACCCAGACCAAGGTTCGCGCCCGAAGCGACGTCCGGGTCGTCACCGAAGGCACCTGAGCGGAACTCCCCGATCCCGCCGATGTCGCCATCCTCGGCCGAGAAGGCCAACGTACCATCTTCGGCAAGGCGCAGCACGGCGGTGTCGCCTGTTTCTCCATCGAAACCGACCTTGGCATCGTTGCCTTCAACATGAAGGATCGCACCAGCCTCGACATCGTAATTGGCACCATCTGTGGCCAAAATCGCCTGACCATCCGTGACGGTGGTCTGGGCACTCCCGCTCATATCACCGGTATTGACGAAACGGCCGCCGTCGACATTGAGCACGAGTGTATCGTCGTCGCCATAGCCATTCATCCACAATTGGCCGACATTGGAGACCTGAATCGTGCCGCCATCTTCGCCGACCGTGGTGTCGCCAGTGACAGTCAGCTTGCCATTACCAACGGTCAACGTACCGCCGTCGCCCAACTCGAGGTTCGCAATGACAGTTGTGCCACCGTAACTGACCCAATTGCCGCCCAGATCGACACTGTCGCCGGCAACGCTGCCAGGCAGGTCTTCGGTCGTCCAGTTGAGCCTGTTGTCCCAGCGGATACCATCCCCCAGATCGCTGGGCACGAACCGCACGGTTTCAGCGATGACGCGCTCCTCGACGGCCAAGCCAAAGCCGGTCTGGAAGAAGTCAATGATCAGGTCGGCGTCCACATAGTGATCAAGTTCGCCGTCGGCCTGAGCCCGCAGAAACGCCACCAGATCCGGAATATCTGCATTCGGATCGCCCAGAAGTTGCTGGGTGAAATTCTGAATCGTGGTCGCGTTAAGAATGTCCGTGTTGAGACCATCAATATTCTGGTCTGGTTGCTCTTCTCTTGAACCATCCCAGTTATATACGATGGTGTCGTCATAGAAAGGGTTCTGGGTGTGACCAACAGCATAGCCTGCCCATTCCTTATAAGCTATCTCTTCCGGATTGTCGGGGTTGGCCAAGTGCGCGATGATATTGTCTATCATCGTTGTGTCCAGACCGTTGTTGTGTATCCCTATAGATGGCGCGCCAGTATGTTCTGCCACGTGATAGCCTGCCGAGGTCACGACGTTGTCTGCAAAAAGTGTATAATTGCCAATGTAGCCCGAACCGTTCCAATTGCCCCCGGCAAAGTTGCCTGCCGCGTTGCTGTTTGCGAGGACGTTGTCCTCGATGAAGCCGCCTGAGCGGATCATCATCGCATTGTTTGCCGCATTCATCACAATGTTGTCGCGGAATGTGACATCCAAGTTGTTGTAGTCAATGTAGACACCGTGACTGAACACACTCGGAGGTTGGCCACCAGAGGTCGACAAATTCGGGTCATAGTCTGGAGCAAACCCATTTTGATCAAACAGAGTATTCTGGATGAGCAGACCATCAGTATTGCTCATTAGAATTCCCGTCGCGCCCTCATAGCCAGTCCAAGACCCGCCCTCCAATGGTGACGTAAGATAAACATCTGTGACTGTTGAGTTATTCAGGGTAAATCCAACGGCACCGTCAACCAGCAGAGTATTGCTGTTGAAATCCACATTGTCGAACAACAGGTGAGATCCAGTTAGAGATTGGACCCCACCGGTCACCTCCAGATCGGAGAAGACAATATAGTCGCTTTGTTCGGCAATGATCGAGATGTTGTCATGAAGGGTTGGGCGGTCTCCGTCACCATAAGCGGTAATATGGATCGGATGCAGGGGGCTCTCACCTTGAGTGCCCCATTCGATGATGCTACCCAGCCCATCATACTCATATCCGCGCTCAAACAGGAGCCAGTGCGAGGACGGCTCGGAGCCGGAACCCGTGATCTGACGCCACAGCATCATCCCGGCCTGACTGTCCAGCGCCATACCTTCACTGCCGCCGTATTCAGGATTGTTGACAAGCCATTGCGCCGTAATCTGGTCAGCACGCAGCCCCTCAATGGCGGCGATATCCGAGATGCTCAGCGCATCATTGCTGCCCGAAACATAGACCTCACGATGATTGTCACCATGCTCGACAACGACATTCCCGTTCTCATCCTGCTCGAGCATGTAGAAGTCACCTTTTCCCCAGCCATCGCCCTGCGTGGTCGGCTGCACGTTCACAGTGCTACCATGCACTTCGGTGGCACCGCCTGCATAAGTGACTTCATAGGTAAAGTTTATCTGACCCGAAAACTCCTGCTCGTGGCTCATCACCAGCGCCAGTGTATTGTCCGGGTTCACGGTCAGGTTCCCGTGATCCGGGCCTTCCAGAATAGAAATACTTTCAACGGATTCGCTATTTTCCACCTGTAGCGTTGTCACTCGACCGCCGGCCACGGAAAAGGCCGAATCCACGTCTACGGGTGGGATTCCGCCACCATCCGAGTTGTCATCCTGATCACCTGGTGTCGGATCAACAGGTGTCGGATCAACAGGATCATCCTCAACGGGATCTTCGTTCACCGGCGTCT
>NZ_JBQFSC010000007.1:0-145688 GCF_056537805.1 Ruegeria sp. C10 | reverse complement strand
CAGATGATCCAGTAAATCGCCTTCGTCGAACAGAGTTTCATCGGAAAAGAGATCAGCGGTGACGGTGCCACCCGCCTCAACATAAGCACCCTGCCCGACAAACACGGCCTTGCGGTTGGTGCTGCTGACGGCCTCCGACGTAAGCGCCTGTTTGACATCATGCTCACTGAACCAACGGCACTCCTTGGCCTGTTCCAGCACCTGCAGAATTTTCTCGTCTTCGGTACTGACGGTCATAGCTTTCGCCAGACCCATGCTGATCTCACCGGCTTTGAGCGCGTCCAGAACGGCGGCGGGCAACCCCGCCAGTGCAAGGCGGCGGCGCACATGGGCTTCGGTGACGCCAAACGCATTGCTGATCTTGGCAACAGACAGGGATTTCTCGGCCATCTTGCCATAGGCGCGGACTTCGTCCACCGGGTCCAGTTCCTCACGGGCGGTGTTTTCCGCATTGGCCCATTGCTCGGCCACAAAGGGATTATCCGTGACCTTCACGGGAACCTGTGCCAGATCGGCACGTTCGGTCACAGCGATATTCAGCGCCCGCAAACGGCGGCCACCGGCAACGATGGCGACTTTGCCATCGGCATCGCGCAGACCGCTGAGGTTCTGGATCAGGCCACACATGATCAGACTGTCAGCCAGCAAGGCGATACCTTCCTCGGCAACGTCCTGTCGTGGGTTCAGATCGGACAGGTAGAGATCGGACAGGGCGATGGTTTCAATGGTTTCCGGTGCGGTGAATGTTTCGACTTTGCTCATGGGGCAAATCCTTGTTTGAGTGCTTCGCTTCGTGTTAAGGGTGCCCTACCCCTTCCGGGGTAGAGCGGGGCCGCTTAGGCGGCTGCGTGTTGTTTCAAGAAGCGGAGCGCGATGTTGGCTGACAGGCCTCCCTTCTTGAGCAATTCCACAGCTTCACGTGTTCGCTGTTCGATAATCTTTGCAGGCATAAACTCACCTCCTTTCCTGCGCGGGTTGCGCATGCAGGCCCTGCCCGGTTGGGACAGGGCTGGTCTCAGTATTCGCTGGGGCACATGATGGTCAGGACACGGCGCGTCACTGCCGTGTCAAACGGGCGGTCGGACCCGTATTTGTAATCCGCGTCATAGAGGTCGATTTTCCAGAACAGCTTTTGGTCGCTGATTGTCACCGTTCCAAATGTGTGATCGCCGTAAGGGTCATTGCCTTCGTCAAACTGGTCATCCGATGCCACAGCCTTCAAAGCTGCGGCCTGGAACTCCATCCCTTCGCCGGACACGCCGGGCGTGACGAACACCTGTCCCTGAATGCCCTTGGACTGCATCTCAATCGCCGCATTTGGGTCGATCAGGGCTTTCCGAAACAGGTCATTCTGGGCCGCGATTTCTGTCGCCTGAAGGCTCGTGTCATTCTCAATGTCTTTTTCCGCTTCGATATTCAAAACCGTCTCTCCTTTGTGATGAGACCTTCGGGGCTGATCCCTTTTGGTGCTGGTTTTGAGCCGAGCCCTGAAAGGGCGTCGTCTCTAAAACCTGCCCCGTGGCGAACGCGGAGAGGGGCGAGACAGGACAAATCGACAAGAGTGGTGCGGCCCGCAGCGCCCCGCGCGAGGACACGGTCTTGTCTATTTGTCTTGTCCGAGGGGGGAGGCCGCGCCTTCCCCCTGACGTCGGGTGGCGTTTGGCTTGTCCAAATCCCGCCTGACCAACAAAAGAAGCCAAAGGATCTTTGATCCTGCGGGAGCGCAAAAGGGATCGTCACCCGAACGGGCAGATCACCTCGGCTTGGACCGACCATGACCCAAAGCCCCTGCCCCGGCTCGCTTGAGACGGTTCAGGGGCTATTGCGTCAGGGAGATCATGCTGGGGTGTTCTGGGTGGAAGCCGATATGCCGGCTGAAACTAGAGCCCGGTCACGAGACGACAGGCTCGGGATTTGCTACGGAAACAGATTGCAACCTGAAGTCACTCACCGACCGGGACATACCCTCGACGGCGCTTTTTTGGTTTTCGAGTTTTTGGAGCACCTCGGCAGCCTCGGCTTCGTCTTCGTAAGTCACCATCATGGCTTGCCCGTTTGTGCCAATGCGTCCCCAGGTACGAAGAACCGCGACTTCCCCAAACAGTGTCGGCTGCAGCTCTATTCCGTAGAACCGCGCCATGTTGACGTCAGGGTCCACGTGGATCAGGTGGACAGGTGTGGTGTCTGTCAGTTCCATGACGCGACTGTCGGCAAACTCAGCCCGTCTGTCCAATGACTTTGCGAAATCAATTCCCGTGAAAGGATTCTGATCCTGAATGGAAAATGACATCGAATGCTTCCGCTACTACTATAGGTGACCAATATGTAGGTAATAGGATCGGCCATGTTTCGTTTTTTACTATTTGCCTTCGTGATGGGTCTTGCCGCCAGCGCAAGCACGGCGCAGGCACCGCCTTCGGCTGATGAGGTCGCGCAATACGACGGTTTCTTCGCAGCCGCTCACACCGGCAACGAAGAAATGATCCGGCAACTCGTTGCGGCAGGGGCAAACGTCAACGCGCGGGACTCGCGGGACCGCACACCAGCCCATGTGGCCGCGTTTGCTTCAGAGGACGAGGCATTGAGTATACTGGCTGAGGCTGGCGCCAACATGAACGCACTTGAGGGTCAGGCCTACGACGTGGTCACGATAGCGGCCGTTGCAAATGATCCAGAATTGATGACACTCGCAATCGAATTGGGCAACGATCCAGGCCTAACGACCAGCCCTTATGAAGGAACGGCTCTGATTGCGGCCGCGCATCTCGGTCATGTTGAGATTGTCAGGCGGCTAATCGCTGCTGGCGCGCCTCTGGATCATGTGAACAACCTGCACTGGACAGCAGTTATCGAAGCCGTTGTGCTTGGCGACGGCGGCCCGGATCATCTTGCAGTTCTGGATGCACTGTTGGCAGCGGGTGCTGACCGATCGCTTGCCGATCGAAACGGAACTACACCACTCGAACACGCCGAATTACGAGGATTTTCTGAGATGGCAGAACGGCTAAGAAAAGATGACTGAGACCAGTCCAGCAGGCTGAAGCGGAGCGTTCCACCTCACAGGTGCCGATGGCAGCTTGGATGAGACCAACCTCAAATCAAGTTCTTCTCTTAGTGGAGCGGTGACAGAGTTGAACACATCTCACGGGTAACGGCACAATGGACAAGATCAGAAATGTGGAAAGCGAGGTCATGCTGCGGGTGTGGAACAAGTTCAAATCCAACGGTATTGAAGTTCCCTACCCCCGACGCAATCTTCGTATGCGCACAGATGTGGTTATTGGCACCTCTTCAGTTGATACAAATCCGACCGCAACGGAAAACACTCAGAACAGTGAAAAGGTGCTGATTGAAACGGATCGAAGAACGACAATTTGCCGGAACCGCACCGCCTCACGGGCCGAAAAACCCCTAACTTCGCCCTTGTTTCTGCACCATTTCGCAAATCCAATCGTCTGGCTTGTAGAGCATCAGGATCATTTGGCTGAGCTCAGGTTCATCTACTTGCCGGGCGGCACGTTTTGGGGAAAACCAGCGTCGTTTGCGTTCGTGTTTCTCGTCCCATTGTTTGTGGAGTTTTCGAACAAACATAGGGTAGAGCTTGACGTGGCAATCATCGGTCGTACCGTCGTCCAGAAGCTTCTCATAACCATTGGTTCCAAGCGGTGTCTTGGAGATTGCACCGATAGCACCATCTTCTTGCCGCGCCTCGATTTTCGCCGTTGACCAGGGTTTCTTTCCTTTGATCAACCAGCCCTTAGGTGGAACCCAGCGTCCAGTGTCTCTGGATGTCACCAAGAGAACTTTGGGCTTTGAGTGTTTAGACAGCCGAAAGGGAAGCGCAGCAGCCTGCGCATACTGATTACCTGTCATTTGGGCGGGCGTTCGGGCTTTGCTCAATTCCGCTATTGCCTATACGTCTCAAACAACAGATCGATCAGGTGAATTGCGCGCCTCGTCGCGCAACACTTTCAGCTCCAATTCGTCTTCCTCATGAATCCGTGCCAGTATCTCTTTGCTGCTCACGACGGAATGCGGCTCGCCGCGTTTAGTGACGACCAAGTTTCGGATGTCGTGTTTCGCCATCAGATTGAGAGCAGTTAAAAGCTTTGAGCCAGCCGCACATGTGATTGGTTTCTCAGTCATCCAGTCATCCACGGTTTGCTCGTAAAAGGAGGACCCTGAATCTGCGAGGCATAGCAGCACGTCGTGGTCCGTGATAATCCCGACCAACCTCTCATCCTTAAGTACGGCGAGAGCATTCACTTCCAACAGTGCAATTGTGACCGCTGCTTCGAATACGGTTGTGTCAGCGTCGCAGAAAGGGCGTCTTTTCAGGTCCTGTGCTTCGACAATACTTGAGATCGTCATTCTTTGTTCCTCATTCGCGCGCGCTCGGGCAACTGAAGTGCCCGAGCTAGTGAAAAGGTAAAACTTCGTGGCACATCAATCAGTCGGATGAAAACAAGAGCTACTACCTAGTAGTGAGATAGTGGAGTACCGATATTTGACATAGGAAGAGAAATTCAACCATTCGATCCACAGGCCGAAGTCGCGGGGCAGTTGCCTGCCCCGCGCCGGCTTACGCGATTGCACGTAATCTGCGGCTCGCAACTAACTCCCAAAAAGCAAGCGCTATCAGCGCCGATCCCGTCAGCCATGCGTTGGCCACTGCTACAAAGTGGCCGGTAAAGTTCAGTGCCGCAGGAGCGGCGGTCAGAGCGATCCCCAGTACCGATACCGGAGCCACCCGTGCGAGAAGGTGACTCCGGCCGTCAGCGCCGGACATGACTAGAACACCAATGCCAACGGCCATGAAGGCGAGAGATTCGAGTTCAGCCATGCCCTGCACCAGAGTTTCTTCAAGGAACAGAACAAATGGGGACAGAGCCAACCAGATACCCATCGCGGCAAGCAGCCATTTATGGGGTGGGATGGGCTTCCTCATAACCGTGACGACCTTTGCTTACTGATCCCCTGCAGGACTAGGGAGAAGCTCTGCGTCAACGGCGGCAACCAATTCGTCGTCATTGATGAAACCATCGGCATTTGCGTCGATCTCCAGGAAGAGATCATCCGAGACTTCAGGATACTTGGTCTGAAGCTCTGCCAGCGACGCCAGGCCATCACCGTCCATGTCAAGATCAGCGGGCATGGCGAATGCCGGAACAGCAAACAGCGAAGAGAGAAGAGCAACAATAGAAACTCGACTCATTTTGTTTTCTCCATGAGAAAATGGGCTTCTCGCCCATTGTGGGGTTGGTGCAGCGCTCCGGTGTTGGTGGCAAATCTACAGGATTCAGATTGCAACGGTTCCTCAGCTCGGGATCTCCACTACAAAATGAGAACTGTTGATTAGCGTTCTGATCTGATGGGGGCACTTTCGCGCTACGTGGGGGATATGGCACAGATGTATCTTGTTGAATAACGAATTTTTCTCGCCGATAATATCGGAAAATCGAATAGGTAGCAGATGGACATTGAACTTGCTCGAACTTTCCTCGCGGTAGTTGAAACGGGTACCTTCTTCGATGCAGCGAACAAAGTTCACGTCACTCAATCGACAGTGAGCATGCGCATCCGAACGCTTGAACATCAACTTGGACAGGCTGTGTTCGAACGCGGAAAATCCGGAGCGTCCCTGACACCTGCAGGGCGGCATTTCCTGAAACATGCCCAGGTTCTGGTGCGCACCTGGACACAGGCCAAGCTAGATGCGAGCCTTCCAGCCTCCATGACGGCCGCCTTGGAAATAGGCGCAGCTCCTAGCCTTTGGGACGGGTATCTCACCAACGCGTTGCCAGATCTAATGACATCGCTGCCCGATGTTGCAATCAGAGCATCAGCCGCTTCTTCCGAAACACTGACGCGCGAGATCGAAGAAGGAAAACTTGACCTTGCAATCATGTATCGACCGCGAAGCGTGTCGAGTCTCTCTGCATTACAACTCTTTGAAGATGAGTTTGTACTTGTCACCAGTGGCCCGCAGGCCCTTCCAACTGTTCACAGCGACAACTATGTCCTTATTGATTGGGGCCCTGAGTTCCGGGCAGACCATTTGTTGAATTTTCCAGAGCTTGACACGCCGCGCCTTCAGCTTGGTATCGGAACCCTGGGCCTTCAGTATCTAAAGTCAGTTCCCGCTGTCGGGTACTTTCCCAAGCGCGTGATTATGCCAGAGCTTGAGGAAGGCTGGCTCGCATTGATAGAGGCTGCGCCGCGCTTTGCATATGCGGCCTATGCGGTATTTGATGAGAGCGACGTTGATGGGTTGCCGGGCCAAGCCGCAAAACAGCTTCGCAGCCTCGCGGACTTCGTTGGTTGAATACCAGTTAGATTAATTCCGAAACCAAAACGCAGCTCACAGGAAGGGCAGAACCCAGACAACAAGCCCCCTCAATCTCATCGCCGAACCTTGAAGTCTGACACCGCCGAGATATGATTGAGTACGTTGAGTGGGGTTTTGGAAGGATATGAGTAAGAGAAAGTGCAACTTTCAACAAACTGTGGATTTGCCCGATCTCAAAGCCGCTCTCGCAAATGGGTTCTGTGATCATTGCGGCGCCACGGTATCGGAACTGATCCAACGCGGGGAGGTTCTAGAACTCTGTGGACAGGAACATTGTTTTGACTACGAGACCGGCGAGAGTATTGAGATCGCCATTGCGCTTTGCCCTTCCTGTCACCAAGCCAACCATCTAGATGCGGAACGACAGCATAACCCTTGCCACGTTTCCGCACGGCGAAGCCGGGATCATCGGGACTAATAACCCAGGCCCAAGCGCGGAAAAGTTTTACTATAGAGGAAAGTCGCCCACTCAAAATAGGCATCGTGTGTTGCGGCTGGCATCAGGCTTCAAGCCAGTTGTCGCGGGTAGATAACCTGCACACTGTCCACGTCGAACTGTTCGAAACTTTTTTGACACCTCCGGCCTGGCCAGAGGAGTTCGGTGGTCAGATTATGGGGATGGTAGGCTGCGGTATATGGTTTCTCTAAGGCTCTGGGCCACGGAAAGAACCATCGTATCTGCCTGTGTGCGCAAAGTCTGGGTAGCAGACAGTCTTCGTCTAAAAACCGAAAGCGGTATCGGGCCAGAAAGTGTCGGTGTATTTTTGGCAGAACTTGCTGCGGGGCTCACAAAGCGGATTGAGGCTGTCTCGCTTGAACTTGAAGACGAGACAGACTCTCTCGAAGAGATCGGGCTTACAGGAAATGAAATCAAACCAGAGCGCATTGCGCGATTGCGGCAAACGGTGATCAAACTTCGGCGCTATATCAGTCCGCAACGCGATGCGCTTGATGCTTTAGCCTCATTGAGAAGTAGCGTAATTCACAGCGACGCATCTGTATTGGTCAATGAAACCGCGAACCGCACTCGCCGTACACTTGAGGAACTGGATGCAAGCCGGGACCGGTTGACAGCGCTTCAGGAGCAAATGAACGCCGAGCACGCGAATGCGCTTGCTCGAAACGGCTATCTTTTGTCTGTCGTGGCAGCAATCTTTCTGCCACTTGGATTTCTGACTGGTCTATTTGGCGTGAATATTGCTGGCATGCCCGACTTGAGCGCGCCCTTTGCGTTTTGGGCGCTGACACTGGCTTCGGCTGCCATCGGAATTGCACTTTACGTCGTGTTCAAACTCTCAAAGTGGTTGTAGCAAAAGTAGATTGCCAAAGGTTGACCAAGCTGCTGCACAGAAAGCGTTGATCACCTTCGCGAACACCCGATTGCGCGCAAAATAGCTTCTCATTTCCCAGTTTGACATTAGGCTGGAACCGATGTTCCGACAGCTCTTACCGATATCAGCGCTGCTTCTTGGATCAGGGCTTCTTCTGTTCGCAGGTGGTGTCCATGGTCTGATACTTCCCGTTCGTGGCTCTTTCGAAGGTTTTTCCGCCAGCTCTCTGGGCCTTTTAGGAACGGGGTGGGCATTTGGCTACGTTGCAGGATGCCTTATTGCACCAAGGCTTGTTGGAGCCGTAGGGCATATTCGAACCTTCGGCGTAATGTGTGCTCTCGCTGCCGTAACGATCCTTTTCCAGGCTTTGGTAGTGGAAACGTGGGCTTGGATACCGTCGCGCGCGGTTTCTGGTTTTTGTTTTGCGGGCGCGGCAATGATCGTCGAATCTTGGCTCAACGACAAGGTTGAACCCAATACGCGTGGTACAGTCTTTGGCGTCTACACGATGGTTAACCTAGGTGCGGTCACAGCCGGTCAGATGGCTATCTCACTGGGAGATGCAACGGGTTTCATCTTCTTTGCCATTGGCGCGATGGTGTATTGTTTGGCGCTAATACCAACAGCCCTGTCAACCTCGGCATCGCCCGCACCCCTGACATCAGTGCGTCTCGACCTACCGGCATTGTGGCGAAACTCACCGGTTGCGGTTGCCGCGGTCTTTCTTGTCGGCATTTCAAATGCAGCTTTTGGGACTCTCGCTGCGGTGTATGCGGATCGCGTTGGGCTATCACTTACTGCAATTGCTTTGTTCGCAAGTATTCCGGTTTTGGCCGGAGCTTTTGCGCAAGTTCCAATTGGATTTGCAAGTGATCGAATGGACCGGCGTAAAGTCTTACTATTTACAGCGGTCGTAGCTCTTGCTTCGGATCTGGCTTTTGTCCTTCTTGCACCGGAGTCGCGGGTCATGAACCTTGCTTTGGTCGGGATGTTCGGCGCTGCAATTTTTGCGATGTATCCAATCATCGTTGCGCACGCGAACGACCATGCACCACCTGGCACGTCCATCCAAGTCTCAGGCGGCCTTTTGATGGTCTTCGGCTTAGGTTCAATTGTAGGGCCGTTGATCGCTGGTTTCGCCATGGCAGCATTCGGGCCACAGGGTTTGTTTCTTACAACCGTCGCAGCGCATTGCCTGATGATCCTATTTACGATTTGGCGAATTCTATCTAAGTCCGCAGTTCCCGAGGGCGAGAAGACGGCATTTCGCGTCAGCGCTCCTGCAAGGGTGGTTACGCCTGAAACTGCCGTCCTTGCTGTCGGTGAAGATGAGGCAATTTCGCTTGCTGACGCTAAGAGCGAGTTGGGAGCCAGTCCCGATGTGAAGGATAGTCTGGCGCCAAGAATTAGTTCTGAAGACAGTCCTTCCTAATCTTCCCCAATGTGTTCGCGGCGCGCTAGGCTGGTCAACTACCGGTGCGAAGGTGAGAATTGAACATCACCTTAATCAAACATGGTTTTCGCACATGGCTCTGCGAATGTTCCTGTCACTCATCCACAACACGAAACTCACCGGAAGGCGCATCAGTAGGTGGTTCTTCGAACTCATTGGAAATCAGACCGCGACGGATGAGTTCTCGAATTGCGGCCGCTCTGGATGGCAATCTGTTCTCGAACCGCCAATCATCGATGGCTTTAAGCTCTTCGAGGTCTAGCATTAGTTGCAGTTTTTCCGTGCGCTTGGGCGGTCGATTTTGATCAGACACTGGCATGACCTCAGTAGCTTACGTCAGTTACTCCAAGCATGTATGGCATTGGGCCTGCGTGTCTACATCATTGTTGGCATGTTGGACCGGATACCCAGGATCATGAAGCGCTGCATGATGTGTCGGATACATACATTAAGTATATGTTTTTATTTGTATTTTAATGTTTCATCCTTAGATTCTACTCCGCAAGCAACGAAACGGAGTGAAAATGATACAGCAAGTCTTGAAGTCTGAATTTCAGGAAGAAACCAACGACACAGGCATCGACAAAAACGCCTGGATCGCCAACGCGGTGACAGAAGTACTGGCCGATACCATGGTCCTGATGGTGAAAACACAAGGCACACATTGGAACGTCGTGGGCCCGCTATTCCTGCCGATCCATGAACTGACAGAGCGTCAGTATCGCGACCTGTTCGAGGCTGCGGATGAATTAGCCGAGCGTGTGCGCGCGTTGGGTCAGGTGGCACCGATCTCGTTCACTGACATGGTTAGCCAAGCCAAGCTGACCGAAGAAGAGACGGTCAAAGACGCAGAGGGCATGATCAAACAATTGGTCGCAGACCACGAAGCGATTGCCCGGAACCTGCGTGAGACCGCCGCGACCGCCGCCCGTTATGGCGATGGAGCTACGGAGGATCTGATGAACGCCAGAATGGCGAAGCATGAGGAAGCGGTCTGGATGCTCAAGGCAATTGTTGCGGCCTAATGGATGGCTCCCTTCGATCTGAACCACCGTTTGAGAAGAAAGGAAAAATGATGACACGTGTTGGGTACGAGAAAAAGGCGCAGCTGCAACTGGATAGCTGGAATGCTCAAATTGATGTTCTCGAAGCCAAGCTGAAGGTGGCTGAAGCGGACGCCAAGCTCGAGCTCGAGGAGCAGCTTAGTAAGCTCTACAAGGTAAGGTCCGATGCAAAAACGCAGCTCGAAGAGTTGAAGTCGACCAGCGACGAGGCCTGGGAAGATGTCAAAGAGGGCTACGAGGCAGCTTGGGGCGATATGCAGAGTGCTTTGAAAGAAGCGGCCGACCGGTTCGCGTAAAGCTTCAAGCTGGGTTCGTCAAAAAAGCTTGTGTCGTGAATGGGGACCGGAATGCAAACACCTAGAGAATTATTGAGGTACTTTCGCGGGTTCCTAACCATCCCTGCCGCCATAAGTCTTTCAGGGCTTTTGGTGGCTGGGATTGTCTTCAAGACGGAGCAGGCGCTCGTGGGTTGGAGTTGGTCCGCTTCCGATTGGCTAAGCGTTTCTAATCGTACTGCGAGCGATGTACTAAGCGCAATCTCGGCAGCATCCATGTCCGCGTTGGTCATGGTCTATTCCATTGTTTTGCTGGTCTACACCTTGGCAGCGGGATCTATTGGACCCAGGCTCTTGCAGCGCTTTGGTGAAGACAGGGTGAATCAGATTGCAGTTGGCTCACTTGGAGCGACGTTTTTATACAGCTTGATGATCTTGTGGCTGATACGCGATGACACATCGGTCAATTTGGCCGTTGCGATTGGAATAGTCTATTCGATCATCTCAGTTCTTTTGCTGCTGCTCTTCGTTCATACAGTATCGACGCGCGTAACTATTGATCAGGAGGCGGCGCGGATTTCTGCAGCCTTGGATCGCCAAGTGAGCACCGCAATCGAAAACAGTGCAGATATTCCATCTTCAGAGGCAGTCCCTGAGGAGGGAGACAAGAGGCAAGTCTTGGCTTCGGGCACCGGATATGTGAACTCGATCAATACCGAAGGTCTGGTGAGTGCGGCCAAGGAGGCAGGAGCAGTCATCGTTTTTGATGTGCAGCCAGGTGACTTCATGGTTCCAACGGACACTTTAGCCAATGTTTATGGTGATAGTGAAGAGAGCCTCAATGATCTGGTGCAAGCGGCAGCTCCGTTGATCCCTGCACGAGATCCTAGTGGAGATATCCGCTTTTCTGTCCATCTTCTCGTTGAAATTGCACTTCGGGCGTTGTCACCGGGTGTCAACGACACGTTTACCGCAATAGTCTGCATCGACCGACTGTCGGCGTCTCTGGCTCGAGCGTGGTCGTCAAAGCTCTGCACGGGTGTGTATCGGGATGATGACGGAAGCGTGCGGGTTATTTACCCGTCCATCACGGCTGAGGCACTGTTTCACGACTCGATGCCAGCTCTGCGACGCGCTGCCCGGGGTAATGGCCTCGTAACGGCCGCCCTTATTCGAGCTTTGGAGCGCATCGCGGAGGCAGCTCCAGAAGAAGATTTGCGAGCTGTTGTAGATGAGCTATCTGCGGTCAGAGATGAGACCCGAGAAAGCGATATGCTAAAGCGCGATATTGATAAGTTTTGCGGCCAAGTGGAAACCGCAATTGAACGATTTTAGTCAACCGTCCTGGACAATTGCAGTCCAGTGCGGCTGGGGGGTGGTTTGTGAGTGGGCCATCCCCCAACTAATGGGAAAGTGCTTTTCTATTGGTCTTAGTTTCATTTCATCGAAAGGAGTCACTGGGAGGTGAAACCAAACGGCTACTTTGTCCGCGTTAACGTCATTCGAGAGTGCTTCAGCTACAGCAGACAACATGATTTCCTGAACGTCGCGCATGTCCTAGTGAATGGCTTGGTGCAAAACTGAAGAGCGTGATTGTGAATGCCTGCTTCGGGCTGCCAACTGACGCTGAAGCCAAGGGCGTAGAGCGTCAGTAAAGAGCCCTGAGCGAACTTTGTATTCAGGCAGTTGGAGTAAAAGGCCGCATCATCTATCGTCGAACGCATGTCGGACAAGGGACAACATTTGCAACGAAGGTTGGCGGCGATACTAGCTGCGGATGTCGTTGGGTATTCGGCGCTTATGCATAAAGATGAGCAAGCCACAATTCTCATGCTTGATCACCTGGAAAGCGACATCGTCACCCCAACGATTGCAGGCCAGTCAGGTCGTGTCGTGAAGAGCATGGGCGACGGCTGGTTGGTGCAATTTGACAGCGCGGCGCAAGCTGTAACCGCAGCAATGCAGCTACAAGAGCAGTTGACTGAACACTCGTTAATCAGCATGCGCATCGGTGTACATGTGGGTGACATCACAGAAAAAGGTGACGACATACTGGGTGACGGCGTAAACATCGCCGCCCGACTTGAGAGCATTGCGCCGTCGGGTGGCATCGCTATCTCTGAACCCGTACACTTGAACCTTGAACACGCTCTGGCAGATGCTTTCAAAGCAGTTGGGAAAAAGAAGCTCAAGAACATCCAACGCAGCCTGGATGTGTGGATTCATGATGGACCGCAACTTGGCGCATCGCATAGCTCACCTTCTTTCACAGAGACGAGCTTGCCAAAGCTATCCATCCATCCTGTCACGTGCAGCGACGAACGCACTGAGCTAAAGGAAATGGCCGCTGCTCTCACTTCAGATTTCGGTTCTTATTTTCAAACGATCAACTGGTTAAACGCAGCGATATCCTCCGCGGAGCCTTCAGAGGGATATGCACTTCGTGGCGTGCTGCGTGGACACGGCGACCGATTGCGCCTGGAAGCCCGCTTAAATGACTCTTCTGGTTCCGAAATCTGGACTCAAAAATTCGACGGTTTGGTCGATGCTATCTTTGATTGGCAAGACGAGGTTGTAGAAAAGCTGTTGGATGCCGTTAGCGGGATTTTGATCCAGTCGCTGACCACAAAGCTCTCTGCTTTACCTGAAGACGAGCTGACTGCCGAACAGTGCGTCTTGATGGGCATGATCACATGGTCGGAGGCCAGCATTGACAGCTATAAAGAGACGTTGTCGTACCACGCTAGGGCCATCGAAGCCAAACCAACCCTCGCTGCCGCCTATGCCGAAGCTATTTGGACAATGAATGGTGCGAGAACCTATGATCTTCGATGCGAACTGTCATCCTACTACGAGAAGCTGCCAAACTGGATCGAGACCGGGCGACAGATGGCGGGTCAAAGCCCAACGCTTGATCTGAGTGTCGCCGTGGCTGACTACAACGTAGACAGGGATGCGGATCGACTTTCCGTGGCGCTTGAGCAAATCCGGCAAAGAGCGCCATTAGATGCCCGCCTGCATTTGTTTATGGGTTGGGGATACAACTGGGCCGGGTTTCCTGAAACGGCATTGGGCTGTTTTCAGACAGCGCTTCGGTTGGGCCGATATGGGGCTGTATTCGTTGGTGCTTCCGGAGGTGCCGCCACCTCTTGCGTAATGCTTGGGCGAGACCGTGATGCTATCGCCTACGCAGAGGCAGGTTTGCGCTTCTCAAAAAACTATGCCGCACTTCACAGCACGAGGGCTGCTGCTCACGCAATGCTTGGGGAACCTGAAGAAGCGTCTGCTGCTTTGACGCAAATGCTGCAAATGGAACCTGGTGAAACGATCTCAAAGTGGCGTAGCAACGTGGACTACGGAGGCTCTGAAGGCGCTGAACGTTACTTTGAGGCGCTTCGCCGGGCAGGGTTGCCAGATTAGCGGTGCCGGAACCAAGTTGCGCTAGCAAAACCGGCAGCTTGATCGCGCATCTAAGAAACTGCAAAGCTCCGATTTGAAGGGCCGCTATGGGCTGCTCGCGGCCGTTGCTGCCCGAAAATGAACGGTGCGTTTGTTGCGCACCTCGAACATTGCAGAACTTGGATCTGAATGCCCGCAGTGGGTCGACAGCAGTTCTCGACCTGTTGGATGAAAGATCCGGGATGGTACTCCAAACCACTCTCTGGAGCTTTGGCTTTTGTTTCTACTTTTTTATGCTAGCGCGGTGCATATGATAGTGCGATTCTTCGCCACCAGTGCAGTGCTTCGGTGAGCATGTCTCTCAGCCGAAGCTTAGTCTTTATCAAATCAGGTCAGGTCTTCGACACGCGCGTCTGGCGCATTTCGTTTTACGGACTCAATTCCATTATCCCGAGCGGTTGCACTGGTGTAGCTCTCGCTGGTGCCGATCACCTGCCCGTTGCTGGCTTTGAGGTTAAACATGTACCCGCCTGACTTCGTCTCCTTACGCTCGTACCGGTCGTCATTTGGCGCATTTGTCTTCACTGACTCAATACCTTTCTCGGCACTTGCTTTCTGTACATAACCTTCGCTGGCCAAAATAATCTCGCCATTTCCGGCTTTGAGCCGAAACCGGAACTCTCCTGCCTTGTCTTCAAAGATTTCAAATTTTCCAGCCATGTGACTTACCTCCTTATGGTTGAACCAAAATTCGACACGACGTTGCTATGTTCACCGATTGGTCACAAGGCAAAAATATAAAAAACTAAATCATCCAGCTGATGAGTTGGCGTACTGAGTCCATCGTCTCAAACTAGTTGCTTAGAAAAGACAAGCAAAGAGCGCTCGTTTTCGTCAATCCGATTTGATCCAGCCCCTTTATGTCCTCATCAATTGCAGATCACTTTTTCGCATCTTCGCTGCAAAAGAGATCGTGCAGGACCTCAACAATCGCCAACACTCGTTCATCCGCAATCCTGTAATAGATGCTTTTCCCGTCGCGCCTTGACTCAACCAGACCAGCGAGGCGCAAACGCGACAATTGTTGGGACGCTGCTGCCTGCCGCATGGAGAAGGTGGTTTCGATTTCGCTGACGGATTTCTCACCGCCAAGAAGCAGGCACAAGATCTGCAACCGGCCGTCATGCGCCATGGCCTTTAAGAAGTCGGTCGCTTCAAGCGCGTTTTTGCTGAGATCGGGTTTCAAGTGGTGCTCCCAAATGAACAATATACCCTGATATCACGAACTCTGGCCCCTATCCGCACTTCATAATGTGTGTGATCGACATGATTCTACAGAAGAATGGGCGGCAAGTGTACATTGACGGGATTATCTGGACAGTTGGTAACCTGAACTGAGTCAACATCCGGACCATCTTCTTGGTCAGACCGCACGATAGATCTTTGGCGAAGCAAGTGCTGTGTTTCGACAACTTCCTTTGATCCCTGTTCAATGTTTTACAATAGTTTGCCCCCTTTTTTCCATTCGGATCAGAGAGTCTGACCGGTAGATCGCGATGGATGTCGCCAACTACATCGAACTCAGATTCTCGCTACGCATCAATCAGGTAGGCCAACCCTTTCGAGATCTCCGACGAACTTGTCGAGATCAGAGGTCTCGACGTTTTCGAATGCCAATCTCATTCGGGCCTTTGTCATCCGGGGGCGGATCGAACTGCCTAACTCTATAATCCGCCGGGCTTCATCTTCACGCGATTTTCGTGCCAGAATTGCCGCCAAAATATAGTGGCCGAACGGTTCAACCGACCTGCCTTCCATAGCAGCCCTTGCACATGCTTCAGCCTGGTCCAACTCATCTTCCAGAAGGTAGAGACAAAAAGCTTTGGCGAGCAACTTAACCTTGTAATACGGCCCGGCTGTACCAAATCGCATCGCTGTCTCGATGCTCTGAAGAGCAAGTTTGGGCTGACCGTTCGCGAGCCGCACGATCCCCACTACCAATTGCGCGTTGGCCGAGCTTGGGTTGAGTTTGACCGCAAGTTCGGCCTCGGCATTCGCGGCATCGTGCTTCTTCAGTACCGAGTAAATCCTCGCAAGGCTGGCATGTGCAAAACTGCCTTGATCATCCAGGGCCACTGCGCGTTCAGCATGACGCAAGGCGCGCTCCTTGGTTGCTTTCCGGTCCTCCACCTGAAGAAAGAGAAGTTTCCGCAAAAGCGTGTTCACCATAACCGCATGCGCTAGTGAGTAGTCTGGAGTTAAATCTATTGTTCGGGACAGTATGTTGCCTGCTGTCTCGGTATCTTCGCTCGTGAACTTGTAAAGATGCCAAAGCGCTTTCTGCACCCGATCCCATACACTCACCTCACCTCGTTTCAGCCGCGCTTGTTCGCGCATGTCAAATCTCAGTTCCCAATCAATATGTCCGACGACCGCCGAAGCGATTTCCTGCTGTAACGAAAACACATCCTCGATATTCCGGACCAGCCGGTCAGCCCAAAGATCATGCCCGGTGGATGTGTCCACCAAATGCGCGTTGATGCGAACACGTTCGTCGTCATAAAGTACGCTGCCTTCAACCAAGTAGTCAGCTCCGGCGCGCTGCGCGACCTCCTCTCCTGTCAGGGCTGATTGTGTGAGGAACTTCGTGGAAGTCGGGGAGACCACCGCCAGCCAGTCCACTTTGGCTAGCTCGGTAATGAGTTCCTGGTTGATACCCGATACGAAAGCGTCAACGCCACTTTGCGAATTCAGATTTTCGAGAGGCAACACCGCGATCACCGGTTTCTGCGGAGCCGGAAGTTGGGTCATCATACGGCGGCGCAGCCGATCTTTCTCCAGTGGCGGTTCAGTCTTGGGTGAAGTGGCATCGGGATCGACAGGAGGATCCGACTTGGGGTGCGCGGAGGCGTCAAACCCAAAAACTGGTCCGTTTTTGGGCCAGTCGACATTGTTGAGCGTGAAATAATCCTTGAGATTGTGGGCTGCGTACAGAAAAGCGTGGCTTCGCAAACTTAGGTCAATACTCTTTTGTGCGAAGTTCAGACCTGCGGCCACTCGTGCCAATAGGTATTGGCTCTCCATAAAGCTTAGGCGATGGCTCTCGTGCCGTTCGACCCAATTCATAGCCTCGGTTCTCAGGGTTCTGACAAATTCGGCAATTCCAACGTCATCTTGCCAAAGCCCCAACGTGTGGTGTTTTGGATGAAACAGCCCCAGATCGTCAAGAATGGCATCCCATTGTGCCGGTGGGCAATTTCCGCGCCGCGCCAAAAGGTACGCCAGCTCGAAATATGCGTGATCATAAAACAGGAACTGCTTGGCCTGATACATGGCGAGGTCAATCAGATAATAATCCGGTTCGCTCTGCTGGTGCGAACGAACCAAAACGTTTTGGCCGTGAAGGTCGCCATGCAGGCGACCTTCCGCAGCACGAATGTTCAATCGACTTGGGAGATCACGGTTATGCGCGAATGCCAGCGGGTTCGGGTACCAATGACCCTCATAAGAAAAGCACGGTTCCAGGGGATCGTGATTGCATGACTCGGACAAAAAATGGTGTAGACGCCCCTCTTTGGGATCCAATCGGTATCCGAGCCAACTAGAAAGCAAATCCTGCGGCGCATGCATTCCCTGCGCGATCTGGTAATCCGCATTCCAGTCTTCAAACAGGCTTCTTGCAAGCCTTTGAAGCACATCCAGTGCCAGTTCGTACCCGCAAGCGTTCCAAGGAACAGAATACTCCAATCCTCTGGCAACCACAGTCGAGAGAATAGCAATTTTGCCTTCGTGCTCCACCGATCCAACAATGCGGGCAAGATGCTTCGACGCGAACTCCGGGGCCGCTTCGAATGCTTCACGATGCAGTTGGACCTCGGTTTTTTCGTTCCACTGTGGATCCGGGCATTTGTCCAGCTTGAGAATAGCCTGCCCGTTGAGGACATCACTCGAAATATCAACAATATATACAAGAGCACCTGACTTGCCCGCGCTTAACTGTCGGTGAAAATAAATCTCACCCGAAATTTTCCAACGAGAAGTTACCAGAGGCAAAAGTTCGCTGTACTCTTCTGGCCATTTGAGGTCATTGGTAACAGTCATCAATCACACTTTGCAAAATAGCGTCCCACCCGGTCCAGTTCCGAATGCAGACCGCAGTGGCTGCAATAATACACCATCCAAAAATTGCGCCAAGCCGCAGTGATGCCGGGTAGTCAGCCCCAACACCTGCCAATTCGTGCAGTACTTCCTTTACACCGGTCGACGGCTTCGTGAGCGTCGTCGACGAGGGGTAGACGTGTGAAGCAAAGGTATTAGAAATGGAAAACTGTCTTGTCAGACTGATTGTCGTCTGTGGCGGATTGCGCAGTAGAGCAAGATACTTCAATTCCAAATGCGCTAACTAAATCGATGCTGAACCCATGGCCTTCAGCAACACCTGCATCAATGGGGCGGATGGTCCGCATGGCTTGGTCGAAGGTGCAGCCGCGTTGCAATCAGCACTCCACCGATAATCAGCACAACACCAACGCCTTGATAGAGTTGAAGGTGCATGCCCCTTAGAGTCACGGCTTCGATCGGAACGAATATCGGCACAAGATATGCAAACAAGGAAGCCGTCGACGCACCAACTTCACTTGTGCCAAAATTTAGCAAGTGGAGGTAAATGGCACCCATTCCAACTCCAATGAACAGGATTGAGCCCCAGACCTTCCAAGAATAGGCGAATGGGCGAGAAGTACCTGCTTCAACGAACAAAGCAAACGGCAGCAAAACCGCGATGCCAATGACGAAAATCACGAACAAGCCCTCATCGGGCTTAGGTTTCATATTCCATCTCTTAAGAAGCACTAAGTAGAGCCCACGGCAGGCGTTTGAGGCAATCATCAGCAGGAAGGCGAGATGCGGGTCGAAATTGACTAGATTTTCCAAATCACCGCGAAATGCAAAAATCAGCGCTCCTATCAGTGCAATTGCGACACCCAGATATTGGACAGGTCGCAACCGTTCGTTAAGCAGCAGTGTAGAAAACAGAATCGTCAGCAAAGGTACACTGGTATATCCGGCGCCAAGATCTATCAGGTCATTTGATCGGAGTGCTGCATAGACAAACCAGGGCGTTGCCACCACGCCTATGCAGGAAAGGACTGTGATACGGAGCCAACTGCCCTGGAAATGCTGGAACGGATTGGTCCGTCCCCTCAAAACAAGTAGCAATACAAATACTGCTGCAATCAAGCAACGCCAAAAAGTCAGTACAACCGGATGAACCTCATTGACCGCCAAATTTCCGAACAAAAAGTTCCCGGCACTGATCAGCATTGCAAGCAACAAAGCCCCGTAGGCCAGTGCAGGTCTATTCACCTTCATGATTGCATCAGAGCATGGCTGGCATTTCAAACAAAGCGTCAATTGATGTGGCGCTTATGCAGACAAATCGGACGTAACGCTGTATTTGTAAGTAAGGGACATCTCTTAGGAGAGTAGTTATTTACGATGAACATTTTTCAGCGAACGGATTGGGCCTCAGACGAAGGCTGGAACGGAAAACTCGAAGGGCAAAACGCTGCTACAGGCATTTCGTTTCTTTTTAATGAAGTGAAAGAATCCGGCAAAGGACCGCCATTGCACAAGCACCCATATGATGAAGTTTATCTGGTGCGTCAGGGGCAAGCCCGAGTTATTGTTGGAGACGAAGAGGCAATTGTAAACGAAGGCGATATTTTGGTAATTCCAGCTAATACCCCGCATAAGGTTTTGACTTCAGGAACAGGGCCCTTTGAGATCATTAGCGTCCATGTGTCTGCCAAGTTTACGATGGATATCCTTGAATGAGTCTATCCCTTTCCCAAAGTGTGGACTGAAGGGCTCGGAGCCGTCGTAGGAGCGAACGCAGCGTTTTGAGCCTGTGAATCGCACACAGATGCGGACGGCCCAAACCTGCCGTTCACTTACCTTGCAGGTGTCGTACTGCACCCGTCATTCCTAACATTCGCTGCAACCACACATTCTGGACGAGTATAAGGTCACACTTTGATCCCAAAGGGTCGATCCGGTTTGAAGGTTGGATTCCCTTAGTTCGAGTTCTCAGGTAATAGGTATTGATGGATATAGTCGTCATTACGACCATCATCACTTCGCTTTTTGTTGTAATCGGCGTGGCGGAGCCACTGGCTGCTCGGTTGCGCTTGCCTTTCAGCGTTATTCTCGCTGTCCTGGGGGTGGTGATCGGACTTGGCGCGACCTTTTTTCTCAACACTGACCTGACGGATGCGCTTAACCCTGGGGCGCAAGCGATCATTGATCTGCCGATCCGATCCAACGTATTTCTTTATGTTTTTCTACCAACGTTGCTCTTTCAGGCCACACTCGGAATGAACCTTCGCAGGATGCTGGATGACTGGATGCCCATCATGATGATGGCCGTTGTGGCAGTGATTGTGGCTACACTTTCTATTGGCTACGCGCTCAGTTGGGTAAGTACGTTGCCACTGGCCGCTTGCTTGTTGATTGGTGCTATTGTGTCGACGACTGATCCGTCGGCGGTTGTCAACATTTTTCGATCCATCTCCGCACCACGCAGGCTTTCGCGAATAATCGAGGGCGAAAGCCTTCTTAACGATGCTGCAGCGATTGCTCTTTTCGGGCTATTCATGAGCTTTGTCATGCTCGGAAGACCCGATCCCTTACTCAGTGAGGCCATGGGGCAATTTCCGCTGTTGATCTTGGGCGGAGTACTCACCGGTTGGCTCATGGCGCGCATGGCGGTTTGGCTGATGGCTTTCGTAGACCTTTGGGTAATGGCGCAGATTTCAGTTTCCGTTGCGCTACCGTATCTCTCCTATATCGTTGCTGAACAAAGTATCGGTGCTTCGGGCGTCATCGCTGTTGTGGCGGCAGGCCTTACTCTCAATCTGACAGGCCCCGGTCGATTGTCCCCGTTCGCTTGGACCAACCTGCAAGAAGTATGGGATCTTCTAGCCCATTGGGCAGGAGCGCTGATCTTCATTCTTGCCGCGTTGCTGATACCACGGTTGCTGGAAGGGGTTCGGCCTTCTGATTTCGTCTTGCTGGTCGTCGTGGT
Organism: Ruegeria sp. C10; assembly: GCF_056537805.1. NCBI lineage: Bacteria > Pseudomonadati > Pseudomonadota > Alphaproteobacteria > Rhodobacterales > Roseobacteraceae > Ruegeria > Ruegeria sp. C10. The sequence goes on along the minus strand of NZ_JBQFSC010000007.1, from coordinate 124,733 downwards.
TCTTGCCGCAACACTCGCGCGAGCCGCGGTTTTGTACGGTTTGTTGCCCTTGCTCACGACAATCGGTCTGTCGCCAGCTGTGGAACGCCCCTATCGCACCGCGATGCTGTGGGGTGGGCTGCGGGGTGCTGTAACTCTTGCGCTGGCGCTGGCCGTCACAGAAAGCACGCATATCCCGCTCGAGACCAAGCGACTGGTCGGCATACTGGCCACAGGCTTTACGCTGTTTACACTGATTGTTCAGGGAACAACCTTGCGCTCGGTGATCACAAAACTGGGGCTCGACAAGCTCTCTCCGCTTGATACGGCACTGTCACGCCAAGTGATCGCGGTTGCCTTGCAATCGGTTCGCGAGGACATGTCCCGTACCGCAGAAAACTACGATTTGACCCACGATATCGTCAGAAACGAAGCCAAACAATTTAGCGAACGCCTCGACGAGGCTGTGAAGGCCGCCGAAGACAACGCGCAGATCCTTGATCGTGACCGGATCACGCTGGGCCTTATTGCGCTGGCCGGTGCAGAGCGGGATTCCGTGTTGGCCCGACTGCGAGAGCGCACCATGTCATCGGTTCTGAGTGAGAAGATCCTGTCCGACGCTGATCGGTTGATTGAAGGCGCACGAACCGGAGGTCGGATCGGCTATCAGCGCGCGGCAAATCGATCCGTCGTTTACGGCAGATCTTTTCGGATCGCCGTGTTTCTGCACAACCGGCTTCAAATCTCGTTCCCACTCACTCGCATTACAACGGATCGGTTTGAAAGATTGCTCATGCAACGCCTGATCCTGCGGGATCTCGATGGGTTCGTCCGTGGCCGCATACGCCGAATCCACGGCCGCCGGGTTGCGGAATTGCTTGATGATCTGTTGGCGCGTCGATCCGAGGCGGTTGAGACAGCGCTTGACGGCTTGCGGCTACAGTACCCCGGCTACGCCGAAAAGCTTGAGCGGCGGTTCATCCGGCGAACGGCACTGCGACTGGAAGAGCGTGAATACGCGGTCATGCGCGAGGACGGCCTGGTGGGCGAAGAGCTCTATTCGGTATTGATGCAGGAAGTTGCGACCCGACGCGCTTTGTCTGAAGGGCGTCCGGTTCTGGACATAGCCCTCAAAGGACGCGATCTGGTCCGGCAGTTCCCGCTGTTCTCTGATCTCGACAAAGCTTCATTGAGGAAACTCAGTAGAGCGCTGCGTACCCGTTATGCCAACGCGGGTGACACCATCATTGCCCAAGATGAATTCGCCCGGAGCGTATTCTTCATTGCTTCCGGGGCAGTCGAGGTGGAGCTCGGCAGACATACTTCGCGGTTGGGTCGTGGCGAAATGTTTGGGCAATTGGCCATGCTCTTAAAACGGCCCCGTCGCGTAAATGTTCGGGCGTTGGCACCTTCGACATTGCTTGAGCTCGACGAAGCGCGATTCCGGCGGCTACTCCGGCGAAGCGAAGCCATGCGGAATTCTGTCAAGATGAGCGCAACAAACCGCATGATTGACCCTGCGGTGTTGGACCTGGATCAGCGTGCAAGGCCTTCTGAACAAAGTTAATTGTCTTGAAAGATCATCCATTGGAAAGGAGTCGCGGAAACAACGGTGTTGTCTCATGTGCACCAATCGGGTTCTGTTTTGTCGATGGTCTACTCCTATCAAAGGCTTGCTCACTCAAAAAACCGTCACTGCTATCAACATCCCGGACAATCGCCCCAGTTTCCTAACTCCAAATCTAAGAGCATCAGCCACAAAGTGCGACTTTATGAGAAGGATGGGTACGCGATCTGTGACAGGTTCGGCCCAATCCAGCCGTTCAAGAATATCCGACTCTGCACTACAGCATTCCCCGAAGAAGACATTGCCGGACTGCCCCGCACTTTGGGTGTTCTTGGTCGGTCCAGGTTTAATGTTAGAGTATCATCGGCCCTTGTCCCTAAAGCGGACCTGCATCCAAATCCCAATAGGGTGCGTCGTGCCCGATGCGTTCCACGACGAAATCCAAAAACGCGCGAACTTTCGCTGGCATGTGCTTTCGTTCAGGGAAGACTGCGTACAGCGCCTGTTCAGGCAGGCGATATTCGGGCAGCACCCTGACCAGACGGCCACTGGTCAAGTGGGCTCCGGCAATAAAGGTCGGCAGGCGACCAATACCAAGACCGTCAAGCAGCACGGTGCACAGGGCTTCGCTGTTGTTCACGCGCAGATCACCAGATGTCTGAACGCGCATGTCACCCGCGGGCCCGGTTAAGCGCCATTCCGAAGGGTCGCGCGAATAGGCGTAGTGAAGGCAGGAATGCGCCAGAAGATCCTCAGGTGATTCTGGCGTTCCGGACTGCGCAAGATAGTCCGGCGCAGCGACAATCACGCCGTGGATCGGGGCGAGTTTGCGTGCGATCAGGGCCGAGTTCGGCAACGTTCCGGCGCGTAAGGCCACGTCGATGCCACCTTCGACGAGATCGACAAATTTGTCATCCATCGTCAGGTCAATTCTGATCCCCGGATATTGCCTGAGGAATGCAGCAATCATAGGCGCAACATGCAGCTGTCCAAAGGACATGGGTGTACTGAGCCTTAGTAATCCAACCGGTTGCCCCTGCAACGCCGCAACTGCGTCTTCGGCGTCCTGCGCTGCGCCAAGCGCCTGCGCCGCGTGGGCCAGATAGATTTCGCCCGCCTCGGTAAGGGAAATGGACCGCGTCGACCGATGAAAGAGCTGCGTTCCCAGATGGGCCTCCAGCACGCCGATCCGCTTGCTGACCGCTGATTTTGTAAGGCCCAGATGCCGGGCGGCGGCTGCGAACCCGCCTTGGTTCGCCACAGCAACAAAAACGGGGATAGCGCCAATTTCAGTCATGTTTAAGTTCCTTTGGGCGAGTTTTTCTCGCCTATAAGTTTCCGTATCACACGATTATCATCGAAATAAAAGGTAAATAGGTTGTGGGCATGTCCTGTTAACGCCGGAGGCTGACATGCCCAAGATGCTCATCAAAGGAACACTGCGTGATAAACCGCCGGCCTCGGACGGCCGTTTTCACCGCCTGCAAAGCCCATTCAGGAGCCACATCAGCGCGCAGCCGGGCACCCCTTTCCCGAATACGGCGGGCCGGTATCACCTCTACTTGTCCAAAGCCTGCCCCTGGTGTAACGGCGTCGATCTGGTTCTGACTTTGAAGGCCCTGCGCGATGCGTTCAGCATCACCTGGATGGATCCGATCATGTCGGAAAACGGCTGGGTCATCGACCAGACCCTGTTCAACGACCAAAGCGGTGTCGAACGCACCCGCTTCCTTTACGAAGTCTATCAGCACGCCAAGCCGGATTACACGGGCCCGATCAGCGTGCCTGTGCTGCTGGACAAAGTGACGGACCGGATCGTCAGCACCGAGTCGGCCGAGATCATGCGCATGCTTCAGACGGCGTTTCCCGATGCCGCGGGACCCGATCTTCGCCCGTCCCATCTTTGCGACGAAATCGACCGGATCGCCGAACAAATTCAGTCACCGATCCGCGAAGGCGTCTATCGCGCCGGGTTTGCAACCAGCCAGATCGCGTATGGCGAGGCCGTAACGGCGCTCTTTGCCTGCCTCGACGCGATTGAAGAAACGCTTGGCCAACGCCGGTTCCTAGCCGGAGACGTGCTGACAGAGGTTGACCTGAAGCTGTTTCCGACACTTCTGCGGTTTGACCCGGTCTATGTGACCCACTTCAAGACCGACTACAAACGCATCAGCGACTATGTTGCCCTGTCCCGCTATCTGGCCGACATCATGCGGTTGCCGGGCGTGGCTGACACTGTGGACATGGCCCATATCCGTCAGCACTACTTCCTCAGCCATCGGCACATCAACCCCAGCAGAATTATCCCGATCGGCCCGGCTTCTCTGCGCTTAACCGATGTGCCGGAAATGGGGGCCGCGTGATGCCTGATATTGTCAGAAGATCCCCTGTATCCGCGCTGATCTTGGCCATCGGTGTCCTGGTGGGGGTCAGTTTCACTTTGTCCAAATTCGTCTCGATGGCAGGAATATCAGCTCTGACCGCTTTGTTCTGGCAGGTTTTGCTGGCCAGCATCGCGCTGTTGGCGTTGTGTTTGCTGTCGCAGAAGCGCGTGGCGCTCAACGCGCGGCACATTCCCTATAATGTCGGCGCCGGAGTTTTCGGTGTCAGCGGCCCCGCTGTGATGGGTTTCTGGTGCTGGAGCATGTGAGCCTTGGGTTCTATTCCGCCCTCGTCACGCTGTCACCGCTGTTTACCTTTGCGATAACGGCACTGATCGCGCGCAGGATGCTGCCGTTGCACCGCCTGGTTGGTATTCTGATCGGCCTTGCCGGGGTCAGCCTTGCCACCATGGGTGGGTTTGACCTGTCGGGAGTCGAGCCGGCGTGGATTGCCCTGTCGCTTTTGGGGCCCTTGTTTCTGGCCTGCGGCAACGTCTTTCGCAGTTATGCCTACCCGCCCGGCGGCGATCCGTTGGGGCTGGTGACCGGAACGCTTCTGTCACAGCTGTTGCTGATTTCCGCCCTAATACTGGGACGCGGCACCACAATCAGCGACGTCTCGGTGCCCCCTGCCCTGCTTGGCGCAATCTTCGGCATCGGATCCATCACTGCGCTCAGCTATGCGCTGACCTTCGAAGTACAGCGGCGCACGGATGGCGTTGGGTTCGCCCAGGTCGGCTATTTTGCCACGCTTTCCGGCATCGCAATCGGGGCAATTGTCTTTCGGGAACCTCTTGGCCTTGGGCTGCTGGGGTCCCTCGCAATCCTGTTCCTTGGGCTAGCCGTCACCAACGGTCACCTGAAACTCCCGCCGGTCCTGCACCGTCGGTCACAGGCCAACCAGACTTAGACCCACCGATAACTTTTAAACAGAAAAGGAAACCAAAACATGCAAATCACTGCCCCCACCACAGCGGCCCACGCGCCCCGGATCGCATCCCTTTACACCGCTGTTGACGCGCTGGACGAAGCCGGCGTTGTCGAGCATGTCACCGAAGACGTGCAGTTCCAGCTTGGCAATTTCGAACAGATTGACGGGCGCACAGCCGTGCAAGCCGCGAACGCAGGGTTCTTTGCCACGATCCAGGGTATGCAACATACCATCACCGGCATCTGGTCCAGCGGCGATACTGCGTTCTGCGACGGCACCGTTCACTATACGCGCAAGGACCAAAGCACGCACGACGTGCGCTTTGCTGCACGGTTCAACTTTCGCGAGGACAGGACCGCGGATTACCGGGTGTATGTGGATATCTCCGGTCTTTGATGCCTTTGGCCAGGGCTGCGCGCGTTGCCTGCCGCTCTGGCCGACACGGGCAGAAACGGCCATAATTGCGATCCAGCTTCGGAAGAGGGTTCGATGACCGATCGCAGCATTCTGGAACAGCTCATGACGATGTCCGACGACGTCTGGGACCGGCACACCAACCCTTGGAGCGGCTGGAGCTGCCTGAGCATCCCGCCCCTGTTCGTACTGGCCGTCTGGAGCCGGGTTTGGCTGGGCTGGTGGTGCCTTGTTCCGGTCGTTGTTGTTGTATTCTGGACATGGTGGAACCCCCGCGCCTTCCGCAAAACGGGCAATCCGGAAAACTGGATGTCCAAAGGTGTACTTGGGGAACGGATCTGGCTTGCGCGCGCGAAATCGCCGATCCCTGCAAGGCACCGCCGGATGACTCTTATTCTGGCCGCAGTCAGCGCGGTCGGAATCGGCCCCTTGGTCTGGGGGCTTTGGCAGCTTCAATTCTGGCCGACGCTTCTGGGGTTGCTGCTGGTTATGGGTGGGAAGCTGTGGTTTCTGGACCGCATGGTCTGGCTGTTTGAAGACACTCGGGCATCAAGCACCTGGCAAGGAAAATAGCGGCGCTGTGAAAACGGAAAGCAGGAGCATCAGATGCCCCTGCCATTCCGGGTCTGCCAGGACACGCTTAAGCTTGTGGACCCCCATGCGCCGAGGACCGCTGCGACAGCCCCAAAGACATCAGGGACACACCGGCGAAAATCAGGTTCAGGCCGGCAAGAACCCCCAGCAGAACAAGGGACGAGCCATTGACGATACCGGTCAGGATCAGGCCGCCAAGCAGGATGGCCATCGCGCCGGACGCAATCATCAGCGCCATGGGCCGCTCCTGACGCGACCGAATGGCAATTACGATCCGCAACACACCTTCGGCCAGAAAAACCGCGCCAAGCGCAAGGGTCAGTGCCAGAACGCCGCCGAACGGATCAAGCAACAGAACAAGCCCCGCAAGCGCGTTCAGAACACCGATGGCCAACAGCCAGAAGAACCCTTTCCACGCCTTTTCCGCAAATGCCTGAATCGCTGTGACGATGCCTCCGCCCAGCAGGGCCACGCCGACAAAGGCTTCGACAGCGAGCGTGGACATCAGCGGGAAGGCTACGGCGCACAGCCCTACACAGAGCATGGCGACGCCGAGCACAATCAGCCAGACCGGTCGAGGCTGCCAACCGGCGACCTCTTCCATGAGCGCGGGTTTCGGCACGGTTTCATTAACTGAATCAGTCATGTCGACCTCCAGGATCAGGGTCAAGCGACCGACTTGTCGAGATGATCGCGATAGGCGGCAACGGCGGCGTGCAAGGCTTCCCAATGGTTCTTCGCCTGATCATGCGCGTCCGTCACAGCGTCTTCGCCTTCTTTCTGGATGCGATCGGCAAGGTCAGTGACCTTGTCTTTTGCTTCCTGCAGATCGGATTGCAGCTTTGTCACCTGCTCCTGGGTCCACTTGTCGGTCGCGTCGCCCGCGTCCTTGACCTTCTGTTCGAACGATTTCAGCTCGTCCTCGACACGGGTATAGTCGTCTTTGGCTTTCTGTACGAATTCGGAAAATGTTGTCATGGTTCAGTCCTTTCATGGGTCATATGTTTGCTGGGCTCTTTTGAGCGCCATGGCCCAGACCCTCGCAGATCCACGGCCCGCATCCGAGTGAGTCACGGTTAAACCGTCGCGCTGTCTTGTGGCGCTGCTCGTCATCGGACAAAGTTGAGCGACGGAGGGAAACATGCTTGCCGAAGTAAGCTCTGCCATCGATCCAAGCGCTATTCAGGAACAGTTGAAGCGCGTCCTCGTCAGTCCGCATTTCGCGGATACCACGCGCCTGAACCGCTTTCTGTCGCATATTGTCGGCGAAGCGCTAGCGGGTCGGTCCGAGACGCTGAAAGGCTATGCAATCGGCATTGACGTTTTCGACAAGCCCGAGGATTTCGACCCCACCATCGACACGATCGTTCGGGTTCAGGCCAATAAAATGCGCAGCCGGCTGGATCTCTATTACGCTCAGGAAGGGCGCGAGGACCCGGTTCGAATACATATTCCCAAGGGGTCCTACGCCCCGGTTTTTGAGATCGCGTTTGACCCCGAACGCCGGACCGATGCCGAAACGCCCCCGGCGGCAACCGGACGGGTCGCGGTGGCCGTGATGCCTTTTGACAACTTGAGCGGAGACCCGTCGCAGGAATATCTGGCCGATGGGTTTACCGAGGAAATCATCTCGGCCATCGCCCGGTTTCGCGAGGTGAGCGTGCTGTCCCGGCACGTCACCTTTCGCTTTCGCGGCCGCGGCCGCGATCCGCGCGCGGTCGGAAGCGAACTCGACGTCCAATATCTGGTCGAAGGCAGCGTGCGACATTGGGACAACAAGCTGCGCGTCACCGCCCAGCTTATTGACGCGGAAACCGGCCAACAGGTTTCCGCGGACACTTATGACCGCGACCTGAGCGCGGACAGCCTATTTGAAATTCAGGACGATATCGCCGCCCGGATCGCCACGGAAATCGCGGAACCCCACGGAGTGATCCATCGAACAGGTGCAGTGCAGCGCAGGGCACAGACGCACACGCTGGATGCCTATCAGTGCAGGTTGCTGGCCACCGAATACTGGCGTGAACCCACGGTTAAAAAACACAAGAAGGTCCGCGACCTGCTGGAGCGCGCGGTTGAGATTGATCCCGAATATGCCGGCGCCTGGGGGATGCTCGCGATTGTGTACGGCGACGAACTGCGCGGCGGGTTCAATTTTCGCAAGTCCCCCCCGCCCTTTGATCGCGCGCTGGAGGCCGCACAGCGGTCGGTCGCTCTGGATCCGCTGAACGCAACCGGCCAGCACGCGTTGTTTTTGACCCATTTTCATCGTGGAGAGTTCGAAAGCTTTGAAGAAGCGGCCGCTAAAGCATTGCGGGCCAATCCGAATTATCCAGACATGTTGGCCGATCTGGCGGCCTGCTTTGCGTTGCGCGGCGATCTTGAACAGGCCGCGAGACTGAGCGCCCGCGCGATCGAGCTGAGCCCCAACCCGCCCGGCTGGTACCACGCAAGCACGTTCCTGATCTGTTTCATGAAAGATGATTACAGCGGCGCGCGTTCAGCGGCGCGCAAAGTCGGTGGTGGCATGTGGAATGGTTCTGAAGTGCTTGAGCTTATGTGCATCCCTTACACGGAACCGGACGCCGACCTGGATTCAACCCTGTTGGCCCTGAAGACCAACATTCCCGATGTTGACCGTTTTATCCAGACGCTCTACGCGATCTGGCATGTGCCATCTGACATCTCACAGAAAATGACTGAGGCGCTGCGCGCAACCGGGGCGCTGGACTGAGGTCCGGCCGTCAGGAATTTAACGGTGACTCACTCTGCCCGTTCGACCACTGTGCGTAGGCTGGTCCTGACATCGCAAACAGACCCGGAACCAACCAATGCTAACTCTGCCTCAGCGCCTTGATCTGATGAAACTTGCGACGGATATCGCAAAAACCAAGGCCAGCTGGTCCGAAGAAAAGCCGACCAAACTGGAAGAGGAAATCCTATCCATTTATGAGAGGCTCAGGCCAAGTGTCGAAAGCGGCAGCGCCTTTGAGAACACCAGCATGTCTGATGTGAAAACCGCCGTTGACGTCGCCTCGACCATCGACGGATTTCTGGAATAGCCGGTCCTTGTTTTCAAGGCCAAACAATGCCGTTTCGCATCAGGATGTTGCGTGCTCACAATTCTAACAACTATCAAGTGCAATCGCCCCGACCCGAACCTCAAGTATGGTTCTCGCACACTTCGCTAGCAGCGCGCTTTCCTGCCTTCGCTGCGATTGTGAAAACTGGCGCTAAATGTATTATCTCTAACGGGGCAAAGTGGAATTGGGTTACACTTGTACTAAAGTCAGATTTGAGATTTTTGACCCACTTGAGGATGCCGTTATAGACAATAGACTGCGAACCTTGCGACCGAGCATCAATTCTGGACGACACAGCACAATGCCCCAGTTGCATCGCATACCAGACCCTTCTCAAAAGTATTTTTATTTTTCTGATGACGAGCAAGCACGGAACCTGAGCCTGAGTTGATCTTGCTGAGCGCGTTTTCGAGAAAGTCGACGCGAACACCCGGCGCCCACGCCACGTTGTTGTTGGGAACTGCAGGTTCCGCTGCACATATCGCCAACACTTCGTCTTTTAGACTAATTGGTCTCTGTGACGAAGGTACGTTTCTAGCAGGTGAGAGATTCCATCCGAACATTTGGTGGTAGAAGTTGTCCGGGAATGCGCCGCCGCGAGATAGGTAGTGTTCGTGCGTAAACTGACGAGCGGGGACAGGATAGTCGTGACGCAAAACTGATATACCGAAGAATGCGCCAAGCGGATCACGTAAGAGGCAGTTCCGGCCAACCCCCGGAACTTCAAAGGGAGGTTTCACTACTGATCCTTCAAGCTTGACGGCGAGTTTGGCGGCCTGATCTACATCTTCGACTTCAACATAAGGAATCCACCCTTCAAAGAGCACCTGATTTTGAGAAACGACCCCGGCCCCTGCCTCTCCATCGAGAGTTGCGAGGACAAAATCTCGATGGCCGCCGCCCCATGCGAAATCTGTGGCGTGTTCGACAATATAGCTCCAACCTGCCACGCTTTCGTAAAATGACCTGGAAGCTTCCACATCAGGCGTGAAAAGATCGTGCCAGACAACTCGGCCAACTTTTTCTTTTGTCACCGCGACTTCATCCAAACTGTTTCCGTTCGCCATAACTCTCGTTTGCGGTCCAAATATTGATGCAGATCAATTTGCGCGGTTCTGGTCCGTGAAGTCACTCAATTCAGTGGCTCCGTTGGCGGTCAGCCATTCTGCAAATTTACCCATAGCATCCGTTGCGGGGCGATCCGAAGGCTAGGCGAAGCAGTATTTACCAGCGTTAACGGCTTCACTGAAGGGTTGTATCAGGCGGCCGAGTTCGGTTTAGCGTTCGAACAAGGGCACAGATAACAAGGCCGCCCCAGTATCAAAGGTGGCCAACTCGGCAAGGGTCACTGATCTGTCCAGAATTGGTCGCTTTACACGCGGGCAAATCGTTCCAACTGCTTCGAACCAACCTGGCCATCCGGCACCACGAATTACGACGGTACCGCGTCGGCTGCATATTGAGACAGGAATTCCTCTGAGGGTGGGATCTGAGTGATAACATCAATCAGTACCCCGTTTGGATCGCGATATATCGCATGGCGTTGGCCAAACGGCTCGCTCACAAGTGACTTTGCCACCGGAACTCCTTCCGACCGAAGTCGTTCATCCACTTTGTCGACATCCTCGACTTCAAAATTAAGGATCATGCCCGTAGACGCACCGCGGGAAATCTCCGGGATCGTCTCGTGGTCCGACTGGACGATCGCGAGGTTGACCGACGAATCCACTTCACTTTGTAGATGCACATACCAATCCGCCTCGAATGCCGAGCGGAAGCCAAAGTGACGTTTGTAGAACTTTGCCGTCTCAGAAACCGTTTCAGACTGAATGACCGGATAATATTGAGTGACACGCATTTTTGATCTCCCTAACTTACATGCACTTTGTATGTATCATAGATTTGCAAATACATGCAAGATGTATGTAAGGTGCTTGTAGTGATATTCGGAGCCGCTAGATTTGCCCACAGAAAAACCCGCCCGACGCAGCCAGGCAGACCGACGCGCCGAAACGCGTGCCAAACTCGTAGAAGCTGCCCGAGAACTGTTTGTGAATTCGGGATTTGCCGATACTGCAACCCCAGACATCGTGCGTAGGGCCAGCGTAACCCGCGGCGCGCTGTATCATCATTTCAAGGACAAGGCTGACCTTTTCCGCGCCGTCGCAGAAGAGGAGGCCAAAGCAATCTCACACCATATTGACCAGGAAACGCGCAATGTGGCCGATCCCGAACAGGCCATGGTGACAGGATCGAATGCCTTTTTTGATGCGATGTTGGTTCCAGGTCGGGTGCGCCTCCTGATGGAAGAGGCCCCAGCGGTATTAGGGCACAGCACCGCTGTCGCGTTGACCCGGGCCAATGGAACAGAGGAACTTCGTGAAGGGCTTTCGCGGGCTCTTCCTAAGCATTCACCAAAACAGATCGATGCTTTGACTAATTTGTTGTCGGCCGCGTTTGATCGCGCCGCTCTTGAGATCGCCTATGGGGGCGATCCGGAGGTCTACAAGGAGGTTATGAACCATTTGATTGGTGAAGTACTCAAGGGCAACTAGCAGACCTCGGAAGCCCCGCAGTATGGGTCCCTACCCTTTCTTCCGTGAGTTACTCGGCCCAGAGCCGACATCCAACCCGCCATATTGATGCTGCGGTTTCAGCCCGCATTGCAGACTTTCGCGGCGTCTATGCGGCGGTACCGAACGCAATCGATTAAACCGTAAGACATTGGTGCTGGAGTAAGACTAACCATAAACACCCATCTAGGACGCGCAGAATCTCGTGTCGATCTTACCGGAGTTGATCCGTTTGACAGGCCCAACATTCCATTGATTATAAGCGCATGACCAAAGCTCAACGACCACCAAAGCCAAAACCCATTCCTTACACCCCGGAGCCGAACCGCTATGAGCGAATGGTTTATCGGCGATGTGGGCGGTCGGGTGTGAAGCTTCCTGTTGTCAGCTTGGGCCTGTGGCATAATTTCGGTGCGGACTCGACGCACGAAAACAAGCGAGCAATGTGTCGGACCGCATTCGACCATGGGATCACTCATTTTGATCTGGCGAACAACTACGGTCCACCACCCGGATCGGCAGAAGAGGCATTTGGCGAAATCCTAAGAACTGATTTCGCGGGCTACAGGGATGAATTGATCATTTCCTCCAAAGCAGGCTACGACATGTGGCCGGGACCCTACGGAGAATGGGGGTCGCGCAAGTACATGATCGCGTCCTGTGACCAATCACTCGCGCGCATGGGGCTTGATTACGTCGACATCTTTTATTCCCACCGCTTTGACCCCGACACGCCGCTCGAAGAGACGATGGGCGCGTTGGATCATATCGTACGGTCGGGTCGCGCGCTCTACGCAGGTATCTCGAGCTACAACTCCCAACGCACACGCGAGGCGGTGAAGATTCTCAACGACCTTGGCACACCTTGCCTGATTCACCAGCCTTCTTACAATCTGCTCAACCGTTGGGTGGAGCGGGACGGTTTGCTCGATACCCTGAACGATCTTGGGGTAGGATCGATTGCGTTCACGCCGCTGGCACAAGGCATTCTAACGTCAAAGTACCTGCGCGATATTCCGGATGGCAGCCGTGCTACACAAGGGAAGTCGCTACTTGATGGCATGATCAACGAGCGATCTCTGGCAAGTGTGCGTGCTCTGAACGACATGGCTGAGGCACGCGGGCAAACTCTGGCGCAAATGGCCCTGGCCTGGGTGTTAAGGGGCGGACGCGTAACGACCGCGCTTATTGGTGCGTCCCGGCCGGGTCAGATCGTAGATTGCGCAGGCGTAGTCGATAACCTCGCCTTCAGTGATGAAGAGTTGGCAAGGATCGATGCAATCAGTTCGGAAGAAGATATCAATTTGTGGGCTCGGTCGTCAGAAACAGAATGACCAATCTTATAATTGCTAAAACCCGAGAGCATTTGGAACTTGAGGCCATTGGCGGCTGCAGCTTCTGCAGCTCGGATAAATAACTATCAAGACTAACGGCCCAAACCAGTCGTTGACTACCACACTCGGCCGTTGCGGTCGCAGCCCGCTTTCCCAACATTCGCCGCGAGTGCGAAATCGATGGCCATCTAAACCCACAGCCGGCACATCAAAGCCGTCATTCGCCCGTGAGTTTTGTCGTCGCGAACTCTGCAATCCTCTCAACTGTTCCATCTGAAAACTAGCCAGAAGAAAATTCGCCAAAAGGGTCTGCGCAGGAAATTGACTATCGATGAAATCCTTAACCTTACAATGCCCATTGCCTTTGTGCCTGCAGTCCTAACGGTTGATCCCGTCGGCCCGCGTAAGCACGCTGTAAAGCGGAGAGCGTATTCGACAAAATGTCGCTCAGGTTGTTCGTTTTCGTAAGGTCGCGTGAGGAGACTGCATTTGGAAAAACACGCCGCTTGCAAACTGCAGACGGCGGGCTCTCCCTAAACGACTAGGTATTCGCGTTTCAATAGCCTACGGTAAAGGCGGCGCGTAAAAACTTGGCCGATTGAGCCTCATCGACAATTGCCACAGCAAAATCTTCCATGGAAATTTTTGAGTTACCGGCGTCATCGACAATCAGGTTATCTGTGTCGGTTCTGAAGACACCCAGGCGCTCACCGGGCTGCAATAATGCGGATGGGCTGGCATAGGTCCAGTTTGCCGAGGCATCGGATGAACAGAGTTCCCACTGTGCCATGGATGCACGCGCGGTTGGAACAATGCTCTCGGGCAGAAAGTCGGGATCTGTCAAGACGGTGTGTGGGCTACCATCGGGTAGATGCAGACGCGCGGCACCGCCGACAATGATCACCCGAAGATCGGCAATGGATGCGGCGTCCAGAATGGAACGGGTCAGAGCAACGACTTCGCCCTCACGCCCGGCTGGTGCGCGCACAGCGCTTACGGCCAGATCCTGACCAGCCATTGCCGCGGCCAAAGCCGCAGGGTCCGCAGCATCCGCAACAATCGGCTTGGCGCCTTTGGGCAGGTTTTCGATCCCTGCCTCGTTTCGAACTGCCGCGGTAACGTCATGGCCACGCGAGATCGCCTCAGTCACGACACGAGAACCGACGTCGCCAGTTGCACCAAATACGACAAGTTTCATGAGCATTCTCCTTTTGGATTGAGGTGTGAATGGGCAGTTTCTGAAAGAACGGGAGGGCTGATACGCCCGGCACGTTGCCCAAGCCAGATTGCCATGAGCACCACTCCGGCTCCGGCGATCTGGGTGGGCGTCAGAGCCTGGCCAAGAAGCATCCAGCCAATAACGACTGCGGAAAGCGGGCTGAGAAAACCAAGGGCTGAAACGGCACCGGGCTCGATCCGGGAAACACCTCGGAACCATAAGATGTATGTCAGCGCAGCCCCGATCAGAGTGAGATAGACGATTCCGGTGAAAATTTGCGAATTCAACGGCGGAAGCGCAGGCTCAAACAGATATGCCAGCGGCATCAGCAACAGCCCCCCTGCCGAAAGCTGCCAGGCCGCCAAGGTCAAAAGGGGCACGGGGGCTTGCCACTTCCGGGTCAGAACTGTGCCAGCTCCCATGGAGACTGCGCCGCCGATACCTGCGAGTAACCCAATCGGATCAAGTGAAACCCCCGAACCAAGAACAAGAAGTCCAACCCCAAAGATACCGATCAGAGCCGCGATCACCGCAGATACCTTGACCGTCGTACCAATCAGCATCGCAGCCAAGAATACGACAATCAAAGGCTGAACCGCCCCAACCGTTGCGGCTACACCACCAGGCAGCCGGTACGCCGCCACAAATAGCAATGTCCAGAACACGGTGAAATTGAGCGCACCAAGAACGAAAGCGCGTATCCACCAGATACCCTGCGGCAGTTGCCGGGCCAGAACGAGCAATAGCAGGCCAGCAGGCAGCGCACGCAGGGCAGCCATTGTGATTGGATACCCAGCAGGAAGGAATTCAGTCGTAACGTAATACGTGCTGCCCCAGACCAGCGGCGCGATGGCAGTGAGCGCGATGTCGACATGATGTTTCATGAGGGGTCTCCATATATCTTGACGTCAAGATATCTTGTATTCTCTTGACGTCAAGATAAATCTTCGCAATATGTTTCTATGGACCACATCGATCGTATCATTTCTCAATGGAACAAAGCCCGACCCGACCTCGATGTGGGACCGATGGAAACGATTGGGCGTCTTTCCCGCCTGGCGGCTCAGCTCAGAAAAGAGATGGACAAAACCTGGAAGGTCTACGGGCTCAACCTCGCCAGCTTTGATGTACTGGCGACCCTGCGCAGGTCCGGAAAGCCTGAAGGCCTGTCGCCGGGGGAATTGCTTGACCTGACCATGGTGACATCGGGGACAATGACCAACCGGATTGACCAGCTCGTCAAGGCAGGCTTGGTCGAGCGCGTGCCAAATCCTGAAGACAAACGCGGCTTCTTGATCCGATTGACGAGGGACGGGTTCTCAAAAATCGAAAATGCCGTCTCAGATCACGTTAAAACTCAACATCGGCTTATGAACGGTTTATCGCCCGAGCAGCGCGATAACTTGAATGGACTGCTTAAAGCACTGGGCGAGGCGGTTGACGAAGATACGGAATAAATACTGATAAATTAAGCGCCTCCCAAGAAACCATCACATTTTCAGAACATGGCGCACTTTGGAAACGGGGCACCTGCAGTCGAGTAAAGCATTCGCGAAACACTGGTGAACATTGCGCAACTCGATTGAAATATAACTGTCCACCCTACGTAATAAAAACTGATTTGTTGCGCACCCATGTCACAAACTCCACGTCTGCCGCGTCCTGTTTCTATACACCCGAATACAGGAGCAGCTCATGCAATCCCGTCTCAACCACTTCGCCGTTGCCCCGCAACTGATGCAGCCAATGCTCGACATGGAGGAATGCCTCAAAACATCCGGCCTTGAGCACAGTCTAATCGAGTTGGTAAAATTGCGCGTGTCGCAGATCAATGGCTGCGCTTTCTGCATCCACATGCACACCCATGACGCGCGTGCGCAGGGGGAGAGTGAAGACAGGCTTCACTTGCTGAATGCTTGGCGCGAGTCGTCTCTTTATTCCGAGCGTGAATCTGCCGCTCTTGCCTGGGCCGAAGCGCTGACCCGTATCGAACAGAATGGTGCACCGGATCACATCTATAAAGTGATGGCCTCTCAGTTTTCAGACCAGGAAAAGATCGCCCTGACGTTGGTGGTGACAACGATCAACGCATGGAACCGCATTGCTATTGGCTTTGCAACGCCACATCCTGCCGCCAAGGAGGCCTCGGCTGCATGAGTCACAAGACTTCACTCGTCAACGGCCAGACATTTGTCGATCTGCGACCGCGCTTGTTCGCGGTCGCCTATCGAATGCTGGGCACCGTTAGTGACGCAGAGGATGTAGTACAGGACGCATTTTTGCGTTGGCAGAAGGTTGATCATAACAGTGTGCGGGACGCGACTGGGTTTCTGATCCGGACGGTCACGCGGTTATGTCTCGATCACATGCGGGCCGCACATACTCGACGCGAAGCATATCCCGGCGAGTGGTTGCCTGAACCACTAATCACAGATGAGGTCACCGAGCGACTGGACCGTGACGTCTCAGTGGCACTCCTACTGGCGCTGGAGCGGCTGACACCTCTCGAGCGGGCAGCATTTCTGCTCCACGATGTGTTCGAGCAATCATATGACGAGCTCGCATCGGCACTGGAACGCACACCTGAATCCTGCCGCCAGCTTGTCAGCCGAGCGCGGAAACATGTGCAGCGCAGCAAACCTCGAACACAGGTTGAGCCGCAACAAGGCGAAGCCATCGCCAAGGCATTTTTCATGGCCGCCAAAAGCGGCGACACCGACGTTCTTACCAAATTGCTTGCGCAAGACGTAAGATTTGTTTCGGATGGCGGCGGCAAAGTGCTGGCGACACTCAATCCGATTTTGGGACGAGACAAGGTGGTGCGGCTATTGTCTGGGCTGGCGCGTAAATACTCCGATCAACCTGTCCAGCAATGGCAATTCTGCCGCCTGAACAATCTGCCATCGATCCTCAGCCATGAAGCGAGCGGCCTTTTGCAAACGATGTCGTTGGAGATCGAATACGACGTGATTACCGCTGTTTACGTTGTTCGCAATCCGGAAAAGACACGTCATCTGTCGTTCGACGAACACACGCCCATTAGTGGCGGCCTATCTGACTAGGATGACTACATACGAAGAAAACACCGGCCCACACCTGACATTGGTCGGAGCCAGTTATCGCTGCGTTGCGGCCCGTCAAAGGAGACTTTCGCTGCAACTACGAGATTTGGTCGCCGACGAACTGACATCCTGCGGACAAACCGAACTTTCAATCAATGATTCTGAACGTCCGCTCTCCTATTCCTGAGCGTGTAGGTGTTTCGCCCATTCCTTACTGAAGTCTCCGAGTGGGCAGAGATGATCATAGAGGTGTTTTCCCAGATCAGTCGACGCATATCCTTCGGCAACGCGGTGAACAAATCCCGCCGCTTGAAGCTCTTTCAGTCGGGTGTTTAGTGCCGCAGGTGAGATTGTTTCGCATTCCTCTTGCAGCTTTCGGAATGTGCATGGGCCAGTCTCGCTCAGCGTCCAAAGGACTCCCATAGCCCAATGCCGTCCAAGCAGGTCGAACAGAGCCATTATGGGCGCGCCGCTTTTTGAACCACGGACAGGCTTACCTGGTATCGGTATCTTGGTCACTTGCTATACTTTCTGTAGCGCACTATATTGCTATGTAATTTGTAGCGATTCGAGCCAGTATTGCCAATGACCAAGACAGACACATACGAAATCCGTGATGATCGGTTCAGACGCAGCATCAAACTGGATGAGCCGATCGAGAAAATCTGGAAAGGCGGTAAATGGACAGAAGGACCGGTGTATTCTCCGACGTTCAGATGCCTGATCTGGAGCGACATTCCCAACGATCGACGGCTCCGCTGGGACGAACTGACCGGAGCAGTCGGAGACATCCGCTCAGGCCTCGGATGCTACACGAATGGCTCAACGCTCGACCGGCAAGGGCGGATCGTGGCTTGTGAGCATGGGACGCGCAGTGTCACCCGGATTGAGCATGATGGGTCGGTTACGACTCTGGCCAGTCATTTCGAGGGAAAGCGGTTCAACAGCCCCAACGATGTTGTGGTCCGATCAGATGACACGATCTGGTTCAGTGACCCGGCCTACGGGATAGAGTCTGACTACGAAGGGTTTCAGGCAGACCCAGAGCTTGACGGTGAACATGTCTATCGTCTCGATCCGGCCACCGGCGATGTCACACAAGTGACTACTGACTTCGCCTGTCCGAATGGACTTGCATTTTCGCTAGACGAGCAAACGCTGTATATCGCTGACAGTGGTGGCACGCGTTACGCAAGCGGAGAGCATCATATCCGGGCGTTCTCCGTTAGTGCAGACGGCAAGCTCTCAGGTGGGGATGTCTTTGCTGAATGCGAAGAAGGCGTCTTTGACGGATTTCGGCTCGATACCCAAGGCCGTATCTGGACGAGCGCAAAGGACGGCGTTCATTGTTACCATGCGGATGGCACGCTGCTGGGCAAGATTTTCGTCCCAGAAGAGGTCTCGAATGTTTGCTTTGGCGGACCGAAACGCAATCGCCTGTTCATTACCGCCTCCACAAGCGTATATGCGGTCCTCCTGCCAACAACCGGCGCTTTGCTGTTCTGATGGCAGAGGCTACTATGCTGAAGGCCTTAACGGGCCGCGCGTTTCGTCTTGTCCAAGGCTCACAATTGAGAGTTACCAATACCTTCGGCTCTCAGGTAATCGACGCGCGGGTGTTCATGGCTGATGACATCGACCTAACTGCGTTCTGGGCCAGCAAGGCAATACGGTATCCGTCCCGTGCAAACCGGCGGGCAACCGATGCTCGGTTCCGTCACCGACACCTGTAATCAGACAGTCTTTATCGTTCATGGCGGCTCTCCTTTGGGAAGGATCAGCTTGTATCAAGCTGCTCTAAATCAAGGATTTCATATCCGCAGCGAATGTCGGAAACGCATAAAGCGAGGACTTGAGATCGCTGGCAGAGATGCTGTGACGCATGGCCATGGCAAAGAGATGGATCAGTTCGTCACCGTGATGGCCCAGAATATGAGCACCCAGAACTTGATCGGTACTCTTGTCGACTAAAACCTTGGACCAGGCTGCTGTTTCCGCATAGGTCTTGGTGGAAAACCAACCGGACATATCAGAAACCGTAACTGAGACATCGAGACCCTTTTCCCGCGCTTCGGCTTCGTTCAGGCCAACGGTGCTGAGCGCTGGAACGGTGTAGACGGCGCTGGGGATCACGCTGTAATCCGGCCTTTTTGTTGGTCCATGCACGATGTTGTGGCCGACAATCTGACCCTCATACGTTGCGATGGGAGAAAGTTGAGCGGAGCTGGTGACAGCATCGCCCGCAACCCAGACTGAAGAGTTGGAGGTGGACCGCATCGTATCGTCGATCAGAATGCGCAGTCCGTCATGCTCGACACCGGCGGCATCGAGGTTAAGCCCGTCGATATTGGCGACGCGGCCTGCGCCGTTGACGACGCGCTCGGCCAAAAGACTTTGATTTCTCCCGTCATGTTCGAATTCAACGCGCAACCCGTCGGCAGTCTTCTCGATTGCCGTCACCGATACTCCGGTTTTGACCGCTACGCCCAGCCGTTCGGTTTCCGCTTGCAGAGCCGAGACGGCGTCGCTGTCCATACGTGGCAGCAACTGTGGCAACGCTTCAAGGATTATCACCCGCACACCGGCTCGTGCGAAGACGTGACCGAACTCCATGGCAATGACGCCGCCGCCAATGAAGACAACTTCTTTCGTTAGTGTCGCATCGGACAGAACCTCGTCGGACGTGATCATGTGCTCGCTGCCGGGAATAGGCAGAGGCCTTGGCTTCGATCCTGTTGCGATAACGATGTCCTTGCCATGAATAATCTGACCGTCGACCTCAACCTCGTTCGGCCCGACAAAACGCGCAATGCCTCGAAAGACATCCCCGCGTTTTTCGGCCAGAGCCTGCATGGCTTCAGGGATGAAACCAATCAGATTCTTCTCTCGCTCGATCAGTTTCGCCCAATTGAGCTTTGGCTTGCTGACTTCGATCCCGTGGATGGGCGCTTGTTCGATCTCGTGCATTGCATAGGCAGCTGCCACAAGAACTTTTTTTGGCGTGCAGCCGCGATTGGGGCAGGTCCCGCCAAAATCGCGCGCTTCGATAAAGGCAATGGATTTTCCGGCTTCATGTGCCACGGATGAAACACCGAACCCTGCATTGCCCCCACCAATAATGATCACATCATATGACTCGCGCATATTGTTACTCCTCTCGTTCTAATTTCCGATTGCGGATCTTTGTCTATGGAGATCACATGGCGGAACCGAAACTTTC
This sequence comes from Ruegeria sp. C10, assembly GCF_056537805.1. Lineage (NCBI taxonomy): Bacteria > Pseudomonadati > Pseudomonadota > Alphaproteobacteria > Rhodobacterales > Roseobacteraceae > Ruegeria > Ruegeria sp. C10. The sequence continues at coordinate 104,376 of NZ_JBQFSC010000007.1, read as the reverse complement.
GGTGTGGATCTGCTCGGCGGGAACGCCTTGGCTTTCCAGGTCAGCCTGCACGTCGCCCATGAAACTGACTGGTACGCACAAAAAGTAATGCGCGTCAGGTTTTTCGATCAGTCGAGCAAGCAACGCTCCGGTGACGCGTCCCCGGGAATTGTAGTCGTGGCCATAGACATCTCCAGTTGCCGGTCTGCTAACGGTTAGGCAAGCTCACGCGCAATATGACGTGCCTGGGCCTGAGCTGAGGCAACCGAAGCTTTGTGACGCTCATCGGCGAATTCCTGATACTCGGCCGCAGCTTCGAACATGCGTTCTGCGCCCAGGTACTTGCGCAATGTGTTGATATGCGCAGAAAGGTGACCCGAGTCATTGCGAATGCCACCGTCCTCAAAGCCGAATTCGCCAGCCGATGTCAGCAGCACCAGTGTTTTGCCGGACATGATCGGTTCCAGAGGGAAGTCACCCCGCGCTAAATCAAACGTAAATGTCTTGTTGATCCGGATGATCTGATCAAACCAAGCCTTCAGGGCTGCGGGCATGCCGTAGTTGTACATGGGCGTCGAAATCAGCAGGATGTCGGCGCGGTCGAGTTCGTCAATCAGCGTATCAGACAAACTGACCAAGAGGCTCTGTTCAGGAGTGCGTTCCTCGTCCGGTGTAAAGACGGACGCGATCCAATCGTTGGAAATGAAATCCGGCGGGGTCATTCCGACGTCACGCAAAATAATTTCGACGTCCGGATCAACCGTTTTCCATTCTTCCACGAAACTGTCCGCCAAAGCGCGAGAAATGGAGTTATAGGCCGCAACAGGGTTGTCGGTGCCCCGCACGCTGGCGTCAATTCTCAGGATTGTGGTCATCTTGTCACCCAGTCAGTTTGCAATGATCCATTCAAAGGTGAAGCCAGAGACGCACAGGTACAAATGAAGAGAATTCTGAATAGAGTGAACTGACCTCAGCCATCTCTAATCGTTGAAAAAATCTTCTCCAGATGAGACGCCGTCGCAAGCACATCCGCGTCCCTGTTTGCGCCGCCGCTCAAGGATAGGCTGACCCCCGGTCTCCGTTCTCCAAATGGAATGGAAATTGTAGGGGCATTGAGGAAAGCGGCTTTCATCGATACCGACAGGATACGGGCGTTTTCCCGTGCAAAGACCCCTTTATCGCGGGTCACGGCCTGAACAGATGGCGGGTACGACGGCAATGTCGGATAAAGCAGCATCTTCCCTGCCAGTTCCCTGCCAAAGTCTGAGATGAGTGCCCGCCGGATTTCCAGCAATGCCTGCAGATCTGTGTCAAGGATTGAAGCCGCCTGAGTAAGGCGATCCTGCACATTTGGGTCCAGTCTGGCCTGCTGATCTCCGACCAGATTTGACAGAAGACGAAAGGCTTCGGCACTCACCAGCGTTCCATAGGTTTGGAAGACCTCCGTGACACGAGTAAAACTTCGGATATCAACCCTTTCCAATTCGACGCCATACTCGGACATATGCTGCTGGGCCTGTTCGTACATAGCCTTAATTTCCGGGGTAAATCCCACCAGGGCATCCTCCCTCAGGCACAGAATATGACGGCAGGCGTGCCCGGTTTCTTTGCAATCCGACAAAACGCGATCTACAGCGCAAATCTGACTGACGTTTAAGGCGAGTGAGCCTGGCGTATCCAAGGAAGGTGCCAGAGGTAAAATCCCGGCGCTTTCATAGCGGTTCATAGTTGGGCGAAACCCCACCAGGCCCTGACAGGCGGCCGGAATGCGCACGGAGCCGGAGGTGTCTGTGCCCAGGGCGATGTCGGCCAAGCCCAAGGCAACGGCTGACGCCGATCCGCTCGAGGACCCTCCGGGCACAAGTGTGCTATCCAACGCATTCAAAGGGGTGCCGAATTGCGGATTAACTCCGAGCCCCGAGAAGGCGAACTCCGACATGTTCACATGGCCCAATACGACCGCGCCCGCAGAACGCAGCCTGGCCACGATCGGGGCGTCGGTGTCTGCTGGTTGAGGATCGATGGCCAAAGATCCCGCATGGCGTCGGAGCCATTGCACGTCGATATTGGCCTTCACTGCAAGAAACTGGCCGTCCAACGGGCCAAGCAGCTTCCCCGCGGCCTGTCGCGCGGCGGCGGATCGGACATCCTGCAACACTCTATCTGGCGCAACGCCAAGGAATACCTCGCGCTGCGCGTCGAGCGAAGCCAGGAAGTCGCGCGCGCGTTGAAGGACATTCATGTCGTCAGGACCGGAGCCTTGTAATAGGGCAGTTCTTCAACCCGTACGCTTTGCCGGTCTGCCTCATATTGCGTCCGCACGTGCTGCGCGATCTCTCCTAGAGTGGCGAACCAGACGTCACCCCTGTTCAAGATGGTTTCCATCCAGTCTTCCACCTGCCGCCACCGCGCCAACCGCCCGGTCAGGAAGGGATGCCAAATACCGATCCAGAAGCCACCTTCTTCGTATTGGGCTTCGAATTCCTCCCAAAATGGGGTCAGCCCGGCGCGTGGCCCGGCGACGGGCATCATGTAGCCAATCTCCTCAAAATGGGCGAATTGCGGCCAGTCGTCGGTCCCCCAATGCGGTGGAAGTTCGACCAAAGTCCGCCCGCCGGATCGCATGAGATATGGCACATCATCCGCCATCAGCGAACTGTCATAGTCGAATTCATGCTTGTTCAGCAGGTCGATGACGGCTTGCGTCACATTGTAAACCGGTGCGCGATAACCTTTTGGCACATTGCCCAGAACCCGCTTGTGCGACTCCAGCGCGCGTTCAAACCAATAGGCTTGTTCAGACGCGCTGTGGTTTGTCGGGGCTTCGTGCAAATAGCCATGATGGCCGATTTCATGACCATCTTTCAAGATGGCTTGCATAGCATCTGGATATTGCTCCACGACCCATCCGGGTGCGAAAAAGGACTGTTTCAGTCCGAGGCGTTTGTAGGTTTCTAGAATCCGAGGGATGGCAACCGTCGGCCCGTAGCGCCCCATGGAGATCGGATAGAGGCGATCATGCCCGTCGACCGGCTTTGCGATATGGATCAGGCTGTCCGCATCGATATCAAAGGTGATCGCACAGGCGCATCGCGCGCCGTTTGGCCAGATTATTTTCTTCTGCATGGTTTTGCTCCTCTGTCACAATTGCGGGGCGTTGTTCGTCAGCCAATCGTCATACCAGCGCTGCAATGCGGATTTGACGGCGGCATATTCACTGTCGCTCAGCCTTTGATCAGCGGCGCGCTGCATGCAGTCGGTGATGTTTTGAAGAATTGTCTTTTCGTCGCACTTTTTGGCTTCGCCGTGCGAAACGGCCAGTTGTCCGCCGGTGAAGACGCTATGGATATCCGTGGATTTTGCCGAGCTGACCAACAGCTCAACCGGATCAATGCCAGGGTTTAACCAGGGACCTTCAAGACGGTCCAGGCGCAGGATCACAAAGTCGGCGCGTTTGCCGACGGACAGGCTTCCGATGCTGTGATCCATACCCATCAAACGCGCGCCACCTAAAGTGGCCATGTCGAAAACATCCTTCGCGGTCAGGCTAGGGTTCGCCCGATCACTTGACCAATAAAGGCTTTGCGCCAGACGCATTTCGGCGAACATATCGTCATCGCCTGCCAGGCTGGTCCCATCCATCCCCAGTGCGAGGTTGATGCCCATCCGCTTCATCAATGCCGCGGGTGCAATGCCGGACCGCAGCCGCAAATTGGAGCTGGGATTGCAGACAATATGCGCGCGCGCCTCGGCCACTCGCGCCAGATCTTTTTCGTCCGCCCAGACCATATGCGCCAAGGACAAGCCGTCAGTGAGCAGGCCAGCTTCGCCCAATTCTGCGATGGCAGCCTGAAAACTCCAGGCTGTAGCCGACAGGTGCTGCAGCCGAGACTCCTCGGCATGGGTGTGTACGCGCTGGCCGCTTTCACAGACCTCCCTGGCGATGTCGCGAAGAATCTCTCGGCCCGTCCAATGCGGTGCCGTGGGGCCAAACCACACATCAGCGCATTCAGAAGCCGCGTATTCGCCATGCATCCGGGACAGAAGCCGCACAAAGCTTTGCGGTTCAATACGCGTACGCGCAACGTGCTGGCGTTGCAGTTTACATCGCAGAACCTCGGGCAAGGTGGTCAGAAACGACTGGCTTTGCCCATATGGATGCACAAGCTGGTTGTGCCATCTCTCGCCCGGCGCGATGGCACAGGACAGGCCAAGCCCATTATATACGGCGATTTTGCCCCTTATCTTCGCTTCGGCAATGGCCGCTGTCTGACCCGCGGTGCAGGCATCCACAACAGCCGTTACCCCATTCTTCAGCAAGCGCATTGCCGCGTATTCGGTGGCGAGGCGCGGCGCAATGTCGGCTGCGCCAGCGGAGGCGAAAATCCAAGGCTCTAACAGGTCATCCCGTATCCCTTGGTTGATCAGGTTCACCCCATAACAATGGTGATGAGCATTCACAAACCCGGGCAGGATCGCCGTGTTTGTGTCTGAGTGCACCCTTGCGCTGGGATAACGTGACTTTAATATTGCCTGAGGCGCCAAGCCACCTATTCTGCCGTCTAGAACATAAAGAGCGAAGTCGTTGTGACTGTGGAAGGCATCTTCGATGATCCAACGGGCAGAAAATATGTCGCCGCCATCATCCGTCATGAACAACAAATTCCAGCGCGCTGGGTTTGCCTTCGTCTCCGTTGACTGGAGTGATATCTTGCGGGCAGGCCGACATCACGGCGTAGACTGGCATCTCAGCTTTGAATGTCATGTTATCCCCCGCGTTTGACACTGGCGCAGCCCAGGCAAGGCTGCCATCGGGGTGAATTGGTACGTTCATCCACAGATTGAAGGGCGCTGGCACATGCGGTGCTTTTTTCCCGATAGCAAGCAAGGCCTGCCTCAAGTTGTCGGCGCAATTGTCGTGGTAATCAGTGACGCCCAATTGCTTGTACCGGTTGGCATCGCAAGCGGCGACCGTTGTGTCATGAACACCCGGTGATGTGTCTTGGGTCAGCGTCAGAAGAGGATTGCGCAGATTGCTGACCAACGTGTCACCGACCTTTGGGAAAACAGACAGAAGATCCGTATGCACATGCGGCATAGACAAATATTCTTGCAGCTCTGCCGCATTGAACGCCCAAAAATCGCAGACTTGCCAGCCGGTCGGATTGGTGATGGTCAACGTCTGCCCGGCTGTCAAATGCACCGCGACACCGCAACGTGCTGGCACTGTATACCGTTTTGCAATGACCGGGACGCCGTCGGCAGAGACCGCGCTGTCCAGAGTTTGATTGAAACCATCGGGTTGGGAAGGGTCAAAACATTGCATGCGCAAAAACTCCTGATTAGGGGTTTAGAAACGCATGCTTCTCGGCAATTTAGAAATGACAAAAATTCAAGCGACGGATTAGATCGTTGCGGACGCGCTAATCTTCAAAAAATCTTTGACCGACGGCGCTGTCGCGAAACTCATCTGCTTGGTCCAATAGCCATTCCCGGAACACACGAACGCGTGCACGATTGGCGTAAGTTTCCGGGCAGACGAGAAAATAGCTCTTGTTCTTCAATGCAGTGTCAAAGGGGGCGACCAGCATATTGCGTTCCAGAAAACGCGCGGCGGCCAAAAGGCTGACCAGGGCCACACCATGACCATCGCTTGCCGTTAGCAAGCAGATGTGTTCCTCGGAATAGGTGACATAGGGCTCGACATCACCAGTCTGCAAGCCAGCCGCGTCCATCCAGCGCTCCCAACTCGGATCCGCATCGGAAAACCCGCTCCATTGGTATTCGATCAGACGAGACTTCAGAACATCTTCGACGGAACTCAGTGACTTCGCCTTTTCAACGCTGCAGACAGGGGCTACCCAGTCATTCAAGACCCAAGCCACATTGCTGTCAGGATAATCGCCAAAGCCATACCGAATGGCCACATCCACATCGCTGGACTTGAAATCCACCAGCTGATCGCTTGACAGAACCCTTACCGAAATCTCCGGGTATTTCTCGTAAAAGCCTCGCAGCCGTGGGCTCAGCCAGTTGGCGGCAAAAGACCCGGTGGTTGAGATTGTCAATGTGCCCGCAAGGTCGTCTTCCTCCAGCGCAAGCGAGGCGGCTTCGATGTTCTTGAAGGCCTCAATGATGTGGGGCGCGTAGTTGGCCCCATCCTCCGTCAGTTTCAAGGCGCGGGTCAGCCGGTGAAACAGGGGCACCCCAAGTTGATCCTCCAGCGATTTGATCTGATGGGAAATGGCAGTCGGAGTGACGCATAACTCATCGGCGGCATCCTTGAAACTCAGATGTCGGCAGGCCGCTTCGAAGGCCTGAATGCTTTTCAACGACGGTATCTTCGCCATGACGCGCGGCTTTGCTCTCCTGATGCGATGCTATTTCGTCGCTCCACTCTAACCCGATTGCCAGTTCACATGTGGGCAAAATTCTCAGCTGTGAGGTGAAAACATCTAATTTGAGAAGATAGAGCATTCTCTCTTGAATTTGCGTGAAAGTTGGGAGGTTGTCTTGGATCCATTTTTGAAGGTCACCGGCATCGACAAGTCGTTTGGCGCCGTTCGCGCACTGCACAACGTCAATCTGCTGGCCTCGAAGGGCGAGTGCATTGCGATTCTGGGCGAGAACGGAGCGGGGAAAACCACGTTCGCGAGTGTTCTGATCGGTCTGTATCAGCCCGATAGCGGTGAAATCAAATTGGGCGGAACACCTGTTTCGGTGGCCAGCCCAGCAAAAGCTATTGAGCATGGGATCGGCATGATCCACCAGCATTTCAGCCTGGTCGGCGCGATGAACGCCGAAGAGAACATTCTGATCGGCTTGCCCAGCACAAAGAGGGGTGCCCAAGCGCGGGCGCGCATTCGGCAGCTTTGCAGCGATTTTGACTTTAACGTCGATTTCGACATCCGCGTCACGGAAATGCCTGTGGGCATGAAACAAAGGGTGGAAATCCTTAAGGCGCTGTTTCGCGATGTATCGATCCTGATCCTGGATGAACCCACCAGCGTTCTTGCCCCGACCGAAGTCGCGCCGTTTCTCAAAGGGGTGCGCAAGCTGGTTGCCAATGGCTGCCTCGTCTTTTTCATCAGCCACAAGCTCGATGAAATCCGCGAAATTGCCGATCGCGTCATGATAATGCGCCATGGGCGTGTCGAGGGAGTTCTTCCGGTTGCGACCACGCCCATGGCTCAGATGTCAGCGCTTATGATGGGAGAAAAACCGACCAGCGAAACGGTCGAGACGCCCAAGGCCAGAAAGGCGCGCAACGATACCAGCTCTGCACCGGACGCTCTGGTTGTCTCTGATGTTTGCCTGACCGATCCAGGCGGCGCGGAAATCCTGCGGGATCTGACCCTCTCCGTGAAGGCTGGCGAAATCCTCGGAATCGCCGGGATCGACGGCAATGGCCAGACGGAGTTGAGCGAGGTGATCACCGGCCTCAAAAGGCAAACCAGCGGCGCCATCCACCTTAATGGCACGGAGATATCAAGCGCCTCCATCGCTTCGCGCATTGCCGATGGCATAGGCTTCGTGCCCGAGGACCGCCATGCCGAAGGCTTGGTCCTGTCGCTCAGTGTCGAAGAAAATATGGCCTTTCGATCCATTGGCGAAGACAGGTTCATGTCTGGCGGTCTGATTTCCCGGCGCGCGATGCACGAGATCGCAAGCGACGTGGTCGCGGCCTTTGACATTAGGCCCCCTGACCCAAAACTGAACGCCTCGGCTTTGTCCGGTGGCAATCAACAAAAAATTGTTCTGGCCCGTGAAGTGGCCCGGGCGCGCAATCTTTTGGTCGTCGTACAGCCGACGAAAGGGCTTGATGTCGGCGCAACGGAATTCGTTCAGAACCAGATCCGAGCCGTCGCCCAAAGCGGCGTGGGGGTTCTCTATATCTCCACTGAACTTGAACATGTGCTCGACGTCTCTGACCGCGTCGCCGTGATGGCCTTTGGCCGGATCACGGGTGTTGTCGATCCAGAAAACACAACTCTTCAAGACATCGGGCTCTTGATGACCGCAGCGCCGGAGGAGGTACAATGAACAGATTTACCATGCAACGCCGGATTGCGATTGCTTTACTTTTAGCGCTGAGCGTTGGCGGCGTGTTGATCCTGCTCGACGGGCACAACCCGTTTGAGGCCTATAAGGTTCTGTTTATGGAATCCTTCCTGAATTACTGGGGTTTCTCCAATACTTTGGTCAAAGCCTCGCCGATGCTTCTAGCCGGGCTGGCCGTGATCATTCCGATGCGCGCCGGTGTGTTCAACATCGGTGGCGAGGGGCAGATCTATATTGGTGGGTTGTTCGGCGCCGTCTTTGCTTTGGCGATCCCCGATCTGCCCGGTCTATTAGGCGTGCCGCTGATATTTGTCGCCGCCGCCGTTGGCGGGGCGTTCTGGGCGGCAATTCCTGCGTATCTCAAAGCCTATCGGGGCACGAATGAGGTCATCGTCACGCTGTTGATGAACTTCATTGCGATCCACATCGTCAGCTATGCCGTGGCTGGGCCGCTATTGGCTGAAGGCGCGCCATATCCTTATTCGGAGGAAGTCTCGGAAGACTATCGCCTGCCTATTCTGATGCCGCAATCTGATACCCATGCGGGCTTTGTATTCGGGCTGGGCATGACGATCATCTTGTATTTCTGGCTGCGCTTCACGCCGTCGGGTTTCCAACTGGACCTTGTGGGCCGCAATGCCCGCGCTGCGGCCTATGCCGGTGTGGACCAGAAAAAGACCATCATTCGCGCTATGTTGATTGGCGGCAGCCTTGCAGGCACGGCCGGCGCTATCGAGGTGATCGGGTTGAAGTACCGCCTGTTCCACCTGTTTAGCGATGGCTACGGCTATGACGGAATTGTCGTCGCTTTCCTTGCGGCTCTTAACCCAATTGTCGCGCCTTTGACCGCGCTGTTCCTTGCTGGGCTCTCTTCCGGGGCGGGAACGATGCAACGTGCCGTCGGAGTCGACAGTTCTGTCATCGAAGTGGTCGAGGGGCTCGTTGTGGTTTTTGTCGCCGCCGCCCTCGTGACACCGCGAACCAGGTCCACATCCATTCTGAAACCCCTGGCAAAAAACCTGCGGCTGCGCCGCCAAACACAACGCCAGAAGAACGAGGCATAGGCTATGATTGATCTTGTTTTGCTGGGCGACGTCCTTGCCGGAACCGCCCGATTGGGTACGCCAATTGCTTTTGCTGCCCTTGGCGGGGTGATTGCGGAACGTGGCGGGCTGTACAACATCGGCCTCGAAGGTCAGATCCTTGCCGGAGCGCTTGGCTCTGCCGCTGGTTCTTTCGCAACGGGCTCCGCCGTGATCGGGCTCGGATGCGGGATCATTTGCGGCCTGATCTCTGGCCTGCTGCTTGGGTATATGTCGATCCGGCTGCGCATCAACCAGTTGGTTGGCGGTATCGCGCTCAACCTGCTGCTGGCCGGACTCACAGCTTTTCTGTCCCGTCAGATATTCGGGGCTCAGGCCGGAGGGGCGCGGGTAGACGGGTTCTCGCAGATCGATATTCCCTTCTTGTCAGATCTTCCCGTCGTTGGCCCGTCCCTTTTTTCCCAGGATCCGTTGTTCTACCTATTGATCGGATTGGCAATAGCAGCCTGGTTCTGGCTGATGAAATCCCACAAGGGTCTGGACCTACGCGCCGTTGGCGAAAACCCGAAGGCTGCGGACTTGGCCGGGGTTCCTGTCTTTGGCATGCAATATCTCGCAATTGCAGTCAGCGGTGCCCTCGCGGCGCTGGCCGGAGTGCATCTGGTCTTGTCGCAAGTCTATGTGTTTGCGGAAGGCATGAGCGCGGGCAAAGGCTTCATTGCGCTTGCGGCAATCATCTTGGGACGTTGGTCGCCCATCGGCGCGATCTGCGCGGCGCTTTTCTTCGGCTTCTGTGATGCGGTGCAATTCAAACTGCAATTCACCTCGCCAGAGATTCCCTATCAGCTCTTCCTGATCTTGCCTTACCTCGCATCGCTCATCGCACTCGTGGTCCTCGGAGCCAAGGCCAGCGCACCTGCAAGCGTCGGACTGCCTTACGACCGAGAGCATCGATAAATCTCAGCCGTGACGTGAGAAACCATCGTTTTTCACGTCGCGATCCTCCCGTCACCCTGACAACACATATCCAGTATGGGAGAACAACAATGCAATTGAAGTCCAAACTATTGGCGGGGCTTGCGGCACTGATGTTGGCAGGGTCTTCGGCTGCTGACGGAATCGAACGCGCCGCGATCGTTATGCCCGGATCGATTTCTGACAATGGCTGGAACCAAGCCGGATTCGAAGGTCTCACCAAGGCAGGTGAAGCGCTCGGCTTTGAAGCCGCCTTTTCCGAAAGCGTGCATCAGCCGGAACAAATCGAAGTCCTGAGCGACTACGCACGCCGGGGGTATGACCTTGTGATCGGTCACGGCGGAGAATTCCAGGACGCCGTGGAACGTGTCGCTGCACGCTTCCCGGAAACCATGTTCATGGTGAACAACGGACTGGGCACCAAAAACAACATTGCCAACGCGGATTTCTATTTCAGCCAAATCGCTTATCTGATGGGCTACGTCGCGGGCTCCATGTCAGACACAGGCACCATCGGCATCATCGCCGCGCAGCAGTTCAAATTCACGACCGACACGGTCGCCGGCTACGAAGCGGGCGCCAAAGCGGCCAATCCGGAGGTCAGAGTTCTGGTTACCTGGACCGGTGACTGGGATGACATCGCCAAGGGCAAAGAAGCTGCCTTGAACCAAATTTCCCAAGGCGCCGATGTCGTCTGGCCGACAATGGACAGTGCGACGCTGGGCTCCATGCAGGCCGTTCAGGAAAAAGGTGTCTATGGCATCGGCATCTATCGTGATGCGATCAACGAATGGCCGGAAATCCTGCAGTCCGCTATTTTGGATGTCCGAGGCAACATGCGGTCCTACCTGGAACTGGCAGCTGCTGGAAAACTGGAAGGTGCACTCTACCGGGCGGATATGGGCAATGAACTGGCCATGCGGATCGGGTCGTTCCACCCAGATATCCCGGTGGACGTTGTGGATGAAGTCAACAAGCTGATCGACGCCATGAAGTCAGGCACTTTGGTTGTAAATCCACAATAATGCATCCCTAATAGTCGCTCCTCCTTTCACTCTCGCCTCCAAGTCTGGGGGCATTTTTTTGTCAGAGAAATCAATGATTGAAGCCTTTCGCTTGTACCGCGTGGGACTGTGTTTCCCCCGATTTCGTCGGAGTCGCTGTGCTTTCTATTGATGGTTTTTAGTTCTGCAATGTCCGAAAACAAACAACTCCAGGACTGCCCAAGATCCAACCATGCAAAACGCTCAATCAACACCGTCCTTGCAAAATTTGTGACCAGACATTCCTGCGCATTGCAGCATCGGTCGAACTGGGCTCACTGCAGACCTTGGAAGCCGCGCAGCATGCTGTGATAAAATTTTTCGGTCAACGTCGGGTTGTCGTTGTGGGCGGGCATGGCGGATCGGAGGATAAACCATGGAGACCCCAAACTTACCTGCCATTCGTGCTCTTCGCCCAGCATGGAACAAAGGACGCATCGTCGGCCAGAAGCGACCGCTGAAACCAAAACATGTCTGGGCAATCCGAGTCCGCCTCGAGCTTGCCGAAAACCATCGCGATCTTGCGCTCTTCAACATGGCAATCGACAGTAAGCTCCGCGGCTGCGATCTGGTGAAGATGAAGGTGGCAGATGTCATGTCATCGGGCCTGATCAAGGAACGGGCTTCGGTCCTTCAAAGCAAGACGCAGAAACCCGTGCGCTTTGAGATATCAGAGGGCACGCGTGCCTCTGTTGAAAAGTGGATGGAAGATGAGCTGATGGTCGGTTCGGAGTACCTTTGGCCCGGTCGTTTCCACGAACGATTGCACATTTCGACCCGTCAATACGCGCGGATTGTTCGAGACTGGGTCACATCGATCGGCCTCGAAGCAAGCGCCTACGGAACCCATTCAATGAGGCGCACGAAAGTTAGCCAAATCTACAAGAAAACTGGCAACCTTCGAGCTGTTCAGCTTCTTCTCGGCCATACCAAGATGGACAGTACGGTCCGGTATCTCGGCGTCGAACTCGAGGATGCCTTGGCCATCGCCGAAGCCATCGAGATTTAATGCCTGCGGGTCGCTCTCGCGGGCGGCCCTAAGCGGACTCTAAAAATGCAATCCGTATGCAGCAAATGCACTCTAGAAAGCAGACATTAGTACCGTGCAACAGTCTGTAATCAGCCTCATGACAAAGGCCTGTCAAAACCGCCTAGGAATTGCCAAGGTTAATGTCAAATAACTTCTTGGTTTTAGGTCGCGTAGCGAGCTCAGTCACAAACCACCAGTTTTGACCAAACAGTTACGCTAACTTGCGCTATCCTTGATGTGCTCTTCCAACACGCCTGCATTTATCTCGCGCGGGTCGCCAACATTGTAATGCGTCGCGTCTCGCAGGATTTCGTGGCGCATACTGCCGTTCACTATTTTTGAATTTCATCGACAACGAAAATTAGATTCCAACCTTCTTCATCGGTGATCATCTTGGCTTCAAACGAATGGCTATCAAACTTAAGTATTTTGCTTGTGTGCAAATGCGAATCTCCATCAAGTTCCACTAATTTTATTTGTCTTGTACTATCCCGACCACAACCTTCCGATATCACCGCCCTCATCGCAGGGTACGGAATTCTACAACAACATTTAACTACTTCAGGCGATTCAGTGGAAATTCTATTTTAAACGGCTCTCAAGCCGACGGCCGACTTCGAAGTAGGAGAAATCGGTCTCTACAACTTTGCCACAATCGGCACGCTGCTTGGTATTCATGCCGCTCTTGTCAACCCTAGTCATCTTGCGAATTCCGTTGGAAGCTAGTTTGCACGCCTGACTAGGAAATTCAGGAAAAACTGGCCGTCAATACGTCGTGGCTCATACACGAGGCGTCGGTCGGGTTTCAGTCCTTGAGGCAACTTTACATCAATTCGAACCTTGTAGGGCGTCACCGGTGGACCAAAATGCGAACTTAGGGTGAAGCGGAGTTTCAGTTGACCGTTGTCATCCAATGACCCCCGGAAATCCTTGAACCACGGACCACCTCCGGTAAACGCTTGGGCGGACACCAGAGTCACTTTGCTGCCTTTCCGGTTGATCCGCAATGACGCGAGTGGTTCGATTTTTCCGGGGTAATAGGATTCGTCGCCGCGCGTTGCAGTTTGCCAATAGTCATCATCCCATCTACGCCGAATGGAGATGACGTAATCGCCGTCAAAACCTACAGCAACCGCAACTTGCTTGCAGACGCGACCCTGTTCTTTCTTAAGCGCAATGAGGGTCTGTTGTTGGTTCAGACCTTCCGCCGGAAGCCCTAGGTTTTTTCGGGCGTTCCGGTATCTAGTATATGCCGCTCTTGTGCGAGGACCTACGACGCCGTCCGCCGCGCCCGCACTGCATCCGACGCGGTTCAATTCGCTCTGAATGTCACGGACAAGGCTGCGTGTTAGTGCTTTCTCAGTCGGCTTGTCCTGCGGAGCAACAAATGCGACTTCCGTGTCGTTCGTTTTAAGTTTGTTGTCATGAGCAGCTTGTAGCCTTGCCTTCTCACGCAGATCATCCCGAAGTGAAAGGGCAAGCGTTACCGCAAAGTGATCATTCTGTTCCTGATAGCGGTTTAGAAAGGACTCGATTGCATCCAGCGTTCCGAGTGAACGAGCCAACTCAAAGTCAGCGTAGATTTCACGGTTTTCAGGCCCGACTCGCTTGGCTTTCGTCGGAACGGGCGCTGTGACCGGAACTAGGTAGATATCTTGGCTTGGTAAAGAACCGTAGGTAAAAGGTTCCTGAAACCCATCTGTCAATTTAAACACGGTGTCGCGGACCTTTCGGAACATCTTACCTAGTTCCAACCCAGGCTCTTCGATGTGCTTTAGCAGCGCTGTGGCATACGGGCTGTTACGCCCCTCTCCATCAAGAGCCAATGTTCCGCCCTTGGCTGCGTAGCTTACTAAAACTCCGCTAGGGTCAATACGACCCAAGCCGCGACCGATGGAGCGTGTGCCGCCATTTCTTTCCATCGTGCTCAGGAATGGGTTGTTCCGGCACGCATCGATCAAAACGACCTTTAATCCATCGGCACCCGACAAGGAACTGATAACAGAGTCCAGACGTATCGCTTCAAATTCGACATCCTGATCGCTGCGCAGCTCAGAGTTTACAGGAATGAGGTAGTTTGTGTTTTCGATCTCAATCCCGTGACCCGCAAAATAGATGATGGCCATATCCGCATCTTTCGCCGCTCGACCGAAGTCGCGCAACGCAATGCGAAGACCACGGTAGTCTAGATTCTGATTATGCCAAACCGTGAAACCGATGCGTTGCAAGGCTTCGGCAAGATCCGAGGCATCATTGTCTGCATTTGGAAGATTGGCGACATGTTGATACTCAGCATTTCCAATCACCAATGCGACCCGTTTGGTGTCCGCGTGCGCAATATGCGAAACAGAGAACCAAATCGCAAAGCCTATCAGCCATAAGAATGTCCTGAAAAGATATTGAAATGAACTGTAAAACAAAGTGCCCCCGATCGGAACAAGTTGAGACGCCTTAACACTACCACAAAACCTTATTGAATCGAATATTCCGATCCGATTGCCAGCGTATCCTCATAAAAAACATACGGTTTCGCTGAAACCCCTTGGGCAGAGCGCGTTATTTCAGAGAGCCTTCCAAGACCACGGAACGCACATTCCATCCAGAGCCATCGAACCATTTTGTCGGGGTCACATCGTCAAGATCGCGTCTCCCTCGCGCTTCGTACTGAAACTGCGCGAATGATTTACTGCCCTTGCCGTGGGTTTTGTTTGGCTTGGATGGCAACCAGTTGGTATAGGTCACGGGTTCTCCGCTGAACCATCGCCATCCGATGACGGCACCGTCTTCTTTGGGGTCCTTTCTGAACCCGAAATAAGGTCCGGCCTTATAGCTGATTTTCGTTTTGCTGTCGTATCCCATTTCAAAGAAAGCCGGGTCGCTTGAAATCATCCTGACGATGAACGCATTCTCTGCAGCCGATGTGATTGCGGCCAAATCCAATCCACATTTTTGCGCCTCGCTGCGCGCACTCTGCACGCTGCCTGAATAGACCAGCGCAACGTAAAGGTTGCCACGAAACGTGCCATAGACACTTTTACGTAGACCCAAACAACCAAGAATTTGCGTGACTTCTTCAGATTCACCTAACACCTTCAACTCGGAAATATTCTGTCGGACAGCGAAGGGATTGCTAATAAAACTCGCGCCATCCTGCGCCTGCGGCCTGATCCCAAGGCCGGAAAGGACGGCAAGATCGGCGTATCCGGATTGTTCCAACCCCAATTTGGCCTGAAGCGCCTTGATGCCTGATCGTGTCCGCGGCCCGAAAACTCCGTCGGGCACACCAACGTCGAAGCCTGCGCTGTTAAGATTTTGTTGTATTTCCTTTTTCTGAGTAGGGCTCGGCAAGAGCGCGGCTTCTATTTCATCGAACTGCCCACTCTTTCTGGTCCAGGCAGGTGTGATCTGGGCCATCCGCTTCAGTACTTCGGGCTCGGATAACGTTGCTGTGCGATAGGATCTGGCAACCAAATCCCACCCCCTGACAGTGTTCACCTTCATAGCTGCGGCCAGCGCGTTCTTCTCAGTTGCCTGCGGTTGCACGCCTGATGCGTCAGGTTCTTTAGGGCCCAACAATGGCAATGCAGCTTGTTCTACCTTGGGTACCAAAAAAATGTCCTCGCCCGGAAGTGAGCCGTAAACAAAAGGCTCCTGATACCCGTCGGTCAGCGCGAACACGCGATCGCGCACCTTGCGGAACAATTTGCCAAGTTCCAGACCCGGTTGTTCAACATGTTCCAGAAACGCCTGCGCGTAAGGGCTGTTCCGACCGTCGCCATCTTGCGCCAGAGTCCCACCGCGGGCCGCGTATCCGACCACGACGCCTCCTGGTTCAACCGCGGCCAAACCGCGCCCGATCGAACGAGTGTTCGATGCCTTTTTCATCTGGGTTAAAAACGGGTTGTTTCGGCATGCGTCGACAATCACGATATTTAGCGCGGATGAGCCAGCAATGGCATTCACGATAGCGTCCAGACGAATGGCTTCGAATTCGACGTCCCGGTCACTTTTCAGCGCTGCATTTACCGGTATCAGATAGTTTGTGTTCTCGATTTCGATTCCATGACCCGCGAAATACATAAGCGCCACTTTCGCATTGGCTGCGGCTTCGGCAAAGTCGCGCAATGCAATGCGCATATCGGTGTAACTCAGGTTTTGATGTTGTGTAACCTCAAACCCAACGCGCTGTAACGCCTTGGATATGTCCTCGGCATCATTGGCCGGATTGCGCAGGTCCGGGACGTATTGATAGGCAGAGTTACCTATAACAAGAGCTACGCGCTCGCCCTTAGCCTCTGTCGCAAGCGGCAAGGTCAAGAGCAAACAAACCACCAACAAACACCAGGCACCGCTTCGCCATTTGATTTCAGGAATCATAAGTACAGACTCAACTCTGAACCGAACAGTTCCTAATATTAGCATAAAATTGCTTGATAACCGAGCTTAGGATCAGCTGAAGCGAGATAGAGCAGGAACTGGACTCAACGTAATTTCAAGCCTACGCTAAACCTTCAAAAAGCGGATTTATTTGCAATTTTCTTCGCGAGGCGTCTTGTGTCGTGGAATTGGGTATCAATAGCTGTTTTTGTCTTCGTACTGGCTGCAGGCCTGTTTCCCAGCGGTTTTGCACTGGCTTCAGGCGATGAGAAAAACGCGGAAAAGTCCTCAGAAATTGTATTCATTCCTCCCGAAATCGGCACGCCAAAAGATCGAATGGGCGCTGGTACCCGGACTATACCTTCGGATGCCGCTTCTGACCTACTGCTACTGGTTCCAGCAGACGGTGGGTTAACAACTCTGGCCTTTCCGCCGTTGATCTGGCGGCTGACCCGCGGCCATCGAGGAAATGTAATCGTCAAGCTGAACCCAATCGGGACGACTGCAACAGAACTACACATTATGGGTCCTTTCCCGCCCGGCGATTATGGTCTGGACCTCAGTAGGTCAAGTTTTATGCTGGATACCGACCAGGTTTACCTTTGGCAACTTGAGCTGCTCGATCCAAACACCGACGCGGTGGTCGAACGGTCGTCAGGGTTGATTGAGCGTTTGCCGGAAGAATTTAGATCAGACACTCCGGCCGCAGCTGGTCTGTGGTTCGATGCGCTCTCCGAACTTGTGGATATAGGCCTCAGCGGCCGAGTGCAGGCGACGAACCCAGCCGTACTCGAAAAATTTCTGAATTCAGCTGGCGTAGGTCCGTGAAATTGAAGCGTCCAAGGCATGCATGGCAGAGAACGTCATCGCTCATGCCGATTTGGCAACGCTGGGTTTTGGTCTGTGTCATTTCACTGATTGTGGGCATACCTCTGATCGAACTCCGAAAAAAAGGCATACTCGAACCACTTGAGCTTCTCCAATACGATTGGACGACATCAGCCTTTGCCGAAGATAAACCTATAGCAGACGTTTATCTGGCTACCATCAATGACAAAGATTTGGGCGAATGGGGCTGGCCTGTCCCCGATCTGCAATTGGCGCAGATTGTAAGCAATTTGCTCGCCTCTGGTGCAACTACGGTGGGTGTAGACATTTACAGGGACGTTCCGGTAGGTGAAGGTCGGGACGCCTTGCTTGAGGTGCTGAGCGATCCCAGAGTTTTCGTGATCTCGAAACTACAGGACGGCGAGACTGCTGGCATTTCCGCGCCGCAGGACTCGCACACGGGGTTCGCTGATATTCCAATTGACCCTGATGGCGTTGCCCGACGCGCCTTGTTGTTAGTAAATACGCACGATGGTATTTCCCTGTCACTGCCTATGCATTTGGCCGCGACCCATACCGGGCAACCTGCATTGAAAAGCGCTCCCGACAATCCGCGCTATTTGATGTTTGGCGATACAGTTGTAAAACCTTTGGCCACGGGTGCAAACCTGTTCCGCAACGTGGATACGTCAGGCTATCAAATCGTCATTGATTACAAAAATGCATTGCCGATCACTCGCAGTGTTCCCGCCGCAGAGATTCTGACTCAAACTGGGCTGGATCGCTTTAAAGGAAACGCTGTGATAATCGGCGTTACCAGTCATTCCGTAAAAGATTACTTTTTAACACCACTCAACCGGTCAACCGGGTCAAATTTTACCTTTGGGGCCGAAATCCACGCCACGATCGTTCAACAGTTGATAGACTACTTCAACGGCCAAGCCACTCCGCTGCGCGCCTTGGACGGCCAGATTCCTGCGTTCATCATCCTCGCTTCGGTCTTCTTAGGTGCCTGCGTGTCTGTTTTCGTCAGGGTTACCGGCAATGCGGTGTTGTTGGCTGGGATGGGTGGCCTCTTGCTAACGGTTGCGTTGTCCGTGTTTCAACAGTTCGCTTTGTTAATGCCCGTCGCGCCATCTCTGTTGGGTTGGACTTTTGGATTTCTTTGCGGCTTTGGTATCATCTCAGGCTTTTCGCGCAACCAAAGGCGTGCCATCGCGCAGGTGTTTTCTTCTCATCTGTCCGAAGAGCTGGCAGCTGAGATTTGGAAACAACGCAAATATCTAATGTCGGGTGGAAAGCCCCGATCTCGGCAACTGTTTGTCACGGCGCTGCTCGCGGATATTGAAGGATCGACCCTTGCTGGTAATTCGATGGATGCCGAAGCGTTCATGGCGTGGATCTCACGCATACTGGATCGGCTAAGTGAAATTTCCCGCGCGCATAATGGGTTTGTCGAGAAATACACTGGCGACGGCATATTGGTTGTGTTTGGCGCGCCAATTCCCAGCGAAACGCACAAACAAAGACAATTTGACGCGCAGGCCGCATTGCGCTGCGCCCATGCCATGCGCAAAGCCGTTGCGACACTGAATGGAACACTTGAAAACCAACCTGCGTACAAGCTGCGCATTGCACTGAACAGCGGAGACGCAATTGGGGGCACCCTAGGCGTCAGAGGGTCCATGCATTACAACGTCATTGGCGACACGATTAACATCGCCGCACGTCTGGAAAGCTGGATAAAGACTCTACCACCTGATAAGGACGGATGCCGTCCGATCTGCATGACGCTGGAAACTGCGCGGCTGACCGATCCGGACCGCAACTGGCCAGTCATACCGGGGCTTTTTCATGACGATGGCAGAACAGAGATTCAGGTGGTGAAAGCACCGCCAACAACGTGAGATCTGCGAAATTAGTTCTATCGTGGAATTGGTGGTGAATCCTATTTTCGCGTCACAACAACATCGACGTACCAATTCTTGTCAAATCGCCCCTGATTGCTGCGTATTGACGCGTTGGGTGCCAAAGTTGAAGGCAAGTCCAGCGTGACCGAGAAGGGTACTACATAAACGCTGTTGAACAGAAAATTCGTGCGTCCGGAAACTTTCAAACGCCCTTTGTCGGACAAAGATGCCCGATATTTCTTGGACCGGCTATCACCCCCTTTGGAGCGATCGACCGCATTTACTAGCGCGAATCCAGCATCGGTCTTGCGATATTTCAGCCAAAGCACCGTGTCGATCCCGGAACCGGCATCCGTGCCCAGCGGGTCCGGTCGCCGACGAATATTAACGACATACTCGCCGTTGAATCCAATCGCAGCAGAGGTCGCCGACGCCGCTTCCGGAGCAACCAGCGTCTGACCCCGACTTGTCTTTTGAACCGGTTCCTGGCGTTCCGGCTGAGGAATGCTGCTGAGAACTGCAACGCTTTCTGCAGTCAAATAGCCAGTCCTGGCCACGCCGTTCTTACTTTGAAATCTCTCAAGCGCGGCGCGCGATCTGGGGCCGAAAATACCGTCTTCAGGTCCGGCAGCGAAGCCAAGAACATTCAGGCCGCGCTGAATGTTTCGGTAGTCGCCGCGGCTTAGATTCAAATTGGCTTCGGTATTCGATGTTGCACCTGACCGTGCAGCAGTCTTGTCCTCGGGCACGTCCTGCCGCAGCGGTTCTTCCGTTGTTTTTGGGGCAACATGCGTTGCCGGATTTCGGTTCGTGCTGCTGGCGGCATCCAAAACACCTTGCGCATATTGACCGGCGCGCGTGTCCGGGTAGAGCTGCGCAATCAATTTCAGCGCATTCTGTTTCGTGGTTTCGTCTGCCAGTGTCAGGGCTTCGCGCAAAACCCGCTCGGCCGAACTTTGACGCTCGTTCACGGGATCGGTCGCGACCTTCGAGGCTTCCTGCACGACCGACGGGGCACTCACCGCCGCCGGTACCAGATAGATATCACGCCCGGGCAATGAACCGTAGGTAAAAGGCTCCTGATAACCATCGGTAAGTTCAAAGACGGTGTCGCGTACTTTTCGAAACAGTTTGCCAAGTTCCAGCCCCGGCACCTCGATATGTTCAAGCAGGGCTTCGGCATAGGGGCTGTTTCGGCCATCACCGTCCAACGCCAGAGTTCCGCCGCGCGCGGAATAACCGACCAGAACACCTCCGGGATCAATACTGCCCAATCCCTGCCCGATGGACCGCGTTGCGGTTGTGCGCTCCATATCTGAAAGGAACGGATTGTTTCGGCAGGCGTCAATAAGAACAAGCTTGAGACCTTTCGCCGTAGATACCGCATTTAGCACCGAGTCCAGCCGTATAGCCTCGAATTCCACATCCTTATCGCTTTTGAGTTCCGCGTTGGTGGGAATCAGGTAATTGGTGTTGTCTATTTCGATGCCATGACCCGCGAAATAGACCAACACCACGTCAGCTTTCGCAGCCTTATCGGAAAAATCCCGAAGGGCCAGCCGCATTTGACGGTAGTCGAGATCGTATAGTTCGGTCACATTAAAACTTATCCGACCAAGCGCGGCCGCTATATCCCGCGCATCATTTGCCGAGTTTGGAATATTTGTAACGTACTCATACTTCGAATTTCCTATGACAAGCGCCATACGCCTGGCATCAGATATGTCCGCCAGTACAATTGCAGGTCCGAACATGACAATAGCAATGAAGCCAGACCTAAGTCGCGAAAAAACCAGATAAACAAGGTGTACCAGCATTACAACTTCGTCCACAAAAGCCGTAGTTACTTTAACATAATCCACATCAAACCGCGATAAGGCTAAAATAATTTGCTGAGTGCGTCGCCGATTTCACCCCATTAACTGCGCTAAAACTTCCCGTTTCATAATTTAGTGTGAGTTCCAACTTGCTTTGACTACCCGATCCGCGTCAAACCATCGTCAATCGGCACAAATTCTCCAAAACCGTCGGCCAGCTGGCTTAAGGGCATCCATTCAACATGTGATAGGGACACTAAGTAGTGTTCCGCTTTGTATGTCAGCATTTTTGTAACCGAATACCAAACCCTGCACCTGCAGCGAATGACTGCTTCCCGCTCTTCGTGATGATTTTCAGCTGCATCAATGCTCTGTCAGAGGTGGTCTACTACGTTCATTTTTAGACACGCTATCGTAGGCCCTGCCTCTCTCACGTCTGTGCAGACGTCAGCCGTTCCATAGCGTTTATGAGGGGCATTGCCCTAACCCCCCCCTGCCCCGGAACCTCCCTGTCGTCTGCATAGACAAGGATACGTTCTGAGACGTCCAGTTCTTCTGCTGCGATGTGAAACCCGCGCGTTACCTTCGCCGATGTCGTCCGCTTGATCTCTATGGCCCAGAGGACGCCGCCGGGAAATTTCAACATCAGATCCACCTCAGCCCCTGCTGAAGAGCGATAGAAGCTTGCTTCTGTTCCGCGTGGTGCAGCAGCAATCAGGTTTTCAATACAGAATCCTTCCCAACTGCCGCCGACAACTGGATGCCCCAGCAGGTCTTCCTGCGTTTCGATCCCAAGAAGCGCATGGGATAGACCAGAATCGCGTATATAAACTTTGGGAGATTTGACCAGACGCTTCCCGGCATTGGAATGCCAGGGCGGTAGGCGACGCACCAGCATCAGGTCAACCAGTAAGTCAAGATAACGCGCAACGCTCTGACCGGAGACACCCAGGTTTCCCGCGAGTTTTGCCGCGTTGAGTATTCCGCCTTGCTCATGGGCGAGCATTGTCCAGAATCGACGCAATGTCTCCGCCGGAATGCGCAACCCGAAAGCTGGAACATCGCGTTCCAGATAGGTGCGGATGAAATCCTCGCGCCACGCCAGGCTGGTTCGGTCGTTCTTCGCCAGGAAGCTGTCGGGAAACCCACCCCGCAACCAGAGCGCGGAGAGCGAGTCCGCTCCGGTTTCCGACAAGGTGAAAGGCGTCAGCTCGTGGTAACTGACCCGTCCCGCCAGGGATTCTGCGCTTTGGTGCAGAAGCGTGTTCGAGGCCGACCCGAGCAGTAGGAATTGACCAGTCCGATGCCCTTGCCTTCGGCGTCGGTCAATTTGACCACGTAAGGCCTTGAACAGGTCCGGCATAAGTTGAACCTCATCAATCACTACTAGGCGGCCGAACTGTTCATCGAGATAAAGGTCGGGCTCTTCGAGTACCTGGCGATCGGCAGATCTCTCCATATCAAGATAGACAGCATCACGGCTTTCAGCGATATCCTGCGCGAGTGTTGTCTTCCCTACTTGCCGCGGCCCAAGCAGGACTACGCCCGCCTGGTTCTCCAGGGAATCTTCAACTGATTTTCTATCACCGCGCTCGATCATACCTTGCATTTATTCCATACAGTGGAAGATTTACAAGGATAAACTTCGAGGGTTACTTCCTTATCAGCTTGTAGCTCGGTGCAATCAAACATCGTCTGCCTTCCCTGTCCCATCTCGCATTCCGCCGGCGTATAGCCTACTACACACGCCTATTTGAGCCACGTCATGGAACGCTCGGTTTGCCGGCCAACATAGCTGTGGGTGTCATGTCGCCCTTGTCAATCTTGGCTGCCAGTGAAATCAGATATGCCCTGTGAGACCGTATCGTTTCAGCCCTTTGAGTAATGTACCCCAGGATCATGAAGCGTATGGCTGGGCCATGGATGGTCTTCATAGCATACCAAGTGTCACCAAGATGTAGTTGGTCTGCAATGGTGTCCATAATTCGATCACAATGCGCCTGATCTTTCGCAAAGCGTAGTTCCGAGCACAGCCTGGGAAAACTGCGCTCCATTTGATCTGGGGAAACTTGAAGCTGAGAAAATTTTTCTTTCTTAACTTTCGGATTCAAAGAGTCGTCTTTGTGCCCCTCAATTTCACTGTCACTGGCCCTCAAATTTTCTGTATCTGCCTGTGTTATCCCGGAGATTTCCACAGAGATTTCTGACAGCAGCTCGCTGAGCACATTCGCATCTGGTTTGCGACGTAGAGCATTGCGTACGGTGACCATCAAATCAGAGATCGTGGCGTCGTTTGCCACGAGGTCTCTGAGGCGCGCCAGAGCTGTAGAAACCTTGTCGCGGAGTATATTGAACTCAAGAACGCGATCAGCATGCCTCTGGGCTTCCTGGATGAACTCAGCATGCCGTTCAGACAATGGCATCAAGGACAGCCCTGTCGCAGTGACCACCCTGCCCTGTCGGTTCCGACGTGCCCAACGTTTACCATTTGCGCTCATCACGCGGCGGATAAGTCCAAGCTCAACCAGCGTCGAGATATGACGCTCAACTGTCTGCACGCTGACATGCGTCCGTTTGGCGATCGCCGCGTTGGACGCGAAGCAGATGTGATGATCATCTTGGTCCGCAGTAATCTGATCACCGCCCACAAAAGAAATCATGGCTCTCAGGACATTGAGAGTTGTGGATTTCAACCCAAGAGGTTCTCTGGCCTCTTCAACGGCGCGAAGAAGAAACCACTTTTTGGGCGTACTACTCCTCTGCCCTGCCGTTGCCGACAAGTTTGCTCCATTAGGAGCCAATGCTGTTAGTGTTTTCATGATTATCTATCGGCAGACAAAAATTACCCGTTCGCTCAAGAGCGTTTTTTCTTGTGTGGTGATTCGGGTGCTGCTAGATTCTAGGTGTCTAATCTAAGAATTGCGCTTTGCGCAGCAGCCCTCGAAGCTCCGGTTTCGGGGGTTTTGTTTGTTTGCCTTCCTCCTTTCTGCTCGTCCTCAGTTCTTTTTCTCGGTGTTTACAGCTGTAAACTCAGCGTGTGAGCGCTTGATGATTTCAGCCATGTTCTTGTCCAACCAGCTAGCAAAGCCAGCGTTAGCTCCGGTTCTTTTGACCGAAACAGTTAGTGATCCGTTGGTGGATTTGATTGTAACGCCATCAATTGGGCTTACTTCGGCTGCACCTTCTCTTTGTCGAGCACCACGTTTGACAGCTGCCTTAAGGAGCATTTCCAGCCGATCATCTGACGACATCGATGGCTCAATAGTTGCAAGCAAGTTGGTTGCTTCATCTTCCGCCAGCTTGCCTGCAACGAAGTGTTCTGCAAGCACGGTCCATTTTGGGCGGCCAGATTTTGGGGCTGCGCCGATCATGTCACCAATCTTTGCAGGAACATGTTGCGTAACTTTTGTCAGGTGAGACAGCCCTGATTTCGAAACGTTCAATACTTGCCGCACCGTTGCAGTGTCATGTCCGGAAGTCAGGATCGCCTCGGCGAAACGTGCTTTCTCGTAGAAGGAAAGATTGCGCCTCGCAGCATTCTCAAGCCCTTTGGCGAGAAGCGCTGAAGCATCGTCGATATCCTGAACATTGGCGCGGACTTTAATACCGAGTTCACGACAGGCTTTGAGCCTCCTCCTCCCATAAATTGCCTCGTAACGACCGTCGGATTTCGATTTTCTGACAAGAATGGGAACTTGTTGGCCACCGTCTTTTATGCTCGACATCAAGCTTTCAAAACTATCATCTTCTTCGTCAGTGTTTACAGCTGTAAACTCACCAAGCCTATCGGCTGGCCCCCAATCGTCGATCAGAGCAGGGTCAATTTCCCTGATTGCGGCAAGTGAGCCCTGAAGCGCACCAAGAGCAGGGGCATTAGGTTTTGGGGTTTTATCGATGGCCTTGGGGCTGGAGCGCGCGATGGTGTTTGCGATCCCCGACATCTCCTGTAGCGATTTTCTAGCCATTAGCTGCGTCCCCATGCTAGGTGGATCATTTGCTCTACTTCAGAGCCGATCGCATCCATTGAGTTCTTTGCCCGATCATAAGTTGCGCGTGTCATTTCCGACCGCACGACCTCGTAAATTGATTGTTTGAGCATTGTGGCGTCACTGATTGCAGTGCTTTTGAGGGCCGTAGCTGACATAACGCGATCCTGAAACAGTGCTCGCATGAAGGAAGCCAGTTGTTGAGACGGTACATCTGTCGGCTCGTCACGCGTTATTAGGAATTTGAAGTTGTCGTATTCGAGTGTAGCGCCGGCATCTTCAATGACTGCCATGTAAGCCCCAGCGAGTTCGAGGAATTGAGCCGTCGAAGACACGTCCAGCATTGAAGGTGTCAGTGGCACAAGCAATGAACTGGCGGCCGCCATCCCGGCTATTGTCAAGAATCCGAGTTGAGGTGGGCTATCAATCAGAACAAGGTCAAAATCGCCTTCTACCTGGGCCAAGGCATTCCGTATTCTCGTAAAGAACGGATGGTCCGGGTTGGAGTGAACGGCAGACTCTGTCTCAAATTCGGAAAGAACAAGCCGTGACGGTGCCACAGACAGACCGGGGAAGTATGTCGGAAGCACTACGTCCGCCATATCGACCGGATCTTCATATCGAATAGCATCGTAAATCGTCAGCCCGTCAAACTCTATTTCGGGACTAATGCCACACATGGATGTAAGCGAACCTTGTGGATCCAGATCAACGGCCAGAACACGGTAACCGCGAAGTGCAAAATAATGAGCCAGGTGAATTGTTGTGGTGCTCTTGCTGCTGCCACCTTTGAAGTTCATCAACTGCCAGACTTGGAGCTTTTCTCCTTCAGTGCGTCGAGGAATATAGCGTCCTTTTTTGCGGGAGGTTTTCTCTAACGTTTCGCGTGTTTCCCAAAGCTCTTGGGCAGTGTAGTAACGCCGACCACTTCGTACTTCCTTTGGTTCAGGAATCGTTCCTTCGGCGTGGACCTTGCGCATGAACTGACCAGAGACACCTAAGAGTTCAGCCGCTTCTGGGGCTGAAAAGTTGCGAAGTGTTTTGGTGTTATCAGGGGCAAACGCTGCAAGGAGATGTTCTCGGATAGCCGAGTTTAATCTCTCAGAAATTTCCGTAGCGAGTGTTGATGGTCGCTCTGCCGTAAGTGGTGTCACGGGAATCATGTAGTTGCCTCAAATTAAAAAATGTGGTCATTTTCGCGCCACTTGAGACAAACAGCCGTGATTCACTGCCCTAAGTCAAGAATTTTCGCCTATATTGTGGGCTACGCGGACCAATGAACTACATGCGCTTTGTATCAGAGCAGGGCGGTTTACAGTTGTAAACCCGTTAGAAGAGAATTGTGGACTCAGAAATCAGAGTTAGATCCTCCGCGAATCAAGCAGGCATTCGCGTAAAACTTCTATACAAGCTCCACTTTGAGCGGAGCATTTCTTGCCAAAAGCTTAGGTCATGAATGAGCGAGACGAATTGTGAGACGATATCAGAGAAGGGTAGGGGGTTAGTTGGGCTGATTTCGTTAATCTCACCCCAACAGGTCCGTCGCCGGGTTATCTGCGATATCCACATCGTCATAATATTTCTGCGCCTGAGCCATGGAACGGTGCAGCGAGAGGCGCATGGCGGCCTGGATTGGGGCGCCGTCCAGTGCGGCCTGGGTCAGAAAGCCCGAGCGCAATCCATGCGGCGAGGCAAATCCTGCCGGGAGCCCAGCCAGTGCCAGCCGATGTTTGACGATCTGGTAGATCGCATCCGGGCTGAGCCGGCGTTTCAGCACCCGGTCCGCCTTGGAGACAGGTCGGAACAGGGGGCCGTCGCTGATCCCGCCCACCTCGATCCAATGCACCAGCGCCTGGGCCGCGCGGCCCTTGAGGACTAGGCGCGGCGTTTCCCCTTTGGTGGTGGTCTTGGTCTCCAGCAGTGAGATCCAAACCAGGCTTTTCTCGTCGAACGCCTTCAGCGAGACGTCTTCAAACATCAACCCGGTGATCTCCGAGCGCCGTCTGCCACCAGAAGCCCAACCCAGCATCAGCAGCGCCCGATCGCGGCAATCCCTCCGGGACCCCCGACAGGTGGACAGCAGCTGTTCCAGCACATCGCGGGTAATCGGGTGCTGCGATTTTGGGGCAGGGGGGCGAGCTGCAGCGCGACGCGCTTTGGACCGGGCCTGTTTCACCTGCGGCGCATCAAATGGGCTGGCGAGATTCTTCATCCGGTGGAACGCCAGCCAGGAGGCGATGCGCCGATCCAGCGTCGAGGGGGCAGGGCAGGCCAGCGATTTGCGCAAGCCCTGCGCGATCAGCGCCTCTGCCGTCTGGCGGGCTATATCCGTTTCTGGCGCATCCTTCAGATCTCGGGCGTGATCGAGAATGAAGGCGAGGGCGGTGGCCTCAGATTCCGGCCAGTCCAGCGTCGCTGCGAACCGTGCGGACTTCCAGGCGGTGACATAAAGCAGATCCCGTTCATATGCCCGCAGCGTGTTGGCGGGCGTGCCGCGCACATAGAGATCGGTGAGCGCCTCCTGGTCTGCCTGCGACAGGGCCGGAGAGGCGGCTGGAAGATAGGGGGCAGGGCTGCTCATACGCATCATTCTGCGCTTAAATTTGCAGGAAATCAATCACACATAATAAGGGATACTTATCAGGAATAATACCGCCACGAGATCTCTGCATATGTAAAGATCAAAACGTTCACATTATGCACATTACGCGCGTTAATCCAATTTGTTTTCTTTCAAACCCTGATATCTGTTGTAAGTAAATTGTTCGGCTTCAGCCCCTCTGACAGGCTTTGTCGCAAACTTTTGGCTAGGACGTCTTCGTGTCAATTGCGTTTCGGACTTTGATCGAGGCAGACAGTGACAGTTTTATTCAACGGCGCTCATTTCCCAAGGGACATGATACTACATGCAGTGTTCTTTTAACTTCGTTACTCAGTGTCCTATCGGGAGTTGACAGGAATTCTGGTTGAACGACGTGTTTAAGTTGATCATGCGACGCTGAACCGTTGGATCGTCAAATACCCACCTCTGGCCGCCGACCGGGGCGCGTCTTAAGAAGAGATGCTACGATCGTTCCTGAGGAATGGACGAAACCTCCGTGCGCGTCAGAGGGGAGTGGGTCTACTAGTATCGCGCAATCGAAAAACACGGTAAGGCTCTTGATTTTATGCTGTCCAAACGGCGGAGCAAATCTGCAGCAACGAAGTTTTTCGCATGTGCGCTTGAGGTAAATGAGCTCCCAAGAAAGATAGTGATAGCCAAAAGCGGCGCTAACACCGCCGATATCGAACTGGTCAACATAATCCGCAAAAGTTAATTCACACAAAGACTCTCTCAGTTTCAGAAACTTGCTAAACGGGCGGAATAATTATCTCGCCGGAGCCATCTCCTCAGCTTTCTTAAGATTTTGCCGCGGAACCGTTTCCAGTAGGTTTCCCATTTAGTAATGCGCAGAAGGGTATCCCATCTTGCGGAAAAATGCCGTACTGAACGCTGCATCAATTGCACTGATCATACCGGTAGTCCCCATATTCCAGCCAGTTTGCCGAGCCTTTGCTAAAAATCAGAAACTCGGACCTGTCCTCCCCAAGCAGGGCGACGACAAATCCGGCGGGCGGCACAGAGTTTCCGAAGTAGCTGTAGGCTGTCATGGCTCTGATCGACTCGCCGTTAACCGCTACTCGCGCGTTCCACTCCCCCTCTGGATTGTCCAAAATTACGGGTTCGATCACGCGTTTTTTCGCTCCGCCACCACAATAGACGATGCCTTCGGGCGCTTCGTAGGACGTCTCTTGGCTAACTTCTGAATCGCACGCAGAACGAAGGGACCGAATTGCTGCGCTGGAACCTTTCAAGTCAAAAATTCCGTAGCTGACATCTTGATCAATCATCGACAGATTAACCGATGCATTGGCCGCAAGCTGATCCAGAACAAAACCATAGTCCGGCTGACTATTGAAACTGACCTCGACGGGATAGTTGTCGACGATCTGCACGGCAGCGTTTTCTGCGCCAACCTGAAATGCTCCTACTTCGGTGGTGCCGTTCTTCAAAAAACGAATGGAAAGCCCCTGCTTGTCCGCAATGTCCTGGCTGTCCTCGAATCCAGCCGGAGCAAAGCGAATACGGTCACACTGAAGTTCCAGCGTCATGTTCCCTGTCTGAATAAACGCATTGGGGTTGGGCCCGAAGCTGAACGACCACTCCGCTGATGCTGTGGTTGCCACTGCCATCAGTAGCATTCCAATGGAAATGGTTTTGCAGCTCATTTTTTTTCTCTCCATTGAGTTACGGTTCGCACTGTCGTTCAGCAGAAGTTCCAGCCAATTGCCCGGACAGCCAGATCAGGAAACAGGTTCGCCGTATTCGTTTGCGCCTTCTTGGGAAGGTCGTGTCAGCCACCAGATCATCAGAATGGACAGAACCAATTGAAGAATTGAGACAACAACAATACCGGTCACGCCCAGGGCGGCCGCGGGTCCTCGCAATGCATCGGGGTTATCCGTCCCTTGCTCCAATACCGAAAAGAACGCCACCCCACCCAGCATAACAAAGAGCGTTGTAATGCTGAGCGCCATCGGCAGCAGCAAATACCAGCCAGGTCGTCCTGTATCATGTAGCCTTCGCCAACCGGCGGCCAGCATGGGTATGAGAACAGCCAGCTGGAAAACAGAGGACAGGACCCGAGATCCCTGGCCTGTTTCGGGGTTGGTCCCGAATATGATCGTATCCAGCACAGCTAAAGCGGCACTCACGAGAACCACAAACAAGAAGAACCACCAGTATTCTGAGCGTATAGCCCGACCGGAGAACTGGAAGTATTTCGAGAAACACGTCTTAACGGCTTCACCAAATCCCATCTTTCAATCCCTTCATTGTTTTTGTGCGGCCTCAAATCGCTTCGCCGCTCAGGGGAACACACTCTTAGCTCCCACTTACTTTTTTTTGTTTGAACGCAGAGGCCTATCGTACGAGAGCGTAGAGAAATTTACGCGCGGAAAAAATATTGATTTATTAAAAATTAGATTCAAACATGCGAATTCGACACAACTTTATTTTACCTCCGTTGTTGTCGTTGCTGCTCGCTGTGCCGAGCCCTTTCGACTGCTGGAGTGAGTGCTAGCGGTCGGAAGGCACTTTACAATGATTGAGCGCTGGGAGGACGCGATGCTCAGACTTAAGGTACTCGCTCTCTTTCCAGAGTTCGCTCTAGCATTTGCTAGCGACTTCATTCGGCCTTCACACGTTAATGTCGGCCCCGATAGTCAACGAAATATCGTCCCGCCGACCAAGCCCACCGCGGCAAGTTTTGGGAAAGGTAGTCACAGGATCAAGGTATGTTCAATTGGCTGCACAGACGCGAGAGCTTCAAACAAGCGCATCCAATTTCACTAATTTCAAGGGAACCAGAGGGAGAAGAAGATGACCAACAAGATGGTGATGATTGCGGGCGCGACATGTTTCGCACTGCTTGCGGCCTGCGACGATACGAGTACATCAAGTGCGCCCGCCGAACTCACGCTGGCTCAGCAGGCGTGTTTGCGAGATGTAGCCAACACGACGAACAACTCGCAAGTCGTGGTGCTCTCATCCGCGTTTAGCGAGGCGGGAACACAGGTCACAGTCGGCGTAGGCGAGGATCGTGCTCCTTGGAATTGCATTGCTTACAGTGATGGCGCAACAGCTGGAATCGAGTTCCTGGGCGACGAAGGCGCATTGTGACCTGTCTGCTGCGTAGCTGAAATCCGCTGCGCAAAACTGGCTTGATCTGCCGAGGCTCGACTTGGTTTGTAGAACCACCATCATCGTATTCTCGGTCCTGTACCTGTTGGCGTTGGTTGCATTCTTGACGGGCACATTTGGCTCGTTGGGACAGGAACGAGACCCTTTGTCCGGAGCGTTCCTACTGCCGTTGGGACTACCTTGGATACTTGTAGCGGACTTAGTTTCGGAGTCCGCCAAGCCATGGTTCGCGGCGATTGCACCGGTGCTCAGCATTTTGGCGCTGGTTTTCATTTGCAGGTGGGCTCGCAGTTTACACCAGAAATGAAGGCGGACCTCTGTCTCACCAAAAGGGAGGAAAACATGGGAAAAGTGATCTTGGGAATTGTGATCGGGCTCATCCTTGGCGTGGTTGGGGTTATGACCTTGGGTGGCGGGGCCGCGGTGGGTGTCGGTGTTGCGACAGGCTTGTCCGCGGGTGTCTGCACCACATTGAAAGGAGCACAAGCCGAGAACCTTATCACCGCCGAGCAAGCGGATCAGATCCTCAATCGCGTAAATTCCGAGATGGCATCTCTGCAAGGAATTGAAACGACAGACGAGATCGTCGGCAGCGCACAGGCATGCGATGAGTTTCTGTCAAAGTTACGAGAAGCTAAATGAGGTTCCGCTTTGTACGGAACAAAACAGTAAGGACAAGCCAACAGGGAACAATCTGATGAAACTCGTTTTACTCAAGCTCCTCACACCCATGTTCGCAATCGCGAGCACAGCTGCTTTTGCAATGTCAGAAGCCGACGACGCGTGTATCGACCATTTGCGGCAGGTTGGTGGACCAGACGGTCAATCCGGAACGATTGAAAGCTCTCAGTTCTCGGAAGCTGGTACGCTCGTCATGCTGCGTGATGCAGGTGGAACACTTTGGCGATGCATTGCGTACAAGGATGGAAGCATTGGAGAGATGTCGGTTGTCGAGGCGATGGATGATGGCGGTGGAGCCATGGCAGGTGCCGCAGGTTCTACTGGTAGCCAGCGTGTCAAATTTGATCCTGGTTCCACTGGCGCAGAACTCGTTGGTGAACTCGCGCCCGGAGCGTCGCAGCAATATGTTCTTGGTGCGAAAAACGAACAGTTTCTTTACGTCCGCGTTGCTCCGCGAAATGGCTCCTTGGACTACGTTATTCGCAACCCCGATGGTTCTGAACTGTTGGGATTGATGTCGGCGGACAAGGAGTATCGAGGGCAGCTTTGGCAATCTGGTGATCATGTTGTGGAGGTTATCAATCGCAGCAACTCTTCCGTCGACTACAACGTAATTTTCGGAATTGAATAGGTGATCGACCAGAAGCCCTTGAACACGTTCCAAAAACAGCCAGGAAAAAAACACATGAGAACCAATGTCCTAATGGTGATCGGCGCGGTATGTATTTCTGCACTGGCAGCATGCGATGAGAGTGGCGGATCAGTGGATGCAAGTGCACCAACTGTGGGCAGCTCTAGCGATCTTTCGTCATTTGAAGGGGCAAGAGCGGGCCAAGCTGAAATGGGCATCCAAAGTCTCGGATTTGAACTCATCCGAAGCGAAGGGCTGACCTCGTACTGGTTTAACAAGGATACTGGTGCATGTGCTCGGATCTCGACATCTGATGGAAGGTACTCAGATGTAGCTATGCTGCCATCAGGTGACTGCTGACACATTTTCATCAATCAAACATCTGCAAATGGGAGCTTAAGTTTGCATTTCGACTTGGCACATGCGGCGGTCATCGTTGTCGCCTTAATCATCACTAACCTGGCATTGAAATCGGCTGGCGTGATCAACGAAGAAAACAAACACCAATGGAACTGGAAAGTTGTTCTAGCCTACTTCGTAGTCGTCGTTATCATCAATCTCGTGTGGCCAATCTAAAGTTTCACAGCGGAAAGCAATTTACCCACTTGATATGGTTGTCATGAACTAGCCTTTCCGAGAGACTATCAGGTCGCAAGAGTTTGAACATTAAAGGTTCAAGAATAGAAAGGATTTGGCATGCGGTTTTTGGCGTCCCTCATATTCATTGGTGTTCTCGCAACCGCTGCGAATTCTGACGTGACCAGTCGAAATGGCGGTCCAAGCAACAGTCAAATGCTTTCAAAGGGTGGTGACGGAGGCATTGATGGTGTCGCTTTCTTTCGCCCAGTCTTAAGCGGAGTGTTGTATCGATCCGGCTTCAAGGGCGGCGACAAGGATCGAACTGGCCTAAGTGAAGGTCAACGCGAAACTCTGTGCAGTGAAGGGTTTTCAACAGGGTTTTATGCCGACTTCGGCAAAAACACTGAATACGGTCGCACCATCTGCGGAAACGGATCCTTTGACTATCAGAGCGCCAGATCCTCCCGACCCGATGCTGTCATGGCGTCCATACACGAGGTGATTCAAAACCCTGGAAAGGGCCCTGTTCTGGTGCACTGCATGTGGGGCGTTCATTCCTCAGGTGCTTTGTCGGCGATGGCGCTCGTTCAGTTTTGCGGTTGGACAGAAGAAAGGGCCAAGGAATATTGGAATGATGCCCGAAACGGAGCCCCTTGTTCAGGCGGGTGCGACCAGTGGATTGACTCAAAATTTTCCAACTTCAGTGTCGACCCAAAATTGAAGATCTCCAACGAGCAACAGGCAGCGATTTGCCCCAAATGATATTGGGAGGACTATCCAAATGAAGTTCAATCTTCTGGGGTCACTTGCTTTAATTGCACCCACTGTCTTGTGGGCTAACGACGATGTTCTCGGTGAAGCCACGACATTTGATAGTCCCAACGGCGTTACTGAACGCTGTATTCGGATCGAAAAAGTTCCAGCGGGCGAGTATAAGAAAAGCGATCTTGAGGAAGAAACGTCCTATTGCGAGATCGATTTCTATGCCTCCGAAATTGCTATTTGCCCAAAAACCTGGAGCACCAGCCCAGGAATGGCAGTCTACGATATTTCGGAAGGACCCTACACGGGGAACCGTTCTGAATTCGAGAGAAACGCTTGCAAAGAGGGGAAGGCGGCGAAGGATCTGGCCAAGGACAGGGTCGCTAAATTCAAGTCCACCATGAACCAAAAGGGCACCAGTGGAACGTTTTCCACTTCGTCGCTGCTTTACTATCATTTCTCTAGATATTTCGACGCGACTGTCAAAGTTCCAGTCGCCGTTTGGCGTAGCATGGACGCCCAGGCGCATTTTTCCGAGGTTGCAGAGCCTGGCCTTGCGATTTCTGGTGGCTCTCATGGCGGGCGCATGAACCATGAAGGCTGGCGGGTCTTTGCAGCTGCGGACGCCGATCC
The DNA here is from genome assembly GCF_056537805.1 of Ruegeria sp. C10. Lineage (NCBI taxonomy): Bacteria > Pseudomonadati > Pseudomonadota > Alphaproteobacteria > Rhodobacterales > Roseobacteraceae > Ruegeria > Ruegeria sp. C10. The sequence goes on along the minus strand of NZ_JBQFSC010000007.1, from coordinate 70,298 downwards.
GAACTCATACCAACCGACCGATGATTTATTCACCGCAGATCGAACGCAAATATACGGTGTACTGCTTGATAGTCCTGGGCATCGATACGGTTCGGAAATCAACGGCACCCGCAAATCTGGTTGGGGGAAAGGCCAAAACCTCGATTTTCAGGAAACGCCAGCTTTTTTGGCTCTGCGGTCTTCAAAACCAATCTCAGAGGCCATTGCAGAGGGCGTTAAAGAAGGCCGAAAAGACCGGATCATCAACAAGGATCTCGGCCCCGATGTCAGTGACCAACAGATGGCATTTTGGATGCAAGAACTTACCGAAATTGTTCTACTCGACTTCATCTTCAGCCAGCAGGACCGTGTAGGAAACATAGACTTCACACCCTATTGGTATTGGGTCGAAGACGGAAAGCTGAAGCATAAGAAAGCCAAGCACCATGAGCCAAACGATGGAGACGTTCCCGACGACGCATTATTGATCCGTCGCAGCAATCTAAACGACAACGATGCTGGTGGGCGTGTCCAATACGCCAACTTCGCGAAATCTACTCAAATGCTGGAGAAAATTCGCCACTTCTCTCCAAGCACGTATCGGCGCTTGATTGCATTGAATAGTGACCTCCAATCCCAAGGCCCATTCTATGACTGGCTATCGCAAAGCTTTGGGTTGTCAGACAGTCAGATTGCACAAGTTGTCAAAAATACTGCGCTGGCAACGTCCATTCTCCAGAGCAATTGTTCAAATGGCGATTTGATGTTCGACTTGGATCCTGTCGCATTCTTTTTGAGAAACGGCACCGAGGTAGAGGCTGTGGACTGTTATGTACCGTAGGTGTTCTGCTCTTATTGCGGTGTTCATTTGGACCGCTCTGCTCGCCTGCAAAGCGGCGGCATTGGATGTCATCGTCATATCGGATCTGAATGGAAGCTATGGTTCGGTAAGATACGATGCCCGCGTCGACAAGGCGATTGAGCGCATAATCGAGATTGATCCAGATCTGGTTATTTCGACCGGAGATATGGTTGCGGGACAGCGCATTCCCAACTTGTCCGACAAACAGGTCATGGAGATGTGGAATGCGTTTCACGTGGCCGTATCAGATCCTCTAGCGGCTGCCGGAATTCCATTTGCGGTCACGCCTGGAAACCATGATGCCTCCGCCTACAGTGGGTTCGAGCGTGAAAGAAAAATATACGCAGAGGAATGGACTCCGAGAAAACCAGACGTCGATTTCCTGGTTTCAAATGACTACCCGTTCTTCTACGCATTTGAGATGCAGGGCATTACGTTTGCGTCTCTGGATGCAACAACCCTAGGACCCCTGTCCGGTGACCAGCAGGACCGCCTACAGGAACTGGGTGCAGTCGGAGACCCGATTGTCACATTCAGTCACCTCCCACTTTGGCCGTTCGCGATCCAGCGCGAACGCGAAATCATCGGTGACCCAACACTTGAAAAAATCTATTTGGAAAGCGGTGTCGTTCTGCATTTGTCAGGCCACCATCATGCCTTCTATCCCGGTTGGAAAGACGGGGTAGCTTACGTCTCTCAAGCTTGTTTGGGGGGTGGCCCGCGACGGCTTATTGGCTCAAAAGCCAGATCACCTCACAGCTTCACTCATGTTACGTTCCAGCCAAACGGAGAGTTTGGGATAGCAGTATATCGAGGGCCTGATTTCGAAAGGTCGGTAAACTTCAAGTCGCTCCCGAAAGAGATCAGATCCCCGAACGCGGTGTTGAAACGTTTAGACCTTGTTAAATGACTAGAGGTTGAGTTTCAGTTCAACTTTTTCAGGAACCAGATCGTTTATCATCTCTTCTATCCGAGCTTCTGAAAGTCCACCCGAGGTGATGAACAGCAATGAAACGCGAGATTTTCCGGGGACGTGGTGTTTTCTGACCAGCTTCCATCCAGCGTCTGCGGCCATAGCTTCAATGGCGCCGCTGACATTCAACGAGTGCTCTTCGTCTGAGGCCTTGAGGGAAATCTCTACACCCTTGTTTCTTCCACCAAGCCAAATGAAACACCAACATACAACCGCCACCAGTGTGGCCATCAGCGGCAAGCCCAAACCGACCGCAAGACCAAGAACAGTCACGATTATCATTTCGACAGTGTCCACCGGATCATCGAGATTGGAGCGGAACCTGAGCAACGCTCCGATTCCAAATATGACAAAACCGATCATTGACCCGTGCTGAACCACCAGGAAACCAACCGCCATGCCGATAAGCGCATACAGGAAGAAAAGCCTTGGCATAACTATGTCGCGGACGCTTCTACGGGCTTTACGTCTCACCGGATGATAGACGATCAAGCCAGCCAGAATGATCGTGACGATCACATCGAGAGTAAAGAAATACAGTTCCTGTTTGCCACGAAACTGCGTCCACCGGCGTTCGATAACGATTTCCGACCCCGAAGCCCCGGCTAGCATCGTCGCAGGGTCGACTTGTGACACCGCAGCACCTGGCAACAGCAGCATCAACAACACGGTCACAAATGTGAGGGTCGTATTCAACTTGTCTTCCTTCCTGCTCACGCCAAAGGCTTACGCTTAACCAAAGGCACATCGTGCCCTATTCAATTCAATCGCAACAGGCGGGATCAGGTAAAGAGATTACAGTGCATTCTTCGGACATCGTATCCGGACTGTGATACGAACGCTGATACAGGGATGTGGTCCAAGCGCGAGAGAATCCAATGACAGAAAACAGAGTGTTTTCGTCAAAAGCTGAAATTTCACGGTGTTTCTGCAAACTTAGACGACTCGCTTTTGCGGCCAGCTTGGTTGCGGCAGCCTTTTTGCCTTGGACCGATTTTGCCTACGCCGAAAGTGCTGGTTTGGTTCTGGTCGATAAATTTAAGGTGGCAGACAAATCAGAGGGATTTTCGGAGCCTTCCGGTTTGGCAATGTCTAACGCTGAAGGCTTCTTGTGGTCTGTAAGTGATGCCGAACCTAAACTGCACCTACTCGGAGTCGACGGGGTATTAGGAAACTCTTTCAAGTTACCAGCATTGGTAGGATCAGATTTGGAGGGCGTCGCATCACGAAAAGATGGGACTGTTTTAGTACTTCAGGAAACTGATCGATCAATTCTAGTCGTTCACCCGACTGACCCCAATCAACTAACTACAATCCCTCTCACATCTCTCAAAGGCTACTCGGACGCCGCTGAATTGCTCGTCGGTAATCCTTTGAACAAGGGACCTGAGGGCATCGCCGTCGACCCGGAATCCGGGAGGGTCTTCATTGGCATTGAAGGACAACCAAGGTTGTTAATGGTCGTATCACCAGCGCTAGACGAAATTGTTGAGATCATTCCTTTAGCCCGCGATGCAGGTTTTATCTCCGAGCGTGTGGATGATGATGAACTGGATTTGAGTGGCCTAGCATGGTCCCCGTCCTCACGTTCTCTTTGGATTGTGAGTGACAAAGGCCGTCAAATCTTCGTCTACAATCCAGAGTCCAAGTCCGTAAAGTCTATCAGTTTGACGTTCACAGAAGATGGCAAACAAAAGGAAGTTAAACATCCCGAAGGGATCGCTCTCGATGAGACCAGAGGGCTTCTCTATATCCTGACAGACGATGCCAAGAAATCGCGGCTTTATGTTTTTAGTATCCCCAAATTTTGATCGCTAGAGAATGAAGCCCACATCGCCACAATAGCTTCCGCAAGTTATTGCAGCTAGCTTACCACTCCTCTTCGTTGGTCCACCCTAATCAGAACCGAACACTTAAGTTTGCACCCAGGCCATGTTCTTGGCCATTGGAGCGAACTGAATAGCCATATCCTGCCGTTAGTCTCGCCAGATCAGAAATCTGATAGCCCAGCCCAAGCCCAAGAACGAAACCATTGGCGCCTCGGTTTTGTCCGACTTGCGTGAATGTCCCAAATATCGGGCTCGTGACAGTGATTTCGTGTTCACTGTCCTTGTTGGCAAAAAAATCATACTCGTAACGAGCAAAAGCGATTGGGGTTAGCACACCATTCTCTGTCAAGAAATCCCGCTGGTAGTCAATTCCAATAGAAGCGACCAGCGATTCTGCGTTCGCTTTTTCAATCGAGTAATTGAAATCACCACCGCCCGTCTCTGTGCCTGAACCTTGTTGGATACGCCCGTAGTTCAATCCAAAAACCGTAGAAACCCTTGCACCGCTGTCCAGGTTAAACAGCTTCCGTGCCTGGATACCGGCATGGATGCCCTCTTGGTCCAAATCAGACTTTGCCTCGCCTCCCGTAAAGCCATCAACAGAAGGGTTATTTCGCTTGGCGTCGGTTTCACCGAACATGTAACCGACCAGCCCGGAGAACTCCCAAGTTCCGGTTGTTGTGCGCCCATAGACGCCCACATGATAGCTGTCGGTCGAAAAGTCCTGATCGACTTGATCGTGTTCATCCATGGAGGATGTCCCAAATCCTGCGTACACGCCGACCACACCTCTATCGGTGCTTGCGACATCCGCTCCGACCAAAATCGTGCCCAGCGAATAGTCGAATGTCCCAAGGCCATTGCTTCCATCAACGTCCCCGCTCACATAGGCCGTGTCGATCCACCAGCGCCGATCAGAGCAGTCTATTGCGCCGCTTGGGCTCTGGGCCGAGTCGATGTCGCCTTCTGCAACGGGTTGATCCGCATTGCTGAAGCCAACCGCTTGATACTTGCGGCAGTCAGCATGGCTCAGCACAGTGTTTGTTATCAGGTCAAGTTGCTCAAGCCCAACGGTCAAATTGGAGGAATAGGGCTCTGCGTGCACACGATTAAACCCAGCCAAACCTGAATTGGTAAGCGTGTTAACTGCATTGCCCAAGGTTGTGCCGTTGGTCAGAATGGTTCCAGGTGACTTGATTGCAGTGTTGGCCACCGCACCAGCGAGATTGCTTGCATTGGGTGATCCTACAACTGCTGGATGCTGCGGTAAGCTCGAGACGGGGAGGGTCGAAAACGCTATGTCGATTCTACCGTCCGCGGTTGGCGTGTTTGAGATACTCAGACTGGATAGGGCGGGCAGAGATCCTCCGGCAACAAGAGTTGGGGAGTTTCCATCGAAACGCGAGGCTTGAAAAACCGTGTAGTCGTTGCCAGCAGCATAGTCCTGCGCAGTCAGGCCGGGACGAGCGGCTTCGACTTGTATAGTGGCGCGGTTAATCCCTGTAACGGGCCCGCTGGATGACACCAAATCGGCTTTCTGACCGGCCGTCGGATCGACTTCACTTAAGATCCTTGACCCAGTTTCAAATGCGATACCGCCACTATTGTTAAGCGTACCAATTGAAAAGCCCGGCGAAAGCACCCCTCCGTTCTTAACTGTGAAGTTGAATGCGTTCACGGTTCCCGTTCCGGCCAGCGTGCCAAAATTCTCAAAGTTTACGGTGTTCAAACTGCTTGCCGCATCAAGCCGAACAGTCGTGCCTGCCGCAATCGCCATGTCACTGGTTGAAGAAATCGAACTATTCGTCAGCGTGAAATCAGAAGCCTCAGCAACCCGAGTTTGGATATAGTACGCCCCGAAAACGACTTCGGTCGCCCCCATAACAGTCAGGTTGTCGTAGGTTAACGGTCGGTCTGACTGGAAGTAAACTTCAGTGGGGTCGATATTCGCGCCGTTGAAGGGAGCGAACGTCATTGATCTGCCGGAACCAATCGAAGTTCCAATGAGGTTCACTCTCAGCTTCCCGTTGATGTTTGTTGCCAACGCCTCCCTAGATACAAAGTCTCCGCTGCCTGCGGCGACATCAACATTCAGAAGAGTTAACACTGAAGCATTAGTTGGAACGGTATTTTGGCCGGGAACATACAACTCAACTTCACCTGAGGACGTAATTGAGGAGTTGCCAATTGTAAGTCCTGTTATGGGTCCGTTTGGGATCGGCAGACACGTGCGTTCCGTCGTTGAAATTGTTTGATTAACGCGAGTGCTTTCAGATCCGGATGAATATTCTATCCGAGGAGAGCCCAATTCTACGCAACCCTGTGCGCTTTGGGCCTGTGCGCTGGCGGATAGTATCAAATAAGTTGAGATAGCTGAGCTGAAGCCCACCAAAATCTTGCACCGTGAAACTCGGCTTAGACTTACAAGCCTACCGATTGCCATCTGCCCTATCCTCGCTCAAAAAACGTGAGTCAAATCTACCTTAAAGCTCAATGAGAAAAATTAAGTTTGTTTTGTCTTTGTAAGAAATTTTCTGTGGCAATTGAACAATCCTAATGAGCAAGAAGGACTACATCGGTCTCCGCGCAGTCGATTAAACTACCCGCACCGCTCCGTCGTCATCTCGTTAAATACCCGTACAGAGCTTGCTCACCTCAGAGAATGGCAGCACCGAGGCTAGTACTACCGCCTTGGTGATTTTGCGAGCACGATAGTTACGTTGCGCGTCTTTCTACTCCTTGTGATCGCGATTGCGCCCAGCACTAAGGCACATGCAAAAGCTTGAGGAAAAGTGATGGCTTCGCCAAAAGCAAGGTATCCCACGGCAAACATAGTGGGCAATTCGATGCTTCCGACGACCGCAGTTTGAGAAGCTCCAATAACAGGCGAGCATATTGTGTAGATAAGCTGGGGCACGAACGAGGTGACCAGACCAATACCAACAATGAAAAGCCAATCGGACTGTTCCCTTGGGAGAAGCTCTCCAACCTCAGCACCAAAGATCAGCGGTGCGAGGCCCAGTACAGACCCCAGAGAAACTGACGCGATACGTGCCAACGGCGCAATCCGTGACAACCTGTGTACCAGGACGCAAATTCCGAAGCCAAACCCAAATGGGGCGGCAAGGGATAGCAGCAGCGTCGGTAGGTATTCCGCAGCCACTGACGCAGGCGAGCCAGCAATGACAGCTGCAACCACAATCAGACCAGCGGCCAACATGGCGCGTCGCGTGGGTGCATCTCCAAACACAGCCCAAGCAATAACTAAGGTGAACATTGGATAGGTCATGTAAAGCACACCCACTGTCGATGCGGGCAGCTTCTCCAGCGCCGTTACATATCCGATCCAACCAAGCCCCATTACGGCTCCGGCGAAAAGACCCCAAGTGATCTCTCGCCATTCTTTTCGGTGCACGATGAGAACAGGAAGCAGAAGAAGAGCGGCAATAATGTAACGGTAGAATGCGACTGCATAGGGTGCAACGCCCTGTTCGGTTAGGCTGCGGCTGAAGTAGGGAACCAGGCCGAAACAGATTGAAGCAAAAAGAACACCAATAACCGCGAATGCGTAAGGAATGGATGTTCGATTTCGCGCAGATGTCGTGGCCATAATCTGTAGCTATCACCCATTTGCATCTTCGTCTTCAGAGACTCTACGAAAGACTGCTTTGTCCCGCACACCGGTAGTTCACTGAATTTTTCTGAGCGACCGCACTGAGCCCAAACTAGCAGATTGCTGCACCTACTTCGAATGTCCGCTTCCGGACTGCCGCCCAGGGTAAAGAAACAGACTAACTCGAAAATGCGGCGAACGGCATCAAAGTCCGCTTGACAAAGTGGCAACGCTATTGGAGTGCTTTAGTCAATGCAGAGACCAGCGCGTTCGGATTTTCCTCCATGCGGGGGAGAAGTACTGTTCTCACGACGTCGTTCAATGCCCTATCCGCTTGGGCAGCGGCTGGGTCATCGTGATCGACGAAGACTTCGAATGCTTCAGTGGCGGTTAAGACTGCGCCCGGCACATGCGCCACGCCCTGTAGCAATGCGCTAATGCCCAAATGTTCCACTTGATTGCTATTAGTAGGGGGGCCGACGAACGCTGGATTGAACCCGTCAACTCCCCAAACCTGGCTCGCGGTAAGGCCTTCGCCCGTTGCATATTGATGGATGTGCGGCACACTAAAGTGGCCGATGTAGCCGTGGCTCCACAGGGGGCGGTGCGTTAAGGGATTGTACCTGCTTGTGCCTGATAACAGAGCTTGCCAGATCAACAGAGTGGCCTGTCCGTCTGTCTTGGCATGGCGTTCGCGCTCTGCTCGCGCACTCTCTGGCAGCGTTTCGACATAGTTACGGGAAAGCGGCAGCAGCGCCAATGCGCTTTCCAATGCATTGGGCTTGCGCTCGAGAAAAGCCGCGTAAGCATCAGATAGAAGTGCGACGTGAATTGCTCCGGCATCTGATGCCATTGCCTCGGTGAGTGTGTATACAGTCCAGCCCGCCTCACGAAGCGCTGGCGTGCTCACATCCCAAAGCGTCGGCGGCAAGGCTTGACCGCGATCCGCGCTGACTGCCGACAATTCCCCTATGGCATCGGCATACGCGCTCAGTGTAGCTGCGTCGACCTTGTCGGCTTCCAGCCGAGCCAGGTGGTCATCGACGCCAAGATCGCTTAGCTGACCGGTCGGATGAAGGCCGACTGCCAGAAGGCGTTGCTCCAACTCTGATGCGTTCAGGAGCGCCGGTTCAGGCGGTACTGCCTCCGCCAAGTCTCTGAGTGTTTCAATCCGTAAAAGAGGGCGAGATACAAGCCACGTCGTGCCCGCCGCTATAAGAAGCGCAGCCGCTAGCCAGAGAAATGCTGACCGCTTCATGAAGTCTCCGACCCGCGCCACGTTTTTGCAATAGACGGCACGGGTCTTGTCCTATTCCTGCGCCAGATAATCTTCAAAACCCTTCACCGCGCCGTCAATGATCGTACAGTTACCTGCCGCGCGTATTGTTGGGTCGTCCCAATACACATTCCAGAAAACGACGATACTTTGATCGTTCAAAATGCCCGGAAATACGGAAATCGCGGCGTTTGGCAGGTCAGCATATTCGGGTACATCCCACAAATAGTCGTGGCACAGTTGAAGCGCGTCAGTCGTTTGACGATCAAATGCATGGGCAGACGATGCAAAGCCAATCGCCAAAATCGTTGCTGTGATCAGGGCCTTCATTGGAGTCTCCATTTGCTTACGCAGTCTTCAATTCTCGACACTATGCATGCTGCCGTCCGGCATCAAATACGGTAGCCTTAGATCCGAGACGCATGTGCCATCGATGCCTGCCCCGGGGTTTTCCAGAAACGCTTCGCCAATATCGCGGGCGCATTGACTGAACACAAGGGCCCCGTGCCCTGTTTCCGGGAACAGGAACGACTGACTGTTGGGCAAAGTGTCTGCCGCTAGCCCACCCCAGGAAGATGCGGTCTGTGTGTCAATCTCACCAGACAAGACCAGTACCGCGATGTCGGAAAGCACGGGTTCAAGGTAGTTGTCTCGAGGTACCGGTGTGAACTCGCTGCAATCTGCAAATAGGCTCGGAATTTCAGCTAGAGCCGCTGTCATCAATGGACCGTAGCCCAACTCTGCTACCAAAGCGCCAAATCCCGCCGCTGAGTTGAAACCGTCCACAAAATCTTCCTGGCAAGCGTAGAGCAAGAGCTCGAACTCACCCTCCATAATGGTTTGCAAAGCTGCGTTATCTGTTGCGATCAAGTTGAAAACGCGCTCGACATCTTCGGGGCCGAGCAAAGCGATCAATGAGGCCAACCGACCTGCTGTCGCTTCGTTGAAATGGACGCGGACCAGGTCGAGCAACGCTCCAGCACGCGGCGTTTCAAACCGTAGGTTTAGATAGTCTTGCGCAAACGCCAAACGATCCGCCCGATCAGGCAACCCGGCCAGAGCATCTTCAAGCGCATCGTCAAAGAACTCTCCCAAGGAGGCCGGTTCTAGATCTCGGTCGCGATCCGCTTCAAGCTGCTCCAAAGCCGAGGACGCGGTGTCGGAAGCAATTTCCATTTGCGACATGGCGTTGATTGCAGCTTGCGCCAGAGCCTTTTCATCGGCGCTCAGGTCCAACGTACCCGCCAACAACGTTTCTGCGGAGGGCTGGGGTGGAAGGTCACCGTTGACGATTTGTTTGATGAGGTCGACCGTTCCGTCCTCAAGCTCTCTGACCAGTGCGGGCGCGTACGTGGTGAAGCCCCGGATCGTTGGGTCGGACCAATCGTTTCTGCCGGAAAAAATGCTGAAAAGCACTTGCCCGGATATCTCGATCCCCGCAGCCTCCAATGGACGTGCCTCTAAGTCCTCAAGGAGGTTAAAATACCGCTGCGTTATATCGGGATAAGCCTCCGCACAGACAGGATCCGCTTCACACGGTGCGAACGTATTAAAAATGGCCTCGGTGTGTGGGACGAACAGAGTGTCGTAAAGCGCGATTTGGGGTGGAGCGACGCTGTCTAATACGACTGCACGCAGACCCTCTGGCGCAGAGCGCATAACTTCTAGTGCGAGCTTGGTGCCATATGAAACGCCATAAATATTGTACTCAGCGTAGCCAAGAGCCGACATTACAGCTCGCACATCCAAAGCATTTTGGGTCGTGTTGAACTGCGGAAGATCGAAGCCTCGTTCGGTCAATTCCGAAATGCAGTCGCGAACAAGTGCCGTCTCCAGCTGAGGTAGGTCAGCCCCGCCCAACTGATCGACGATTGGCTCCAGGTTTTTTGCCAGAGTCCCGAAGCAATCCATATCCGGGGCGCTTGCATCGACGCCGCGTTGATCGAACGCCACGACGTCCCTTCGCCCTCGCAAATGGTCAAAAAACAGACTGAGCGAGCGCACAGATTCAACTGAACCGCCGCCCGGTCCCCCGTGAAGGTAGACAACCGGGTCTGCCACGGGTGCCAGCGAATGAGCCTTAAAAACGATGAAGCTCAGGTCCAGGGTCCTGCTTTGAGCATCTCTGTGGTCCTCAGGTACTGCCACGATACCGCAGATTACAGTTGCTCCGTCAATCTCATCGGGGACGACGGGGCGCGTGCACGGAGTGATTTCGACCGGATAGCGCGTATCTGCTCCACCCGCGAATTGAGCTTCAAAAGCCGTCGGATCAGAAGGCTCTCCAAGCAAAGCAGACAGGACGGCAAATATTTGTTCGGGATTCATGGTCACACCGCATGAGGCTGTTGATTTTTCTATAACCTTAGATCAGTGGACTGCATTTGCGAACCGATTGAAAGTTGTCCTTCCGTCGCTTCAAATCCAAACACTACGGATTGAGAGGTTGTTTCAGAGCATCTTTGCAAAGGGCACCACCCTGATGAATCCGGAGATCGAAAACTAAACAACCAACGACAGCTTTGTCCGCAGAGAGGTCATTAGTGAAAACTCTGCGAACGTCTGCACCGAGCCAAAAGCGGTCAATTGGCAAAACAGTATTCTATCCGAAAATCGACTCTAAGCTTCTGGGTCGCTCGAAGTTTTTTCGAGCTTGGCGAGTTCGTCCCAAACGCCTTCAGGGATGGACCACTCTGCCCATTCCATCGCCTGTTGAACATGCTGAGGCCATGTCACTCCGCATACCGTCGAAGTGATGTCGTCGTTTTTCAACGAGTATTGCAACGCGACCGCCCCGACTGGGACATCGTAGTGACCGCATACCTCTTCAACAGCACCTATTGGCGCAAGTACATCATCATCTGCGGATCGATAGACATAAAAGCGATGGATCGCGCTGCCTCGGGCAAGTGCACCTCCGGAATAAGGTGCTGCGTTCAATATCGAAACGCCTCGTGATTTCGCGAGTTCTATCAGAGGTGCCGCGTTATCGTTTACCAGCGTATGCCGGTTATGTGTCAGGACCACATCAAAATCCCAACCCTCCAAAATTGGCATCATCAAGTCGATACGTCCCGCTGCGATTCCGACCGCCTTTGCTAGACCTTCCTCCTTGATACGGAACAACTCTTCAATGGCGCCACCTGGTCCTTTGACCTCAGATAGATCATTTGCATATTCGACATCATGGACGTGGAGTATATCGACGCTGTCGACGCTTAGGGCCGCAAGACTTTCCTCGAATGACCTACGTGCCTGAGAAGCATCAAAAGCACCGGTTTCCATATCCCGGTCGATTTTGGTGGAAAGCACCCGCCCGTCCGGCCAACCGCCAAGCTCACGAATGACTTTTCCTATGCGCTCTTCACTTCGTCCCATGGCATAGCAACGGGAGGTGTCCAGAAAGGCATTTGGCTGCGAAAGAATTGCCCGAATGGTGTCAATCGCGCGGTCTTCCTCAACTTCATACCCATAGATTTCCGGGATACTTCCCAACCCTGTCGATCCAAACCCGATGCGAGGGACCCGTACCCCTGTCTTACCAATTTCGCGTAGCTCTGCCATGCCAACCTCCCAATTGGTTCCGGACATTCACGGATGTTGCGCGAGTAATTTATTGAAAACAAGTCAGGCTTGTCGCTGGAGTTACTCTCTGGCCTCAACGCAATTGTTCAAACCGCAAATTCACCAAGCTTTTTCGCGAATGGTAGAAGTGTCCACAATGCAGACATTCACTGAATTCTGCTTAACAGCCAGCTGAGCGCGGCACTGCGAAACGTCTCGGGGCTTCAGTCGAATGCTCTATGGATGTTCTTATCACTCGTCCACAACACGAAATTCGCCGGAAGGCGCGTCAGTAGGTGGTTCTTCAAAGGCACCGGGAACAATCATCAAGGATGCGATAATCGTGCACAGATGGGGAATCCGACTTAAAAACGCTCTTCACCTGCAACGCATATGCAAACCGAACTCTAACCGCTTCCGGTTTCGTGCAGATCAAGGAGGTATGAGTAAGTACCGTTCGTGTCGCGTATCAGTGCCATGTCATGCTTTTCAAACCTGCACTTCTGCTGCTCAAGGACATATCCATTCATTTCGCGCACTTGATCCAGCGCGTCGAAGAGGTTCCCAACCCGAACGGTGGGAACCCACATTGGGCTCTTAAGATCGATCACTATTGTATGATGCACACCGACATTGGCATCAGCTCGCATAATGGAATGAGTTGAATTTCCACGGCTGCTCTCTGAGTGGCATTTCCAACCGAACAACTCATCGTAGTAATCGTCTGGATAGTCATTGCTTCGCGATAGGTAGACTTCGGGACCGAATTGCTTGGCTGGCGCCGGAAAGGCGTGTCGGGAAAAGCAAATGCCAACGAACGCTCCATTGGGATCGCACAAAAGGCAGTTACGCCCGACGCCTGGGACCTCGAAGGGAGGTATTACAACTTTGCCGTAAAGGCCGGCGCACTTTTCCGCGGCCCGGTCGACATCATCAACCTCAACATACGGAACCCAGTCACATAGGTGCGACGCTTTGGGGTCCAAGATCCCGGCACCTGTCTCATTCGACAATGAGCTTAGAATATAGTCTCCCTCGCCTCCGCCCCATGCAAAGTTGGTTGCGTGTTCCACCACGTAACCCCAGCCCGCGACTCTTTCGTAGAAGCGCTGGGACAAGTGTGCATCGGCTGTAAACAAGTCATGCCAAACAATCCGACCCGTCTTGTTTGATTTCATAGCAGTACCTGTCAGCATGAGTGCGTGGTACCGGTGTTTGTTCTGTTTGGTCATTGATTTGAGTCAATGCTTTTCGAATCTTCAAAGGCATCCCGCTGGTCCAAAACTGTCATGCGGCATGGATAGAGTATTCAAAAAAACGGTCTGTGGATTAGTGCAACGAGCAGCATTGCCGCAAAGGTGCCACATGGGCTCTCAGCAACATGAAAACCGCGCCCAGCTGCCTGTCATGCCGGTTCCCAAAGTTCGATTGGATTGCCTTCAGGGTCGTTCAGCCATGCAAACTTTCCATTGGGATACGGAGAATCTGGATCAGGGCGCACTTCTATGTTTTCCGCTTCCAGCTGGGCGATGATTTTATCGAGATCGCGAACACGGAAGTTCAACATGAAAGGCCTTTCACGATTGCCAAAATACTCGGTGACCTTTTCGAACGGCGCGAAGACCGTCTCGCCAGCTTCTTGCGTCCAGCAAGGCGTATCGTAGTCGGTGGGAACTGGGCTAATACCGAGGTGTTTGAAATACCAATCTGCCAGCGCGGCCGGATCCTCCGCTCTGAAGAAAAATCCGCCAAAGCCAAGTACTTTCTCCATTTTTTTGCCTCCGCAACTTAAAACCCTGATCACAAAATATACTGAATCGATGGACCACGGATATCTTTACTTGGGCTAAGCAGCGCATGATGCAAGAAAGCCCGGGGCGCAGCCCGGGCTTGTTTGTCTTAGTGGGACGCCGGCAAAATCTATTGTGCTTCCTGTGCTTCTTCGCTGATCTGGTTTCCGGCGTTAGATACGTCTCGCCCGAACCCTTCAACTGTTTCACATGCCGTCAGCGTCAAAATTGCTATGAGTGCTGCCAGGCTTCGCATTGTTATTCCCTCATTTCAGTTTTGAAGCGACGTTGTCAGCAAATGCCGTCACAACCGCCTGATAGAATACGTCGCTATCAACCGACACCTCATCAGAATTTGTTCCTTTAGGGTAGAAGGTTCGTATCTGGTCAGTGGAGACGGTCAAAGTGTAGTTCTCGTCCTTGCTTGCGTCCGGCATGTCGAGGTCCACATCCCCCACCAGCTTCCATTCGCCAACACCGATCGCAGTTTCGAAGTTGTTCGCAAGTGTTACCTCGTCGAGTTCGATCTCGATTTCAGCCCCTTCGACATCTTCCGGAGCGATTTGCGAGACGAGCCTTTCAGCGATTGCTGTTTCGAGGTCTGTTTCCAAGTTTTTCCACGCACTTGCGGCCTCGTATGTTTGAAGGGCAGACAAATCTGCTACCACGTCAATTTTTGAGACCTGCGTTTGAGCAGCAGCGGCGGTTGCCATCACAGAAATCTGTGCTGTGCTTTGGATCAAGTGTTTCATCGTCATTCTCCTTCTTTGCATTCTTTTCAAGAGCGCAGTTGAAGAACGTGTTCCAAGAGAATTGGTTCCGAAGAATTCTGCTATTCACGGGTTTCTGTTAAACAGTGTGCGGAAGCAGGCAAAGACCCCGAAAATGTAGCAAGTCACTGCGGAAACGAGCGGTGATTTCAGGGAGGAAACGGTCGCTTTAGAGACATGATTGCAAGCAATAATCTACGCCGACTGAAGTCTGAGGTTGGCCGATCAATTTCCACCAACTCATGCCAAAGTTGATATTTGGTGTACCGGGAAGATCGTTAGCTATTCTGATGACAGAAACTCGTCCACTTCCTTTTCGACATCGCCTCTGGACCTGCCATATTTTTGGTGAATAATCTCGACCAATTTTTCTCGTTTTCCCGCGATCTGATCAATTTCGTCATGCGATAGCTCAGCCCATTTGGCCTGAACTCGTCCTTTTAGGGTTTCCCACTGATCTTGGATATCATCCCAGCTCATAGTGTTTTCCTTTCTTATCTACCAAACTGGACGCAGGTATTGATTGTTACTAAGCCCGTTGGATTTTGATGAGACCGTTTAAGGAACCACCTGCAGCGGGCAACAATGCTGTGCGGATGGGTATGAAAAGTGTGCAGAAAGCTGCGGTGTATCAGTCATCCAACTTGTTTTCTAAGTTTTGAGGACCTGCCAGATCGCAGGCGAACTTCACCCCAACTGTCTTATCGATTGATGATGATCAGGTGAGTTTACTTGCCGCCTTGCTAAGGGCGTTTTGCATGTCATCCCAGGCCGCCTCATATCCTTCGCGAATGTCGTCCCATGCTTCTTCGTCAGATTTCTGCAATTCTTCTAACTTGGCCTCTGCCTCGGCTCGTGCAGCGCACAACGCTATATGTTGTGTTTGAAGGGCTCTTTTTGCATCTTCCTCAGCTGTTTTTAGCTGTGCTTCGAGATGATCAATTTGAGCATTCCAAGTATCAATTTGCAGCTTCGCTTTCTTCTCGTACCCAACGCGCGTCATCTACTATCCTCTTGTCTGAATTGGAAACTGGCCTTTGGAGAGGGTGATCTGGGTGGTCCGATCAGTTTTGAACCCAAACGACTGGGACCGCGTCTACCCGTTGCAGCGTCAGCCAGTCTCACTTACTCAGCCGCAATTTTATCTTGTATGTCAGGCGACGCATTCTCGACCATCAATGTGCGCGTCGGGAAGGGGATGTTGATGTCCGCCTCATCCAGGGCTTCTTTCACACGGCGTTTCATGTCCGCCTGGTACTGAAAATACTCCGATGAATTGCACCAAACACGGACCAGAAAGTCCACACTACTGGCGCCCAGATTATTGACTTGAACAAAAGGCTCCGGCTCAGAAAGCGATCGTTCATCGGCCATGATCGTATCGCGAATGACTTTCTCTGCATCTGCCAGGTTTACTCCGTATCCAACGCCAAACTCCCACTCAGCCCGACGTCTGTCGTATACGGAGTAATTCTTGATCGTGTTGCCCCAGACTTCCGAATTTGGAACGATCACCTTCACATTACCCATATCGGCTATTTCTGTGTAATTCAGCGTGATGTCCTTAACCGTGCCGAGCACACCGTCGACGTCCACGAAGTCACCAATCTTAAGCGGACGAAACAGTATGATCATCACTCCGGCCGCTACGTTTGACAGCGTGCCCTGGAGTGCCAAACCTATCGCAAGGCCAGCGGCACCGATTAGAGCAATAATCGAGGTTGTCTGAACGCCGAATGTGTTCAGAATGAACAGTCCGGTGAAGGCCAGAATTGTATATCGGGCCAGATTCCCCAAAAAATTGAATAGTGTGTCGTCCAGGTGTTCAGATTGTTCGCCAATTCCTCGGATCTTTCGGCGGATATATCCAGATACGGCGAGCCCCAGCATCAGGATGATGAGCGCTGCAATTGTATTGGCAACCAGCCCCAGAATGGCCTCGAGCGTAAGCAGGTCGCTCAACGACTTCCCGTCATAGAGCTCTGTGTCTAATATCTGGGTCAGTTGAGCCCACACAGTTTCTTTCACGGTTTCTGCTGTATCAGCGATTTCATTCGCCATATTGAACCTCACCTTCTGCTGTTTAAAATTGCCACCAGTGCTGATCAGACCGCCATGCTTACACTTCGATCATCGCGCTGGACGCAAAGAACATTGCCTGACTGACGGCAGATTTCACCTGTTCTTCCGTGTATGGTTTTGAAATCAGGAAGGCTGGTTCGGGCCCCTTGCCGGTCAACAGACGCTCAGGAAACGCGGTGATAAAGATCACCGGACGATCGCCGTGCGTCTCAAGAATCCTGTTAACTGCGTCAATACCGCTGGATTTATCGGCCAACTGAATATCTGAAAGAACTAAATCAAAGTGTTCGCGTTCTGCCAGATCCAAAGCGGCTGACTCCGTGCGCGCGACGCCAACAACTCGATGACCCAGCTCAGCAACCATCGACTCAAGATCCATGGCGATAATCGCTTCATCTTCGATGATTAGAACACGGCCAGACATATGCTTGGCCATCTCGTCATAGGCAATTTCTATAAGCTTGGAGGCTTCGGATGCCTCAATTTTCATAATGGTCGCAATGTCACTGACGGAAAATTCCTCAACGGTCCGGAGCAACAACGCTTCTCGTGTGTTCGGGGTCAACCAGGCCAGTTGGGCATGTGCACGGGTTAACAGATCGTCGCTGTTGCCGTCGGCTTCGTGAGCATTTCCGGACGTGGCCCAGATTCCATGAAAGGTGCGAAAAAGTGCAACTCTCGGTGACAGATCACTGCTATATTGATCCGTGTCTGAAATTATGGCTTCCAGCGTTGCGGCAGCATATGCGTCACCGCGGGATTGTGAACCGGTCAACGCTCGGGCATACCGGCGGAGAAAAGGCAAAACAGGGCCGATCTGATCCGCCACAGATACTCCGGACAGCTGCGTCATTTTTTGTCATCCTTATTTTTTTCACTATCTTTGGAACCAAACGCACACTCGTGCGTTATGGTTCCGAGAAAAGGAAAACTTTTTTGATGATGCCATGACAAATCCACAGCAATCGCGCCACGACCGGCGAGAAATAGAACAAAGAATAGACGACAACCTCAAGCGAGCCTTCGATCAGCTTGCCAGTGAACCCGTTCCTGATCGGTTTGTTGATCTGCTCAGTCAACTGCGCGCCCAGGAGAGCGGTAAAAAAACCGCTGACGCAGGAGGCACAGATGACTGACCCGAGAGACGAACTTGTCGAACATATCGGTCCGATGCGTGCTTTTGCAGTTAGTCTGTGTAGGAACCCAGCAACTGCAGATGATATTGTTCAGGACGCTTTGGTGAAAGCCTGGAGCAAGATTGACTCCTTTGAGGAAGGAACCAACATGCGTGCTTGGCTGTTCACGATCGTGCGCAACACGTATTTTTCTCTGCACCGGAAGCGGAAGCGTGAAGTTGAAGACGTAGATGGGGCAATGGCCGAAACGCTCGCGCAAAAACCCGAGCATGACGGTCGTCTTGCCTTCAAGGATTTTTCGGTGGCTTTTGACCAACTGAATGACGAACAACGCGAAGCTCTCATCCTGGTGGGCGCGCAAGGATTTTCTTACGAGGATGCGGCAGAAATGTGCGGGGTTGCTGTGGGTACGATCAAAAGCCGTGTCAACAGAGCGCGTGCACAGTTGGCAGAGTTGATGGGCCTGTCTGATAGCGAGCCAGTAGAGTTGACTGATGCCGTTACGGTCGCAATCGTACAAACGCAACCGGCGGCCTGATAGCCCATGGAAGCAGGGCGCCGCAGCCTGACCGTTTATCTGGCGTTGCTTGTGACGCTGGCGCTTCTACCGTTGGGTCTAATCGCTGTATATCAAACGCGCGCAGTGATCATAGAAGCAGATGAAAAGTCGCGTAAGTCGGTGCTGGCGCGAACCATTGAAGCCGCTAACCGGGAGCGCGAGCTGCTTCAAAGGGCCGTGGGTGTTGGTTCTGGTTTGTCCGCTTCGTTGGCTTCGGCATCGATTACGGATGCGAACTGCTCCGCAATGATGGAAAGGCTGATCGACAGTGAGCCCGAGTTCGTTTTTGCTGGGTTCATTCAGCCCGATGGTGTCATGTCATGTTCAACAGCAGGTGGCATCATGGACCTCTCCGAGGCACCTGGTTTCTTGGAGATTTCAGAAAATCCCCAACTGACGTTTTCCGTGAACAGATCGGGGGCTGTAACCGGACAATCGGTAATCATCGTCACTCAGCCGGTCATAAGCCAATCAAATCTGATGGGTTTCGTGTCCATTTCAATCCCGCATGCATTGGCTCGCACGCCATTGGAAGGCGACAGTTTCTCAAGTGATGTGATAATTGCGCTTTTTGACGAGGGTGGAGACGTGCTGTCTTCCAATATTGGTCTCGATTTGGTCACTGATTATTTGCCGCAGAACAAACAGTCTTGGCTTCTGCTATCCAACTCGGGCAAGACCTTCTCGGCGCGGACAGCAGTGGGAGAAGATCGTGTTTTTGCTGTTGCGACAATCGTTCCAGGCGAAGTCGCCGTGATCGGTAGCTGGCCTCGTGAAGCCGCCCTTGCCTCTGTTGGTTCTGGTGGAAAGGCGTTGACGGTTGCGTTTCCGATTTTGATGTGGGTGACAGGTTTGGGGGTGGCTCTTTGGGGGTTGCACCGGTTGGTGATCCGTCATCTCGACAGCCTGCGATCGGCGGTTCGCCGGTTTGCGTTGGGAGAGCGTGATCAAATTGAGAGTCTGAAAAATGCGCCGCAGGAGTTCGTGCAACTCCAAACCGCATTCAACAGAATGGTCGTTCTTGTCCGAGAGGCGGAAAACCAGCAGGAACAAGACCTTGTCGAGAAGACACTGCTGCTGCGGGAAGTCCACCACAGAGTTAAGAACAATCTTCAGCTCATAGCTTCGATCATGAACATGCATATGCGCAGTGCAGAGTCGGCCGAGGCCCGTCGATTGTTGGGCCAACTTCAGCGGCGGGTTCGTGGCCTTGCGATGGTGCACCAAACCCTGAACCAGAACTCGAAGATGACGACTATAAACACTGAGACGCTGGTTGGTCGGCTGGTTTCTGAGCTTGCGCACCGCCCACCAATCCATGGTCAACCCGTCGAAGTGATCTGTGATATTCAACCAATTGAATTGGGCCAGGACCAAGCCGTCACTTTGTCGATGCTCGCAGCCGAAGCGTTGACCAACGCAATAAAGTACGTT
This sequence comes from Ruegeria sp. C10, assembly GCF_056537805.1. Taxonomy (NCBI): domain Bacteria; kingdom Pseudomonadati; phylum Pseudomonadota; class Alphaproteobacteria; order Rhodobacterales; family Roseobacteraceae; genus Ruegeria; species Ruegeria sp. C10. The sequence goes on along the minus strand of NZ_JBQFSC010000007.1, from coordinate 50,431 downwards.
GGTGTACCGGAAGAGGGCCCACCAATGATCTCTGCGGTGTTGAGAGCGACCACTGACGGAGCGATTGTTTTGAAGATTGCCAACAGCCGCGGACGCAGTGATGATGAAGAGGCCGCGTTTCATAGCGGCGGTATCGGTCAGAGGTTGATGCAGGCATTTGTCAGCCAGCTTGACGGATCAGACCATGTCACTGAGACACCCTCTCAATACCTCTATGAGGTGACATTCGAGATTGCCGAGGTTGATGGTGCAAGCATACCAAAAAACCTGCCCAATGACGGAGACGGTGATGCCAGGGCAGCAGCAGAGTGACTTTCAAGTTCTGATCACAGCGGAACAAGCCTGGCCTGCGTTTGAGCAAGCAGTTCTTGAGGCAAAGGAAGAGGTAAAGGCAAGTTTCAGGATCTTTGATTTTGAGACTAAACTCGTTGGCGCGGCAGCCCGAAACATCGGTGAAACATGGTTTGATCTGCTTGAATATGTTATCCGCAACGGCGTGTCATTTGAGCTGGTTCTGAGTGATTTCGATCCTGTATTTGCTACCGAACTACATGAGCTGAGCTGGCGCTCAAAAAGACAGGCGCAGAAGTTGGCCGAGACCCTGGGTCCGGATTTGGCTCGATCCTTGAATGTTCGCGTATCTATGCATCCTGCCAAAGCGGGGACTATACCTTGGGCGGCGCTTTTACCTGCGGTTTTAAGAAAAAAGACGCAAAAAAAGCATCTGATTGAGCGAGCGCGATCGCAACGTGACGCGGCTGGTGAGGGCTCAGATAGTTTGCCTCAACTACACACGGTGTCTCATCACCAAAAAATTGCGGTGATCGATAGACAGGTCTGCTATCTCGGCGGGCTTGATCTGAACGCAAGGCGCTTTGACACACAAGATCATGACCGTTTGGCAAAGAACACTTGGTCCGACGTCCAGATACTGGTGCGCGGTCCTGAAGCGGAAGAAGTCTCAGAGCATATTGATAGTTTCGAGAATGAGATCGCCACTGGTACCGCCCGGCTAAAAGGCAAATACCTGCGCCGAACCCTGTCCAGTCCTCGACGGTTTGGGTTTTGGAGATTGTCACCGAAGACAATTGCTCAAGAGATCGAAGATGAACACATCAACGCATTCAAAGCCGCCAGTGATCTCATACATATCGAAACCCAGTATTTCAGATCAACCCAGCTCGCAGAGGCTTTGGCGGAGGCCGCAAACAAAAATGCGAATTTGAAGGTGGTGTTGGTATTGCCTGCGTTGCCAGAAGAGGTGGCGTTCGGCAAACACACTGGTCTTGATGCACGCTACGGTCTGGACTTACAGGCAAAGTGCCTGAGCATCATTCAAGAGGGATTGGGAGACCGTCTGTCCCTTGCGACGCCAGTACAACCCGCCTCAGCCAGCGGAGCACATGACGATATTGAAGTGCTCTCGGGATCTCCAATCATTCATGTGCACAATAAGGTGCTTGTTGTAGACGATACTTTCGCGCTTGTCGGGTCCGCTAATCTCAATGGGCGATCATTGCGTTGGGATACCGAGGCAGCATTGCGTGTGACTGACTTAGAACGCATCAACTTGCTGCGTCGAACCCTGGTCGACCATTGGTGGTTTGAAGACTGTGCGCGATACAGTCTTGAGCCGGGCCGAATGTTCGAATGGTGGAATCGGGAAGTTCAGGCGAATGGATTGCGTCGCCCTGAAGGGCGCACAGGCTTCCTGGTGCCGCATGATCCGAAGGCAGGGAGCGAAATTCGACAGCCATTGCCAGGCGTGACCGAGGACATCGTTTAGCCATCCAGTGCGTTGCTGTTTTTCTCAATAGCGGGAGACATAACTTCTGGGTTTAGCAATACGCCGAACCACAAGAGAATGGGCAGTACGACGATCGCTCCCACCGGCCCCCAGAGCCACAATCCAAATACGATCGCAATAAAGACGACCAACGGGTTTACTTGCAGGCGTTGCCCAACAAATACCGGCGTTACGAATTGGGCCTCTGATACGTTGATTATCAAAAAGAGGAGCGGAGGTAAAAAAGCAGCCGCGCCACCGAATTGTGTGAGGCCGGCGATCAGCAAACCTGTCATGATTACAAGTGGGCCGAGGTAGAGAATGAAGTTCAAAAGCCCGGCGGCCAATCCCCAGATCAACGGATCACTGATGCCCACTATCCCCAGGACAGCTGACGTCACAATCCCCAAGCCGATATTCACAAGCGTCACGGCCGCGAAATAGCGATATACAGCCTGGTCTGCCAAATAGAGACGTGACTTGAATCCACCGGCCGAGGCATAGAGCTCGCGCCGCGTTAACACGAAGAAGAAAAGTGTTCCAATGAATATCAGAATCTGAGACCCAAAATTCGGCGCCAACCACAGTGCATCCATGACGGAGGGCAGGGTGGTCTCGGTAGTAGCTTCCCCATCTGCCCCAACTGTTTCTTCTATTTCGCGCCCTATTGTTTCAATGCCTCGCATGAATTCCGACATCGCAGCAACCCACGATTGGAGCTCGCGCCGAATTGCCGGCAATTGTTCGACCAATGTCGAAAGCAACGGTTCCAGAAGAAGAAATGCTGCAACCACTATAGTGCACGTCAGGATCAGCAAAGCCGACGCTGAAACGACCCGGGGACAACCCGCTCGTTCGAGCTTGTCTGCAAGCGGGGAGGCGACTACTCCGAGAACAAGAGCGAACGCGATCGGGGCAAGGATAGATTTAGCCAAATAAAGGGATGTGAGCACGGCAATCGCTGTAAGGACTGCAACCATTACGCGCAATGCCGTGGTACTCAACAATGACTGGGACACGACCGATCACTACCCTTAATTACGCAACGAAGCCGACGCACTTGCGGCCACGTCATCCAATTTTTCGTTGGTCGCAGCATAGAGTTTACCCATCTCTTCGGTCAGGGTATTCTGAGCTTTGCGCATCAGTTCGTCGCGCCGCGCCCCCAAAAGTTCATCTTCCTTGCGGGTGTTCGGCAGCAGGGCACCGACCAGCACTCCGACGCCCAGGGCGAGGGCTCCAGCAGCGATAGGTTGCTCATGAAGAAACGACTTGGATGCCTTGGTGGTTTGTTTTGCGCGCTTTTCAACGGCCCTTTGAGCCTCAATCGCGGCTTTGCGGGCTTGTAGGACACGCGAGCGCGCTTTTGGGGACAGTTTTTCCAACCCCCGGTCCAATGCAGCACTGAGGCGGCTGGCAGAAAAGTCTTGTTCCATCATTCCCGTCATCTCCTTCTTGATTTGCACATCGGCAGCTTCAACACGCCGATCAAACTCTTCGGACATGTTTTGCGTTGCTTTGGTGCGAGGATTGTTTTGCATTGTTCGAGCTGGTGCGCCGGGACCGGCCATCAAAAGTGCTAAACCTGCTCCAAACAACGTGAACGCCGCCGGATTCTTGCGGGCGGCAATCCAGACCTGCGTGCCGATCTCGCCGCCATACCCCTCCACGACGTCTTTTGCGGTTTGCGCCAGACGATCCGGAGCAAGTGTTTCGGTCAGACTATCGAGAGACGTTGCCAACGCATTTCGTTCGTACGCAACGTGATTTTCAAGTTCAGTCAAATCAGTCATGAGCAGATTCCTTTATTGCGTCGACATCAGACTTCAGATTCTTAAGTGTTTTGTCGGGAGATACCGTAGCCAGCGACAGGCGTGATTTTCCCCAGAGGGCAAGACAGCCCGCAAAAAGGATCAGACCCGCGGAAACCATCAGCGACGCAGATCCAACTGACATACCCTCAGCGACGATTGCGGCCACCAAAGCAGTTGCCAAGAGATGGATTGCGACCAGTACCAATAGGGCGGCCAAAAAAAAGAAGACCAGCCCATATGCTGCCCGAGACAGGTTGAGCGAAAGCTCGGCCTTCGCCAATTTCAACTCACCCTGAATGAGACGGGACAGATGGCGCAAGGCAGTCGCCAACATGTTGGGGGCCTGACGCAGGTCGTGCTCATTATGCATTGTAGCCCTCATTCATTTTCGCCAGAACTGTTGTGTGGCCTGACGTATCATCCAACGTGTTTCGTTGGGGTTGCTGCTGTGTCGCCCAGGGATCTGCTTCGAATTCTGCAGATGTCGTTTGGCGGGTGTTACGAGCGCCCAGAAACCGAGTTGCGGCAAAGCCAACCAACGCGGCCGAGCCAACAAACAGCAATGGATTTTGGCGGGCAAAATCGGACACCCTTCGGTTGACGGTGCGCAGGTCGGTGTTGCGAACCTGTGCTGCTATGTTTTCCATATTGTCGGCAATTTTCGACATCACTTGATGCTGAACCGAGCCGGCATCAAATGCCTCAGCAGCAGATTCAGCAGCCTGCGCCACGTTGTCTACTTCATTGGCGGCCCTATCCTGCAAGTCTTGAGCGCGAGCCGTAGCTTCAGATTCCACAATAGTCTTCGCTTTCTGCGCCAAGTCCTTCGCGTGTTTCTTCGCACTGCTTGAGTTACTGGGATGGTTTGCCATTGGTGAACTCCTTTCAACAGATCTCGCATCACCAACGCGCGACCATTGTGATTGTTCCATTTGGGGCGACAAACTCTTGGCAACTGTCACCTGGACAGAAAGCCGTTCCCGGCGAGAAAAATTTGCGGTTGTTGGAACCATGAGAGACGACGTGCGTTTTCCCGACGTCGAGTAGCTGGGTTAGAACCTGCCAAACGACTTGGCCGCCTGCAGTGTTTCGACGCTGGTGCCGGACTTGGTGGTTCGAACCTACAGCTGCAAACGGTGGGACATATGTGTCCAGTGAAGTTGGAAATGAAAGGAAAAGCGGATGAATTGGGATCAGATCATGGGTCGTTGGACCGAGTTCAAGGGCAAACTTATGGAGCGCTATGGGGAATTGACCGATGATGAAATTGAGCAGGCCCGAGGTGATCGGGAACAGTTGGAAGGGCTGATCCAGCAAAAATATGGCGACACAAAAGAGAATGTCCGTGACGCTGTAAACAGGCTGATCGACGATATGTAAAAGGGTGTTGGGTTGGGCGTAGCGCCTTGAACCAAGTCCCCGATCCGGCCTCTCAGAATCGTAAAAGCGACGGAATGTTTGGCAAGATTGTCCAACATATCAGTCAGAAGGATATCAAACCATGAAGTTATCTGCGTTCCTCGGCATGCCGGTCCGCGACCGGACAGGAGACGAAACAGTCGGGGAGGTCGTAGACTTGGCAGTGAGGGCAGGTGACGCTCCTCTTCAGTATATTTTGGTCAATCTGAACATGACGGGTGGTTTTGATCCCATCATATTTCGGGCGGATACACTTGGTTTCGAGGAAGAGTATCTGGTATCGGTCTTTTCTGCTCAGGAGATCAGTACTAAGCGTCAGAACAATCCACCGAGCTCGGGAAGCAGCCTGGATCTTTCGGTTCTTCCTCCGCAGGTCATTGGTCCGTTTGGGAATACGATAGCTCCGGTGGTTATCGGAGCGGTGCTGAACGAGGCTCTGCAAGACAAGCCACACCCTGATCCGCCCAAAGACGAGTACTACTGGTTTAGAAAAATTCAGGGCTCTTCAGTCTTCGATCCATCGGGTGAGATCGGTGTGCTTCAGGACATAGGCTGCGATTTTGAAGACAAATCCATGCTATTCTTGCAGGTCGACAATGGTCATGAGGTGACACAGATTCCTTATGAGGCTTTAAGAAATATCCCCGGTGGCGACTATCTGGTTGTATCAAGTGTCACGGATCCTGTGCGCCCTGTTTAGATGCAAAAAACCAGAAGGGTATGGCCGCGTCATTGACGCGGTCTTTTTGTTTAAAAACAAATATTTCCGAAAGAAATAGGGAACCAAACCTCTCGTAGTTCGTTTCTCTTCTGAGACCGCAAGAAATAGCGGTCAACTCAGACAGAAGGAGCCAACTATGAAACATTTCCTGACTACAACTTCGATCGTTCTGATGATGTCAGCACCTGCCATCGCAGAGAGCTCCAACGTGGAAAAGGTGGGCGAAAACCTTGGAGAGGCGGCCGAAGCGGCAGGCGATGCCGTGTCGAATACGGCTGAAGATATCAAAGATGCAGCAAAGAACACGGCGGAAGATGTCGACCAGGCAGCCGAAGCAACCGGAGAGTATGTGAGCGAGAAGGCCAGTGAAGTTGCCGATGCTGTTGATCCGACAACCATCGATATCGAGGGTTACACCCCTGTTGCGTTTGAAACGGTAACGGCGGAAGACCTTACCGGGATGCGTGTTTACGACATGTCGCAAGAATGGATCGGTGAGATCGACAACGTGGTCATCAATTCGGATGGTACCTTGGAAGGTGCGGTGATCGGCGTTGGAGGCTTCCTCGGTGTGGGCGAGAAAGACGTATTGATCGACTTTTCTCGCGTTTCGCTGATGCGTGAGGTCGATGGCGAGGCCACGTATGCATTCGTGGACGCGGACAAGGAAATGCTGGAGGCAATGCCTTCCTACGAAGAATCGTAAAAGTCAAAAAGCGCCATGCGCGTTGCTAAATTCGCCGGCCGGTTTTTCGGCCGGCGCTTCTGTTCAGACTCCGAGTCTCTTGAAAATTCCAAACACTCTTTCTCAAATAGTCAGATAAGCGGTCTTGGCTCGGCTTGGGTTGTCTCGACCAACCCAATTTCAGCCAGCTTGTCCTGATCAAAGACTTGCAGGACACCTTTTGACCAGTTCGCAAGGTGCTTGTCGCTTAATTTGCGCAGTGTTTTGTTGGTGTGAACCAAGGATAGGCCCAGTGCATCTGCCAGATCCTGTTGACGAAACGGTAGAGGGCAGCGATCATTTTTTACAAGGCCCAGGGCTCGCGACCGGATAAAAAATCTATGAAGGCTCCATGCGATTTTCTCTATCGCGCCGCGCTGCCCGACAGTTGTTAACGCATCTCCAAGAAAGTGCTCTTCCACAGCCGCCAGGAACGTCAAGCTGAATGCACGATCAGGCTGGCTTTGATAGAGCTCGAAAAGCCGAGTGCGATTAAATACACACAAGCGCATTGCCGTGGTTGCCTCTACTGAATGTCGCATGGCGCCCATGACACCGGCCTGCAACCCAATAAAGTCGCCTGGAAAAATGAAACCGACAACCTGGCGGCGGCCGTTTTCCAGCGTCTTGTAGCGTATGCCCATACCGGAGAGCGCTGTATAGAGTTGGGCAGCTTTTGACCCCTCAATGAACAGCTGTGTACCGGGTTCTGCCAACATCTCCCCGGTTTTGAACTGTTGCATGAAAGACAACTCGTCGTCGTCAAATTGCAGAAAAACCTCCTTTTTCCGAAGCGGGCAGTGCTTGCAATCAATCAGGTTGTTTTGCTCTGGGTATGTCATAGTTAATTGCGCCCTCCGGTCGACTCGATACGGTTTCACATGAAAGCACAGCTGGGTGGAACCAAATGAAAGATCGTCCCCTGACCTTATCAGATATATTGATTGTCACAGGAAACTTTGTCGAAGCAACCGACATACGCGAAGCGCTATCGCCACTTGAGGCCACCCGAATTCAGCATCTGCGCGAAATTAACGACGCTGCCCATCTCCTGCTCGACAGCGGATTTTGCCCGCAGTTGAGTATCATAAGCTACACGCGCGCCGACCTCGAATTTGCGGGGTTCGTGACACGACTTCAGGCATTGGATTGTACCTTACTATTGATCGATGCCCCTGACGCGATCGCTGCGGAATATTCCGCAAACGTCCTTAAACGACCATTCTCAACTGAGGATCTCGTATCGATGGTCTCGTTGCTTTGAAAGGGCGTTATGTCGCCAGACCATGGGAACAGGTGGTCTGACGTGAACTGCGTCAAAATTTAAGGGGGAGTACCGGGGCTGATACTGACCTACATCGTTAACGCGTAGAATGTGGTAATTTGTGTTGTGTAGTTCTGTTCAGCGAAGGTCGGCAGGGTGCGTTCCTTGCCGACCACGCGGTGACGTGAACTCGCGTTCTGCGTGCTGGATTATGCGACCCGCTTTGTCGCTTTTGGACCGAAAATCAACCAACAAATAAATCCAACGAGCGGCAGGATCAGGACAAAAAGTACCCAGAGGATCTTCGAACCTGTCGTCGCAGAGGAGCCGATAATCGAAACGATGGCCCAAATTGACAAAACCAACAGGATCAGACCACCAATGCCATAAATCTCAACCATAGCGATGTTCCTTTCGTTGTGTGTCTTCATATGACTACGGTATTCAAACCCTTCCAAAGCCCGATTGTTCCATCCCACGACACATTTGGGTTGAATATTTTGAAGGGTGATCGGCGCTATCTACCAATACCAAGCGTCGTAGCGATCAAAAGCATCTTGAAATTTGGAACAACGCGGGCTGCCGCGCGTTTTCATATGGGCTTTAGCGAGGGAGCACGTCTTGGCAGCTGATACGAAATCCAAAAGACAAGATCTGGTAGAAAAAGAAAGCGAGAAAGAAGCGGTTGAAGAGGCGTCTGGCCTGTCCCCCAGGCTGATATTCGAGACCATCCGCCGGAACGGCGAAGAAGAGCTCCGGCGACCGGTTCGGGCGCTCTTTTGGTCTGGGATCGCAGCGGGAGTTCTAATTAGCTTCTCTGTGCTGGGCGAGGCCCTGTTGCGTGCTCACCTTCCCGAGACAAGCTGGCGTTACCTCATTGAAAACTTTGGCTACTCGCTGGGGTTTCTTTTGGTCATCCTTGGGCGGATGCAGTTATTTACAGAGAACACAATTACGACAGTTGTACCCACAATGATGACTCCATCTCGGTCCTGTTTTTCTAAAACGGCTCGTCTTTGGGTGATTGTTTTGGCGGCAAATGTCGTCGGGGCGTTTCTCATTTCAGCTTTTTTTCTCTACACGCCGGTTCTGAACAGCGAGACTCTGGCGGTCCTAAATGAGCTCAGCCGCCACGCCACCGGTATGGGGGCCTGGGAAGGCTTTGTGCGCGCTATCCCAGCTGGGATTCTGATCGCAGCGATTGTCTGGATGTTGCCGTCAGCTCAAAACAATGAAGTGCTGCTTATCGTGATTTTTACCTGGCTGATAGCCTTAGGCGATTTTACCCATATCGTGGCCGGATCGGTGGAAATGGCTTTACTTATCCTGCAGGGCATGTTGCCTGCTCACGATGCAGCTTTTGGTTTCTTTCTGCCCGTTCTCGTGGGCAATGTTATCGGGGGTACAGTGGTTTTTACAATGCTGGCTTACGCGCAGATCAGGCCGGAAATTGAAAACCCGAAGCATCTCTGAGGATGCTTCGGGTTTTGGATTTTGAGAAGTATATGGCGGCGGCAGTTTCACAGCTAATCTTTTACCGATCCCGAATGAACAACCAGATGAGCAGCGCCGCGAAGATCAGGCCAATGACGGCTGGCCAGACCAATTCAACGCCAATCACGTTGGGCTGTTAACTGCGGTCGCTTTTCCGAAGTGCAACTCCCAACAAGACGCCAAGTCCAAGTGCCCCTGCAAGTGCAAGCCCGGGGTTCTCGCGAACGAAGGCAACGCTTTTTTCAGTTGCCGTCGAAAGATGCTGTTGCACTTCTTCTTGCGCAGTCTTCAGATTGTCGCGTGTGGCCGAAGCACCATCCTGCAATGCAGTCTTGGCCTCACTGATAACACTTTCAATTCGGTTGGCTGCCTCTTTGTCTTCAATGGCGGGTTCGGTAGTTGGGGCTTCTTTTGTTTGTGACATGGTTGATCTCCTTTCGCTGAAACAACGCAAGTGTTGATCATTGGTTCCAAGATCCGATTGGGAACCAAAGCACGTCTTTGAGAGTTGAATGTTCATCTAAGCCACTTTGAAAGGAAATCTTATGCTATCCTGGGCAGTCATATTTTTCGTTCTTGCGATCATCGCAGGTGTTTTTGGTTTTGGCGGAATCGCGTCGGCCTCTGCGGGCATCGCTCAAATCCTGTTCGTGATCTTCCTTGTGTTGTTCATCGGTTCGTTGCTGATGCGGCTCTTGCGTGGGTGATCATCCGCAAATTAGCCGCCGCTTACGCTCTTTTAGCCGCCGCGGCATTGGTTACTATTCAAGGAGGTTTGACGCGTTATGAGGGATTCCCCAGCCACCCAAACATGTGCTGATCTGTTGATTTCGTGTCTGGAAGCGAATGGTGTGACTGCGGCGTTCGGCGTACCGGGTGAGGAGACGACGGAACTGGTTTCCGCGATTGATCGGTCTGGCATCGATTTTGTTCTTTGTCGACACGAGCAATCCGCCGCATTTATGGCCTCGGTTCACGGACGACTGACCGGAAATCCAGCACTTTGCATCGCGACCCTCGGCCCAGGTGCCACCAACCTGGTCACTGGCGTTGCTGACGCGACGCTGGACCATGTGCCGATGATTGCCATAACAGGTCAGGGAGCTCGAGATCAACTCGGTCGTGAAAGCCACCAGATCATTGATCTTGAGTCTCTATTCGTGCCGATTACAAAGTTCAGTCGTACTCTGGTTTTGGACGACGAGATTCCGCAGGTTGTTGCTGAGGCCGCCCGTCACTGCAATGCCGACAAGCCCGGTGCCGTGCACCTTTCCCTTCCCGAAGACCTTGCTGGTGTTCCGACGACCGCCGAGCCGTTTGTCGCCTCCCCGCCGGCGGAAACGCGGCCTGCGACGGATGCAGTCGTCCGCGCGGCTCGCTTGGTTTATCAGTCTAAGGAGCCCGTCATTCTTGCGGGCCATGGCGTCATCAGGGCAAATGCAGCGGAACTCGTTCGGGATTTGTCAGAGAAACTTTCAGCGCCGGTCTTAACTACGTTCATGGCGAAAGGCATTCTTGCCCCAGACCATCCCCGCTGCCTTCACACGATTGGCCAGCCCGGCGAAGAGCTGGCTTCCAAAGCCTTTGAGTTGAGCGATCTCGTCATCGCCATCGGTTTTGATCCTGTTGAATACCCACCTGCGAAGGTTACGCTGTCTGGTATGCGACCGGTGCTCGAAATATCGGATGTTGCTTCGACGGTCGACGTGAATTGGCCCGTCAAAGCCGCGCTGACCGGAGATTTGCTGCAAAGTATCGGCGCACTTCACAAGGCAACAGCGCAACGCGAGTTGCAAACAGCTTTTGAAGACCTGCGCAGGAAGATCAACGAAACACTGGAGCAGGGTGCTGCCACATCCAAGGGCAAGTGTCCGACGCCGTCCGATATCTGCAAAGAGATATCGAAGACACTTCGCGACAGTGATGTCTTGTTATCTGGTGTCGGGTTACACAAGTTGTGGATCGCCCGAAATGTACAAGCCAAACGCGCGGGTCAGATCATTATTCCCAATGGCCTCGCTGGAATGGGGCTTGCATTGCCCGGCGCTATTGAGGCGGCTCGCCAATTGGAAACGGGTCGGGTCATCGCTGTATGTGGTGATGGGGACTTCCTGATGAACGTTCAGGAGATGGAAACCGCCACCCGGCTATGCGTACCGGTCACCGTGCTCGTTTGGGAGGACAATGGGTATGGCCTGATCGATGAGAAACAACCCGGTGATCGCGAGTTTGCATTTGGAAATCCAGATTGGGCATTGCTCGCCCAAGCATTTGGGTGGGTTTATCACGACATCGATACCTTCGCAAAGCTTGGACCGGCTTTGCAGGCCGCGACTGATATCGCAGTTCCAACGCTGCTTCGAGTATCCGTAGACTACGCTGCAGAAGGTGGAATGCCGGCGACCAGAGATTGAACAGCCGATTTTGGAACCAAATTCATCATCGCACGTTGTTTTCCAGAGTAGCGAAAAGGAGTAATTATGACAGACGCACTGAACGTAATTCCAAACGAAAACCCTGTCGCAACCGGAGTGAGAGACACGGCGGCACTGGCAAAAGCCCTGTCGAACGTCCTGGCCGATACATACCGCCTGACGTTCAAAACGCACGCCTATCATTGGAATGTGGAAGGTCCGTTGTTCTATTCGATCCATAAACTGACAGAAGAACAGTACGAGAACATGTTCGACGCTGCAGATGAGGTTGCGGAACGAATTCGCTCATTGGGTCATCTGGCACCGTCACAGATGTCGGAAATTATGGAGCTCTCTGTGATCAAAGATCTTGAAGGAGAAATCTCTGCGGCTGGAATGATAGAAGATCTTGCTGCTGACCATGAACGTGTTGCGCACCGGCTTCACGCCCTGACAGAAATGGCAGGTGATAGGAAAGATGTTGTCACTGAAGATCTCGCGACCGAGCGTTCGGCGTTCCACGAGCAGGCCGCTTGGATGCTGCGCGCGATTGCCAAGTCAAGCTAAGGATGCGCTTTAGAGCGCTACCAACCAGTAATGGTTAGACAGTGACAATTTCGCCGGGCGACTGCATCCTCCGGGCGAAATTGCCACCAGCCGATTTATCTTAGAGTTACGCCCGTAACGCTGGTGGTACAGGAACGAGATTCAGTGACCGACAAACAAGATTTGGCCGAAGAACGAACCGACTGGGCCGAGGACCGCACCGTGCTTGCCAATGAGCGGACTTTTGCGGGATGGACGAGGACTGGCATGGCAAGCGTAGCGATTGCACTTGGCTTGAAAGCTGTCTTTGGGGCTGTGGAACCGACATGGCTGGCGAAAGCCGCTTCTTCTTTGTTTATCGCGACTTCACTGTTGATCTATTGGGGCGCTTGGCGAAACGCGCTGCGGGTCTACGCGCGTCTGGACTCACATAGCTCAGAACCTGCTTCAAAGACTCACTTATGCGTTGTTGTCGGGTCGCTATCGATCGGATCGGTAGTCTGTTGTATTGTGCTCTGGCTGATATAGCGGGCGAAAGGAACAAACTTGACTGAGAATGTTTGGCCTCCGAAATGCGCCAATAAGGGCAAACATCTCACGCACTATGAGTATGGGGCTTCATGAAGCAAGTAGACTGGCTACGCCTCCGCTTTCTCCGCTACTATCGAAACATGGGTTTGCGCGTGGTGCTCTACGCTTTGCTTTCGGTTTTAGCTGCCTTAATCAGTCCGGTCGTTTCGTTCTTCACGAAGTCACCATTTGGAGGAAATCTACAATTCGAGTCCGTCCTTCCGGTGTTGACCATCCTGGCCACTTCCATGCTCGCTGTGTCGACCTTTTCCCTAAACATCATGGTATCTGCGCACAGGGCCGCTTCGAACGCAACCACACCACGCGTTCATCGCATTCTGTTGGCTGACACGACCACACAATCGGTTCTTGCGACATTCATTGGAGCGTTTGTCTTTTCCTTGGGGTCAATCGTTCTTTATCAAGCTGGCGTTTATTCGGCAGACTCCGCCTTCTATGTGATGTCCGTGACCATTCTGGTTGTTGTTCTGGTCGTAGTATCTTTGCTTCGATGGATCGATCACCTCACTAAAATTGGCAGTGTGGACCACAGTTTGCAATGCGCAACGCAAAGCGCGCGTGAAGCATTAAAAACCTGCTTAAAGCAACCCAGCCTGGGCGCGTCAGAGCTGACGGATGCAACCATTATTCCGGATGATTGCGAACAGCTCAAGAGCGAGCAATCGGGCTATGTCCAATTGATTGATACAGTGCAGCTACAGGATGCCCTGCCCGCCAACGGGTCGGTCTATGTTTTGGTTCGACCGGGTTCGCATGTCGTGTCCGGTGATACGCTTGCTGAGGTTTCCGGGTCTCCGGATTCAAAAACCATGGCAATGCTCGCAGCTGCGTTCACAATTGGGGAACAGAGAACGCATGAACAAGATGCTGAGTTTGGACTGTTGGTGCTGTCAGAAATTGCCGCCAAGGCCCTTTCCCCTGGTATCAATGACGCAGGAACTGCAATCGAAACGCTTCAAGAGATGAAATCGTTGCTTTGGAATTATTACAACGATGTATTGTCAGCTGAAGATACGCTCGTCGCGCCAAACGTGTTCATCAGGCTGCCGGATGAGCAGTGTCTGTTGGAGGCGGCTTTCCAGTCCCTGGCACGCGATGGGGCGGCAATGATCGAAGTGGCGACACAATTGCAAGAAGCACTTTTGAAGCTTTCGGAATCACGGAACCAAAAAGCAGCCTCGGGCGCCAACGCGCTCGCTTGCAGAGCGCTCCGCTATGCAAAACGATCGAATTTACTCGAAGCCGAAAAAGAGCAGCTTGAGCAGGTGGTTTCGAAACACCAACAGGTTCAGGCTGCCGAATCCTGAATTGTTCGACGGAATCAACCACTCGTCTTGGTTTGGAACGCCAGGTCGGACAGCCAGTTTGCAATCATTTTGTGTTGAACATTGGCCAAGGCCGCAACGCGGTAAAACCCGATCAATTCGCGTAGTGGAGAGGATATTCGTTCAAATCCTGAAATAAATGCCACAATCACCCCGACTTGAGTTTCGCCCTGGATCACCAAATAGCCACCGAACAGCATGACCGTCATCGGGCCGATCGCATTCAGAAGATTCAGTACCGACTTCAACCCAAACTTAATGACGTAAAACCGAATCCTGTTGGAGTAGATTTTTGGCAATAGGACCATGGCCTGTGTTTTGTCTTTCTCAGACTCTTGGGAGATCCCTTCGCCGAGATCGCGCAACAGAACCACGCGCTTTTCGAGGAGTTCATTCAGATACTTCTGGATCCACGGTGTCAAAACAATTTGAGGCACAAGAAATGCCAGTGCAAACATCGCGATTTTTGGCTCTACTACAAACATGTAGATCACAACGCCCAACAGCATAACGATGTTTGCGCAGGCTCCTGAAAGTGCACCTCCGACAAAGCCGCTGAGTTTTTCAACTTCGGATCCAATAATCGACACTGTTTTGCCAGAACCAGTTTGATCTTGGCGCTTCTCATAGACGCCCAACAGGTGGCGGCGCGTATACAGTGAAGTGCTTTCGGTGAGCCACGATTGATAAATCCAAAGCCCAAACTTCACCACCTGATGAGCCAGGACTACGGCAACATACGCATATCCGAGCTGTGCCAACAGGGACAGGTCGCGGCTCTCGACGGCCTCGTTTATTATCCTGCGTTGAAGTTCGATAGGCACAAGGCTTAACAGAGCAGCCACAACTGCGACCAAACATACAAATACCTGGTGCCACTCGCTCATGCGCCAGACATAGCGAAGCAAAGACGCCGCCGGCGCGTCGTCACCTGTTCGTTTCACGTCCAACGGTTTTTCTGAGATTTTCATGGTTTTTGAATTCCAGTCGAGGTCTAACAACTTCTGGCAAACACTACGATGTGGGGTTGCCATTTTTCCGAGCGTTCGGTGACTCTCTGTTGTCGTTATTCTTCAGCAAGATAGGGGTTTATCGAAAACCAGTTTAGATTGTGCCCCGCTTGTTAATGCTATGCCTTATAATGACTATTATGGTAATAATAGGCTGAGCTTTAAAAGCGGTGCCACCACTCATTTCATACCATGAAAACCCAAGGAATAAAGAAGTAGCGCTGATGTATGGCTTCATGAATGGGTCTCTTGACAGTCTGACGTTCCAAGGGTCGCAACGGCCTAAGACAAATCTGTTTCCTTCAGACAAATGCATCGCTCCGTAGATTCCTGTGCACGTTGTGCCCTGTTAAATCAGCGACTTCCCATCGTTAACGTGCTGAGAAGTATTTTGTTCCGATTGATTGACACAGAACCAAGAAAAACGGCAACACGAGGGTGATCTGGCAACCCCATTCAGGAAAAAACAGAAGAATCGTAAGACTTTTTGTTTTGACTGGAACAATCATGGTCGGAACTCAGTTATCTGAACATGAGGTGGGCCAGAAAGGCTCAAAACCTTTGGTTTGCGTGCTTGTCCAATTACCTCGCAGTGCGCCCTCAGTTCCTCGACGTCCATCCCCGGACATACTCAGCCCCGCTAGCTTGCTAGCGGGGTGCTTTTTGGACGTAGCGCAATAAACTGAAACATAGAAATCAAGCAGCCATGATGATGAAGTTCATCGACAGGCTGTGCGATCTCGAAGCCCAAAGTGCCAGCGTCAAAGGCTTGATTTCACTTGCCGGAATGCTGGCCACAGGCACCGTACACGTAGGCATCGCCGTCTTGGCGCTCACTGCTCTTCAAGGCCATTCCGGAGATTCCGGATTCAAGTGAGTGGTGCAAAACGCTATGAGTAGCCCCGGTGGAATCTGGCTTGTGGCATGCGCAGGTTTGCTGACGCTCGGCGCCTCGGCATACGGTTTTCACAAAGCGCTAACCGAGAGCTATTGCGACGGCATTGCCAACTTGTCTGCAGGTTGTGATCGGGCTACGGCTCACGCATGAAGATACCGCCCGCAATGCCGCGCCTGAAGGGCTTTCGTTTTCCGCGTGAGATCATCACCTATGCGGTCTGGGTCTACCACCGGTTTGCGCTCAGCGCTGCCGATGTTGAGGATCTGCTCGCGGAACGCGGTGTGATAGTAAGCCGGGAAACGATCCGGCAATGGGTCAACCGCTTTGGCCGCTATTTCGCAAATTGCATCAGGCGAGATCGGCCAGCCGCAGCCGACAAATGGCATTTGGACGAAGTTGTCATTCCGATCAACGGTAGGAAATTCTGGCTCTGGCGGGCGGTGGATGCGAACGGAGATACGCTTGATATCCTCGTCCAACCACGGCGGAGTGCAAAGGCAGCCCGGCGCTTTCTGAAGCGTTTGATTTCGCAATTCGGCGAACCTCGTGTTGTGATTACGGATAAGTTGAGAAGCTATTTCAAACCGATCCGTGATCTCGCGCCGGGTGCGGATCATCGTGCACACAAAGGGTTGAACAACCGGATCGAAGGATCACACAGACCCACTCGAAAGCGTGAAAAGCTGATGGGTCGTTTCAAATCTCCACGGCAGGCGCAAAGGTTCCTTGCCGCTCACGACCAGATCAACACAATATTCCGACCCCGCCGCTATCAACTCTCTACCATCTCATACCGTCATGCCCGATCGGACGCGCACGATCTTTGGAATGGCTATGCACTCGAGTTGACCACCTGAACTCGCCAGCAACAGCTCTTTGCAACCGCTGGCAAACAACTTGGCAATACCGTTTCAGCGCCTCGGCCATCTTGAGCGCGTCGTTGAAGCGTATGACACCATGCGATCGTTCGGTGGCCGGATCATCGTGATTTCACAAACGCTGTCGCGCCTGCAGGACATTTATGGGCATGAAGGTGTGCGGGCGATGCTTGCGAACGCCGGGACGCAAATGTTTGCTGCATCCGAAGATTCAGAGGTACGCGAACACGTGTCCAGGTCCATCGGTGACAAAACAGTCATGAGCAAATCGAAGTCGCGGGCGCTCGGCAAAATGGAAATGGGCAGCATATCGGAACGCGAGGAAGGCATTCGCCTGCTCCGGCCGGAACACGTTGGCCGATTGCCTGAAAATGAGGTTGTGCTGATCCGCGAAGGCAAAATGCCGGTAATTGCAAACAAGATCCGATACTTCGAAGATCCTTATTTCATGCAGTTCCTTGGGGGTGAAGCTCCGAGGATCAAAGGGACATATCGGGATCTCGCTGACGAACAGGCAAAGGACACGGCAAAGGCGCTGGCTGAAGCGAAACCGGCCCCTGCCCCGGCGAGAGAGGTTTCAGAAAAAGACCAGGCAGTCAAAGCCGCGTTTGGTTCACATCGGGATGAGGCAAAATCCAAGGCGATGTCGGCGAAGCAACTGGCGATGGGGAAACTGGCGCAATAAACTGACTACTTCCTTGTGTTTCGGAAGTAGAGAAAACTGGGCATGTCAGCTTCACGGCTTTGACCAGCCGTTTGCACGCGATGCGGCGAAATAGCGTTGAGCCCCTACTGCAAAATGCTGCACAAGGCAGGATTGTCAGCTATGCGCAGAAAGCTGACTTTGCAAAGTTTGAGTAATTTTCCTCTATTCGACGTTTAGAACCTAATGATTGGTCCGTTTGTTATCGGCCTATTTGGCGTTGCCAATATTTCACTTCCGCACCTATGCAGCGATTTGCCTTCAACCTTTCATAATCCATAGTTGAAGGTGTTCTTTAAACTGATGTTTGAACTGGTGAAATCCGGAAGCAAAAAGCACTCAACCGAGTAAGAGGATCCAGAACGGTCGCAAGAGGGAAGGCGACGTTGTCAGGACACGTCGCCTTTTTCGTGTTTTGAAACTACTCCAAGATAGCGAGGATCTACTCGATTAGTGTGATCTCACCGGGCCGCCATGTTCCTTCAAACCAAGGCTCCAAAGGACCGTAGAGTCTTAGAACCGTGGACCAGGATTTTCCGGGCATTGTCTGTATCCAATTCCCCTCTTTGCCTTCTGGCGCTTCTGGCGCAAACCAAACCGTAAAACTGCCGTCCTCGTTTGCTTCCAAAGTGGGTTGGTTGCTATCGACCCCTGCAAGTTTCTGGTCCGTTTCGAGAAGTGAACGGGTTTGCGTGTCGTAGACAACGAATGACCAATAGTCTTTTGCTGGCGGGTTTGGGGGAATTGTCACCGAGTAAGTTTTACCGCCGTCGAAGTAGTTTCCATCGCTGTCGCGATTCGCGAGTGCGTATTGCGATCCGACCCCTACCTTTTGAGCGACCATCGCAGGCGTGATTCCGGTCGCGTAGTAGTGGAACAGAGTCCGCGCATCTAGAATTTTGACGTCACCGGCTTGGAACTCGTGATTACCCCCGACAAACGCGGTCTTCCAATATCCGTCGTCATAGTAGAAAGGTGCGCGGGATCGTGGGGCAAAGTTAAGAGATTTCGCGGCAGCAGTGCCAAGTGCCACGGCTTCGCTCAGCAAGGACTTCAGTTCATCATCAGGTTCAAAAGGCTCTCCCTTGCGAATCCCTATCGAGAACATAGCGCCCATCAACTCTTCCGGCAGCGCACCTTCGGCTTCGCTATCGACGACGGCTTTCATTTCATCGAAAAAGCTGAAATCGTTTGCGTGGATTGTGTTGAACTGTTTGTCCGTTAGATTCACGAACTCTAGCTCTGGTGGGTTCTCTCTGTCTTCCCAGCGATAGACACGCAAAGTTTCTTTGACCCGGTTTACCGCCGCTTCAACACCGTCATCCCCGTAGAACGCACGAAGCAAAAACCAGTTACGATAGCTTGGTGGCTGAACGATAAAATAGCCCTCTTCCGGCAAATCCCCTTCGAATCCGGGAGGCACGATCAGAAATTTTCCGCCTTTGCCTTCGTCAGGGCCAGCATTACCGATATCGGTGACGTATCGCATGTATGCGTCGTTCACGAAACCCAGCATACCTTCGGGCACTTCATATACCACCGGACCTTCGGAGAGATCGGTACAGTTCAATATATAAATTGTTGTCGTGTTGGGTGTCAGCAGTAGCGAACGCGCGTTATACAAATCTTCAAAGATGCCGATTTTCATCGGATCAACCCCAGCGCCTTCTTCAAGACCATGACACATCGCATAAGTCGATGCGGCGGGCATACCATCCATGAAAATCTGCATACCCCGCACGAAGTTAAGCGCGTTGTACGACAACTTCGCGGTTTCTGGCGTTGGAAGTCCATCGAAATACTCCAACGCACCAAAACGTGTTTCCACTGTGTCCGGCACAATGATGCTGTCGGGGACGTTTGCACTGTATTCCTGTGCAAAGGCCGGGATCGCAAGAGACAATGCGGCTACACCTGCGAACATCAGTCTTTTCATACCGTTTTCTCCTAGTGGGATAAGTCTACTATTCAATTCACTTTTTCCAGATCGGGTAGTTTCCAACCGCTTTCTATCCAGCCTTCAGCTGGTCCATAGAGACGAAAAAGCAAGAAAAAGTCTTCGCCGGTCGGAATCCAATTGCTTTCCAGCCCACCCGGAGCAATTGGGCCGAAATACACGTCAGCCGAGCCATCTTCGTTAACCTGCATGTCAGGGAGGTCAGGCGTCGCCAATCCCACCCGCTCGTTGCCTTTTACAAAGCCCTTAGTTTTCATGCTGTATACAATGACGGACCAAAAATCCTCGGCGGGCGTGTCTGATGGAACTGTCAGTTTGTAGGTATCTTCACCGTTGAGCATGGCGCCATCACTGTCGGTTAAACCTGTCAGGTAGAACGTGCCTCCACCGAGCTTTTTGGGCAGGTAAGTGATCCAAGAATATGACCCGCCCGCGCGGTCGTCGATCAAAACCATATCTGTCGTAACATAGGGAAATCCGGCTTCCGGTTGGCCTTCGGCGAATGCCCAGACACCCCATTGGCGATCTTCCCACAAAGGCACGACAGAGCGCGTTATGAAGTGTTCTTGCATCGTATCGTAGGCACATTGGAGACCATCCAGCATGGCCGCTTGTGTCTCCTCGTCAGGTTCAAAAGGATGGCCTCGCACAATGCCCAGAGACGCCAGCATCGCCATCATTACCTTGTCTTGCTCCAAAACAGGCTCGCGCTGAATGACCGCATTCAGATCAGTGAAGAAAGTCATGTCGTATACAGGCAGCGTGTTGATGGGGTTCTCTTTTACGTCGATGAACCGTGTTGCCGGAGGATTGTCCGCATCAGACAAGGCATAGACTCGGAGCGTTTGGGCATATGCGGCCTGGTCTGCGCTTGTGCCGCCATCTTTTGCAACTGGACGGAAAGCAAAATGAACGCCATAGGTGTTGGACTGGTGAACGTAGTACCCGTCTGACGGTACGTCTCCGTCGTAACCAGGCGGCAGGATGAGGTATTTGCCACCTGCCCCCGCATCTTCGCCTGTCGTTCCGACGTCTGCCAGCGGGACTTGCCAGGCATTCACGATGGTTCCAAAGAAGGCCGCCTTATCACCGGCAGGGGGCACATCAATGACTACAGGCTCGTCAACAGTGATTCCGCCACCGAATACATAGGGCGTGACATCGTTGGCCGTTAGAAAGCCGTGGCGACTGTCCATTGGCTCGCTCATATAGGCGATAACGCCCCGATCAGCGCCGGCATCGCGCTGGATTGCAAGTTCGATGTCATAAACGCCGACCGCCGGCATGCCCCAAATCGCAGCTTCACACGCGCGACGTTCGATCAGGTTCCGTTGTGCGTCTGACATCTCGGCGCTTGCGCTGATGGGTAAAAACAGGATCGCAGCGGTGGCCCAAGTTGAAAGGCATCCAATTCTGGGAACGTTATTCGACATTGCTTTCTCCACGTATGCTTGGATGTGAATTTATTGCACAAAGCCAAATGGGATGCGTATCATTTCACGACAGCGGACTTGTAGAAGCGAGACAATCTGGCATGAGCTTACCCCCAATGATTTCGGCGACAGCACTTGGAGCAATGCCGCAGTTTGTCTTGGATGTGGCGGGGGAGAGAAGGCTTATCGCCGCGATGAGGGCAGCCGAACTGTCGTATAAATTCGTGGATGCACGTTCCGGCTATATTTCGGCTCATTCGCTGGCGACGTTCATACACGAAGCGGCTTGGTCAACCGGGCTACAGAACATCGGTCTTTTTTGGTCTCCTCACCTGACTGTCGCAGAGTACGGCGCATGGGGGCGCTATGTTCTTTCGGCCCCGAACTTGGGTGCAGCCCTCAATCGTGCTTCTTTTGTGATGCCGCTTCACTCGTCCACAGATAGGGCATGGTTGGAAAGCCCTGGATCACCCGCCAGGTATTGCTACGATTTTGGTATTAAATCTCACCGCGCCTATCCCGATGTCGGCTTCTCCGCGATAGGAGTCATTCTTAGTATTTTTAAAGCTTATCTCGGAGCGAATTGGACGCCGCGTGCCGTTCTGTTGAATTTCCACAAAGTGACGAACGCGAACGAAGCTGAAGATGTGTTTAGGTGCCCGGTTATTTGGGACGCGCCGCGGTTGGGGATCGAGTTTGATAGGTGTTGTTTGCAAGCCAGCCGCTCAAGTCGACCCAACGCCGAAAATCCAACCACAGTCGTCGACATAGCTAGGGAGCGTCTGGGAGGACCTCCTGAGACGCTTTCTGAACGTGTTGCAGAACTCGCGCGCCAGCAACTTCATGATGATGCGGTTTCGATTGATTCAATTGCGCGTTCTCTAGATGTAGGAGTGCGAACCCTTCAGCGTAGGCTTGAAGCGGAGGGCGGACGTTATCGTAATATTATCAATAGAGTCCGCATAGAACGCGCGACTGAACTTTTGGCTTTACCAACGGAAGCGGTATCCGACATCGCTACCGCGCTGGGATATGAAACGTCCAATAACTTTAGCCGGTCATTTAAAAGGCAAATGGGCATTTCACCCACCGAATTCAGAAGCACTCTTTATCGCAAATAAAATAGGACACAGAGTTCTCGATTAGAAGGTCTTGTGTGGGCTGCCGCTCGTCACTGATGGAAGAAGAAGGAAACGGCAACTTCTAGCATCGTTGCCCGACGTCTTAAGCGGAGCGAGATAGCGGCATCACCGCCCCATTTTTCAACCTTCTAAGCAATCATCGCCGCCAGGTTATCAAGCGCCTTCTTGTAGTTTAATCCAAAAGCGCCCTTTAACCGCACGACCAAGTTTTTTTAGCGTCACTTTGTTCGCCTATCAAAAGTGGGTACTCGTGCAACAACTCTGAACGAAATCTTTGACGAACCTAAGCTCTGATTTCGGCCTTCATGAATTCAACAAAGGCTTTCACGCGCGGTTTGCGAAAAACTGATGGCAAATGGACACTTTGGATCGGGAGCGTGCGGGAGTGGATTCCAGAGAACAGCTCGACCAACCGCCCTGTTTCTAGGTCATCCCCGAGGAATACATCGGGGCAGATAAAGATACCCCGCCCTGCGCGTGTCGGCACGAGGCAAGCAGGAGGGCTATTGGCGAGAAACGGCCCGGATACGGGCACTTGTATGGTTTGGCCTTCGACCTGAAACGGCCAGCGGTTCGGGTCGGGGTTGTTCGCATCCCTTATGCAGATGTGTTCGGAAAGCTCGGCAGGATGTGAAGGCGTGCCATGCTCTGCAAGATAGGCCGGCGCAGCCACGACCTTCATATGCGTCTCGCCCAGCTTGCGGACAATCAGGCTTGAATCATCAAGGTTCCCAATCCTGATTGCAATGTCAAAGCCACCCTTGGCCAGATCAGCATAGTGATCTGACAGGTCCAGCTCGACCGTGACACTCGGATGCTTTTCAACAAAACGAGTTGCGGCTACCGCCACCGCGGTGTCGCCATAGGTGAGGGGTGCCGCAACGCGAATTACACCTTTCAAACCACCTGAAGTATCGAATTCGGCTTCCAGCTGTTCAAGCTCGGCAAGAACACGTCGCGCCCCTTCCAGGTACTTTTCTCCTTCGTGAGACAGAGACATTGAGCGCGTGGTACGGTGAATGAGCGTCATACCAATCAGGTTTTCGAGCCCGGCGACACGCTTGCTCACCAATTTGTTCGAAATCCCCAAGCGGTGTCCAGCAGCAGCGAAGGAACCGGTTTCCACGACTGCCACAAAGCTTCGCATTCCATCAATCCGGTCCAATCATTTATCTCCAGAATGGCGATACATACTCACAATTATCGCCATTTTAGCGAGCAAAAGCCACATCTAAGTTCTTCTCAAGCTCAATCGCAGGAGACAAGAACATGGCAAATTCACATGCCCCCATCTCGATTGGTCAGGTTGCCCTGACTGTGCGCGACCTTGATGGCATGGCCGCGTTTTATGAAGAAGTTATTGGCCTTGGACTGATCAAACGCAACGGCGGAACCGCCTGTCTGGGGACCGACGCTGGGTCACTGGTCGAGCTTCGCCAGGACCGCAATGCCAGGCCTTTCCCGCGCGAGGCCGGACTATTTCATACGGCGTTCTTGCTGCCAACCCAGCATGATCTCGCCGCTTGGTTGATCCATGCCGAGGAACGCGAGCTCCGACTTGATGGCGCATCACATCACGGCGTTAGCGAAGCTCTCTATTTGAGTGATCCGGAGGGGAATGGCATCGAAATCTACCGGGACCTGCCGCGCGAGACCTGGAAGCACAACGGCGAGCAAGTGCAAATGACAACGCAACCGCTTGACCTGAACTCGCTGAAGCAAAATGCCACGCCGTGGCACGGCGCGCCTAGCGGCACTGTAATCGGACATGTCCATCTGCGTGTTGGCGACGTGGATGAGGCCGCGCGATTTGTTACTCAGGCCATTGGAATGGTGCAGACGTTACAACTGCCCTCGGCGCGTTGGTTCGGGTCAGGCGGCTACCACCATCACCTTGCTGTCAACGAATGGCAATCCAAAGGGGCAAAGAAGCGTACAGAATGGAGCACAGGTCTCGCGAGTGTCGAACTTCTGGCGGAATCTGAAAGCCTAAACCCTGGTCGCCTGATCGACCCGTGGGGAACTGAATTCAAAATCACCGCGACGCAAGCCCGCGCCGCGTGAATTCCTATCACTACCGCTTCAAAATAAGGAGAAAATCAATGACCCCCAAAGAACTCGTACTGGAGGCTGTTGCAGCCATTTTTATAAATTTCGACCCATCCGCAGCGCAGCAACTGCTGGCGTCGGACTACATCCAGCACAACCCCGCCGTGCCGACAGGTGCAGCCCCCATACTTGGCTTCATTCCAAGCTTGAAGGACAGTGGGATCGAAGTGAACATTCACCGCGTGATCGCCGAAGGGGACATGGTTGTTTTGCACACGACCTACAACAATGCGCAGGCTTTTGGCGCAGATATGTTGGTTGGCTTCGACGTCTTCCGCGTGGAAGATGGAAAGGTTGCAGAGCATTGGGACAATCTGACTCCGCTCGCCCCGCCAAACCCTTCCGGTCACACGCAAACAGATGGCCCGACCGACATCACTGATCTGGACAGGACAGCAGAGAACAAAGCACTGGTCGCGGATTTCGTTGAAACCATCCTGAAAGGTGGTGAAACTGATCGGATCACCGACTTCCTGTCCTCCGAAACCTACATTCAGCACAACAGCCAGATCGCTGATGGTCTGGACGGTCTGGGCGCCGCTTTGATGGCGATGGCGGATCAGGGCATCCAGATGATCTATTCCGATGTGCACATGGTTGTGGCCGAGGGTAATTTTGTCTTCACCGCATCCGAGGGCACATTGGGCGGCGTACCGACCGCGTTCTATGACCTGTTCCGCGTTGAGGACGGCAAGATCGTCGAGCACTGGGATGTGATCGCAGACATCCCATCCGAGATGGCCCATGACAACGGCAAGTTCTGATCGGACGGCAACATGAAAACGTTCTTGATCACTCTAACGATGATGCTGGGAAGTATAGCCATGGCGCAAGATGCTGGTGTAATTGAGATCGTGACTATGAACCTCGCAGAAGGTGTCACGGCTCAAGAATTCGAACCGGTCGATAAGGCCATCGAAGAAGAGCATGTCAGCCAGCAGCCCGGCTTCATCTCACGCCAAGCGGCCTTCGCGGACGGCAAATGGGCTGTCGTGGTGAACTGGGAAAGCGCAGAGGCCGCGCAAGCGTCGATGGACAGTTTTGCTTCCGCCCAAGCAGCCGAGAAGTTCATGAGTATGATCGACGCAACCTCAATGTCGATGACACGCTATGAATTGGCGCGATAGCGAATAAACCTCCACAGCATCCGAAGGAAATACGGGTGCTGTACACTTTGTTATCATGACCTGTTCAAATGCAAACGTTTGCAGCAACACATTGTATAGTCAGAAAGTAACGCATCCGGACACGCCCGCTGTCGCTACAAAAGACAGCCATATTATGTGTCTGGGAGCTTGCAAAGTCTAGTTGTGAATGTCCGCTTCGGGCTGCGACCAGCTATTCATGCAGGCCGC
Source organism: Ruegeria sp. C10 (assembly GCF_056537805.1). Taxonomy (NCBI): domain Bacteria; kingdom Pseudomonadati; phylum Pseudomonadota; class Alphaproteobacteria; order Rhodobacterales; family Roseobacteraceae; genus Ruegeria; species Ruegeria sp. C10. Next base: position 24,848 of record NZ_JBQFSC010000007.1, on the reverse strand, counting down.
GGAGAATGGCCACGTCGGAGGCCAAAGCAGACACACCCGTAGCAAAATGATATGGTCATAGAACCAGAGGCGCTCATACATTCAGGAACCGTACTTTACGGAGGTCGGACGAATGATCATGCGCATCTTTCAGGTCGTGACTAGGCCAGGCAAAGAGGAAGAGTTCAGCAAGTTCTTCCATGAAACAGCTATACCCTTGATGAGAGGTACTAAGGGCATCGTTCAAGTGTTTCCTGGTGCCGCACGTGCTGACACACCAAGAGAATTCAGCTTTGTCATGGTGTGGGAAAACCTAGAGTCACTAAAGGCTTTTGTCGGCGAAAACTACCAAAGCTCGCATATCGATCCGGCGGAGGCCGAATTGGTCGAGTCGCGTTCTATCAAGCATTATGAGCTGGTCCAATAAGGGCCATGGCTGAATGCTAGGAAACAACTCGGGGGAAATAATGATCAAAGGGAAATGCGGCTGCGGAGCCGTAACGTATCAGATGACATCACAACCTATGTTCGTGCATTGCTGCCACTGTAGCGAATGTCAGCGACAAACCGGGGCAGCCTACGTCTTGAACGCCATCATTGAGGCTGATCGCGTGACGTGCAAAGGGCCAATCACCGAAAATGAGCTCTCCACTCCAAGCGGGAAAGGTCAGATTATTACGCGCTGTAGGGATTGCGGCGTCGCCGTTTTTAGCAGCTACATGATACGCCTTGGAAAGCTAAGGTACGTGCGCGTCGGAACACTGGACAACCCGGATCAATGTCCTCCGGATGCACAGATTTTCACGAGCAGCAAACAGGCCTGGGTGCCACTCAGCGAGGAAATTCCTATCTTCGAGGAATTTTACAAATTCGATGAGGTGTGGCCGCAGAATTCGTTGGAACGTTTGGAGACTGCTCTATCCTGACGGATCAGTCGTTGAAGCTGAATGGCGGCGTTTGTCCGCAAATAGGCGTTTGCAAAGCCCGACGAGCGAGGTCCGTTTTGGGCTGAAATCACTACAAAGCCACAGCCGCAAATCGCAGGATTAAAGTTTGTCGCGATAGTTGTGGGTGTCTGAGTCTGGTGGCGACACCCGCAAAGCGAAACTCGAAAAATGGTTCATTCTTTGGTATCAGGCACACCCAATTTTTGCAGATCCTCTACCCACCGATTGAGATACGCCTCACTCTCGAATGGCGCATTCATCGCTTCTTGGATAGTGAATTCGGGATTGGCCGCTAGAAACTCATCGATAATAGTCTGCGCATCACTGGGAAGACCAAGGCGTAAAAGAATTGGCGCGTAGGTGCGTTTCAAGCCATCGGGTATTTCGTTCATTTGTTCAACTGAAGCCTTTGCATCTTCATACTCCTCGGCGAAGTACTGAGCCCAACCCAGATTCCAAAGATACCAGTCTTGGTGATGTGGGTTCAGCCGGATCGCCAGTTTCATGCGCTCAACGGCTTCGGGCGCCTTGCCGCTATAGACGAGAGGGTCGATGGAATCTGCCAGAACGGATGCCGAATTTGGATTCAGAGCAATTGCTTTGTCGTAACGCGAAGCAGCCCGCTCAAGGTTACCGCTTTGAGTGGTTGCATTGGCTAAGACCCAATGACCTTTGAAATTGAAGGGTTCCAGTTCAATGGCTTTCCGCGCCGTCTCAAATGCGCGCTCCAGTGATTCCTCGCGCGTTAAAGAGTTCGTCCACCCCCAACGATATCCGTTAATATGTGCCCAAGCGTTTTCGACATACGCCCCGGCATAGTTCGGATCGAGAGCAATGGCTTTTGCGCTAAGCTCTTCCGCCCTGATGTTTCCTTCTTTTGTGAAGGTAAACCACTCCTCCTGCGCGCGTTTGCGCAATTCGTAAGCGCCAAGACTATCAGTAGGCTGATGCTTGAGGCGGCTATACTCCGCCAGATCGATATTCGTGGAGAGAAGCGAAGCTATCGTTCGCGTTATCTCATCCTGTACTGAAAATATTTCCTGTAGGTCTCGGTCATAGCTGTCTGCCCAGATGTTCTGGCCCGTCGTCGCATCAATGAGTTGGGACGTCACGCGCAAACGCTCACCGGCAATTTGAACGCTTCCCTCAACGATGTAGCGAACACCCAATTCCTCTGATACTTTCTGTATATCTGCCGGAGTGTCCTTATATGAAAACGTGGAGTTCCGAGCGACTACGAAGAAGTCTGAAAAACGGGACAAGGCGGTCAGTATGTTCTCACTCAGTCCGTCGCTGAGGTAGTCTTGGCTCGGGTCGTTGTTGAGATTGTCGAACGCCATGACAGCGATGGAGGGTTTGCCAGACAGGACCGCGGCTTGTTCATCCGTGTCCGGGGATCGCACCACGGACCAAGGTTGCAGCCATGCGGCGGCTACTAGCGCCAGGACAGCTGCGGTGCAACTTACCATGATCAGGCGATTTTTCGTAGGCTTGTTCGTAAGTGGCGCGATAGGAGAAACGATGGCTTTTGCCTTTTCATCTATTTTTAGGCTGTAGATGTGAACGGGGTCGGAGATATTCTTGACCTCTCGCATCCCCAAATCTTCTATGGTGAGATCGAGCTTGGTATGGACCTGTTCGAAAACGCTGGCCGACATGTAAATGCCATCCGGGACAGCCAGGCTTTCAATGCGTGCGGCGACATTTACACCATCCCCGTGAATGTCATCCTGATCGACGATAATGTCGCCAACATTGAGACCGATCCGGTATCGCACCTGCGAATCTTGCGGCAGGTCCGCATTAGCGACGCCTACATAGTGCTGCATGTCCAACGCACACCGAACGGCCTCAACTGCACTTGCAAACTCAAGAAGCAAGCTGTCGCCCATCAATTTGACGATGCGCCCATGTCGTGAAGCGACAATTGGTTCAAAAAACTGCTCGCGATGGGCTTTGACCCTTGCAAGCGTGCCGGCCTCGTCATTTCGAATAAGACGGCTATAGCCAACCACATCGGCGGCAAGTATCGCTGCTAGACGTCTTTCCAAAGACTGAACTCCCACAGTGGGCACCACGCTAAACGCAAAATTGCTTCTAGGCCAGATGCGCTAGCCGAACACACATCTCCAAAAAGAGCGATTGTTAAGTCTTGATAAGGTATCAGCCTTGAAGCTGTGCCTGACTGCGAAGTGCAGTACTTCATTAAATGTCCGCTTCGGGGCTGACTGCGGTCCTTTGGGGTAAAAATGCGGATGTCCGCAAAGTCCGCAGAGCGGTCATTCAGACGGAACGCAGCGAACGACCGCTCGGAGCACAGAGCAGACTAAGTGATTTTTAGTCTTAACCTAATACTACTCATCCCTGAGGTGTGTACCAAATTGGAGATGTGTAGGCCCGCTCCTGTATTGAGCGCGGTGCTTCGTCTGGGATCTCCGTTCCGAACACCTTTGCATCGTATGTCGTCCAACGCGGCGTTGGTATTGCAAGCACTCTCACGTAGTAGAACGCGCTTTGCGTCGGGTCGTAGTCCGGGTCTTCCCAATATCCGACGAGAATTGCCTGGCCGATGTCATTTGTCCAAGACGCGTTCTCTACATCCACCGTATTGCCAACCGGGCCATCGCATCCAGCGCTGGTAATTTCACGCCCGCCACAAGCAACATCATAAACACGTTCCGACGTTGAGCCGTCACTGTTCAGCCAGCCTTTGACGATTTGAATGCGGTCGAGGTTGGCTCCATCGGGGTCACGGAGCGCACGGATGAGAAATCGCGGAGACCGATCATCACTGTCCGCTTTCAACTCCGCCCCCATCGGGACGCCATTTTCATATCCATACTCAGCAAAGTCAGCGCGCGGCAGGTCTGTTTCATCAAACTCGTACCCCGCAAAAACGCGAACACGCATGCGCGGCCCTGTGGTTGCATAGACTTCTTTCCGAGCAAAAGCATCCCAAATGGCCTCGCGGGTGTTTTCCCTTGCCCAAACGGCCGCCAAACCCGACGCCGAAGTCTGCCATGCATATTGGGCAACACTCTCGTCACCACCAATACCGCCGACGACCTCTTCAATTCGGATCGGGTCAGCAGTAGGTTCAACAGCCGCGACTTTCCCGAAGAAATTGTCCTCGCCGACCGTGGACAGCGATGTATGAGCATCAGTTGAGCCGATCACGCCAAACTTGAACGGGTTTGTCCCAGTTTGCGCCTCGTATCCAAGCCCCCGCCGCAACGCTGCCCGCGCATACTCGCGCGGAAGCATCTTCGGTGTCTTGGGCTCTGGTCCAAGTTGTCCTTTGTCCCACGTTTCGAAGTCAGCAAATTCATCGTCTGGTGACAGCATGGGATGCGCTTCGCCGTCACCTTTCATTTGTGTGATTTCGTAGATCGGTTCCCACTTGGCACGCTTTTTGAAATACTCAACATCGAACGGTTCGCCGGACAAGCGCACTTCGTCAAACATCAACCCGTTAGACAAATTGCCATTGTGCGGGATCGCGAGCAGCTTTTGGCCTGTTGTCTCTTCGGCTTGTTCCATCCATGCCCAAAGGTCTTCGGGGTCGAAGCTATCAAAGTTCGAGAACGGGATGATCTTGTCAGCGCCCTCTTTGCCACCGTTGAATATGACATTCCTGTGCAGGTTGTTCCGCTGTGGGTTTGAGGTCCACTCGAACCCGATGAGCGCAGTAAACAAACCCGGTTGATTGTGTGTCTCAGCGGCAGAGGTAATGTTGCTCCACGCTGTTTGGTAAATCTCCTGATAATCCGCCAATGGGTCTGTGCCAGTGGACTTGGCTTGGCTCCAAATCGACCATGCGCCAACGGGATCACCGGCCTCGACAGCCGCGTTCAGTTGCTGGCCAAACTCCGTGGAGAGCAGCGTGGCATCTTTGGCTGAGAGCAGTGGCGCAAGACCAAGGTTTTCGGCGTGATCGGCAATAACCAGAAAATCCAATGGTCGGCGCAACCTCGCTTCGACACCGGTGCTGGATGTAACGACTTCTCCTTTGGCAAACCTGTACGCCTCATCAGGGCCGAGTACATTCCCGATCATCCCAGCATCGGCAGAGTAAGAGGTATGCAAATGGGTGTCGCCGAAAAAGACCTGATTAGGGAAGTTTTGTTGTGGGTAGGGGGAGTATTCTCTGTCGCCGGGTTGAGTGTTTGGGATGTCCTCGGCGTGTGCACCAGCGGTAAGCGCGAGGGTCAGAATAGATGCTAAACGGAACATTTCCTAACCTCATATTTTGTTCAGAGCTTACAACGCTCAATACAAGTAACTATGACGCATAATTTGAACTATATTCGCCTAGCATAGCTGCCGCTAAAGAAAACTCTACTAACGATGGCTGCGAGCCCAAAGCACTGTTCACGTAATAAATAAAGCACACGACTGTAACGAAGTCTCAAATCAAAATGGTTTTCTACCTTGGTTTGCTTGAGAACGTTGTGGTTCCATCAATTTAGGCAGTTCGACGACGCGCAATCTCCTGTCGAATTAGATCTATGTGCAAACGTGCATCATATGCTCCCTGGCGGTATGCGAGAGGCAAATTCAGATTTGCAAGAGCGGTGTCCACTTCTTCGATATTTTTGGCGACCGCTTCTACCTCAGTTGAGGTCTGTGCGTTGCTGAGTTCCTCCTCAAGCGCAGCGATGCGCTGATAAAAACGCCAGACGCGACGCTTTTGAAACCACACGTAACCGGATGGGACGATCCGCAGAAACGGCAATAAGAACAACAACGGCAACAGCAATAACAGTACGCTGCCGAACTGCGCTGCGATCCAATATGGCAAGACGCCATGCAAAAAGTTTGGCCCAGAGTTTATGAGTTCTGTGGCAATTTTGTTTAATGGTACAGGTGGCAAAGCCGTGTTTGGATACTCGCGCGCACTTTGCAAAATATTTGGTTCGCTATGAATGTTCTTTGCTGCAGTCACTAACCTATCGGTTACAGCAGGGTGCAGATCGGATGCGGCGATAAGTGAAGCTCGTAATGCTAAGATCTTAACGTCCTGCGGTGGTCTCGGAGGGTCGAGTGTGATTGATCCTGCCGGTACGGTTACCGAATTCGCTCCGGAAAGTTTCAATGCAAGTGCGTCGACCAAAGCCATAGGGACAAAAATAATTTCTGGATCAAAGATCGCATCCATAAGGTAAGGTGCATCGAGTGGAGCGACAAACAACGCTGCATCCGCTTCGTTGGCATACAACGCCTCTATCGCGTCATTGCCCCCGAAATCGACGAGGTCTATGCCGACATTTTGCAACCCAGCGGCCTCAATTAGCGCTATAGCGGCGGCGCGAGTACCAGACGCCTTAGATCCTGCAGCTAAGCGTATGTCTCCCCATTCTCCTGCGTTAGCCTCGACTGGACTAGACTTTCCGCGGAACACCACCATGGGTTCAAGAAAAATGGCGCCCAGAGACTGTAAGTTTTCGTCCCGAGGTAGTTCGAGGCCGCCTTGAATAAATGCGGCATCCACTTCGCCAGAAACAAGTTTCTGAATGTTCTCAACGGACCCCTCGGTTTCTACTAAAATTACCTGAATGCCGTCACGTGCAAGTTCTGCTTTGTAGAGTTGTCCAACTTGCCAATATCCCCCGCCGTTTATTCCAGCAGCCAGCTTAATACTGTTGGGCGGCTTCAAGCCAAAGATCAGAAAAACAAGCAAACCGATAAATATAATCGGAAAGAGAATGAAAAGAGCTAAGCGCATTTATTCTCACATTCAGATGATCGGAACCGATAATTCGTTCTCATTTGATAGCAATCTTTTTGCCAACGAGAAACCGATCACAGTGGGTAGCACTCGAAAGTTCGAGTTCTTCGGTTCAAGTATCCCTGAAGATTAAGTTGGTAGCGCAAAAAACCAAGAACGCTTGAACGAGGTTGAAATCAAAAACTGGCCGTCTACGCAACGATTTATCCTATCGCAAACCAGAGTATTAGTTTTGTCTTTTTTGTCGGCAATGTCCGCAAGGCAGACGTTGGCTCCTTATTGTGAACTTCGAATGTCTGCTCCGAACCCAGAACGTTCGATGCTGCACTCTGTACGAGTGTTAGCTTTGGGTCGAACTCTGATCTTGTCGCGTTGAGGTTTCTTCAAGGCGTGTTTTGAGATGGTCAACAACATTTTGCGCTGACGCAATATCATCTGGCGACAGGCCTTCCGAGAGTTCATTCACCCATGGGATTTGCTTCGCAATCGCGGCTTCATATAATTCCTGCCCCCTTCGTGTCATGACAACCAAGTGCGCCCGCTTGTGGTGTGGGTTCGACTGAAACTCCACTATTCCTTCTTTGCTTAATTCATTGATGATCCGTTGTACGCCCTGCCGGTGAACGCCCATCGTCCGTGCATGCCAGGCAACGGATTCCGGCCGATCAGAATAGGCGATGGCACCAAGAATCTGCCATCGGGCACTTGTCAGACCGAGTTCTGATACGAGGCGATCACCGGCAAGCTGCAATCGACCGTTCAGCCGAAACACATCCAGTATCAGCGCTGTCACGGCCTCTCCTTCTTCGGTCCTTCGCGCATCCGGCATGTCGATTCCTCATTTTATTTGACAACGTGTTGTCATTGTGTTTGGTGCTTCCTAAATATGACAACATGACACCAAAATGAAGTTGCTTGCAAGGAGTACCGAAATGGTCAGTTTCAAACCCCTCGACCCAGAGTTTCCCATTGATCGGCAATTGGGCATTGACGCGGGGCCCGTTGTTCTCGTCAATCTCTTCACAGTTGATCCCGTTGACCAAGTCGCCTTAGTAGAAGCTTGGAAGAGCGATGCCCAATGGATGAAAAAGCAGGCGGGTTACATCAGCACCCAGCTGCATAAAGCCCTTGGTGACGGCAGTATGTACCTGAACTACGCGGTCTGGGAGACTGTCGCGGATTTTCGCGCTGCGTTTTCCAACCCCGAGTTTCAGCAGCAGCTCAGCCACTATCCCTCAAGCGCTGTGACAGCACCCCACCTGTTCGAAAAGGTTGCGGTGCCGAATTGCTGCACGGCCTGACGAAATCCTTTCCAGAAGGCAATTTTAGAGAACCACTATGAAAACAAAGATTCACGCCATCGCGGGCGGCATCGGCTTTGTGATGATCCTCTTCTTCTGGACGTCAACGGCCACCAGCGAACTCTTTGCGAGCCAAGAAACAGTCGCGACCGTCAAGGCATTGATCCTAAAAGGCATGTTCATCCTCATCCCGGCAATGGCGATTGCTGGCGGATCGGGCATGGCAATGGGTCGGAAACGCAAGGACGCGCTTACGAAAGCCAAGAAAAACCGAATGCCTGTCATCGCGCTGAACGGCTTGTTGATCCTCGTACCTGCCGCTTGGTTTCTGGCTGGCAAAGCCGCTGCTGGCGAATTCGACAGCACATTTTACACGGTACAGGTGATTGAATTGATTGCTGGGGCAACCAATCTCACGATGATGGGACTGAACATTCGTGATGGCTTGCGAATGACCGGCAAAATTCGGCGCCCACGCTGAAAGCTCGATTCTAGTCCAACCACTGGCGAAATTGCCGACAATCGAGCAAACGCAGCGAACCAGTGCTATGTCCGCTTGTCGGGATTTGCAAAGTTCAGTTTGGAATGTCCGTTCTGGGCTGCCATCGGCCGAAAAAACAAAGCGCAGAGAAACGCGTCATTGAGGCCGCGCTGTTTGGACAAACGAGTTAATGTCGGTGTCAGCCGGTCAAACCTGCCTCTCGTAGCCCATCCACAAGACGTTCAAAATCATCTGGTCGCCGCCACATAGACCTGAACCCGCGGGCAAGGCTATCTACTGTGTCATCCTCATCCACAATTCCTCGGCTTGTGAACTCATCGTGACGTTCAGAAACAAATTCTTGCAATGCGTCGGAGGCGTCTCGCTCTCGTCCGAGCTGCGCGTAAGACGCGGCAACAAATGCAGTGGCCAACGAGTTAAGCCGCGCTGCTCCCATTAGAAAACCAAGCACTGCTTCATAGCTACCGTTGAAAAATTCGACCTGCCCCATAATCCAGTCGATGGCAGGCGGATGTAGCGGGTCCAGCGCCATAGCTTCCGAAACTACGTCGCGCGCCTTTTCGTGCTGGCCGAGCAGTAGGAAAGCATAGCCACACCAAGCCATCGACTCCGCCTCGCTTTCTATCATGGAAAGTGTCTTGTTGAATTGCGCTTCGGCCTCGCTCCACAGCCCGGCACAGAGATAAGCAAACCCAAGCTGGTCTTGAATGTAGACGTCCCGGTTATCCAGTGCCACGCCCTTTCGGGCAATTTTCAAAGTGTGGGCCGGTGCGTCAGCGTCTGCCAGACCAAGCCACAAGTCTATGACATATGTGTCCGAAAGATACATGTAAGATCGCGCGATGGTCGGATCGAGCGCGACCGCGCGTTCCAACAACGCTCTCGCTTTGGCCGTATCTCGTGCGTTCAAGCCGTCGCGTAGTGCCTTGCCCTTGAGCATCAGTTCATAAGCCTTCATCTGATCCGTTGGTTTCTGTGTCGAACGGTCGACAACATCGTGCTGGACCCTGCCTGGCAACACTGCGACGATACTTCGGGCCACCTCGTCTTGTACCGCCAGAACGTCCTCCAGTTCGTGGTCATATCGATCCGACCAGAGTTGAGTGCCCGTACCCGCGTCAGCGAGCTGTACCGAGATCCTCACGCGGCTGCCAGCCTTCCGCACGCTGCCTTCAACCAGGTAATCTGCGCCAAGAGCCTCCGCGATTTTGGCCGGATCTGTGTCCTTTGTTCGGAACCTGAATGACGCGTTTCTGGAAACAACCTTAAGCGTCCGAAAACGCGATAAGCCCACAATAATGTCTTCCGCAATCCCGTCGCTAAAAAAGGCCTGCTCGGGGTCATCGCTCATGTTGTGTAGAGGCAGGACCGCAATAGTGGCTTTCCCTGATGATTCAGGCCGAGGCGGTTCAGCACATACTGCGTTTAACCCGCCAATGCGCCAAGCATGTACCGGTTCGGCAACGTTCTTTACCGTGTGCTGACCAGCATCCTCCCAGGCGACCGGTATACGGTTCCCGACCACACGATATACAGCGTCAGACACCAACACACCGCCGGGTGGGGCAAGCTGCTCCAACCTAGACGCAAGGTTCACACCGGAACCAAAAACATCTCCGTCGCGCATGATTATGTCCCCAAGAGTAACGCCAATACGAAATTGGAGAGGGTCCTTACCTGCCGCTGATGCGTTTTGCCATTCAACCGCGCAGGAAACGGCGTCAACTGCGCTGTCGAAGCTGGCGAGCAGACCGTCACCCATCTGCTTGACGATGCGACCGTAATACCGACCGACAAGCGGAGCAGCAATATCGTCAATGTGCGCTGAAAGGACTTCGAGCGTGCCTTTCTCGTCCCGCTCCATCCGAGCGGTAAAGCCGACAAGGTCAGCAATCAGGATGGCCGCTAGCTTTCGCTCCACGTGTTCTCCTCCTTTCTTTTTCATACTGGTCGCTACGTGTTTAGACCATGCCAAAGTGCACAGGACTGACTTCTGACTTTGCTTGAAGTCGGCTTCAGCGTTGGGAAGCGCTGCGATACGTCTGCTTGAAGAGCTCACACCGCAAACGGCATTTTTAACCTCATCTTGCAAAAGGTCATGGCCGGTTTGGGTTGTTGCTATCCATTCGAGTTGAACACCTATTACAGTTATATCAAGTGAGCAGGCGTCCATCTGAAAAGGCTTTTCTCATATTCGGTAATTGAGTTCGAAAGCCACTTCTGAAACACCTTTGCCGCTGGGCGAACTGGTCCAGGCAGCGTGACGAGGTGATATCCGATCTGCGGGATTGGATCATCGAATAGCGCCACGAGATCTCCAGACTTCAATTCATCAGAGATGAATGCCGGAACCGTCGCCCCAACACCATCACCCCGGCGGATTCCATCAAGCAGCATGTTGCCCGGCAGGCGAACAACTCTCCTATCGGCGTCGGGTGGTACTCCAACCTTTTCCAACCACAGGTCAAATTCGACCGAAGCCTGCTCCTGAAGAAGAGTAAAGTCGAGCAATTCAATTGGGTCTTTGAGCACTCGTTCCCCAATCAATTCTTTTGCAGCGACCACAGTCAGACAGCCAGGTAGCAACATTTGCGAGGCCAGTCCCGACCAGCGCCCGGTGCCGTATCGAATGGCTATGTCAATGCCCCCTGGTTTGAGGTCGACAGCCTGGATTGTTGAGTCGATGCGAAGCTCGATATCCGGGAACTCCTGAACAAACGCCGATAGGCGCGGCATGAGGAATGCGCTTGAAAACATCGGTGTCGCACTGACCACCAGCGGGCGAACCGCTTCTGCACTTGATATGCTCTCAGTCAGGGACGCCATTGAGGCGAATGCTTCATGTAGACCTGCCGCTAAGAATTCTCCCTGTGCGGTCAGTGCGATACCGTGTCGCGTCCGAGTAACAAGCTGGGTTCCCAGATGCTGCTCCAGTCCTCGGATTTGTTGGCTGACCGCGGAATGGGTCACATTCAGCGCCCCTGCTGCGCGGGTCAAGTTTCTAAACTCTGCGGCGGCGGCAAAGGCTCTGAGAGACGTCAACGAAGGTAACGTGTGCCAATCCATAAGTCAGAAAATCTTACAATACAGAAAAATTTACAACTACGCGATTTCTCAATTCTCACGCATGTTGACGTGAAACACCAATGACCAGAACAGGAGGGAACCATGGCAACGCTTGCGGTACTCGGATTGGGCAACATGGGTTCTGCGCTGGCGCATTGCCTGCTCAAATTAGGTTACAGCGTCTGCGTCTGGAATCGGACACCTGAAAAGACAAAGCCGTTTGCAAAGGTAGGTGCAGTTATTTGCGTATCGCCGGAAGATGCTGTTGCCGCGTCCGATTTCGTCATCGTCTGTATCAAAAGCCACAAGGAAACCGTCGATTTGATCAGCGGTCTAAGTGTATCGTTGAAGGGGAAAACAATCTGCGACATGAGCACCGGCGACACGTCCGATGCTGATTCACTGGTCTCATTTCTCAGCGAAAAAAACGCAGACTACATGCTGGGCATGATCAATGCATACCCTTCCGGCATCGGTTGCAGCGACACCACCATCCTTACCGTGGGCAGTGCCGGAACTTGGGATCGCTACGGCGAAGTGATAAGGTCTCTTGGGGGAAAGTCCGCTCAAGTCGGTGAGAAACCCGCAGCTCTTGCGGCACTTTTTGCTGGTCTCTTCACCGTCCGGCAAGGGTTCATGTTTGGGATGATATACGGCGCACTGGTTTGCCAGAAAGCTGGTGTTCCTATGCAGGTCTATGCCGATCAACTTCCTGCGACGATCAAGCTGGTAAATGACTACTACGATCTCTTTGTCCGTACCGTTCCAACCGAGGACTATGACGACGCCGAAGCCTCGTTGAAAGTCTACGCATTGGCCCAAGAGGACGCGCTAAAGACCTGCGTTTCTCTTAATGCACCGGCTGACTTTATCCGAATGATGCATGACCGCACAAAAGCGGCGTGGGCGGATGGATATGGGGACAAACAATTGACCTCGTTGGTCGAGCACATGGCGGACGCCGGATAACGTCGGGCGATTTCTGTCAGAATGGTAGTTCGACTTGGACAAAAAACGGCTGCAAAGCTGCATACACGGGATTGCGAAGTTTCGGCGCCAATGTCTAGTTTGGGGCTGACTGCGGTCCTTTTGGAGCAATACTGCGGATGTCTGCAAAGTCCCGCATCTCGGAAGTTTCTACGCTTAGATTTGAAGGTCTTCTTTGGTGCTGACCGGACTTTGAGATTTACGAGAACCGCAGGAAAACACCTTTGACGAACTGCCGAACCCGCCGCCTTGCATCAGGCAAACCTGCCGTTCGCAATATTCCCACAGAATCTCTGTGCGGAACCCGGAATTGCGTTAAGGTTGCTTAAACACCTTTGGTTCCTCACGTGAGACGATGTAATCCAAAGCAAGATTGAAAGAGAAATGAATGAAACGCCTGTTTCCATCTCTGCCCGAGAACGCAACACTGGGAAGTGTCTATCAAGCCTTTCCAGACAAGCTTTCTCCGCTTTGTGCGTACGAAAGCCTTGTGATGAGGGGCGAGAGCGACCTCTCGGTTGCTGAACGTGAATTGATTGCAGCCTATGTCTCTGGCTTGAATGCTTGTGCGTATTGCCATGGGGCGCACATCGTTTTCGCCAAAGCCTACGGCATTGAGGTCGAGACAATCGAGGCACTGATGGAAGACCGCGATACGGCGCCAGTCGAAGATCGTCTCAAACCATTGCTGGCATACATTGAAAAGCTCACTGTCTCGCCATCCCGAATGACAGAAGCCGACGCAAATGCGGTCTACGCGGCAGGCTGGTCAGAGAGCGCGTTGTTCGATGCTATCCAAGTGTGCGGTGTCTTCAATCTCGTGAACCGCTTCATAGAAGGTACAGGTGTTCAAAGCCCTGGCAACGACCCAAGACAAGCAGACGAAGCCACATTGAACCGATACCGCAGTGACAGCTTCTATACCGATTTCGGACGAGAGAACGGCATCGACATCCCTTGAATTGATGTTGTTTAAACTTTCGAACGACGACAAAAAGCTGGCCCGATATCGCAGCAGAAGCGGCCTTATCTCCCGAGGTTAACCAATTTGTCGATACCAGTCGGCACCTTCAGTTATTTTGGTAGATCCATGTTCAAGCCTCAACGATCCATCCTGCTTTTCGTAGATAACCCAATTTCTGATAAGGTTTGGAGACTTGTGGGCTTTGTAAGGGTGGAGAGTTGCTTAAATTTGACGCTGAAACAACGAGATTACTAGAAACCGCCTATCAGGGAGCTGAATTGACGCGGCGAAGACAGGCTTCATTTGATGCGCTGCGCCCTGCTCCCGGTGAGACTATTTTGGACATCGGTTGTGGCAACGGGATGTTAACAGCGGAGTTGGCCCGCGCAGTTGGCTCGGATGGCTATGTCATCGGGATCGACCCAAGCGAGGATATGACAGCGGCCGCTAAAGAACGATGCAGCGACTACGCAAACGTGAAGTTTCGTGCTGGTGCCGCAAATAGCTTGCCCATTGAGGATGAGAGTGCTGACAAGGCCGTCTCGGTGCAGGTCTTTGAATACATCGACGATGTAGACGGCGCGCTTGCTGACACGCTACGGTGCGTCAAACCCGGCGGGCGCCTTGTCATCAGCGATCTACACTTTGGCAGCTTGATTTGGTTCAGCGGCGAGCCCGACAGAATGCAAAAGATGCTGACATCCTGGAACCAGCACTTTGTGAGTGGTTCCGTCCCGGAAAGACTGCCCGCACTGATAAATGCTCGCGGCGACCATGTGGAAGATGTCTTGTCGTTCACAATGACAGATCACCAACTAAAGCCTGATGGCCTCGCAATCATGATGATGCACCTCATGAAGCAATACGCTGTCGCGAATGACCATGTTGATCCCGCAGTTGCGCAATCGTGGTTTGACGAGCAGCTCGGCCTTGCGAAAGTTGGACGCTTCTTCTTTTCGATGACCCAATTTATCATCGTGGCGCGAAAAAAGGGGTGATCGTTCTACAATGCGCCACTTGACCTCGGCCGTGCGCGCTAAACCATCTTATGGAGCAAAGCTGGTGGCTGGCTGTTGTCTACCGTCGCAACTCGAATGCCAAGAGTTTAAGGCCGCCTCGCAATCAGTGTTGCAAATACCTGATAGCCAAAAAGTGTACGCTCTCTTGCTCGACGGCGATACTCGGCGACCAATCCATTGTGCAGATCCTCTCCAATTTCACCGCGTTTCATCAGCACTTTTCCCGTTTCTTCGACCCAGGGGAGCATTTGGTCATTGTCCAGAATACTTCTGCTTTGAAGACTGAAGTCTTCAACTGTGAATCCCGCATTTGAAGCCAGGCCGCGCAGCTTGGCGACAACAAATGGGTCGGTGACAAACTCGTTCACAAATATCTTGGCGCAGGCGTCCAGAGGATCGTTTGGCAGGTTTCCTAGTGACGCTTTCGAAAAGTCAGCGTCACACACCACGAGACACCCTCCCGACCGTAGGACGCGCGCTGCTTCGGCTAAAAGGGGTGCCGGATCTTCCACATGGGTAAGCACTGTGTGCATTATCAAATTATCAACTGAGCCATCATCCAGGGGCAGCGACGCTCCACCTGCGACCTCAAACTCCAAATTGTCGTAGCCCTCGACCCGCGCTCTTGCTTCGGTCACAAAGCCGACTGACGGCTCGAAACCAATAACACGCGCGGGTTTGGCTTTCTCCGCAATGCGGCGCGTGACAGCTCCCGCACCGCACCCGACTTCAACCGTCAGGCTATCTTTGGCAAACTCAAGTTTGGCCAGATAGTTTGAAACGATCTTTTCCATTGTGGGGTCGGCCTGACGCGCGTCCATCGAGTCGGCAAATGCGGAAATGAACTCCGCACCCGCAGCATCTACATCTTGAAACGGATCAGCCATCCCAACCACCCTTCAATAACGCTCAGTATTCTCTACTAAAAACCCTAGCATCACCTGAACAAAGAGCGGTTTCTACCAAAAAACAAAGCTCCCGCAGTGAAACGTTGAGTTCATTCGGGTAAACCGGCCAAACGCAACGATGCGCAGTCTTTCTCCAGTCTTTCTCGATCAGAAAAAAGTTGAGTTTTCGCCCACTCCGATATCGAAAACTGAGGACGGAACTTCATCACATTCCCTGCTTCATCGCGAGCGGCATCAAGGTTTTCCGTCTCTACATGGACGATTACAAGGTCGAGGTGTCCGAAGCCTTCAACCTTTTGACCATACTCGGTGAATGCCTTCTTGGCTTCTTCGTATTGACCGTCGAGCCGAAGGGCAAAACCCAGAACGCCAGCGTACCAACCTGGATAGTGTGGGTTGAGGGTAATGGCCTGTTGTGCGACGCGGATGGCTTCCTTTGCCTGCCCATTGAACCCCAATGTGAGTGACAATCTTGCTGCCACATCAGCGTGGTTTGGATTTAGCACTAGTGCCTCGTTGAACTTCTCGATAGCCGAAACCAGCTTGCCATCGATTGCATCAGCAAAACCGGCAATAGCGTGAGCCTCCGGGTTGTAGCTGTCTATTTCCAGAGCCCGCTGTGCGCAGTCACGAGCCTCTGCTAGCGCGGCACGCCGGTCAGCAACAAAACCATGTCTTGCTTCGACAGTGCAAATGAACCCCAAAGTACAATGAGGAGCCGAGTAACCCGGATCGAGCGCAATAGCCTGATGTGCAAATCGACGAGCGTCGGCCTGTGCTTCCTTTGTTATTTTGCGCGATGCCTCTACGGCTTGTAACTGAGCAGTCCAAGCACTCAGGTTTGTAGTCCCAGAGCCTCTGAAACGGGCCATTTCACCCGCCAGTAGTTCGACTTGTAGCTCGGTTGCTATTCTAAGAGCGATTTCATCCTGAACCTCGAAGACATCTTCAATTAGGCGATCATAGCGGTCTGCCCAAATGTGCATTCCGGATTTCGCGTCTATCAGCTGTGCTGTGATCCTCACCCGGTTCCCGCTTTGGCGAACACTTCCCTCGAGGACAAGATCGACACCCTGTTCCAGACCGACCTGTTTCACGTCAACGGAGCGACCCTTGTAGACGAATGTAGAGTTCCGCGCGACGACCAGTAAGTCAGGGAGTTTTGACAGAGTGGTGATGATCTCTTCGGTAATGCCATCAGCAAAAAACTCCTGATCGGGGTCAGAAGAAAGATTATCAAAAGGTAGGACGCCGATTAGCAGAGATTTTGCATGGCTAGCCGGAGTTACTCGAGGTGGGGCAGAACCTGGTGGCGACCATTGGAAAACTTCTATTGGTGACGGCGCGTTCTTAAACTGTCGCTCTCCAGCGCGATGAAATTGCTCAGCGAGGCGCTCGTCAAGGCTACGATGGACGACATCTGAAATTAACACAGCCCCTTCGTTGGAAGCCTCTTGTAACCTTGCGGATAGATTGATGCCATCGCCGAAAATGTCATCTTCGTCGAATACTACATCTCCAAGATGCACGCCCACTCGTAGTTTCAGTGAGGACTGAGTTGACACCTGGCTTTGAAGATCAAGGGCGCATCGCACTGCATCAGATACCGAGTTAAACTCGACTATCCATCCATCACCCATCTTCTTAACGACATTACCGCGATGATCGCTAACTAAAGGATCAAATAACTCTCGACGTAGAACACGAAGTTCACTGAGAGTCCGATTTTCATCTGCCTTCATCTGGCCTGAGTAGTTGACTACATCGGCCGAGAGCACTGCGGAAAGTCTGCGATCTCCGTTCATGTCTATTGGTAACGCAAAATTCCGTGCGTGGAAAAGGCAGCATGCTTTTTGGGTAATTCGCTCATCTTTCAGTCCATGGTTGTCTCAGCATCTGAAAACTACGAAACCTGATTTTGGAGCTGTGTTTCAGAGTTAGACCAGCCAAGCATCCAGACCGCAGTGAAGGTCAAAAATGGCGCAAACAGACCTACGCTGCATGTCTTACACATGTCAGGTTTACTAATGCGCCTGAAACGACGTTTTTTGGACGACCAAGGCACGTCAGAACTTAGACGAGCTTGGTAATATAACTCTGCACGGTCTCTGAGCTGAAACTGAGTATGTGCCAAAACGTGTTATAACCTTGGGAAAAGAGGCAGTCATACATCCAAGAGCCGTTTATTAAGGAGGATGGATGAATGATCATGCGAATTTTTCAAGTAGTGACCCAACCAGGTAAAGAGGAAGAGTTTGGACGATTTTTTTATAAAACGACGATCCCATTGATGAAAGGTACAAAAGGTATCGTGCAGGTGCTCCCTGGTGCCGCAAGAGCCGACTCACCCAGAGAGTTCAGTTTCGTAATGGTTTGGGAAAGCTTAGATGCGCTTAAGGCGTTTGTAGGCGAGGACTACAACAACCCACACATCGATCCGGCAGAGGCTGAATTGGTCCAATCCAGGACGATAAAACACTATGATCTGGTAGAATAATGACACTCGAAGATATCAGAGGTCCGGACGCCCTTGTTACGACCGGGTGATTAGAAAGCCATCTGAATGACACCAGTATCAGAATCTCCGACTGTTTATATGATAATGCAATTCTTCACCACCAGTACAGTGCTTCGGCGAGCATGTTGCTCAGCCGAAGCTTAGTCTTTGTCCGATCAAGTTAGGTCTTCGACAACCGCGCATGGCGCAATTCGCTTTATTGATTCAATTCCGTCATCCCGATGGAACACAGGCCGATCATGCACTAACAATCACGTTGGACCCGTCATAAAGGGCTGCTCACGTGGTCAAAGGCTGTGACCGTCATCTTCATGGACGTGGGTGGCCTGTTCGCGGGTATGGGCAATCTCTTGCACCACGGCGGCAATCTTGCTGGATGAAACCTGGTGCAGCTCACCGACAACGGCCTCGGCGCGCTCGTAGCTGTCCGGAACACCTTGGCTGTTAAAATGGGCGGCAGCGGTGCAAATGTCCGCGTCTCGCCAGGTCGCCGAGGTGCCAACTGAAATGCCGTCATGATCGTTGTAGCGGGCCAGGAACATGTTTCCATCGAGTCCGAAGCTGTTGGCGGTTGCAACTATGTCGTCACGCACTGCCAGCCATTTTTCGGCCTCGGACGGGTCCAGGTTGTCCATCTCGGCCGCATTCATGGATGTGGTGTAACTGTCGTCAGCAACAGTGTACGCCTGCAGGTCGGTGTCGTATGGGCGTAGCTCGGCAACATCGCCCTTCAGCTCTCCGATCTGCACGTCCATTGCAGCACGCAGATGCGGATCTTCGACCTCTCGTGCCAGAGCCTCCATGCTCTCGATGGAGTTCACAATGTCCTTGGTCTGCTGTTCGTAGTTCTCGAAACCGGCCTGCCCCAGAGCGGATTGCATATACTGAACATAGCGATCACCGGGCGACTGGTAATCGTCGGAATCCTGAAAACCTTTGTCGCCGGACAGATCCGCAAGGGACGAATAGTAGGGGTGATACAGATCGTATTCCCGAGCATCAGTCATGTGCTGAGAAACCAAAGCCTGCATATCGTTCAGATCAACCGGCTCCCCTGACCGCTCCGCGGCCTCCAATTCGATTTTCAATTCTTCGACCAGATCTTGTTGCGCCGTATGTTCGTCAACACGGCGGTTGGCCTGGTCCTCGATGTCATCCAGTCGGCCACCGATTGCGGCATTGTCATACCCCAGGTTCCGTTGCTCTTTCATGATGATGTCGATCTGCTCTGAAACGCGATCCTCGCGCGGGGCGGATTGATCGAATTGGGAATAGGGTGCGAAGTGTTCGACTTCGTTCAAAAGATAGTCTGTACGCGAAACCATAGTTTTTCCTTTGCGAGTTGATGGAAAACTCTTTGATGGATCTACCTACGGCGTTGGCGCGCTCATCAGGCAGACCGGGTGAACTCCTTATAGGCTGTGTCCGTCATCGTCGCCCCGCCCTTGCAAAAGCGGGTGCGTTGCGTGGGCATGAACGTCTGAAAGTTCTTCTGAGATTGCGATGATCCTGGAAGAAGCAAGCTGGTGCAGCTCGTCAACAACGGCCTCTGCCCGGTCGTGGCTGTCCGACAATCCTTGAGCCTGGAAGTGGGCCGCTGCGGTCAAAATATCGTCGCTGCGCCATCCCATTGTTGTGCCCAAAGTGACGTTCTGATGATCGCCAAAGCGGGCAACGAACGCCTCGCCATCGAGGCCGTAGCTGCTGGCCGTGTCGGTGACTTCCTTGCGGATCGCCGCCCACTGTTCGGCCTCTGGATAGTCCAAGACATCCATTTCAGTGGTGCCCATTCCCATCATCGTTGAATAGCGGCGGTCCTCGATGATGAAGGCTTGAAGGTCTGGATCGTTAGTGCGCAGATCCGCAACGTCGCCCTTCAGCTCGCCAATCTGAAGGTCCATAGCGACACGCAGATTTGGATCGTCAACCTCACGAGCGAGACCTTCCATCTTGTCGATTGATTGCAGCAATTCTTTGGTCTGAGACTGGAAGTCCTCATAGGCCCCCTCGCCCAAAGTGTCCTGCATATAGACCTCGTAGCGGCGTGCTGCCCGGGCATAATCAGCGGACGCCTGGAACTCCTTGTCATCGACAATATCAGCAAGGGCCGACAGATACGGATGGCTCTGTTCGATGTCCCGAATTTCGCTGATATGGGCAACAACCTGAGCCTTCAGCTCCGGCGTTATTGTTTCCTCAGAACCGCCTAATTCGATGTGTCGCCGCACGTTGCTCATGACTTCGGGCGACACATAAGACGGGTCTCCCGGCTCGCCGTAATCATCAAAATGATGGGCTTGATCCAGTAGGTGTTCCATTCTCGATACCATAGGTTCCTCTCCTTCAACGAGCTTGATGGCAAACTCTTCGATCCGGTCTTTGACGGCGTTGGCGCGCTCATCAAACAGATCCGACATTCTTGCGATGGAGAGAGTCATCACATCGGCGGCCATGTCGCGGGCTGTAACTTCGACGTCCGGAGTGGTTTCAACAACCGACATTCCGGCCTGAACTTTCCACGTGTCGGTCTCAACTTCCTGCCGCAAACCGCGCTCAAGGCGGGTCGTTGCGGTCAGCTCAATTCCGTATTCCTCAGCAACCTCGACCTGGATAGCGCGCTGAACGTCGATGTTCATTTCGCTGCTCATACCCATAGCCAACCACTGCCCATGTTCGACACCTCGGTTGTTCACAACGATGTGGACATGGGGGTTGTCAGTGTCGTTATGGAACACTGTCAGGTAGTCCCAGGTATCGCCAAAATCACCGCTGCCAAATAGGCGATCTGCGAACTCCAAACCGGCCTCATGAGCGGCGTCCGGATAGGTGCCTTCGGGAAAAGAAACGATCATGTGACGGGTGTAACCGTAGTTGGTTTTCCCGTTGAAATCCTCGGCCCAAGTCTCGATCAAATCACTGACCTGATCCGCATCAAGCGGGGTCACGCCGTTGTCGCGGATGTCTAACACACCCTCTGCGCGGACGGTCAGATAGTTGATCTGGCGGCGCAGCTCATGCGCGTTTTTCACCCCACCTTTGCGGACGTGTTTCACAACTGCCTCAGGCTTGCCAACCACGGCACCAAGCCGCGCCTTGATGGATGAGGCCCGCGAGATCATGAACTTCATACGCTTAGCGATCTGCAACTGCTGAGTGATCTGCTTAGAACGATCAACGCCCTTCTGAGCCTCGCGGAAGGCAAGCTCTAGGAAGTCTCCTGCTGTCAGATCGTGGGCAGCGGCGTTCATTCTTCAGGTGTCCAATCGTCGTCGCGCAAAATCCGGCGAATGGCGGATTCTGGTTCTCGGTTTCGGCGGGCTGCTGTGATCATCGCTTTCAAGTCTTGCCGGTGCTGGATGATCGCGCGATGGAGATGTTCGACGTCGCGGCGGTCATCATCCGTCCAGATCACCGAGCCGCGCTTGGCCGATTTCGCGAGCTGGTTGAGGTTGGTGTATCCACCCTGAACCTGCCGCAAGTGCTTCTGCCAGAGATCCACTAAAGCGGGGTCAGGATCGAGATACCCAACCAGTCGATAGATCAGACGCTGGATGACCTGGTTCCGGCTTTTAGACCCCAGCGCCTCCACAGCGTCTTC
This sequence comes from Ruegeria sp. C10, assembly GCF_056537805.1. Lineage (NCBI taxonomy): Bacteria > Pseudomonadati > Pseudomonadota > Alphaproteobacteria > Rhodobacterales > Roseobacteraceae > Ruegeria > Ruegeria sp. C10. The sequence continues at coordinate 3,331 of NZ_JBQFSC010000007.1, read as the reverse complement.
CAAACGCTCCAGGGCATCCACCGGCAAACGTACGGAAAAGACGGTGGTGTCAGCGGGTTTGCTCAATGTATACCTAAGGTTGTATTTTGTGTTTGTAACACAACTACCTTATCCTGTCACAATCTCCAAGAGTAAACCGATGTGATTTGAGAAATCCGTATTTTCTCCAATCATGATCGGAGCAACTTTGCTCTTGGAGGCTATTTCCACGCCGGGAAAAGGGTTCCGCCCCTTTTCCAACCAACAGGCGTGGGTGCCGGTGGACTGGCGCAGGGCAATCACGCAAAGCGTGGGCTGCCCGAACAGCGCCCGTCACTTTCCGGTACGTTCAAGTTCAGTATGGCATTTTCCGCGCGCCTCAGCGCGCTCGATTTCCCGCCGCCTGCGCGGCGGGTGTGGCAGGGGTGCGAACTGCCGCGTTGCGGCCGGACGGTGCCCCTGCCCGGCCGTTGGTCCGCGCGTCACGTGTGGCGCATGTGTGATCCGGCTCTTTGGCCGGAGCAAGGCAAAGGGCGGCTTGCGCCGCCCTGCCCTTTCGTCATTCGGTGACCGGCTCGTCATCGCTCCGCTTCGGGAAGGCCACCATCTCGACGCCGGGGAACATGCTGTGCCGGACCTGGATCGAGGTGATGTTGCCGGTCTCATCGGTGTTGACGAAGAGAACCCCGCAACGATCCCAAAAAGTCTTGCCTTCTTTTTCGCCGGTCTTGACGTTCAGTTTCAGAGTTTGAGTTGCCATTGTTTGATCCTCGCTGTGGCGCGTTTCGATGAACATGGGAAAAGCGGGCATCAAGGGGACGTCAGCAGGGAATTTGGTCCGCGCGGAATGCGCCGCAGGCGCAGGGGAAATTCCTTGTTGAAGCGCGGCGCCCGGCCCGGGCGCCGCGCGTCTTCCCCGACTGCCAGCTTATGTTCATCCCTTCAGAAACACGGCAGCTGAGGATTATCTCCGGCAACGGGTTTGAAACTGACAGGCCAGGTGAAAGGCAAGACTTCTTGGGATCGCTGCGCACGGGTCATCTGAACAAAGCGATGAGACAAGTGGCAGCAACATCACCTCGATCCGACGCAAACGTAATACTCAGTTCCGGGTGCGGGTGGACTTTCTGGATCGGATTGAGCGTCATGGCAATGAATGGAGGGGACTGACCGTGCAAGCCGCCCTTTCCATCTGGCGGAGGCCAAAGAGCCGGACGGTCCGGCCCTGGGCCGCGCTTGCGCGGATCAGGTCATCAGCCGGACTCAATTTGGCGGCGTGGACTTCGCAGTGACATCACCACGACCCGAGCGACCTTTCTAACGCGCGCCTGGCGGCAGGACCCGCGCATATACAAAGGCCGCGCGATGCCGCCCCAAGAAAGAGGACTACCGAAGCGGGCCACAAGTTGAACCAAAGGAAAGTCCGGAGGTATTGAAACCACGCTAACGCTTGCGCGCGCGATCGACAACACCGTCAGCTGTGATTGTGGCAATCCGGTCCTCTGTGCGCCGGGTCATTTCCACCCCGTCACCTGTCATATGTGCCTCGGCAAATTCCGTGAACTTGAAGATGCTGCCATCGGCTTCAACATGGGTTTCATCTTCCGTCGAGCGCCGTTTCACCGACCCGTCATGGCGGATTTCGATGATCGTGTTGTCAGCCATGCGGACCGTCACGGAATGCTCATCCGCGGCCATACCCTGCCACCACATATCCGCGTCTCGGCGCACAACGATACGGTTTGGATGCAGCTTGATCTGCACGTCCTGCGTTGCTTCCGGATCAACGGCTTTGACCACAACAATCGCCTCCTGTGCGCTGGGGTCGTTGTGGATCGATGCACTCCCGTTCTTTGGCGGCCAGAGCTTTGGCTGTTCGCGCGGCTTGCCTGTCTGATCCGTATGAAACCCGACAAACATCTGCGCGGATTTCCAGACGCGACGAGCGGCTTTCTCGAGCTTGTTCGATGAGGTGTCCATGGGTCTATCCAAATCCATTTTGGCGAAAGTACCAGCTTTAAAAGTAGGCCGGGTGGCCGACCTCTGATAGCTATGCGCGACGGGGTGTACGCGCAATGCCACTTTGAGTTTTCATCATTGAGGTTAACACAGCCAGAGATTGAAAGGCAGGGCGCAAAGCGCCCTGCCCCGTTAGGTTCAAAAGCAATCCGGCACCCAGGCATCGATCTTCGCTTTCTGTGCCTCGGTCACACCTAGTGCCGCCTGATGCTCTTTATCGTTGAAGAGCTTGTGCATCGCCTTGTTCTTCGCGCCTTTCTTGGATTTCGCGAAGGCTTTGAACATGTCGGTGTCGCCATTCAGGTCCAGTAGGTCTTTGTAGAGATCATCCAGCTGCCAGCCTTTCAACCGTTTGAAGCAGTTCTCAACCGACGGCGTCCAGATCGCGCGCATGTCAGCACCAATCTCAGCCTCGATCTCCGCCATGAATCCCTGGCGTTGGGTCAGGAACCGCCGGGCCAGAAAAGCTGTGATCTCTCCATTCCGGACCTTCTTGCCCATATCGCGAAACGCTTTGAACGCCTCCACACTGCCTAGTGCGGCCATCTCATGGAACTGGTCATAGGCTGCTTCTGCCGCCTCATCCCGTTCCCCGCCAAGGCGCGGGTCGAGGATGAACTGGTCGTCAATCTCAGGCGTGTTCCGCTCAGCACCGCCATAGCTAAACCCAAACAGGTTGCTGTTCAGACCGGATGCCGGAGTGGTGGAGAAGGCAAACAGGCTCAGCACATAATCCGGCTTATCCAGCAGAGCCGTTTGAACTGCTGCGAGCCGGATTGCCACCATGTCGTCGATGAACTTCTGCGAATAGGCCGGTTTTGGTGCTTCCTTGATCTCTGGCTCTTCGACCGGGGCCAGAATACCGGCCTCAATGGCGGCCTGCACATGTTCTGCCGCGACATAGGCCGAGGATGCTTTGATCTCGCCACTGTTGCCGACATAGACAAACACGCCGGACAGCTTGCGCTGCGCGTCGGAATAGAAGGGTGCTGCATAGTCTTCGAGCGCGGCTAATTCCTTTTCGCCAGCCTCATCGATGGCCTCAGCCTCATGGAGTTCGGCAAGTTCGTCATACCGTTCGGCCTGTTCTTCGGTGAACTCCCGGCTCACCATGTCCAGACGATGCATACCTTCGATGCCCGAAAACCCATAGGGAATGTAGCTTTCATCATGGGTGTCTACCCACTCCCACCCCTCTGCTTCGCGCAGCTTTGCTGCCTCTGCCGCCAGCTTCTCGGCAAACAGATGATCCAGTAAATCGCCTTCGTCGAACAGAGTTTCATCGGAAAAGAGATCAGCGGTGACGGTGCCACCCGCCTCAACATAAGCACCC
>NZ_JBQFSC010000006.1:0-145900 GCF_056537805.1 Ruegeria sp. C10 | reverse complement strand
CCATCAAACGGCCCTGAAGGTCAACCAAACAAACCAATACCGTATCAATCTCGCCAGACGAAACCTCAGCCTTCAAATGCTCAAATGTCAGTGTCGCGCTCACGATGCGCCCTCCCTGATCGTGATATCGTTCAGCGCCGGTTCAAGCAGCGCCAGTATGTCCCGGGACATGTTGGCAACCTGTATTTCATTGCCCAAAAGATCATTGCGTACCTCGATCATCACATTGGCCAGCCCCCGGCTCAGCGCATGGAGACGGAGCGAATGCGTTACACCGTCAGCGGGGCCATAGGGCTGATTGCGTTCCGTGCGGCGATGCGGGATCTGATCCATATGATCCAGCATGGCATCGACCAGACGGCTGTCCTCGTCATGAAGAAGTCCAAGTTCAATCGCGCGCGGCTTACCAAAATAGACTGGCGTGAAGGAGTGAATAGTCACAACGACTGTATCCGGACCGCGCGCATCCAGAACCTGTGCAACAGCCTGACAGAACGGGGCATACACTGCCTGGGTGCGTGCATCGCGTTGCGATTGATCGAGGCCCACATTACCCGGCACTTCGATCAGTTCTGATTTCTTGGGCATTGCGCTTGCCGCCTCGGGCGGACGGTTGCAATCATAGACCAATCGCGAGACGGTCGAGGCCACGACTGGAGCATCGAGCGCTGTCGACAGCGCCCGTGTCAGCGCCATTGCGCCCGGATCCCAAGCAGCATGGCTGACGCGCGCGGATGCGGACAACCCCAAATCATCAAACTCTGCCGGAATGCGGTTGCTTGCATGTTCACACAGCAGAACGACGCGCCCAATGCCCGTCTCGTTCAGGATTTCGACTGATTCCGTCACCCTTTGACCTCGGTATCCGCATCCTGTTCCATCTGCGGCATTTCTTCGATCAGACGCGTTTCAAGCAACTGCCCATTGCGATACAAGATCGGATAGGCAACCGCCGCGATATGGCTGTTGAATTCGCGAAAGGCGCGCAGGGTTTCGAGGTGGATGTCACTGGTTTCAAAGCTTTCTGCGCTGCCATGTTGCAAGCGTTTAAGGTGGCGTTTGCGACTGTCACGCTCGGCCCGCTTGATTTCGGTTTTTTCCAGGCTCAGCAGACGCGCGCTTTCCAGATCGTCCGAGATCAGCACGTTCGAGGCCAGTTTCAGGTTGGCCACAATCCCCTCGTGCATTTCGACCAGCTCTGACCAACCTTCTTTCGAGAACGCGGCCCCCTTTTTGCGCATGTCATCCGCCAATGCCGTCAGGCGTTTGGCCACCACGTCGCCCGCGGTTTCCAGGCGAATGGCATATTCCATTAGGTCCCGCGCAATCTTGGCATTTTCCTTGCCGAACGCATCAGCGGGGATAGCCGCCACATATTGCCGGATACCAGAAAGGCAATCGTTCACATCAGTATCCATGTCCCGAATGGCCCGGATCTGCTCCTTGTCACCACTGCGATAGAGCTCCAGCGCAGGCCGGAACATCGAGCCAACCATATCGCTCATCCGCAGAAGCTCGCGTTTGAGGTTAGACAGGGCCTGATTGGGTCTGCTGAGGGAGTCGAGATCAAGTGCGCTGATCGGTTGCCCGGGCTGCGCGCTGCTTTCAGGACTTTTCGGATCGGGCAGCAGTTTTTCGAATGGCGCGCGCAGCATGCCGCAGAACGGCAGGGCCAGAACCAGAAGCGAGGCGTTGAAAATCAGATGTGCATTCACCAGCATCTGCCCGCCTTGCAGGTCGCCCAATACTCCGGTTCGCAGCGCCAGGTTGGCAGCAAACAGCGAGACAATTGACCAACTGCCCCGCAGCGCCAGATTAGCGAAGGGAATGCGCCTTGCAGACAGCGCCATGCCGCGTGTCAGCCAAACCGGGATGAACGCCGACCCGAAATTAGCACCCAACACCAGCGAGAGCCCGGCGGCAAACGGGATCGCCCCGATTTGCACCAGGGTCACGCACATCAAGATCGCAGCAACCGAAGAATGCATGACAAAGGCCAGCGCTCCACCGACTAGGAACGCTGTGATGTAATCACGCGCAAGATACTCGGCGATGGCGGGTAGAAAGGCGCTGTCACGGATTGGGTCCATCGCCTCGCGGAGAAAACGCAGTGAGATCAGGATGAATGCGACACCCATCAGAATACGGCCCAACTGGCGCGGTTTCTTGGCCTCTGTCTTGACGAACAGATAGCCGCCGACCGCAAGCAGTAGCGGCACCAACCAATCCAGTTTGAAGGACAGAACCTGAATGATCAGCGCCGAGCCGAGATCGCCACCCAGAACCATCGCGAGCCCGGTCGGAAAGGCCAACATCCCGCCCGCCGCAAATCCGGAGGTCAGCAATGCAACCGCGGCCGAGCTTTGCAAGACGACGGCCATTGTAAGCCCTACCATCGAGGCCTGCGCATAGCTGCGCTGCCCCGTCATCACCCGCTGAAACGATGCACCATAGCTACGCTCGATGCCCGTGCGCACCATGCGCACAGCGTAGAGCAGCAGCATCGTTGCACCAGCCAGACTTATGAGGAAACTGACAATCGCCATTCCGTTATCCGTTCACCAGATCAAGCAGCTCGGAATGCAGTTGCGGCGTGGCCGCCGATATGACTCGGCCGTCGGAGTTCAGACCTAGCGGCTTACCCTCCCAATCGCTCATGATCCCGCCCGCAGCTTCAACTACGGCGGAAACCGGCAGATAGTCATAAGGCTGCAGATCATAATCGATGACCGCATCAACATGGCCCATCGCAAGCAGTGCATGCGGGTAGCAGTCATAGGCAAAGCGTCGGGTCTGTCCCGAATTCATCAACCGATCAAACAGGGCCGGATGATCCCGGTAAATCTTGTCGCCTTCGTTGACGAAAAAAACTGCGTCGCTCAATTGGCGTGTAACGCTGACCGAGACAGGCTTGCCATTCAGTGTGGCCCCTTGACCTTTCATGCCGATCAGAAATTCGTTCAGGGCAGGCATGCCGATGACCCCCAATCGGGGAACACCATTCGTGAGATATCCCAACAGGAACCCAAACAACGGATGCCCCGACAGGAATGACCGGGTGCCGTCAATGGGATCTACAATCCAGACATTCTGCCGATCCTGACCTTCGAACCCCTGCTCTTCGCCAAAGATACCGTCATCTGGAAAGTTCTCAGCCAAATATTGTCGCACAACGGCCTCGACACCCTTGTCCGCCTGTGTGACCGGGCTTTCGTCCGCCTTGAACTCAACCCCCAAACGTCCCCGAAAGTACCCGCGCGCAGCCTGCGCGGCGATATTGGCGATTTCGGCGGCGTGAATCGCGATATCTGACGTACCTTCGGACGTTGCAACGGTATTTGGTGGGGTTAGCATCTGTTTTTGTCCCTCATTGCAATGCCTTAAGCAGTATTCAGAGACGCCGTCATGGTACAGGTAAACTGGATGACTAACGGATCGCCATTGCACATGGGTGTTCCGGTTGTATCGTCACTCTGCGATGCTGCATTACGCAACATCTTTTAAGCATCAACGTCACAAAACCCCACACAGTACAGCAACATTAACCCACAAAAAACAACTTATTCAACCAAATTATTCCGTTTTTGGTTGATTAGCGGTTTCGTTTGTGGATTTTTGAGCGGTGGGTATCGCCATTCCGAGGCAAAGCAGGCAATACCGCCGCGTAGTTTTGGCAGGAATACACGCGCAGGGCCAAGGATTCGGTTCAGCGATCAGGAGCACCGGGATATGACAGACAAACACAACGTCCTGTTTATCATTACCGACCAGATGCGGGCGGATTGTTTGTTTGGGGCATTGGAGGCCCATGTTGACCTGCCTCACATGCGCGTGTTGATGGAGGACAGTGTTTCTTTCACGCGGCACTTTTCCGTTACCAACCCCTGCGGGCCATCGCGCGCCTCATTGCTGACCGGGCAATACGCGATGAACCACCGGTCGGTACGAAACGGCACGCCCCTGCGCCACGATGCACCGACCATCGCCAGCGAGATGCGCAAGGCAGGGTATCTGCCGATGCTGTTTGGATATACCGACACATCACAGGACCCGCGCGTGTTTGATGCAAAAGACCCGGCGCTCAGGTCATATGAATTCCACATGGCCGGTTTTCAGGAAATGCTGGAAATGCGGTTGGAGATGTCATTCCCATGGCGTTCTCATCTGAAAAACCGTGGATATGAGTTCGAAAACTACATTGACGTGTTCAAACCGGTCGCACCCGATGGCGGCCAGCCTGCACTGAATGACCCGGCCTTCTACGCAGCCGAGGATAGCGATACCGCCTTTCTAACCGATCGGTTTCTGGAAACCATGCCGGCCTATGCGGATGATGACCGGGGATGGTTTGCACATCTGACCTACATTCGCCCGCATCCACCGCTGGTAGCCCCGGCACCATATAACCGAATGTATGACCCTGCCTCGCTACCATTGCCATCGCGGTTACTAACCGCCGAGGCCGAAGAGGCGTTGCATCCGTTTTTCGCTCCGGCACGGGCCAACAGCACGGTTGCCGGATTTGTTGAAGGCTTCCCGGACCTTGAACCTACGGACGAGGTAGTGCAGACGCTGCGTTCGATCTATCTGGGTCTTGCCACGGAGGTAGATCATCATATCGGCCGCGTGGTTTCGTTCCTGAAAGAGACCGGGCAGTATGACAACACATTGCTGGTGGTCACCGCAGATCATGGCGAGATGCTGGGGGATCGGCACAGTTGGGGTAAAATGTCGGTTTATGATGCGGCCTATCATACACCGTTGATCGTTCGCGTGCCCGATGGAGCCCGTGGCAAACGGGTCGAGGCACCAACGGAATCAATTGATATCGTTCCAACAATTCTCGATTGGGTCGGACAGGCAATACCGGATTCCATGAATGGGCAATCGCTGATGCCCTTCCTTCAGAGTGAATCCTCAACCCCGGTTGACTGGCGCCGCTATTCATTCTCGGAGCTGGACTTCGCTGATCCGCTGAACCCAACCCGCTGGCAACGTGATCTGGAAACGGGGCTGGAGGAAAGCTGCCTAAGCATCCTGCGCGACGACCGATTTACTCTGATCGAGTTCGCAGCCGACCTGCCGCCCATGCTGTTTGACAGTGAAGGGCAGGGTGAGATGGAGAACGTAGCAGAACATCCTGAACACGCCGCCACATTGGCGCGCATGACACGCGACATGTTGCGTCACCGGATGCGGAAAATGGACAAGACCCTGTCAAACTGGATGATCACCCCGGATGGTCCGCGCCATCCGTGACGTTCCTATATGGCTAAGGATCGTCAACCACCCCAGGTTACAGTCATCAGCATATCCTCGAACTCTGCGGTGTCGAAAAACAGCACGATCTCACCCGTTGGGCCTGCGGGTAACGGAACCGTCGCCAACTGACCAACCGCCAGATCGCCCAGTTCCGGTCGGCGGGTCAATGTGTCCTGAACCACACCTCCGTCGCTGGTATCAGAGCGATCAGACACCGTGATTGTTGCCGGAGCAGCATCCAGACTGCTTTCAGCAAAAAGATCGCACCGTTTGAGCGTCGTGAGGCGACCAGCCGACCAATAGGGATAGTGCTCGGGTCGGAGTGTCAACCGCAGCTCGTGACGCCCACCCGCAGCGGGTGTTTCGCGGCGGAAGCGTGCCCATTCTGTCGGGAACTCGTGCCGCAGTGAGAATAGCCGCACATTGCCCACAGTCCCGTCTGCCGCAATGTCGGACTTCAGTTGATCAACGGCTGCATTGCGCACAGGCCCACCGCCATCCCGCGCAGTGTAACGCAGGTGCAAGACGACGTCCGAGATCGTGTCATAGTCGAACTGTTGCGGATCGCCCTGCGTTGGGTCCGCCGGCAGCTCCAGCCGCCATTCGCTGACTGCGCCCACATTCTCGAATGGTAAATAGCGATCATCAGGCATGCCCTCGAACTGACCGGTTTCCATTTGCGCAGCACTGAACACATTGCTTTCGGCGCTGTGAATATCGGCGAAACGGTCGTCTTCGGGTCCCGTGCGAACGTAGCCATCCCCGATGTCCGGTCGCTGCCGGATGCTGCTCTTGAGATGCACGAGTTTCGCGTGGGTCCCAATATAGGGCCCGGACACGCAGGGCAGGCTGAGCGCAACACTCTTGATCCGGCGGAAGTAGTGGCCCGGCCCATCCAGATCGAACTGCGCCTCGGGGATTTTAAAGGTACACCGACCTGTTCTTCGCAGATTGACCAGGGCCAGCGGATCGATTTGTAGCAGGCTGACATGTTTGGTCAGCTCGTATTCGTTGCGGTTGTGTTCATGATACGCAAGCTCCATCCGCTTGACGTCCAGCAGCAGCGCCTCGCCGGAAAGAAGCCCCTTGCGACCGCCATCCCAATAGTTGAACTGCACCAGAGTTTTCTGATCCAGCTCGGGCCGCATCAGTTCGGCTTTCATGGTCTGCTCGGCACGCCGTGCGGTATCGAAGGCAAAGCGGTAATACTCGTAATACAGCTTTGACAGCTCGCCCTGCAGCCAGCCGTAAAGTTCTTCGTTGGTATACTTATCCTGCAGGAAATCGCGGGTCTGTTCGGTCAGACGGATTGCCTTTTTGACGTTCAGATATTCGCGATGCTGCGCCTGTTCCGCGATCAACGATGTCAGAATCTGACGCCCGATCTGCATCACATCATGGGCCGCCAGATTGTGCTGCAATATCCATTCGTCGGCGCGGCGTTCATAGGCGGCAGCGCGAGCCGCCATCCCGGCCTGATCACGGTTCCAATCCGCGATCATCCCGGATACATCCCCCGCGATCCGCATGACCGAGGACAGCACGGTTCCCACCTTAAAGTCGATGGTGCCACCGAGGCCCCAATAATGCAGGTCCAGTTTCGGGTCGGGGATCGGGGTAAGCGTTGCCGAGATCGAGTGGAACACCGATTTGGCCAACGTTGTGTCCCGGGCTATTGGCAGCAGGATGTTAAGTTCTTCATTCTCTTTTTTCGACAGGTGAAGGTCTCCGTCCCCGGTTTGGCCTGACGTCTGCGCGCCATCGCCATCGCCCGGACGCTCAAGATCGGGAAACTCCAGCCGCTGAACCGGGACGTCATATTGCGCAACAAGTGCTTCGTAGGCTTCGTCGAAATTGGCCTTTGTCAGGGTCTGACGGGTCAGCTCCAGGGTCTCGGGCGCATTTGGATCAGCTTCCTGACCCAGCAGGCGCTTGTAATAGTTCAATCGCTCAAGCGCCGCGCCACGACTGCCTATCAACGCTTGCGTCGCTGCCTCGGTGTTTTTCCATTGAAGGTAACGAAGATCGACCTGCAGTTTCTGCAAGCTGACTTCGTGACCTTGCCGCAACAGGGCCAGTGCCTCGGCGTCGCGTTTTTCCAAGGCGGTCAGCAACGCCGACCCGATATTGCGGACCTCTCCGGCCAATTCCGCCGCCTTCTCGATCAACACGCGCGAGCGGACGGGGCTGACCGGTTGATTCAAACCCGAAACGACAGAGCCGATATCCAGCCCAGCCGCCGCCGCCTTGACCAGCATTCCGGGATCGATCGGCGGGTCGAACAGGGCAAGCGGACGAACCTGCCCTTCGATATCCATACAGTTGCGGATTTTGAACAGACGGTCGGCAACCGTATCCCAATAACCCAGCAGCTTTTCATTATGCGGGATGCAGAAATACAACGTGCGGGCCATACCGAATAACGGCGCAGCGCTGTCGCTGGTGCCCGCACCTGTTGGCGTTGTGAAATTGAAGGGGAACGCGCCTTCAAGCTCGACCAATGCATTGCCCATCGGATCAAGCCCTTGCGCCCGAAGCTGCGCAAAGGTGCGTGGCGTGGTTGTTCCACCCGCAGGTGAACGCTGCGGCTTGTCGCCCAGCAAGTTCGAGGCGAGCACATAGATCTGCAGCGCTTCCATGATGGCTTCGCGCGTGAATTGCTGGAACAGGTTGTCACCCCAGGCAATCAGATTGTCGAGGTACTTCATCACCACGTGCATCATGAATGAAATCGTCCGTGTGCGCGCGACTGCAAAGGGCTGAAACGGGGTGTTTCGCACCGCTTCATACCCATTTAGGATCGCTTCTTTCTCGGCCAGCTCCGCGTCAGTGCATTCGTCGTTTGGTTTGCTGAGCAGGGTCAACAACGTATCGATGGATTGGGCTTCGCCCTCGCGAAAGGCAAGGAAACGCCAATAGCGTGTGGGCACCGGTACATCGGGGTCATTCTCGGTCGGATCGAAAATCAGATGGAACCAGCGTTGCGCTTCGGCGAAACGTTGGGTCTTGGACAAGTGCACCGCAATGGTCAGCGGCACATGGAACATCAGTTCCCAATTGTAGTTGGCATAAGGCCCACCCATCCGCGTGTCGATTTCCTTTGGGAACGAATGGATGTCGATCTTGTCGGTTTCCTGCGGGGAATAGAGGGAATTGAAGAATGACTTGCGCAAGCTTTTGTGAAACTCCGGGGACAACATCCCGGGCACACCCTGTATGTTCAGACGCTCGATCAACTCCGACACGAAGGGGTGGAAGAAGTTTTCAAACGTGTAGTCCCAGTGTTTTTCATAGCTGATAAGCTTGATCTTCTGGGGGCCGAAAATGTCCTGATCAAGCAGGTGATGATAGCCGTAAGTGCTGATCTTGCTGGTATCCATGATCAAAGTCCTTTCCGGATCAAGTGCGACGCATGCGGACGGTGCTGCCCATCGGGCCGATGTCGCGGTCGCCAAAGCGGACCGTGCCACCGGTGCCCAGCGCTGTATGGACAAAGGCGTCTTCGGTCACGAATGCACGAAGAGTGCTCAGGTCGGCGCTGCCAAAGCCGGGGATTGCAGTCACCCGTTCAATCCGGTCGGGCTGCTCGGCAAACGGCTCGAATGCCAGCACCATGGTATCGATTGTCGGGTCAACCTCGGCCACGCGGCCAAAATCAAGCCAAGTCACAACTTCGACGATCCGCTGCTTCGTGGACACGTAGAACACATGTCGCGGGTCGGCATAGAAGAACGGCGACTCCCAGGCTTCTCCATTGGTCGGGTGATGCGGCTGTGTGGCCTGATCGGGCGCCTTATTGGACAGCAACCGATGCGTGATCCCGTCATTGGAATAGATCGCTGTAAGGCGGTTTGACCCGGTCGACGTAATACGTTTCGGCAAGAAATGCGGCGCCTTCTTGGGTGAGCGCGTATCGGGTGTGCTAAACGTGTTGTACATGAAGAACGAAACGCCCAACCAATCCTTGTACGAGATCGATATCCGCATCCCGTTGGTCCATGGGAATGAAGACAGGCGGATGCCTTTACGGAAATTGCGCATCTCTCGGGCTGGCACGTTTTCGCGCAGCAACAGGGGCTCATCAGGATCCGAACTGCGCGGCGGTTGCCACACGCCATCCACCCGTTCGGTCCAGTTCAGCATGACCTTGACGTCAAAGGTGGGTTCATCAACATCCATCAACGATGACGCCTCAACCTCGGCCAGCGGGCCTGATCCCGCGTTGGGTGTTCCTTGTGCCGTGTTTTCCGGCATCATCTTGATCCAGAACAGGAACAGACGATTGTTCCAGACCAGCGGCATGACCGGATTATCCTCGATATCCAGCGGGATTTTCTCCCACGCGCTCCACGAGCCGTAGGCACGGGTCCGGTGGTAATAACTGCGTTTGGCCCCGGCGGTGCGCCCGATAACATGCAACACGTCGTCTGCAGCACCGGGATCGCCTTCGATCTGGTAGAGACCGCATACTTCCAGTTTGGCGACCTCTTCCAGTTTCTGCAGATACCCGATCAGCGAGGTGGCTGCGCGTTCCTCGGTGATGTCACCCTGCAGCAATTCACTCATCGCTTCGCGGAAGAAGGGTGACTGGTCGTCGCGCAATTCCGGCTCCATCCAGTTTTCAGGGTACAGGAAGATTTTCCGGTTTGCCTCCCACACGCGATAGCGCTTCATCCATTCCCAGTGTTTCGACCTGAGGCTGGACGCGGCTACACGGGGTTCAAGGTTCATCAGGCAGCGCTCGGTAAAGATCTGTACCGAGGACAATGCGTGACGAACCCGCGAAGTGAGCATGCACGGCTCCATCTGCACGTCCATCAGGAAGAATTCGAATAACTTTTCGGGCGTGTTGATATGCGCCGCATCCGGACGCCCGCGCAGATCGTGCAGGATATGCGCCACCAATGCATCACGCTGGCGCTTGCGCAGGCGGTCATTGATCGGTTGCAGGATTTTGAGCCAGTCATCCGGGCTGTAGCGCGCGCGAAGGGCAGCCCGGAAATTCCGCACAATGGGTCCGGTTGGGGCGGGTGTTGCGGCGGCGATCAGCGCTGTCGCCGGAATCCCAAGTGCCGCCAGCCATTCGGCGATGTCATGAAGCCGCTCCAGAACGGCCAGATCGCCAATATCGGCAGGGGTGAGTCCGAAATGTACCAACAGGGCGGCGATATCCACGGGATCCCAGCGCGTGACTTGGAACAACTCAGCCTCGGCGTCGGCTATGGCGACCGCTGGATTCTCGGCTATCGAGACCAGCCGGGCATTTTCAGGGGCATAAGTCGCCTTTAATCGCGCCATGCGCAGGTGGGCCGTTAGCACCCCCATCAGCGCGGCAGAGGTCGGATCATCGGGTGTACCGGTGACGGGCAGGCTGTTTGGCCAGGCCGCACCCGCAATCTGCAAATCGCCATGTGTCGTCAGGTGCAAGATCTCAGCGACGTCAAGTTTCAGCGTTTCGGACAACCGTGCAATGCGGCGCGTGCGCAGGTAGGCCGCGCCCAGATGCGATACCGGATCAGCCGGGTAGAGATGCGTAGCGCCGATGACCTCAGTTCCTCGGCCCGGTGCACTCCAACGCAACGCCAGACGGTCGGTCACATTGGCCACGCCCAGCGCGATTTCGACCAAAGTGCCTGCGCGAAGCTCGATCGCGTTGGTGTTTGACCATATGCCGCCCGCCTCGGTTAGAAGAACAGGTTCGCCCGCGATGCTGAGTGTCACGGTCGCGCCCGCATCAGCTTCGACAGCAATGTTGAAGAACCCGTTTTCAGGCGCTTCCAGATATCCCCGTAACCGGATCGAAATCGAAGAACCTGGTGTGGTTTGATTGTCTGGCAGCACTGTTCCAGTGGAGACAAAATCAATCGCGCCAGAAATGGTTTCGACCCGCGCAGGTGGTGCAGTGTGGGCCGGACCATCGCTGATTTCAGCACTCAGACCCCCGGATTCGAGCATCAGGGCATCCTCAAGCGCGGAGCTGGCTGGATCAGTCGCCGCATGCAGAACCTCGGCCTTTTCGAACAGGACGGCTGCCAGATCGGCCTCAACTTCGATCGCGGTACCCAGAAGCTGCAGCGCCACCTGGCGTTTCCGTCTTGAGATCAGCTGCGGCAGGATTCCTTCAAGCAGGGCACGATAGGCCTCGGCCTTTGACGCAGTTGAGCTGCGGTATGCGTCGTGAAGCGGGAGCAGCTCGGGGAAGCGGGTGAAGAATGGCTGTGATTGTGCCTCGCTTGCATTGAACAAAGCGTCAATTGCTGGCATGAAGGCAGCAGGTGTCCCGGCGACGGCCTGCAGGGCATCTCTGACAGTGGTCGACATGAGCCCGTTGAAAACCAGAACCTTGCGGAAATCGTCATAAGCGATTTGATCGGGCGCCTCGGCCAGGATCGCCGGCTCTAGCGCAGTGGCAGAATGGTCATAGGTAACCTCGGCCGAGGATGTGGCCTCCAGATATCCGAAGAACTGCTCGGTCGCTTCGGCCCCATAGACCAGAGCCATGTGGGACCGGGCAATACCGCCATCGGGATCGTCCACCAGAACAAAGTCATTGGTGATCGCCGCAAACCCTGCACGCAGATCGCGTGCCAGGGTCGTGATGTTTTCTGCGGGCGGTGTCGTCTGACCACTTGGGTCATGGTTCAACAGCAGCGCCAGCGCTGTTTCCAGCGACAGGCCTAGCTCGGACAGGCGATGCACCAGATCGATAACCGTCAACAGAGCGGGTGCAGTGGCGTCTTGCGGGCCATAGGGGTCAAGACCGGTGGCTTGCAGCAAACGCTCCAATCCCGGCAAGCTTTGCTCAAGCGCGCGCGCCAACCAGCCGCGACGGTAGATTGCGCTGACCGTCTCGATGGTCAGGGGTGTCGTGTCATCGAACCCCAAAACAGCGACGATCCGGTTAAATTCCGGACCCGTCAATGAAAAGGCCGCGCGCAAGGTTTCAACCTCGGGCAGCAACGGGGCCGCAGGGTCTGTAAGCACACCGCCAAAACCGTCCTCGGCAAAGGCGGGGTTTTCGCGAGCAGGCCGCTGGAACATTTCACGGAATAGCGCGGCGGTTCCATTGGTGCTGATTGGTCCAAAGAGGGCCAGGATCGGGCGCAGCGCGTCCTCGGGCCTTAGCTCCAGCGCATCAAGGGCCGACATGGCGATGCCCAACTGTGGCAGGAGCTCGGCAAAGCCGGCATCCATGCGAGCCAGGTCTACCTGCGCGTCGGCGCCGCCCGGCATCTGGTTCGTCGGATAAAGCGCCGAGATGATAGAATCCGTGTCGGCAATGCTAAGCTCCAGAACACGCCACAGGCGGACGAACCGGTTAATCCGGATAAAGTCATTCCATTCAAGGCGGTTGGACAGCGGATCAGGGTCTGGGTGACGCAGTTCAAGCGCGCTTAGGTCGCACATATCCGACGGGTCTTGCGGATTTGTAAGCACGATCAGACCCATGATCCGGTCGAAAGTAGTGTCATCAAGCAACCATGCCTCGATATCACCCCCAAAGCGTTCAGGCTCGACCCCTGCCGCCATCCGGCTTTGTAGTTCTGCGAAGTTGATCGCGCCGTCCCGGAAGGCCCGGATATCGTCGAAGCCCAGGCCAAGATGCTCAAGCTTCGGGATCAGCGCGGCTCCGGGGTTCACGAACTCGGTCTTTAGGATGTTCACGAGATCAACCGGCGTGATCTCGGTGCGGCGGCACAGGTCGCGCACGCTTTCCAAGCCATCACGCACTTCGGCGGCGCTGGCACCCGCATCAAAACCATAAAGCGAACGCACTGTCAGATCGGGTCGCGCTGACCCGGCAACCGACACGCTTTCGGTCAGGACGGCGTTGAGACCGCGCGAGATGTTCAAGCGCTGCAGCCAGATGTCGCGCCATCCGTACGGTGCATCGTCCAGCGCGTCTGACGAACGCAAGTCGGCCATAACCCAATGTAAAGGCGCGTCGAAACGATTGAACAGGGCCTTCAGTGCCTCCAACGAACGGTCAAACGGCAGGGGGGCAGGGAATTGGGCGGTGGCCAGCGTGGCATAGGCGGCATCGCGCACAAATTGTGGACTGGCCAGCAACTCTTCAGGCGGTGTTTGACCATCGGTCGAATGACCCTGATATCCACCCAAAGACATGCCGTTGACAACGAAATGCTCCAGCACCTCGTTCACCAAGTCGATGTATGGCACAGGCGTCAGAGTGTTTTCGCAAGTCAGAGGCAGGTGCTGAATATCAGGCCGCCGATCAAGCAACACATCAAGTGGATTGGTGAAGCCGTTCGGAATCTCGGTCGCGGGGCGATCGAGAAACAGCAGAAGATCGACAAGATAGGCTGCGGGGCTGAGGACCGAACGGCAATGCTCGCACCCGCAATAATCCATCGAACCAAATAGCTCTTCTAATGTGGAGTATGCGATCACATCGCCAAAATTGTCCGACCCGCCCGGGGTAGGGTTCAAAAACCCGTCAGCAGCGCCCACGCTGGGGCCGATCGCTGGCATCATCCGGTGAGTCATATAAGCGGTGGCCAGATTCAGAACCGCTCCATGAACCTGTTCGGCCTTGCGGTAGATCTGCAACGCGACGGCCTCGTTCAGAACGGCCTTGTGGGCGCGCAGGAACTCATCTTGTGGCAGCGCCACGACCGTATAGGCCGAATCCAACCCTGCAGCCAGCATGGCATTCATACTGCTGTCGTCGGGCGAGATCTGATAGACCCGCTGAATGCGTGAGATTTCGCGCACTACTTCTGGCGGTTCGTCCAGCGCATTTTTTGCAATAAAGCGCGCAACGGGCTGCTGACCTATCTGGAAGGTATCGGCATGTTTTGCGAGGAATTCATGAACGTTGTTCGACAACCCGGTATCGACCAATGGCGTCTCCTGCGCCCGGACCATTTCCGCAACAACCGCAGTCGGGAAAGACAGCCGCACCTGAGCGGCCATGAATTCTGCATAGTTGGCGCGTCTTTCGGCGGCATCCCTGCCCTGAACTGCCTCTGGTACGGGGTCGGTATTATCCATGATCGCGGCCCAGGCATCGGCTTTATGAAAACCCGCCTTCACTAGGCCTCCCAACGTACCGTCCGCATCGCCATCGGTGTCACGGTGCAAGCGTTCGACCAGCTTGGAGTTGTTGAGCGTCAGATAGGCAAGCTTGCCATCGGTCTGCAAACGGGCGGCTTTGTCCTGACCCAACTTACCCTCTACCTCGGTCCAGAATGTATCGAGATCATCACCATGCGCCGCATGGAGCGCGGCAAAAGTTTCACGCTCGTCATCCCGCGTCAGCGAAAGTGCAAGCAAAGGCTGCATTCCGGCCAAAGTCCCGGGAGGGGGCGTATCCAGCCGCACGCGCGCGGAGACTTCGGTAAATCGGGCAAGGGAGGCATCTGTCTGATCCGCCAGTTTGGCGTCGATCAATCCTTCATCCAGCGCGGATTTCCAGATTTGCGCCACTTTAGCAGGGGGCGTGCGGAAAACCGCGGTGTCATCGGCGGGAACACCTGCACGTAAAAGCGCATAGAACAGGCCAGAGTCGATGCGTTGACCACGCCGTCCAGCGGTCTTGTCAGACAACTGCTGGGATAGCGACGCCAGTGCCACGGCGCGCGCGTCCCAACCTGTTTTATTGGCCAGATATGTGATGTCCTGACGGGTGTCGCTTTCTTCAAGTTTCGACAAGGCACCGTTGAACTGACCAGAGAGCGCCTTGGTCAGTGTGGCGTGTTCTGACGACAGTTTTGCGGCACTTTCAGCAGGCAGAACCACGGAAAGCTCGGAATCCGGTCCGGCGTCATATTCCACCGCCGAAGCGGCAACCACATCGTCATTCAAACGCACCTGCACCTGAAGGTCTGGCGCATCCTTGCCGCGCTTGGTGATCTGATCTCCGGCAAACACAATCTCGAAGGCACCGCGTTTACCGGTTGTAGCCTTCCCCAGTTCAACGTCGCCGCCGACACCTTTGTCGACAACAACAACAGCAAGGCCATCAACAGCCGCACTTTGCGCACTTATGACGCGACCGCTGACACGGTAGGTGCCAAAATCCGTCGGTGTGTCCAGTCGAGCGACCAGATCGTTAATCACAGCCGCCGTCCTTTTATCGACACTGCCGGTCGGGGACAGATCGGCCTCTTTCTGAATCAGGCGAACGGCTTCAGTGGTGCCTTTTCCGTAGGTCGGTGTGCGGCCATCCTTTTCGCGCGACACGATATCGGCCAGCGCTCGGCGCGCGTTGATATCATTGGCCAGCACCAAGCCTTCACGCAGCAGTGCCAGCAAAGCGGATTGCAGATCGCCCACCGTAGCGCGGCGCATTCTGGGCTTTAGCGGATGCGTAACTTTGGTCATGAGGAGGTACCCTTTCTGACAACTGCGTTCACCATTTCAAATGGCCTTTGATGCCCTGGCCTTGCAGGATCGACATCGTGCCTGCCGCGCCCAGGCCAAGGTATCCAGCGGACCGTCGGAAGAAGCCGCCAACGCCGCCCTGACGATGGCCTGCGTTGATTTCGTCCACCCAAAAATCGGCCGCTTCGCGCGCGGCGGTTTTTTCGCCTTTGATTGCGGAGCGAGCTTCGGTTCCGGCCAGTGCAATTGAGCCGAAAGCTGCGAGCCCGGCGGCAAAGACCGATCCGGCACCACCACCCGTGACGAGCTTGCCCGACACCGAGACCACGTTGAGAGTGCCCGAGGCTGTGCCCTCGACCACATTTGCGGTGCCCACGCCGGTCTCGCCTTCGGCGATTTGCGTGATCCCTGTGCCAACCTGAATGCCGCTGGCCGCCATACCGATCACCATGAGCCCACGGCCCATGACCCCTAGGATGGCGCGGCCCCCGGACAGGGTCTGCGACACTGCCTTGCTACCCCGCATTGCTTTGGCGAGCTTGGAGATTGAGGTGATTTTGCCTTGCTTGTTCACCATGTTCATGGTGTCGACTTTTTGCACCATCGACGCAGTATCGGGTGCAGCGCCCGGGCGGTAGACTTGCACGGTGCCCTTGATCATGCCGGTATTGGTGTCGAATGAGGTCAACATTCCGTTTCCCTGTTTCGGGATCTCGATCAGCGTCCAATTACCGTTGCCATGCGCCACCAGGTGAGACCGGACTCCGGCGACCTTCACACCCTGGGCATGGGTGGTGTTGACGTCTGCAAAGGAAACCATGGCAGTGGGCGGGTGCGTGTGTGCGATAGCCGTCGTTCCCTTTGGAATCGAGACCTCGGGCTTGGTGGCCGTGCCCTTCAATATCTTGAACGTGTTGTTCTCTTTGATAAGGGCAAACTCCTGCACGCTGCCTTCAGTGTTCCTGACCTGAGTCGCCAGCGCATCAAGCGTCTCAAGACCCTTCTGCAACGATGCAACTTCAAGGCCTCCGTTGGGCACAGTGGGCGGCGCAGTGCCCTCGGGATCGTTGAGCGTTACCGGGTTGTTATAGGCATAAGCATAAAGGTTCAGCCCACCTTCAATTCCGATGGGATCGGCGCTGATCCATCGGCCGAGCCAAGGGGCGGCATAGCGGGCACCATGATGGTTAAGCCCGGTTTCGGCATCCCGCTCCATCGCGGTATATCGAAAACGTTTCGGACCTAGGCCAGCGGTGGCAACGCCTTGATAGGTGGTACTGCCGAAGGGGCTGTATTCCTCGTAAGACAGAACATTGCCGTTCTCGTCCAGTTCGATCCCCACACTGCCCACATGGTTACTGTGCTGATAACGAATGACGCGGCTGACCGCACCACTGGCGATCGTGGTCTCAACCAATGCGATACGGCCGGCTTCGTCCCCCACATGCAGGGTCTCTCGGGTCCGCGGGTTTGCAGCCGGTTCGCGGATAATGTCGAACCCGCCCAGCGAGATCGTCTCGCGCCGAATGGCTCCTGCAGATGTTTCTGTCACTTTTCGGATGCGAGTCCCGTCAGAGGCGTAAACAAAGAATGTGCGGTCCCCTTGGTGCGCCAGGCCGTCCGCATCATCAGGTCCAACTGCCTGACGGCGGCACATGTGCAGTTGGTTGTCGTGGTCCCATGCGATCTGATCGAGATGAGAAAGGCGCAGCATGTTGCCCATCGCGTCATAGCCATCGCCGCCCTGACTGATGATATCATTCACGGCACCGACCGATGTTTGACTTAAGCGGTTCGAGGATACCCCCGCGGCCAGATCGCTGTCCTCGCCATAGGTGTAGGTCCGCGTCCAACCGGGCGCTACGGGATCAGAGCCCCGGTGGCGCATCTCAATCAGGTTGCCCGCAATGTCATAGTGAAAACGCTCAAGATACCGGCCAAGAGCGAAACCATCACCGCGGTGTGGCAGCCGGGTTCGCGCGGCATCGTTATAGCTGTGGGCACCGGGTGCGCCGCCTTGCTGGCCCAGATGTTCGCGGCCCGTCGCCTCGATCAATCGATGCAGGGCATCAAACGTATAGTCGTTAGAGGCATCAACACGGCGATTGCGGAAAAAGATCTGCTGTTGCGCGCTGTCGCGGATGTGGGTCACGTGACCGGACACATCGTAGATCATGTGCTGCGCCTGCAAGTGGCATCCTGGCCAGCCTGCAACTGGCGGTGTCGGACAGTCCGAGCCAAATCCGGTTGCATCGCGCCGGGTGATGATGCGTTCGGTGAGACGGGTCAACGGATCATGCAGGATTTCTGTTTCAACCGCGTTGCCATAGGTGATGCGTTCGCGGTCGCCCCAAGGGTTGTATGCAATGCCTGTGACCACGGAATGATCCGCAGTGGCGGGATCCAATAAAGTGTCAGGTGCCGCGGGTCGTGCGTGCCAGGTGTCCACCCGATCAAGCCGCGAGGACGGGTTATAGCGGTACTGCACAACCTGGATGCGCGCGCCCGGCGATTGCGATTGCAGCGGCACCAGTTGGACCGGACGGTCCAGCGCGTCAAAGCGGGTTTGCCCTGCGAAAATCTCGGGCTCAGTCGCCACGGGTGCGGCCCAATCGAGCGTGGTGCGAAACTCCTGCGCCAGTTGCCGCTGGCTGCGGATTGGGTTGCCTTTGAAATCATGGGCCAGAATTTCCATCGTGCCGGATTGGTCGCGGCTGATCGCGATGCGTTTGCGGCGGTTCAGGGCTTCGGGTGTCGGCAGCGATTCTCCGTAGACCGTTTCATCGATCCGCAGCTCAGGAACCGCATTGATGCTTAGATGAGTGGCGATGGGTCGGCGCAATACATCGAATTCGTGGCGCAGCCGGTGGTCGCGCGCATCCCACGTAAACGCCGTTTCGCCATTTACATCCGATAGCCGCCAACGGGTACCGCCCTCCATACTGTCGGTCCGAATGGCGGTGCTGAGCATGTCGAAAGCGGTACGCTGAACCTCGCGCCCAAGCTCATCCCAGGTTCGGCGCGTATTGCCTTCGATATCGATTTCGGTCGCAACGCGGTGGAGTGTCTCGGTCGGTAGGGTGCCCGGGGCCGTGTTGCTGTAGAGAGTGCGGTTCGTGGTGAGGCGCGCGATCAGCGCACCACGGGTATCCGCCAATGCCCGCATCGGTGTGTCATCATAAAGCGCCGATTTCGATGCAGCCTCAGTGGCGCGCTGCCGGTCTTCGGGATCGGGGAAACGGGTCGCCAACGCCTGCGCTTGCGCCGGATCGGTTCGCAGCGTGTGCCAAGTGGGTAAATAGGCAGCCTGCGGCAACCTGCGGAAATGGTCGCCAAGATCGGGGTCTTGGGCGGGATCCGAAATCAGTACAGTATCGCCCGGGTCCCATGTCGTCTGGTCCCAAACAGAAAACCGGTGTTTGCTCCATGTATGATCGGGGTTCAGAATCCCGATCTCACGCCCCAATGCGTCGTAGAAGAAAATTGGGCTTACACCAATGCGGATGTCGGACTCATAGGTCGGGCGATCTGTGAAGAACGGTTCGAACTGTCGAACAATATTGCCCTTGTTGTTACGCACTTGCCAGCCGGTACCGACCCAGCGTGGCGACGGCGATGCGGACATAACCGGTCGACCATCAGGACCCAACAGGATGTTCCCCGAGCTATCACGCGTTGGGACCGGACCGTCTTCGGCCTGAATCTTGCGTTGAATTTCCTGCCCCATCCCATCTGTAAAGGTAATTTCGGCCAGGAACGGGGTGGCTTGACCCGGCAAAAGATCACTGTCGTGAACCTCTCGATGCAGGGAAAGACCGATGACGGGTGATGGGGCAGGATCCCCACGAGAGTGATAATAGGCCCATGGATCATAAACATAACGCATTGTCGCGCGCCCAAGTGCTGCCAGAGCTTCAGGTCCACGCGGATCAATCAGCACTTGGGTGCGTGCTGCAGGCACCAGTGTCGGATCAAAGCCATCCAGCCTGTCACCTTCGTCGGGCCCATCGACCTTGCCCATTCGGGCCATGCCGGTCACGCGGCCATAGGCGTCAAAGACCACCTCGCTGCGATTGCCGTTCTCATCGGTCAATACCGAGGCTTGCAAAACGCGATAATCCTGTCGGCGTTCGGTGATTGCGCCAGCTGGACCGGTCGAGCGTACCCCTGCCGACATGCGATTGCCCAATGCGTCCTGCGTTTCCTCGATCAGCAGGTCGAAAGCGTCATAGCGGGCTGTTGTTTCCGTATGTGTCGCAGGCTGATGGAACGGGTCCCGCAGGCGATGTGGTCGAAAGAAATGCTGTCGTGCAAATGCCAGCTCTTGCGCGGGCGTATCACCGCTTGAGGGCGACAAAAGCTGACGGTCCGATGGGCGCCACCACTGGCCGTCGCCGTCAATCTCGGTGTATCCCGCCTGCGCCATCTCGGCCGCACCAACGCGGCCTCCATAAACCTGCGTGACAAGACCCGGCGTGAAGGCCAGTTGGAAGCTTTGATGGAAAAGCCCCAAACTGCCCATCTGGCCAAGCGGCAGTGGGCCGGTCAGCGTATCATCCCGGAAATACTGACGGCGGTGTTCGATCAGACGACGCTGCACCTGACCCGCGGTTGGGGTCGCTTCATAAGCAAGATCGGCTGCAGCGTTCGCCTCTGTCTCGATCTCATCAAAGGACAAACGCGTACCCGGCGCTGGGCTTAAGCCGGTAAGCTCAAAGCTTTGTTCTTCACATGACACCGGGGCGCGGTAGGTTTGATCTGTCGTGATCAGGTCCGTGACGCGCCGCGTGTGTAATACCGCATGTAACAGCGCCTGACGCGCCTGATCTTCAGGCGTCAGCGTCGGATCAGGTGTTTGCCGGCCATACATGAGATCGACGCGGCGCAGTTCAGTCCCAAACGGGTCAACCTCCAGTATGACCTGATGCTGAAGGCGCGGGTCATCGGGGATCCGCTCATAATGCGCGGTTAGACTTTCCCGGGCATGGGTTAGAAACACGGCATGACGGTTGGGTCCACGGGACTGCAGAAGATGCACAGTCTGCGTTTGCTCGACCACCTGATAGGGGTGACCGTTGGGATAGCCGGGCTCCGCCCTGCCATCGAGCGCATAGGTTTCACGCCGAAGCACCGTGCCGCGAAGCGCGCGCGCAGCCTCGCGGGTTTCTCCGGTTGTCAATCCGGGTGGCAACACCGTGTCTGGCAAAAGCCGCCGTCGCGCTTCAACATCGTCGTCACGCCAAGCGGGTGCGCGCCAGTATTCCCCACGATCCTGCCCATCAAGCAGACCAGCCAAGACATCGGGCAGACTACCTTGGTCGAGATACACGCCGGTATGAAACCATGTTCTGGTCAGTACGGGCGGAACATGAGATGCCGGTTCTTCGTTTGATGCCAGTGGCCCCAGCGCATCTGACGAGAGCGTCGCAAATTCCTCGGTGTCCCATTGTTCGACCATGCCGAACCCGCGAAACTCGCGCTCGACCCCGTCGAAATGACCATGGTGAAAGGCAAAGCGAGATACGAACCGGGTTTGCGCCACACGATCATGTGTAACGATGCGATCAACCACCTGCACCGGGAACGGCAGGCGCGTGGCCCAAGGGCGTCCTTCATAAAGGTCTTGCAGGTAAAACCGCGACGACGAGGCATAGTGCAACTCGGTCTCGCCACCGAAATTGTTGACATATCGGGTCATAAGATGCGGTTTTTGTCCGCCCATCAGATCGACGTAACGCAGTGGCTGACCTGCGTCGCGGGACAAAGTAGAGGACCACACAAGACAGGCGGTGCCCGTTCCAAATAGATCGAGCAGATCAACCGAAGTTTCGGTATCAAGCGGCGGCACATTCCCTAGGCGTCGACGCGGTGCAAGCCGGTTGCCAGACATGTTGAAATAGAGGTCGATACCTTCTGCACCCAGATAGACAATGTCGGTGGTGCCCGAGCCGTCGATATCCGTCAGGCGCAGGCGGCTGCGGTCGAACATTTCGGGGCGATCAAATTGTGGCGCGTCGTCCATCGCCACTTTGGTGCCGAAACGCCCATATCCGCAATTGGGCCAATAGGCGACTTCACCACAGCGGATACGAACCAGATCAGACAATCCGTCGCCGGACATATCCGCCAGAAAAATTGCAGCCTCCGGATCGGAAAACACAAGTCGGGGTCCGTCAGTGTCGTTCCATGGCTGCGCTTGTCTGCGCGCGGGGCCAAACCCGGCCTCGCCTTCAGAGGGGTGCCAGACAAAAGCGGTGTCCTCGGTCAGAAGAATGTCAGCAAGGCCATCGCCAGTCAGGTCAACCATCTTCATGCTGTCATTGGACGCATCTATATGTGGCCAATATTCAAACGCGCGGAAGTCGGACCAACCTGATTGCGCGTCGCGCTCATGGAACCCCGGGGTTGTCCGGTCCATTACCACCAGATCCGGGCGACCATCCCCAGCAAGGTCCATCCATTGACCTGACTCAGCAAATGCAGGCCGCTCGGCAACCAGCGCGGGGGCCGCAAAGCGCGCCGTGCCGTTCATTGGCCCAAGGTTGCGAGTGTAATGCCAGGCACCCGGGGTCGAGGTCAGAATTCCACCAACACCGTCACCGTCCAAATCAACCCAGTTTGCCGGATTGGTAAGTCCGGCCGGAGCACCTTCGGTCTGCTCGCGGTCAAGGCCGTGCACAATATCGTTCACTTCAGCTCGGCTATAGGTGAATTCCACCGGTGGAATTGCCTGTCGTCTGTAGGCGAGGAACGTGGCTCCGTTCACATCGCGCGGTGAAACGGTATCGTCCGGAGCGAAGCCCGACTGCGCGACCGCCATGAGGAATGAGCCATAGCGCGTACTGCCGGGGTGCTGACGCTCGTCATCAGTGTCAGCACCGGGAGGCGTGAAATCGTCATAGGAAAACTCAGTTGCCTTCACGAGACCGCGATAGCCCGGTTCGCCCGTCGGCAGGTCGGGGATATCGTGAAATGTCAGAATTCGATGGCAGCGACGATAGCGCCGAACCTCAAAGCCCGCGCGGTAGCTTGATGTGGGGTCCGGGCGCATTTGCCAATTTCGGCCGGGATCAGCGGATGCATGGACAAGCTCATGCTGAGCATCCGCCGCCACGTTGGGATCAGGTGCGATTGGCAACAGGTGGTCTTCGCCATAATCGAATACGACCGTGAACAGCCATCCACCTGCATTCACATCCGGATCAACCAAACGAGAGACTCGATTGCCGTAGCGGATGCGTTTCAGATACCGCTCGGCTGTGCGGAACCGATTGGCTTCGTGCGCCTGCGCCTGATCGATTCCAACTGCGTCTTCGGCGACATGCTCGTATCGGATGGCGTTGCCTTTGTCGTCAAAGGTCTCGGACAACAACCAGCGAAATACACGGGCGGGGTCGTCCGGGTCTGCCACCCTTGATAGGCCTGACGCGCCATAGATCGAAGTGACGTTTTCGCGCGACGTGACACGCCAATGCGCGATACCCGTCGCCTCGTCTGTCCACCGCTCAATGCGGGCAAAGGTGCTTTCGATCCGGGGGCGGAACCTGTGGATGGTCACACCTGGAAACCGCGCGCGATCTTCCCATTGTGCCCCCTGAGAATCGAGCAGCGGCACCAAATCTTCAGACCCAGAAATCAGGAAGACATCCGATCCGGCGGCATCGTCGTATTGGGGCAGGCCTTTTTCCGTTTTGCGCGTGATCTCGGGCAGCGAAAGCGACCATCCAAAGCCGAAGATGCCGCTGCTGGTACCCGCCTCATAGGTCAATTGCAGCTCTGGTGTGAAACCACCACGCCCGGGACTGACAGGAACCGGAATCGTCAAGGACGCAGATCCGGTCACCGGGTTCGAGCTGATCTTTTCGCCTATACTAGAGATTGCACCACCGCCTTTCGGCAGATTGAGCGACAGCACATCTTTGTTGGCGCCATTGTCACCTGAAATGGCGGATGCTTCCGACCTTTGAGGTCGGGAAATGGCAGTGGAGCCTAACATTCGGCCACCATAAATTCGTCATAAAAATATCAGCGCCACAGGGGTGCTTTACGTAGGGTAAGCAATCGGAAACCGCTGGGTCAATGCAATCAGATGGGATCGGCGATTGTCTGCCATACCGTTCTGGTTGTGTTGTTAAGCACAACCTCGCAAGCCTTGGACAAGGCTACGAAGTTTCATTGCGCCGGCAGTTTATCACCGGGGTTGCGGGACCTGCAGAAACAATAAACCAGTAGGGGTAAGGGCAGGGTACGCGTGCGAATCCGGTTCATGTGGGCCAGCTAGAATCAGCGATCCGACTAACGGACGCGCCTGAGGTAAACGTAATAGGCGCCATCACCGCCATGGCTTATATGTGCGGGTGTTACCTGCAGCACTGCTTGTGCAAGTGGTGGAATAGATAACCAGTGGGGCACCTGATTGCGCAAGACCCCACGCGGCGTTGGAATGGGTCCCGGTTCGTCCCGGTCCTTGCCCTTGCCGGTTATGACAAGCACCAGCCGTTTGCGCTGTGCCTGTGCGGTCAGGATGAACCGAACCAATGCGGGATGGGCTGCGTTCATGCGCATCCCGTGCAGGTCCAGCTTGCCTTCGGGCTTGAGCTTGCCGCGTTTCATGCGACCAAAAGACTTGGTGTCCATCTGCACCGGATTTGTCCGTAAACCTTCGGTGATTGATGGCTTCAGGTTATTCCGTGACGGTTTGGTTGGCGCAGTCTGACCCAGTTCAAAGGCTTCTATCCGCGCCTTGGGCGTTTTGGTCGGTTTGGGCTTGGGCAAGGTAGTGGGGTGCACAGTCTGAGGCAGTTCGGGGTGCAAACGCTCAGCCTGTTTGGCGACCTTGCGCCACAAATCGATCTCTTCCGCAGTCAGTTTGCGCCGGGTCATCAGAACTCATCCGGTAACAGGGCGTAGGCCCTCTGGATCGGCAACAGCACAACCATACGGCCGGGATCCTTCAAGCGACCGGCGGCCTGCCCGGCATCATCCCCTGTGCCAAAGAAAATGTCGGCACGTTGCGCACCCTTGATCGCCGATCCGGTGTCTTGTGCGATCATCAATCGGCGCAGCGGGTTTTTGCCATCCTTTTCTACCCAAACTGGCGCGCCCAAAGGTGTATAAGCCGGATCTGCCGCGATACTGCGCATCGTGGTCACTGAGCGGTTCATGGCGCCTAACGGTCCGAACTCGGGCGCAACACGCGTCACCTCTCGGAAGAAAACATAAGAAGGGTTGTGTAGTAACAGCTCAGCCCCGGCTTCAGGGTTTTTGCGTACCCAGGTCCGGATCATCTGCGCGCTGACCTGGTGCGCGCCCAGCGCACCCCGTCGGACCAGTTCCGCGCCGATCGAGCGATAGGGATGCCCATTCGCACCGCCATATCCAACCCGCAATGCACCGCCATCGGGCAGACGTATCCGGCCCGAGCCTTGAATTTGCAGAAAGAACAACTCAACAGGGTCATCGACCCACGCTATCTCAAGGCCCCGACCTGTCAGTGCGTCACCGGTCAGCAGGTCACGGCGACTGAGCCACTTGCCCGCCTCTCGCGCCTCGGGCGGCATCCGGTAGAGTGGATAGCGGTATTTGTCAGTTGGGGTTCTCGACCCATCAAGTTCAGGTTCAAAATATCCGGTGAACAGGGCGTCATCGCCGTCTTCGACCAGAACAGGACGAAAGAACAGCTCGAAAAAAGCCCGCGCCGCGCCAGGTTCATAACTCTGAGCCACGCCACACAGCGCCTGCCAATCAGGATCGTCCAGATCACCACAGGTGTTGAGAAAAACCGAAAGGGCCGCCCCGTGATCGTCGGCGGCCCAGCCATCGAGGTCATCGAATGACAGGATGGATCGCGTCGCCTCGGCTCCGGCGGCGCTGGCAGTGGTCATGACGACCCCCAGAAATAGCGACCGGAGCGCTGCAATCATGCGTCCGTGGCAACAAGCAGCCAGTTCGGATCGTCCGCGCCCATGACACGGGCAAAGGTCCAGCTGTCCTTTTGGCGTTTGACGGTGTTCGGGTTGCCTTCGACAATATCCCCGCCGCGATCGCGCACGACCGACGTCAGCTCACCGATAAAGCGCATGGTGATCTCGGCCTGATTGGTATCCTTATCGAAGGTCGCATCGACCAGAGTGGTTTCACGCACCCCGATGAATTCGGCTTCGATGGTCAGACCTTTGTCTTCGCGATCCGCAACAACCGATACAAAACTGTCGAATACTTCTTCGGACAGGAACGGCTGGATTTCGTCCAGATTGCCCTTTTCAAAGCCCATCACGATCATCTCATAGGCGCCGCGCGCGCCCTGTACAAATTCGCTGACAGAAAAACTGGGTTCGACCCGCTTCATTGCGGCCAAAGTTTGCGCCTGTTCACTGTCTTCGGCTACATGGTCGGTGATGTCGTGATCTGGCCCGCCTTCAATCACTTCGAAATCACGGCGCGCGCCATTGGTATCAGGCTGTTGCTGAAGGGGCGGTTTCTCAAAACCTTCGCGTGTACCCAACACGCTTTTCAAGCGCAGGATCAGGAAAATGGCAATTCCGGCCAGCACCAGAAGCTGGATCAGGGGTGAGTTCATTTCGTCCTCTTTTCAGAACCCGGGCTTTGTATACGCTGCCCTCTGCCACTATGTAGGTGACAGTCGGGGCCAAGTCCACAGCCCGGACCATGCTAAAGGATACCGCAAATGTACTTGTTCTTGGCTTTTTTATTGGTTCCGATCATCGAGATCGCCCTGTTTATCCAGGTTGGCGGTCTGATCGGGCTTTGGCCGACGCTTGCAATCGTGGTTCTGACTGCCGTTCTGGGCACGGTTCTGGTGCGGACACAAGGTCGCATGGCGCTGGCGAATTTGCAGCGATCCTTTGCCGAATTGGACGACCCAACCGAACCGCTGGCCCATGGGGCGATGATCTTGCTGTCCGGTGTTTTGCTGCTGACACCTGGGTTTTTTACCGATGCCATTGGTTTTGCGCTGCTTGTTCCCGGCATCCGGGTCGCAGTGTTCCGCTATCTCAAGTCTAAGGCGACCATCACGCATTTTCAAATGGGCAGCGGCGCACAATTCAGGTCGGGGCCAAACCCGTTTGATCAGGACGATGTGATAGATGGCGAATTCACCGAGGTTCGCCCTCGCCAGAACTCCGGAAAGCCGTCGAAGTGGGTGGAAGGCCCGCACCAGCATTGAGCTATCCGGCCCAAATTGCTAAGCAGTGCCGAATTTCAATTCCGGAGAAGTTTCATGGCTGACGAAAGCCCTGCAGAAAACACCGCCGCACAGGCAGCCCCTCAGATCCAGATGCGCGTTCTGGGACAGTTCATTCGCGACATGTCCTTTGAAAACGTCATGGCGCAAAAAGGCGTCTCAGGCGACGTACAGCCCGAGATTTCAGTTCAGGTCAACCTGGACGCAAAGAAGCGCACGACCGAGCACCAGTATGAAGTCTCGATCAAGCTAAAACTGACATCCAAGGCCAAGGGCCTGGAAGACGTCCTGTTCCTGTGCGAAATCGACTATTGCGGCCTGTTCCACGTGGAAGGTGTGCCCGAAGATCAAATGCATCCGTTCCTGATGATCGAATGCCCGCGCATGCTGTTCCCGTTCCTGCGCCGCATCGTCAGCGACATCACACGCGACGGTGGCTACCCGCCGGTCAACCTGGATAACATTGATTTCGTGGCGCTCTATCGCAACGAACTGGCGCGCCGTCAGGCGGCCGCTCAAGAGCAAAAAACCGACGCCTAAGGTTTTGGTCCGCGTCTGGTTCGTGTCAGGCGCGGGTCCACAGGGCGTTCTCGCCCAGCTTTTCAACAAATTTCTGATGTGCTGCGCGCTCATCCTCGGAGATCCGGGATGGCAGGGCATCCGGTCGCGCTGTCGGGCGCCATTCCTCACCACCGCCAGACGCTGCACTTGCCGACGTTGACAATCCAAAGTCGGGCTGACGGCCTCCGATCAGCTCCAGATACACTTCGGCCAGAATTTCCGAGTCAAGCAGCGCGCCGTGCAGCACCCTGTTCGAATTGTCGATGCCAAACCGGCGGCACAATGCATCCAACGAAGCGGGTGATCCCGGAAACCGTTTGCGGGCAATGGCCAGCGTGTCGATTGCCTGATCCATCGGGATCAGCGACACCCCCATCCAGCCCAGTTCGGCGTTCAGAAACTTCATGTCGAACGAAGCGTTGTGGATCACCAGCTTGGCGTCACCCACGAATTCACGAAACCCTTGCCCAACCTTGGCAAAGACAGGTTTGTCCTTCAGCGTCACTTCGCCCTTTTCCGGCGGGCGCGGGTTTTCCAGCAGGTCGGGGCCGATGCCATGCACACCAAATGCCTCTTCCGGCATAGAACGCTCGGGGTTGATGTAGACGTGATAAGTTTCTCCTGTGGCAACGTGGTTCCACAGCTCAACCGCGCCGATCTCGACGATCCGGTCGCCGCTTTCGGGATCAAACCCTGTGGTCTCGGTATCGAGTACAATCTCACGCATCTGCCAACCCTGCCCGTATCTGCCTGACGATATCCTGCACCTGCGCGCGAGCATGGTCCAGAGTATCCGTGACAATCACGAAATCCGATCGCGCGCATTTCTCTTCGTTTGGCATTTGCTTGGAGCGAATCTGCTCAAACTGCGCCTCATTCATCTTGCCGCGCGCCATGACCCGTCTTTTTTGTTCTTCAGCAGAGATTGAAACACAAGCAACAGCATCCATCGCCGCATCACCACCGGTTTCAAACAACAGCGGAATGTCGAATACCAAGATTTCGGCGGACGACGAAGAACGAAATGAGGCGCGATCCGCCGCTACCAGAGGGTGTACGATTTTTTCTATTGTTTTTAGCGCGTCAGGATTATCCGCAATGATTTGCTTCAATGCATCCCGGCTGACCGCATCCTCGGCAATGGCGGTGGGAAACGTAATCCGCATGGGCTCAACCGCAGCGCCGCCCTTTGCATAGAGCCGATGCACCGCAGCATCCGCATCCCAAAGCGCACAGCCTTCATCTGCAAACATCTGAGCGGTCGTGCTCTTGCCCATCCCGATTGATCCGGTGAGCCCCAGCGCAAAACTCATGCCAAGGCCGCCGCGCGGGTTTCAGCGTCCACTTCGGGGCGAACACCGAACCAGCGTTCAAACCCGGGAACAGCTTGATGCAGCAACATTCCCAGCCCGTCGACCGTTGTACATCCAACCTCTTCCGCCTGTTTTAACAGATGCGTTTGAAGCGGCGCGTATACCAGATCGGTGACAACGGCGCCGGGTTGCAATCCATCCAGTGGAACGCGTAACTCTGGCTGCCCTTGCATACCCAAAGACGTAGTATTCACGACCAGTTCTGCGTCTTCGATCACATTTCCCGCCTGCACCCAGTCGACGACCGTAATCCGTTGGCCGAACTCTTCTTTCAAATGATCCGCACGGGTGCGGGTGCGATTCGTCAGCAGGATTTCAGGCACTCCGGCTTCTGCCAGCGCTTGAAGCACCGCCCGCGCAGCACCGCCCGCACCAAATACAACCGCAGGCCCATCCTGCGGGTTCCAATCAGGCGCACCGCTGCGAAGATTGGCCATGAACCCGTAGCCATCCGTATTATCCGCGTGAATTGAACCATCCTCGCGGAATACAAGCGTATTTGCCGCCCCGATGACTGAGGCACGGTCCGAGACATGATCCGCCAACCGCAAAGCAGCCTCTTTATGCGGTACGGTCACGTTGGCCCCAACAAACCCAGCCTTGGGTAGTGTCCGCAGAACGGTTTCCAGATCGGCTGGGGCGACATCCATTGGGATGTAGTGCCCCACCAATCCATAGGTTTTCAGCCAATGCCCGTGCAGTTTTGGCGAGCGGGAATGTGCGATGGGTTGCCCAATCACGCCGGCCAGAGGAACGCGATGCTCCGTCATTGATTGATCACTCCCTTCACGGCCAGAAAATTGAGCAGCTCTAACAGGGGCATACCCAAGACGTTAAAGTAGTCGCCGTCAATGGTGGCAAACAGGCGCACGCCTTCTTCTTCCAGTTTGTAAGCCCCCACTGCGTGCCGAATACTGTCCCAGTTCCGCGCCACGTAATCACGTAAATAAGCATCCGAGCTCGCCCGCATCCGCAAACGCACTTGACCGACTTGCCGCCAGATGGGCTCACCATCCTGATAGATCACCGCCGCCGACAGCAACATATGTCGCTTGCCGCGCATTGCTTTAAGCTGCGCCAGTGCTTCTTCCGGCGTTTCCGGCTTCGACAGCATCTGACCTTCGAAATCCAGAACCTGATCGCAACCCAGAACCATAGTGCCGGGCACTTTGTCACTGATCTTACGTGCTTTCATTTCGGCAAGCGCATCGGCAACATCACGGGGCGAAGCTCCCTCAGCCATCAGGGCGCGTTTGGCTGTGTCTTCATCCACCCGCGCGATCTGAACCGAAAACGGGACGCCTGCGTTTCTGAGCAACTGCGCGCGGATCACGGACCCTGAGGCAAGGACTATGGGGACAGTCATGTGGAAAACCCCGTGTGCAAATCAATGAGTAGTCTCGAATGGTTTGTATGGCTTTCCGGTTGACACGCAACCCCGGGAATTTGGCGCAAGACTTCCCCGAGTCGCCCGGATCCTGTCCAGACGGGACAAGGATAAGTTGGAATACTCGGATAAGCATCCCGTCCCGGATTGTTCCAATGGTTATCCACAATTCAGCCCGAGCTTTTATCTCATAATTTATTGTTATTAATCATTTTTTTTCTTGATCAACAGATTCTGCGCCGATGTGCTTCACTTTTTCCACCTGGGGAAAAAGGCAGGACAAAAAAGTAATCCACCGAATTTGACCTCCCTACAAAACCATCATCCTTTTTCTTTCTAATTTTTTTTATTAGGAGGGTTTCAGGTAAGCCCGGAATACCCAATGACCGATATTCTTTTCGCAATATACCCTTGGGTGAAATCGCTGCACATCATGGCCGTGATTTCATGGATGGCTGGTTTGTTCTATCTGCCCAGATTGTTCGTGTATCACGTTGAAAAGGCGCAAGCCGTAGAGGGTGCGCAACAGATTTTCTTTGAAATGGAAGAAAAGCTGCTGCGTGTGATCATGCGCCCCGCAATGGTCGTGGCCTGGATTTGCGGGCTGATCATGGTTTTCACGCCTGGTATTGTCGGATGGGACTGGAGCTGGCCCTGGGTCAAAGGCGCAGCAGTGATCGGCATGACATGGTTTCACCATTGGCTTATGGCTCGGCGCAAGGACTTTGCTGAGGGGCGAAATAAGCTGACTGGGCGGCAGTACCGCATGATGAATGAGGTTCCGACCGTTTTAATGGTTGTTATCGTTCTAGCGGTCGTTGTGAAGTTCTGAGGGCCTGTTTGACTCTTCTTAGGTAAGCGCTTATCTAACGCGTAACGCGCCCGTCCGGGCGAGGTATCTTCCGTTCTGAAATTCCACTCTGGTGCCGCGATCCAAGCGGCCGAGGTTCGTATCATCATGACAACTGAATCCCTGAATCTGGCCGATCTGAAGGCCAAAAGCCCCAAAGACCTTCTGGCCATGGCCGAGGAGCTTGAGGTCGAAAACGCCTCAACCATGCGCAAGGGCGAGATGATGTTTCAGATTCTGCGCGAACGTGCGGATGAGGGCTGGACTATCGGTGGCGACGGCGTGCTGGAGGTTTTGCAAGACGGGTTCGGGTTTCTGCGCTCGCCCGAGGCGAACTATCTACCCGGACCGGATGACATTTATGTTTCGCCTGACATGATCCGCAAGCACTCGCTGCGCACTGGAGATACGGTTGAAGGTGAGATCAAAGCGCCTGACGAGAATGAACGTTACTTTGCGCTGACAAATGTCACCAAGATCAACTTTGAAAATCCGGACAAGGCCAAACACAAGATTCTGTTCGACAACCTGACGCCTCTGTATCCGGATGAGCGTCTGAAGATGGAAATCGAAGATCCGACCATCAAGGACAAGTCTGCTCGCGTGATCGATTTGGTTTCGCCGATTGGTAAAGGTCAGCGATCGCTGATCGTGGCGCCTCCGCGGACTGGTAAGACGGTGATCCTGCAGAACATCGCGCATTCCATCGAGCAGAACCACCCGGAATGTTATCTGATCGTCCTGCTGATCGACGAACGCCCGGAAGAGGTGACCGACATGCAACGCTCGGTGAAGGGTGAGGTTGTGTCTTCGACCTTTGATGAACCCGCGACTCGCCACGTGGCCGTGTCGGAAATGGTCATCGAAAAGGCCAAGCGCCTGGTCGAGCATAAACGAGATGTTGTTATTCTACTCGATTCGATAACAAGACTTGGTAGGGCATTCAACACTGTGGTGCCATCTTCGGGTAAAGTTCTGACCGGTGGTGTGGATGCAAATGCTCTGCAACGGCCCAAGCGCTTCTTTGGTGCTGCGCGGAACATCGAAGAAGGTGGATCGCTGACCATCATCGCCACCGCCCTGATCGACACCGGCAGCCGGATGGACGAAGTGATCTTCGAAGAATTCAAAGGCACCGGTAACTCGGAAATCGTTCTGGATCGTAAGATCGCAGACAAACGCGTGTTCCCGGCAATCGACATCCTCAAATCCGGCACCCGGAAAGAGGATCTGCTGGTCGACAAGGGTGATCTGGCCAAGACATTCGTTCTGCGCCGCATCCTCAATCCGATGGGCACAACAGATGCAATCGAGTTCCTGTTGTCGAAGTTGAAACAAACCAAGACGAACGGCGAGTTCTTCGATTCAATGAACACCTGACAAGGTTCTGGCACTGACGCGGGGGCTATCAATGGATACGATATTCGCCCTGGCCAGCGCCCAGGGCAAAGCAGGCGTGGCTGTGATCAGGCTTTCTGGTCCGCAGGCATATGCCTCCGCCAATGAGTTGTCTGGCGGGGGCCTGCCAAGGCGTGGAATGACAGTACGAACACTCAGCGCGTCGGATGGATCGCGGTTGGATGAGGGCTTGGTTCTGACGTTTCAGGCCCCGTCCAGCTTTACCGGCGAAGACGTGGCCGAGCTTCAGATTCACGGAAGTATGGCGTCAGTCAACGCTGTGCTGACCTCTCTTTCGGATATGGACGATCTTCGGCTGGCCGAACCTGGTGAGTTCACGCGTCGTGCACTGGAAAACGGCAAGATGGATCTGGCGCAGGTCGAAGGTCTTGCTGATCTGATTGATGCAGAAACCGAAGCACAACGGAAACAAGCACAGACGATTTTGGCTGGTGCCTTGGGCACACTGGCTGAAGGTTGGCGGCGTGATCTGATCCGTGCGGCGTCTTTGTTGGAAGCCGTGATTGATTTTGCTGATGAAGAGGTGCCGACAGATGTATCACCTGAGGTTCGGACGTTGATCTCTGGTGTGATGGCCGAATTGACCCAAGAAGCCAAAGGTGTTCGGATCGCCGAGCGCATTCGCACCGGCTTTGAGGTCGCCATTGTTGGCCTTCCGAACGCAGGGAAATCGACCTTGCTGAACGCGTTGGCAGGTCGGGAAGCCGCTATTACCTCGGAATATGCCGGGACAACCCGCGATGTGATTGAAGTTCGTATGGACTTGGACGGATTGCCTGTCACGCTGCTGGACACGGCCGGTTTGAGGCAAACCGATGATCACGTTGAAAACCTGGGAATTGAACTGGCGCGCAAACGGGCAGAGGCGGCCGATCTACGAGTATTTCTGTCGGATGAGCCTGATCAGCTAGGTGTACCGATGCAGGCAGATGACATTCATGTTCTGCCAAAATCTGACCTGCGTGAGCCCTTTTCCGGCGGTATATCGGGGAAAACCGGGCACGGGATTGACCAGTTGATAGACAACATATCGCGTGTACTGACTGTTCGAACAGCTAGCCATGGTATTGCAACGCGGGAACGTCACCGTATTGCGATGACTAAAGCATCGGACGCACTTGCGGCTGCGCAAGATGTTCTGGAATCAGGTCCGGACATGTATGATATAGCTGCTGAAGAGTTGAGAACGGCAATTCGGTCGCTTGAATCTTTGGTTGGCAGGATTGATGTCGAAACCCTTTTGGATGAAATCTTCGCAAGTTTCTGTCTGGGAAAATAGGGAGTGTTTCACGTGAAACATTCGAGATTTGATGTTGTAGTCATTGGCGCTGGACATGCCGGTACCGAAGCTGCCCATGCGGCAGCACGGATGGGTGCGAACACGGCGCTGGTTACTTTGTCCGAAAAGGACATTGGTGTCATGTCCTGCAATCCTGCAATCGGAGGGCTAGGGAAAGGTCATCTGGTCCGTGAAATCGATGCAATGGACGGGGTCATGGGTCGTGTGGCGGATCGTGCCGGCATTCAGTTTCGTCTATTGAACCGACGTAAAGGACCAGCTGTTCAAGGCCCAAGGGCGCAAGCGGACCGTGCGCTTTATCGGACCGCGATGAAGGAAGAAACGAAAAAACAAGACAATTTGTCGGTGATCACTGGGGAAGTGGTCGATTTCCTAATGGATGGTGACTACGTAATCGGTGTCAAACTAGCCGACGGTTCCGAGGTCCCAGCTCAGACAGTTGTTCTGACGTCGGGTACATTTCTGCGCGGTGTAATTCACATAGGAGACGTTACAAGGCCAGGTGGACGCATGGGGGATCGTCCATCGGTTAGGTTGGCTGAGCGCCTTGACGCTTTTGAATTACCGACGGCACGGCTGAAAACAGGTACGCCACCGAGGTTGGACGGACGAACCATAAATTGGGATATACTTGAACGACAGGATGGCGATGCAGAGCCAACACTGTTTTCATTCATGTCCCAAGCGGTGACGGCGCCGCAAATCGCCTGTGGAATAACTCATACCAATGCTCAGACGCACGGAATAATCGAGAAAAATCTATCGCGATCAGCAATGTATGGAGGTCATATTGATGGTGTTGGTCCCAGATATTGCCCTTCAATCGAAGACAAAATCGTCCGATTTGCGGAAAAAGAGTCACACCAGATATTTCTGGAACCAGAAGGCGTGCGGGATCATACGGTGTACCCAAACGGGATTTCAACGTCTTTGCCCGAAGATGTACAAGTCGAATATGTCCAATCCATCGTAGGATTGGAAAACGCGGTAATCCTACAACCCGGATACGCGATTGAATACGACTACGTTGACCCGCGCGTTCTATCTGCGTCTTTGTCTGTGCCCGATGTTCCTGGTCTATATCTTGCAGGACAGATCAATGGGACCACAGGATATGAGGAAGCGGCCGCGCAAGGCCTCGTTGCAGGTTTGAATGCAGCTCTGGAAACACAGGGGCGTGCGCCAATACATTTTACACGCTCAGACAGCTATATTGGCGTAATGATTGACGATTTGACAACACGAGGCGTTGCCGAGCCTTATCGGATGTTCACATCCCGTGCAGAGTTTCGCCTATCACTTCGCGCTGACAACGCAGATCAAAGACTGACCCCGATTGGTGAGCAGTTGGGCTGTGTGGGTGAACTCCGCCGCAAGGTTTTTGCTGAGAAATCAGAAAAACTTGTAAAGGCAAAGAACAAACTGACAGAGACCACATATACGCCAAAGCAAATTCGCGAAGCTGGTATCAGCATAAATCAGGACGGAAACCGGCGCGATGGAATGGCGGTTCTTGCTTTTCCAGAAGTATCGTTTGAAGACATGGTTTTACTCGAACCCGAACTACAGAATACAGACGATGAAATTCGCCGTCAGGTCGAGCGCGATGCGTTGTATGCAAACTATATTGCGCGCCAACAACGGGATGTCGAAGCAATGAAGCGCGATGAGGCGCATGAGATTCCTCGGGATTTCAATTATTTTGCGCTTGATGGTCTGTCGAATGAAATGAAGCAAAAGCTATCGCAGGCGAAGCCTGCGAATATTGCGCAGGCGAGTCGGGTAGAAGGTGTCACGCCTGCGGCTTTAACTCTCGTCCTGGCGAAGCTCAGGCGCGATGTGAAAGCCAGAAAAGCATGAGTTATCAGAACGCCGTCTCTGCGGAGGCTCTGGATGTTTCACGTGAAACATTCGAACGCCTGGTGATCTATGTATCTCTGCTTGAAAAATGGAACCCAAAAATCAATCTGGTTTCAAGAAATAGTCTTGAAGAGATTTGGATCCGCCATATCAAGGATTCCATTCAAGTTTTTCAGAACGCAGATCGCGTAGATCATTGGGTGGATTTAGGCAGCGGAGGCGGCTTTCCAGGCATGGTTTGCGCCATCATGGCAATTGAATCTGCGCCTGAAACGCGTTTCACATTGGTCGAAAGCGACCAACGTAAATCCGCATTTCTTCGAAGTGTGACCAGAGAGAGTGGCGCCAATTGTTCCGTGATCTCTCGTCGAATTGAAGCCATTGATCCCTTGCATGCGGACGTGCTTTCAGCTCGGGCTCTGGCTGATCTGACCACTCTAATGTCATTTTGTGACAGGCATTTAAGTAAAAACGGTACAGCGTTGTTGCCAAAAGGCGCAACCTGGAAAAAAGAGCTGGAAGATGCGCGCAAAGAATGGAAATTCGAGGCTGAACCCATTAAGAGTTCAACAGAACCCCAAGCCGTTATCCTGAAAATCAAAGGAGTTGCACGTGGTTGATCTGTCTCGTCCAGCTGGGCCTCGGATTATCGCGGTTGCCAATCAAAAGGGCGGGGTCGGGAAAACCACTACAGCGATCAATCTGGCAGCCGGATTGGCCGAGGCCGGATGCAAGGTTCTTGTGGTCGATCTCGATCCTCAGGGAAATGCCTCTACGGGTCTAGGGGTCGAAGATCGCGACTGGACGACATATGATCTTCTTCTCGACGATGCACCATTGGAAGCTGTGGTGCAGGAGACCGAGATCGGTAATCTTTTTGTGGTTCCAGCGACCGTAGATCTCAGCTCAGCAGATATTGAGCTGATCTCGAATGAAAAGCGCAGTTATTTGCTGCATGACGCGCTTCGACAGACTGCAATTGATGCCTTCGATCTGGACTTTGTGCTGATTGATTGTCCGCCGTCCTTGAACCTGCTCACCGTAAACGCAATGGTAGCAGCGCATTCCGTCCTTGTTCCATTGCAAAGTGAGTTCTTTGCGCTGGAAGGCCTGTCACAATTGATGTTGACCATTCGCGAGGTTCGTCAGACCGCTAATCCTGACCTCAGAATCGAAGGTGTTGTGTTAACGATGTATGACAACCGCAACAACTTGTCCCGTCAGGTCGAAAAGGATGCGCGTGACAATCTGGGTGAGATGGTATTTAAAACCAAGATACCCAGAAATGTGCGGGTCAGCGAAGCACCATCTTACGCGCTTCCTGTGCTGCAATATGATTCGGGTTCGCTCGGGGCGATGGCGTACCGGTATCTCGCCCGAGAGGTTATGCACAAGAACAACAAGGTAGCCATTTAAGTGGCCGTGAGGAGGGCAACATGAATGCCAGGAAAGGAAAACCCCGAGGACTAGGTCGCGGGCTATCTGCGTTGATGGCTGATGTCGCACCAGAAGCTGACGGTCGGATTGTATCTGAACCCCGCCGTCCGGATCTCACGGTACCGATCGAAAAACTGCAGGCGAACCCAGATCAGCCGCGCCGCCGTTTCGCGCAAGAGCAATTGGATGAGCTTGCGGCCTCGGTCAAGGAAAAGGGTATTATCCAGCCGCTGATTGTCCGCAGCATCGATGGTGGCCAATACGAAATCGTTGCGGGTGAACGGCGCTGGCGTGCTGCGCAGATGGCGCAACTGCATGATATTCCAGTTATTGTTCGCGAATTTGATGACACCGAAGTGCTTGAGGTCGCGATTATCGAGAACATTCAGCGCGCAGATCTGAACGCGGTGGAAGAGGCGGCAGGCTTTAAGCAATTGATGGATCGCTTTGGTCACACGCAAGAAAAGCTGGCCGAAGCGCTTGGTAAAAGCAGAAGCCATATCGCCAATCTGCTGCGTCTTTTGTCACTGCCATTGGACGTACAATCCCTTGTAATAGAGGGAAAATTATCCGCTGGTCATGCAAGGGCGTTAATCACGGCAGAGAACCCATCGGAGCTGGCGAAACAGGTGGTTCGTGAGGGCCTTTCGGTGCGTGCGACCGAGGCATTAGTGAAAAAGCAGCAAGGTGGGACGGATAAGCCGGCTCCGAAATCCAGAAACCTGAATGCTGGGAAGGACGCAGACACCCGAGCGCTTGAAAAGGATTTGTCTGCGATTCTGGCGATGAAGGTGACGATCAACCATAAGGCCGGATCTGAATCCGGGCAGGTTGTGTTGGCTTATGAGAACCTGGATCAGTTGGATGATCTGTGCGCAAAGCTCAGCCGTTAGGTCGGGTCCAGATAAAGAGCATCACAGCGCTGAGCACAATGGCCTGAATGATCAGGACGTGAGAAGGAACCGACAGTAGAACCGATAAACCAAATACGGCGGCAACCGAAAGGGTGGCCGCCTTTTTTGCGCCGGGTCTGATCGCGCCAGAGCTTTGCCAATCGACGATCATGGGGCCAAAGGTTCGATGGCTCAGCAACCAGTTATGTAGCCGTGACGATGAGCGGGCAAAAAAGAACGCGGCCAACAGAAGAAATGGCACCGTCGGCAGCAGCGGCAGAGCGACTCCGATCATGGCAAGCGCAACGCATAACAACCCCAATCCGGCCCAGAGAAATTGCATCTGTTACTCCAACAGCTCTCGGATTACCGCATTGAGCACGGCGCGCCCGTTTGAAGTTGCGCGCAATTGATTGCGATCAAGGGTTAGCATGCCCAGATCGATCAGTGAATCAAGTTTGTCATGCGAAAGTTCTTCACCTGCAAGCCGAGTATATCTGTCTATATTAAGGCCCTCGACCAAACGCAGACACATCATAAGGTATTCTGAGGCTTGTTCACGTTGGCTAAGCTCGAACCGATTGCTTTCGCCGTGCCCGTTGGAGGCAGCCTTCAGCCATTTGTTTGGTGAAAGGTGAGTTTCTGTTGCGAATTTTTGGCCACCCTTTGTGATCCGCCCGTGCGCGCCGGGTCCAATACCGATGTAATCACCATAGCGCCAATAGATGAGGTTATGCCGTGATTCCGCTCCGGGCCGGGCATGGTTTGAAATCTCATAGGCAGGCAGCCCATGCGCTTCGCAGATTTCCTGCGTCGCCAGATACATATCCGCAGCGTTGTCATCCTCGGGCAAACCGCGCAGTTTGCCCAGGGCATAGCGATCACCAAAGGCTGTGCCTTCCTCAATGGTCAGTTGGTATAGCGACAGGTGATCAACTGCCATCGATAGGGCTTCGGTCAGCTCAGCACGCCAGGCGTCCAGAGTTTGATGCTGGCGGGCATAGATCAGATCAAAGCTCACACGGTCAAAGCAAGAGCGCGCGATATCGAAGGCAGCGCGAGCCTCGGCAACCGTGTGAATGCGCCCCAGACGACGCAGGTCATCGTCGTTCAAGGCCTGAACACCCATCGAGATGCGGTTCACGCCCGCATCATGATAGGCCGCGAACCGCCCGGCCTCGACCGAGCCTGGATTGGCCTCAAGCGTGATTTCCATATCGTTGGCCGATCGCCAAAGGGCGCGGGCCTTGTCGATGATGGTGGCGACGGTCTCGGGGGCCATCAGTGATGGAGTTCCGCCGCCAAAGAAGATTGTGTTCAAAACCCGGTCAGGAGTTTCGATGGCCGAGCGGCTCAATTCACTGAGATAACACTCAAGCCATTGTTTTTGATTAATATTCTTGGAAACGTGGCTGTTGAAATCGCAATAGGGGCACTTGGCCTCGCAAAAGGGCCAATGCACATAAAGGCCAAAGCCCCCGTTTCGCCAATCATCCGCCAAAGCAGCCTTTCACGAACATCTCCACCGCGCGCCCGCGATGGCTGATCTTGTTCTTTTCCCAGCGATCCATTTCGGCAAAGGTAATGTCGTGCCCCTCAGGGACAAACATCGGGTCATAGCCGAACCCGTCCTTGCCACGGATCGGCCAAGTCAGGTGACCGGGCACGACGCCCTCGAACACTTCGTCATGCCCGTCGGGCCAGGCCAGAACCAGAGTGCAGCGAAACTGGGCCATACGCGGGTGGGGGGCGTTTTTCGCCTCTAGCTCATTATAGGCGCGAGTCATCGCCATCAGGAAATCGCGGCCACTGCCGGTTTCGGCCCAATCGGCGGTGTAAACACCAGGTGCGCCATCCAATGCATCGATGGTGATCCCGGAATCGTCCGACAAGGCAGGTAGGCCGGTCGCCTTTGCAGCTGCGTGGGCCTTGATCCGGGCGTTACCGACGAAAGTGTCCTCGGTCTCTTCCGGTTCTGGCAGGTTCATTTCGCCCGCGCCGACAACCGTTACGCCAAAGGGCTCAAGCAGATGCGCCATCTCCTCGAGCTTGCCTTTGTTATGGGTGGCGACCAGCAGTCGATCACCTTCGAACCTGCGAGTCATGCGGTTGCAGCTTTCTGGGCAGCAGCAAGTTCACCCACGCCTTTCTCGGCCAGATCCATCAGTTGATCCATTTGCGCGCGGCTGAAAACGGATCCTTCGGCGCTCATCTGCACTTCGATCAGCTTGCCCGAGCCAGTCATAATGAAGTTACCGTCCACGCCCGCTTC
Source organism: Ruegeria sp. C10 (assembly GCF_056537805.1). Taxonomy (NCBI): domain Bacteria; kingdom Pseudomonadati; phylum Pseudomonadota; class Alphaproteobacteria; order Rhodobacterales; family Roseobacteraceae; genus Ruegeria; species Ruegeria sp. C10. The sequence continues at coordinate 105,733 of NZ_JBQFSC010000006.1, read as the reverse complement.
GCTGTCTTCGGGATAGTCCAGATCCAGCACGGGTTGGCCGGCATAAATTCCGCAGGAAACGGCCGCGACAGGGTCTAACAAAGGGTCGGATATCACATCGCCCGTTTTCATCAGCTTGTTTACGGCAAGGCGCAGTGCCACCCAACCGCCGGTGATTGAAGCACAGCGGGTACCGCCATCGGCTTGAATGACATCGCAGTCAACAGTGATCTGCCGTTCTCCCAAGGCAACCCGGTCTACACCGGCGCGCAAGGCGCGGCCGATAAGGCGCTGGATTTCCACGGTGCGTCCGCCTTGCTTGCCGCTGGCAGCCTCGCGCCGCATCCGCGTATTGGTCGCGCGGGGCAGCATGCCATATTCAGCGGTGACCCAGCCCAGGCCCGAGCCCTTTATAAAAGGCGGCACCCGATCCTCAATTGTGGCGGTGCACAGCACATGCGTGTCGCCCATCTTGATCAGGCAAGAGCCTTCGGCATGTTTGGTGAACCCCGTTTCAATTGAAACGGCGCGCATTTCGTTTAGATCACGTCCTGAGGGTCGCATGAGAAATCCTTTATCTGCTGGGTTGGGGATACCGTCCTGCGGCGTTACGATGCAAGCCCGATTGACCTTTCATTTGCCTGCGATTTAATGACGATCCAGCAGAGGGCCGCCGATGAGCGAAGCAAGCAAAATTCTGGACGAGATGAATGACCGGTCGCGTGAGGTGTTCCGGTTGATTGTCGAAAGCTATCTGGAAAGCGGTGAACCCGTGGGCAGCCGGACTCTGACGCGCACATTGTCCGAGAAAGTCAGTGCTGCGACCGTACGCAATGTGATGCAGGATCTTGAATTTCTGGGTTTGCTCGACAGTCCGCATGTCAGCGCTGGTCGAATTCCAACACAGCAGGGGCTGCGCATGTTCGTGGACGGATTGCTGGAAATGGGCGATCTGGGTGCGGATGATCGGCAGAAGCTGGACGAAACACTAGGCTCTAACGCGGGCGATGTAGGGGGTATGCTCGATCGCGTGGGCTCGGCTTTGTCACACGTGACACAAGGGGCTTCGCTGGTTCTGACGCCAAAGCATGAGGCCGAGATCAAGCATATCGAGTTCGTCTCGCTTGGTCATGACCGGGCCTTGGTGGTTTTAGTGTTTTCGGACGGGCAGGTGGAAAACCGGCTGTTTACACCTCCGCCTGGCCAAACACCCAGTTCGATGCGCGAGGCAGCCAATTTTCTGAATGCACTCATCGAAGGTCGAACGCTTGGCGAAGTGCGGCGGCAGATGCTGTCGCAGATCGACGCGCGGAAACAGGAAATCGATGTTCTGGCGCGTGAGATGGTCGAGAGCGGCATTGCCGCATGGGACGGGGACGGTGGCGACTCGGCCCGGCTGATCGTGCGCGGGCGTGCGAATCTGTTAAATGAGCCGGGTCAGGCAGAAGAGCTTGATCGAATCCGCACCCTGTTTGACGACCTTGAACGCAAACGCGATATCGCCGAATTCCTTGAATTGACCGAAGAAGGCGAAGGTGTGCGCATTTTTATTGGCTCTGAGAACAAACTTTTCTCACTTTCGGGTTCCTCTTTGGTGGTGTCTCCATATATGAACGCTGATCGTAAGATAATCGGTGCGGTTGGGGTCATTGGACCCACACGTCTGAATTACGGGCGAATCGTACCAATCGTGGATTATACGGCGCAACTGGTCGGCAAGCTGATTTCCGACCGGAGCTAGAGGGTAAGAGATGGCAGAGCCCAAGAACGAAGATTTTCTGGACGACATCATGTCCGCCGAGGCGGAAGAGTTTGCCGAAGATTTTGCTGAGATCAGCGATGAGGCGCTTGAGGTCGATCAACTGCGTGCTGAGCGCGATGATTACAAAGACAAGTTCATGCGTGCGCTGGCCGATGCCGAAAATGCGCGCAAGCGTGGCGACAAGGCGCGTCGGGATGCGGAACAATATGGCGGGTCAAAACTGGCCCGCGACATGCTTCCGGTTTACGACAATATGAAACGCGCGCTTGAGGCCGCGACGGATGAGCAGAAAGAGGTTGCCGCCGGCTTGCTGGAAGGTGTCGAGTTGACCATGCGCGCGCTAAAGGATGTGTTCCAGAAGCATGGGATCGAGGTGATTACGCCACAGGTCGGGGACAGGTTCGACCCGAATGTACATGAGGCGATGTTCGAGGCCCCGGTGCCCGGAACCAAAGCCGGCGACATCATTCAGGTGTCGGCAGAAGGCTTCATGCTGCACGACAGGTTGTTGCGTCCGGCGCAGGTTGGGGTGTCGTCAACGCCCGCAAGCTGAACAGTTCCTGGGTCAACCGGGTTCGAGGCGGTCAGGATCTGGCCGCCTCTTTCAGTTTGTAGATCAAGTCCAAGGCTTCGCGGGGGCTGAGTTCATCTGGAAGGATGGTTTCCAGCATATCAGCAACGGGCGAGGTTTTTGGCGCAGGGGGAGGCGGCGGCGCAGCTGAAAACAGGGGCAGATCGTCGATCAGTGCTTTCTGCTTACCGCCTTCACGTTCGGTTTTTTCTAATTGATCCAACACGATACGGGCGCGGTCCACGACCGAGGCGGGCAAGCCAGCCAATTGTGCAACCTGGACGCCGTAAGACCGATCGGCAGCGCCTTTATGTACTTCATGCAGAAAGATGACTTCACCCTCCCATTCTTTGACTGCAACGGTCGCGTTTTCTACTCCGTTCAGACTTCCAGCGAGTGCAGTTAATTCGTGGTAGTGGGTGGCGAACAATGCGCGGCATTGGTTTGCCGCGTGTAGGTGTTCCAGTGTGGCCCAGGCAATGGAAAGGCCGTCGTAGGTCGCGGTGCCTCGGCCGATCTCATCAAGGATTACGAGCGCGCGGTCGTCGGCCTGATTCAGAATAGCTGCGGTTTCGACCATTTCGACCATAAAGGTCGAGCGGCCGCGCGCCAGATCGTCTGACGCTCCGACGCGGCTGAACAATTGACTGACTAATCCGATTTGCGCCTGTTCCGCCGGAACATAGCTGCCCATCTGCGCCAGTAGGGCGATCAGCGCATTCTGGCGCAGGAAGGTTGATTTACCGGCCATGTTGGGACCGGTGAGCAACCAAATTGCAGCGCCTGCATCGGCGCTCAGATCGCAGTCGTTGGCGATGAAAGCATCGCCGCTTTGCTGCCTCAGGGCATGCTCGACCACCGGGTGACGGCCTCCTTTGATGTCGAATGCGCGTGACCCGTCGACGTTTGGACGGCACCAGCTCTCGCCGCGAGCCAGATCGGCGAGTGCAGTGGTTAAATCCAGCTCAGCCAGTCCGCGCGCGGCCTGATTTAGCCGTGCGGCAATATCCAGAATAGCCCCAGAAAGCCTTTGATAGAGCCGTTTTTCGATCTCTAACGCGAGATTTCCAGCATTCAGAATCCTTGTTTCGATCTCGGACAGCTCCACCGTGGTGAAGCGCACCTGATTGGCGGTGGTTTGGCGGTGGATATAAGTCTCGCTAAATGGCGTGTTCAACATTTTCTCGGCATGGGTTGCCGTGGTCTCGATGAAGTAGCCAAGCACATTGTTGTGTTTGATCTTCAGTGACGTGATGCCGGTATGCTCGGCGTATTTCTGTTGGAAACCTGCGATGACCGAACGGCCTTCGTCACGCAAGGTGCGCGCTTCGTCCAATTCGGTATCAAACCCGGGGGCGATAAAGCCGCCATCGCGGGCCAGCAAGGGTGGATCGGCAACCAATGCTTCGTCCAGCAAAGCCAACAGATCGTCAAATCCGACAAGGTTCTGGACGGCAGTGGCCAGCAGAACAGGCAGATCCTGTGAGGCACAGGTTTCGGCGATTGTTGCGGCTTGTTCCAATCCATTGCGGATAGCGGCCAGATCACGCGGGCCGCCCCGGTCCAGCGAAAGCCGGGACAGGGCACGATCCAGATCAGGTGTTTTGCGCAAAGCTTCGCGCAGGTCCGAGGCGATCAGGCTGTCTTCGACTGCGAAAGATACCGCGTCCAGCCTGGCGTGGATCACGTCCAGATTGCGTAATGGGCTTGATAGACGCTGTTCTAGCAGCCGCGCGCCACCTGGCGTAACGGTGCGATCGACCACCGACAGCAACGATCCGGCGCGCCCGCCCGAGAGCGACCGGGTCAGTTCCAGATTGCGCCGCGTGGCAGCATCGATCTGAACCACACGATCTTCGGATTCCTTCAGGGGTGTTTGCAACAGGGGCAGTTTGCCCTTTTGCGTGATCTCCAGATAATCGATCAGCGCGCCCATGGCCGAAACCTCGGCGCGCCCGAAGTTCCCGAATGCATCCAGTGCGCCCACGTGAAACAACCTGCAGATGCGTTTCTCGGCTGCAGCGCTGTCAAAACTGGCGCGTCCGATAGGCGTAAGCGATATGCCAAGGTCCATGACGGTTTCATGCAGCTTTTCCTCGGACCCATCGGCCACGATCAGCTCGGACGGGGCCAGCCGAGCGAGTTCAGGGCTCAACCGGATTGACGTCAGCGGCATCACGTGAAACGCACCGGTTGAGATATCGGCCCAGGCCAGTGCGGCTTCGTCCCGAACCTCGGCATAGGCAGCCAGAAAGTTGTGCCGCCGCGCCTCTAGCAGGGCATCTTCGGTCAGTGTGCCGGGCGTCACCAGACGCACAACACCGCGCTTTACCACCGATTTAGAGCCTCTTTTCTTGGCTTCCGCCGGGCTTTCCATCTGCTCGCAGACCGCGACGCGGAATCCTTTGCGGATCAAGGTCAGCAAGTAGCCCTCGGCAGAATGCACCGGCACGCCGCACATCGGGATATCGTCGCCATTGTGTTTGCCGCGCTTGGTCAGCGCGATATCCAACGCCTCAGCCGCGTTCACCGCATCCTCGAAAAACATCTCGTAGAAGTCACCCATGCGATAAAACAGCAGGGCATCTGCATGAGCCTCTTTGATCTCAAGGTACTGCGCCATCATCGGCGTGACTGTGGACAAATTCGGCCCCCTTCTGGCGTGTTCCGGGCGCGACCTTACAAATCCCGCATCTTCAGTAAAAGGTGAAAACTCATTCTCGTTGAGGCGCGGCCCCGCCTGCGTTATGAGGCAAAAGCCCCAAAGTCATGGAAACGACCTGTAAGATGCCCAAAGCGAAGATCACCAAAGAAGAGGCGCTGGCCTTTCACCTAGACCCGACCCCCGGCAAGTGGGAGGTGCAGGCCACCGTACCCATGACCACGCAGCGCGATCTTTCGCTAGCTTACAGCCCTGGCGTTGCGGTTCCCTGTGAAGCCATCGCTGAAGCACCAGAGACGGCGTATGACTATACAAACAAAGGCAATCTGGTTGCCGTGATCTCGAACGGTACCGCCGTTCTGGGCCTTGGAAATCTGGGTGCGCTGGGCTCAAAACCGGTGATGGAAGGCAAATCGGTCCTGTTCAAGCGGTTCGCTGATGTGAACTCGATCGATATCGAGCTGGATACCGAAGACCCGGACGAGTTCTGTCGCGCTGTGCGCCTGATGGGCCCGACCTTTGGCGGAATTAACCTTGAGGACATCAAAGCGCCCGAGTGTTTCATCATCGAACAACGCCTGAAGGAAGAGATGGATATCCCGGTCTTCCACGATGACCAGCATGGCACAGCAGTGATTTGTGCGGCGGGCCTGCTTAACGCATTGCACATCTCGGGCAAAAAGATCGAAGATGTAAAAATCGTCCTGAACGGGGCAGGCGCTGCAGGAATTGCCTGTATCGAGCTGCTCAAGGCCATGGGTGCACGGCATGAGAATTGCATCGTCTGCGACACCAAAGGCGTGATTTATCAGGGCCGGACCGAGGGTATGAACCAGTGGAAGTCGGCCCATGCCATCACGACTGATCTTCGCACTTTGGAAGAGGCCATGAAGGATGCGGATGTATTTCTGGGCGTGTCGGTCAAAGGGGCGGTGACACAAGACATGGTCGCCAGCATGGCTGACAATCCGGTGATTTTCGCCATGGCGAACCCTGACCCGGAAATCACCCCGGAAGAGGCGCACGAGGTGCGCGTTGATGCGATCGTCGCGACGGGCCGTAGCGATTATCCGAATCAGGTGAATAACGTTCTGGGTTTTCCTTACCTGTTCCGCGGTGCGCTGGATATTCATGCCCGTGCGATCAATGACGAGATGAAAATCGCCTGCGCTCATGCTCTGGCGCGATTGGCACGTGAAGATGTTCCGGATGAGGTTGCCATGGCCTATGGCAAGTCGCTGACTTTTGGGCGCGACTACATCATTCCAACGCCTTTTGATCCGCGCCTGATCCACCGTATCCCGCCTGCGGTTGCCAAGGCTGGTATGGATACCGGCGCGGCGCGACGTCCGATCATCGATATGGACGCTTATGAGCTGAGCCTGAAATCCCGCATGGACCCGACGGCCAGCATCCTGCGCGGCTTGAACGCGCGGGCGCGTCAGGCGCAAAGCCGGATGATCTTTGCCGAGGGTGACGATCCGCGCGTATTGCGCGCGGCCGTTATGTACCAACGCTCGGGCTTTGGTAAGGCTCTGGTTGTGGGCCGGTCAGACGACGTAAAGGAAAAGCTCGAAGCCGCTGGTCTTGGGGACGCGGTGCGTGAAATTGATGTGGTGAACGCCGCCAATACCGCGCATCTCGAGGCCTATAAGGATTTTCTGTATCAGCGCCTGCAGCGTAAGGGCTTTGATCACAAAGATATTCACCGCCTCGCTGCACGGGATCGGCATGTGTTTTCGTCTCTGATGCTGGCGCATGGTCATGCGGATGGTCTGGTGACCGGGGCCACACGCAAGTCGGCGCACGTGCTGGACCGTATCAACCATGTGTTTGACGCCGATGCCGCCCATGGCGCGGCTGGGGTTACCGCGTTGCTGCACAAAGGACGGATTGTCTTGATTGGTGATACGCTGGTGCATGAATGGCCGGACGAGAACGATCTGGCCAATATCGCTGAACGCGCCGCAGCCGTGGCGCGCCACATGGGGCTAGAGCCCCGGGCGGCCTTTGTCAGTTTCTCGACCTTCGGTTACCCGGTGTCTGAACGTGCTGAGAAGATGCACCGTGCCCCGGCAGTGCTGGACGAGCGCGGCGTCGATTTCGAGTACGAGGGCGAGATGACGGTTGATGTCGCCCTGAATGTTGATCAGCAGGAAGCCTATCCGTTCCAACGACTGACCGGACCAGCCAATATCCTGATTGTTCCTGCACGACACTCGGCCTCGATTTCGACCAAACTGATGCAGGAAATGGGCGGCGCCACCGTGATCGGCCCGATCCTGTCCGGCGTCGACAAGCCAATCCAGATCTGTTCGACGGTCTCGACCGCAAATGACATTCTGAACATGGCCATCCTGGCCTCCTGCGATATCGGGTAAATCATGACAATCTGGAACCTTGGCTCAATCAACGCGGATATGGTCTATGCCCTGCCGCATTTGCCCGAAGCGGGTGAGACACTGGCGGCCAGCGGGCTACAGAGGTTTCTGGGTGGCAAGGGCGCCAACATGTCTGTGGCGTCTGCACGAGCCGGATCGCGGGTATCCCATATCGGCGCGGTGGGCTCGGATGGCCTTTGGGCACGGGACCGGCTGACCGAATATGGCGTGGACACGCGGCATATTGCCGAGGTGGATGTGCCGACCGGTCACGCCATCATCGCAGTAGATGCGCAGGGTGAAAACCTGATCGTTCTGTATCAAGGCGCCAACCATGCCATCTCGAACGACCAACTTGGGCAGGCGTTGTCCTCGGCTGTTTCAGGTGATCTGCTGGTGATGCAGAACGAAACCAATGCGCAGATTGAGGCCGCTAAACTAGGTTGTGAAATGGGGCTGACCGTCTGTTACGCCGCCGCCCCATTTCAGGCAGACGCAGTTCAAGCGGTTCTACCGTATTTGGATTTTCTGATCCTCAACGAAGTCGAGGCCGAGCAATTGCAGGATGCAACGGGTCTCGCCCCTTCAGACCTGCCGGTCGAACATGTGATCGTCACCTTTGGCTCAAAAGGTGCGCGCTATTATCAGCAAGATCATCAACCCCAAGCGTTTCAGGCCCATAAGGTCAACGCTGTGGATACCACCGGGGCAGGTGACACATTCACCGGCTATGTGTTGGCTGGAATGGACCGGGGTATGCCGATGGCGCAGGCGATTGCCCAAGCAAACCGCGCCGCGGCCCTGATGGTCACGCGGCACGGCACTGCAGATGTCATTCCTGATCTGAAAGAGGTGCGCGAAGCGCAGTTTGACTAGGACCCTGCAAAGGGCGCTTCGTTGCCCCACAATTGTTTGACCCGCGCATCGCGACCGCAGGCTTCGCGGTAGGCCTTATAGGCGTTCTTTTGGCGCTTGGGGCCAAAGCGGGTCAGTACCAGCTTGCTACCCTTGTAATAATCCTGGTGATACGCCTCGGCTGGATAAAACGTTCCGGCTTGCAGGATCGGCGTGACCACAGTCTGCCCCAGCGCGTTTTGTGCGCTGGTCTTGGCTTGCTGTGCCTGCGCCTTTTCCCCTTTGTTAGAGACGAAAATTGCTGTGCGATAGCTGTCGCCGCGATCGCAGAACTGGCCACCCGCATCCGTGGGATCGACTGAGCGGAAGAACATGTTCAGCAAGGTTGCGCGGGAAACGCGGGCGGGATCGAAGGTGATCTGGACCGCCTCGTAATGCCCTGTTCCGCCTTTCGAGACCTGATCATAGGTGGGACTATCCGTCTTGCCACCGGTATAGCCCGAGACCGCGCCGATCACGCCGGGCACGGACTCGAAATCGGATTCCACGCACCAGAAACAGCCACCGGCGACTGTTAGCGTTTCAGTGCCAGCGGCCGGAGCAGGTAAGGCGCGCAGCATTGCTGCCAACAAGATCAGCACGAACAGAAGTGAAGGTTTCAGGCAATCAAGGTAAGTGATCCGGGTCATGGCAGGTCTCCTTCCGAAACCAAGCTGCCCGCAGATTTTTGTGCTTGCAATGCGCTGACATGATTTGTCACGCGCTGGTGAGACGAGTTTATCAGCCCAGCAGCTGCCCCAGCTTCATCGCAACACCCATGTTGCCCGAGATTTTCAGCTTGCCCAGCGCAACCCCGGTCATTGGGTTCAGCTTACCGGTCAGCAACTTAGAGAGGTTCTCGCGCGAGATGCGGATGGTGCACTCTGTGTCCCGATCCTGGGTTGAGGCAGTATTCTCCGCCAGAACGATCACGCCCTCGTCGCCACAATCGAACTTAAGCGATCCGTCAAAGTTTTTGCCGTTCAAACCCTTTTGAATTCCGTCGGCGATGTCTTGCAGCATTATTCGTCCTTCCCTGATTGACGTATGCGTAAAGACAATCGCCTGATCCGGGCAAGCCCGACCCGACGGAAACCCGGCAAAGAAAAACCCCGGTGCCTGATCAGACACCGGGGCCAGATCTAAAATTCTGAACGCTTACTTGCTCAGCCGTTTGTCACGCGCGGCCAGAAGCTTCAGGCGCAGTGCGTTCAACTGGATGAAGCCTGCCGCATCTTTCTGGTCATATGCACCAGCGTCTTCCTCAAAGGTCACGTGCGCCTCGGAGTACAGCGAATGATCCGACCAGCGGCCCACGGTTGAGGCAAGACCTTTGTACAGTTTCACGCGAACGGTGCCGGTGACATGCTCTTGCGATTTGTCGATGGCCGCCTGCAGCATCTCACGCTCGGGGCTGTACCAGAAGCCGTTATAGATCAGCTCGGCATATTGCGGCATCAATTGGTCTTTCAGGTGCATCGCGCCCCGGTCCATGGTGATGGATTCGATGCCACGATGTGCTTCCAGCAGGATGGTGCCGCCGGGAGTTTCGTAGATGCCGCGCGATTTCATGCCCACGAACCGGCCTTCAACCAGGTCCAAACGACCGATGCCGTGCTTGCCGCCATATTCGTTCAGCTTGGTCAGGATGGTCGCGGGGCTCATCGCCTCGCCATTGATGCTGACCGCGTCGCCTTTTTCAAAACCGATCTCGATAAACTCCGGCTCGTTCGGCGCCTCCTCGGGGTGGACGGTGCGCTGATAGACATAGTCGGGTGCCATATCGGCGGGGTCTTCCAGAACCTTACCCTCGGACGAGGTGTGCAGCAGGTTGGCATCGACCGAGAACGGGGCCTCACCACGCTTGTCCTTGGCGATCGGGATCTGGTTGGCCTCGGCAAATTCCAACAGCTTGGTACGGCTGGTCAGGTCCCACTCACGCCACGGCGCGATCACCTTGATTTCGGGATTCAGTGCGTAAGCGGCCAGTTCGAACCGCACCTGATCGTTGCCCTTGCCTGTTGCGCCATGGGCGACAGCGTCAGCACCGGTCGCTTCGGCGATCTCGACCAGACGTTTCGAGATCAGAGGCCGTGCGATCGAGGTGCCCAGCAGGTACAGCCCTTCGTACTGTGCATTGGCGCGGAACATCGGGAAGACAAAGTCGCGGACGAATTCCTCGCGGATATCTTCGATATAGATGTTCTCGGGTTTGATCCCCAGCAGCTCGGCTTTCTTGCGGGCGGGTTCCAGCTCCTCGCCCTGACCCAGATCGGCGGTGAAGGTCACGACCTCACAGCCATACTCGGTCTGCAGCCATTTCAGAATGATCGAGGTATCAAGGCCACCGGAATAGGCCAGAACAACTTTCTTGGGCGCGGACATCTGATTTCCCTTTGTACGTAGAACGACTGGCCCCTAGCGGGTTTTGGACGTGGGGGCAAGCGGCGTGCATTGACGCAGGGCGGGAATTGCGGTGAAACGGGCGGATAGAGAACAAGGATTGGTTGAGAGGGCGGTTTCATGCTGGGGCTGGAGATTTTCGTACATTCGGTGAAGATGGTTTTGAGGAACCTGACGCAGGCGCTACAGATTTCAGTCGTACCGGCGCTCATTGGCGGCTTTTTAGCCATCGGCCTGTTCTTCCTGTTTGGCATCCCTTTCGAAGAATTCAACAGTGAAACCAATGGCTTCCCTGAAGGCGTAACGGCCGCGTCCTTCACCGGATTTCTGCTCTGCCTTATGGCCGTTGTCTTTGGGGTCATGCTGTGGATTGTCGTGTCGTGGCACCGTTTCGTTCTACTTGAGGAATATCCAAGCGGCTTGGTTCCGCCTTTCAGGTTCGACCGTGTGCTCGCCTATTTCGGACGCCTTCTGATGCTCGGCCTAATCGCTCTTATCATCATGATACCGGGAGCGCTGATCATGGGCATGATGGCGCAATCCTCTGTGGCGCTGGGAGTTCTGGTTTGGCTGGGTTTGATCATCTTTCTCACGATCGGATTCTATCGGGCCTCCCCGATTTTACCCGGCGCAGCGATCGGAAAACCAATAAGGCTGTCTGAAGCGTGGCAAGCAACCTCGGGCGCAAGCGGAGCCATCGCACTTCTGGTTGTCTTGTCCATTCTCTTCCAAATATTGCTTCAGCTACTGGCGTCTTTGCTGCTTTTCGTCCCGATCATAGGTGTCTTGATTGTCTTGTTTGCGAGCATGCTGATCGTCCCCTTGATCAATGTCAGTATCCTGACGACGATCTATGGTGTGTTCATCGAAAAGCGCGAGCTGGCCTAAGCCCGTACACATATGTATTCCTTGCCCTTTCGACGATGATGGGGCAGGGAATCCAACATGACTGATTTCACGACCCGCGCCCGCGCTGCCGAAAAGGCAATGCGCTCAGTGTTTCCGGCAACTCCGTTGCAGCGGAACGCCCATCTGTCCGACCGTTACGGCGCGGATATCTGGCTCAAGCGCGAAGACCTCAGCCCGGTGCGGTCGTATAAAATCCGCGGTGCGTTCAATGCGATGCGCAAGCAGCAGGGGCAGGACCTATTCGTTTGCGCCAGCGCTGGCAACCATGCGCAGGGCGTGGCCTATATGTGTAAGCATCTGGGTGTGCGGGGTGTGATCTTCATGCCGGTGACCACGCCGCAGCAGAAGATCCAGAAGACGCGCATTTTCGGCGGCGACAATATCGAGGTTCACCTGATCGGTGACTATTTCGATGACACGCTGGCTGCGGCGCAAAGCTGGTGCGCAGAACAGGGCGGATATTTCCTGTCTCCGTTCGATGATGCGGATGTGATCGAGGGGCAGGCCTCATTGGCGGTTGAGATCGAAGAGCAATTGGGCCGAGTGCCCGATCATGTAATTCTGCCGGTTGGCGGCGGCGGTATGTCTTCGGGGGTGGCGACCTGGTTCGGGGACCGGGCGCATTGCCTGTTCGTGGAACCGGCCGGCGGGGCGTGTTTGCGCGCGGCGCTGGCAGCGGGGCACCCGGTGGCGCTGGATCATGTGGATACATTTGTCGATGGCGCAGCAGTAGGCCGGATTGGTGAGAAACCGTTTGAATTGCTGAAATCGCGGCATCTGTCGGATGTGCTGACTTTGTCCGAAGACCGCATCTGTACCACCATGATCGAGATGCTGAATGTCGAGGGCATCGTTCTGGAACCTGCCGGTGCATTGGCGGTTGAGGCCGTGGGTGACGTGCAAAGCTTTGTGCGTGGCAAGACGGTGGTCTGTGTCACCTCGGGCGGGAACTTCGATTTCGAGCGTTTACCAGAGGTCAAAGAACGTGCGCAGCGTTATTCCGGGGTCAAGAAATACTTCATCCTACGCCTGCCGCAGCGTCCTGGCGCTTTGAAAGAATTTCTGGGTATTCTGGGGCCCGAAGACGATATCGCACGGTTCGAATACATGAAGAAATCGGCGCGCAACTTTGGCTCGGTCCTGATCGGAATCGAAACCCGCAAGCCCGAGAATTTCATGCGCCTGTTTGCGCATTTGGATGAAGCCGGGTTCACTTATACGGATATCACCGAAGACGAGACGCTGGCACAGTTTGTGATCTAGCGCAGGTTTTCGGCCAGACCGGCCTGAAACAGTTTTTTCGACTTGTCGTAGGCCGCGATAATCGCCAGCAAATCAACGGCGGCGCTTTCACCTGCGGCTGCGCGTCGCTCACCGTCCTGGCACAGTTTCGAGAAACTATCAAAGCCAAGACTCAGCGCGCTGCCCTTCAGGAAATGCAGGTTCTGTTCGATCTCGGAGCGGGCAGTGTCATCGCGTAGCTTAGTGATAACTTCCTGAACCTCGTCCAAAAAGATTTCGACAACCTCGGTGAACTCGTCTGCGCCGACTTCATCACGTAATTGTCTGACTCTGGACCACTGAATCATGCCATCCTCTTGCGGTTGCATATTGTTAGACCGTCACGGGTAAAGATGGGGTTAAATCGCGGCCATTTGGTTTTTCATCGGATGTTAAGCTGAGAGGCATAGCGTTGCGACAACTGGAGAGTTGAGCAAGTACAGGGACTTCATGGTGCCGGATGCCAGTCAAGTAGAGGCCCGGGTCGAGCTGGATTTTGGCGCGATCCGCAAGGTTCTTGTTGTGGACGACAGCCGTCTGCAGCGGCGCATTCTGGTGGCCTCGCTAAAAAAGTGGGGATTCGAGGTTCTTGAAGCCGACAGTGGTGAAGCCGCGATAGAGCTTTGCACCTCGGACCCACCTGATCTTGTTCTAAGCGACTGGGTCATGCCAGGTATGGGCGGGCTTGAGTTCTGTCGGGCCTTCCGAGAGCTGGACAGTGAGCAATATAGCTATTTCATTCTTCTGACCTCAAAAAGCGAAAAGCAGGAGGTTGCGCGCGGTCTGGATGCTGGGGCAGACGATTTTCTGATCAAGCCGCTTGAGGCTGATGAGCTGCGTGCTCGCATATCGGCCGGGGCGCGTATTCTTGACATGCAACGCGAATTGTCCCGAAAAAACCAGTTGATCGAAACAGCGCTGAACGAACTGAAGCTTGCCCATGATGCGATCGATAAAGATCTGATGCAGGCCCGAAAGATTCAGGACTCGCTGGTGCCCGAATTGAAGGGAACCTTTGGCAACTCACAGGTCAGCCTGCTTCTGAAACCTTGCGGTCATATCGGCGGTGATCTGGTGGGGATGTTCTCGCCCGGTGTCAATCGGCTGGGGTTCTACAGCATCGATGTCTCCGGCCACGGGATCACCTCTGCGATGATGACGGCACGGCTGGGCGGGTATCTGTCCAGCACGCATTTCGATCAGAACATTGCGATGGAGCGTCGTTTCAATAAATTCTACGCCCTTCTGCCACCCGAAGAGGTCGCGTCGTTGCTCAACTCGCGTCTGATCGCCGATGCCGGGATCGAAGAATATTTCACCATGGTCTATGCCATCATCGATCTGCGCAACGGACATCTGAAAATGGTGCAGGCCGGACACCCGCATCCGCTGTTGCTGCGCCGTGATGGTAATACCGAATTTCTGGGCGAAGGCGGGTTGCCCATTGGTCTGCTGCCCGAGGCGCAGTTTCAGCAGACGGAAACCTATATGCAACCGGGCGACAAGCTGCTCTTGCATTCGGACGGGTTCACCGAATGCCAGCTCGCCGACGGCAGTCTGCTGGATGATGACGGGTTGAAGGCGATGGCTGTTGAATGCGCCGCTGATCACGGTGGACCGGAATTCCTGGATGACATGTTCTGGCGTCTTACACAGGTGATGTCACCGGACAGCGGAATTGCGGATGATGTCTCTGCAGTGTTTTTTGAATATAACGGACCTTAAAGCCCATGCAGGTGGCGCTGGGCGAAATGGGCGTCGCCCTCGTTGCCCAACAGATGAACGGCATCTGCGGTCTCCATCCAAATGGCCTCGTGAAGGTCTTCGGTCGGAGGGCCTAGGCGTCTGACCGGGTGGGCGCGGTAAATCAGGCAGACCTTCTCGGCCCACAGATCGTATTCCGGCATGTAGGTATATCGACGAAACGCACCCACTCTCCGGGGCGCGGCGATCAGCCAGCCGGTTTCTTCGTAAACCTCACGGTGAAGCGCTGTAATGGGTGATTCCCCCGGATCGATGCCGCCGCCCGGCAGCTGCAGATCGGGTCCGGGTTCCAGCTGACAGGTCAGCAGCAATCGGTTGCCTTGTGGCAATAGGGCATAAACGCCGACCCGCCGGTTGTATTTTCGCTCTGCCTCGGGGCTTTCACCGAACCGTCTGATCATGTAAGGCCCCTTTCAACCCAAACTGTTCAACCTATATGGTGGCGGTATGCCAACCTGTGGCGCTTAAGGAAACCCCATGTCTATTGGAACCAAAATCGCGTGGGACGATACCGTCCTGCCCTTTCAACTCGATATACCCGACATGCGAGGCCGCGTGGCCCGGCTGGACGGCGTGTTGGGCGGCATCTTGAAACAGCACGACTACCCGGAGGTGGTCGAGGCGCTGGTGGCCGAGATGGCCCTGCTGACTGCATTGATAGGGCAAACGGTATCGCTGCGCTGGAAGCTGTCTCTGCAGGTGCAATCCAAGGGCGCGGTGCGGATGATCGCAACCGATTATTATGCGCCACAGGTCGAGGGTGAACCCGCGCAGATCCGCGCATATGCGAGCTTTGACCGCGACCGGCTGACCGATGCAGCCCCTTTCGATCAGGTGGGTGACGGGTACTTCGCCATCATGATCGACCAAGGTGAAGGTACACAGCCTTATCAGGGCATCACTCCACTGGCGGGGGGATCACTGAGCGCGTGTGCGGAAGCCTATTTCGCGCAGTCCGAACAGCTGCCGACCCGATTTTCGTTGAGCTTCGGCAAATCGACCGAACCCGGTGTCGGTGAACACTGGCGCGCTGGCGGGATCATGCTGCAGCACATGCCCAAAGCCTCGCCCTTTGCCGCTTCCGGGGAGGGCAGCGGAGAGATCCTGTCTGCCTCGGATTTGGTGGATGGTGAAGAGGGCGAGAACTGGGATCGCGTCAACATCCTGCTCGACACCGTGGATGATCTGGAGATGATCGGGCCATCCGTTGCGCCAACCGACCTTCTGGTGCGTCTGTTTCACGAGGAACAGCCTCGCGTCTATGATGCACAGCAGGTAAAATTCGGTTGCACTTGTTCCGAAGATCGCGTGCGCCAAAGCCTGTCGATCTATTCGGCGCAGGATATTGCGACAATGACCACGGACGAAGGCACCGTCACAGCAGACTGCCAATTCTGCGGTGCGCACTATGTGCTGGACCCTGCGACCGTCGGGTTCGAGGCCGAAGGCCCGGATGGCGCGTGATCTGATCACAGACCTGACCGAGGCGCTGAGCCGTGACGGGTCCGGGTCCAGTGACTTTGATCTGAACCCGGAAACGGTGCTGCCGGCGGGGCGCAAACTGCGCCCTGCAGGCGTGTTAGTGCCTGTTTCCGTAACGGGAGACGCACCCAGATTGATCCTGACCAAACGCTCTTCGGCGTTGAAACACCATCCGGGCCAGATCGCCTTTCCGGGTGGAAAACAGGATGAGGGCGACATCGACGTTACTGCGACAGCTTTGCGCGAAGCACAGGAAGAAATTGGTCTTCCGCCAGAACTACCCAGTATTCTGGGTCATCTGCCGACTCATGAAACCGTGACGTCCTTTTCGGTCACGCCGGTTGTTGCGATCCTTGAAGCCAGTTTTGAACCAGTCGCCGAACCGGGCGAGGTGGATGAGATCTTCTTCGTTCCGCTTGCGCATGTCCTGAACCCAGAGAATTATGTCGTCGAGTCGCGCCGTTGGCGTGGCCAAAGACGGTATTACTATGCTGTGCCCTATGGCCCCTATTATATCTGGGGTGCGACGGCACGGATGCTGCGGGGATTGGCAGCGCGGATGAGTGAATGAAGCGGATCACAGAAGATTGGTTAACCGACCAAGCCACGCAGGATGTATGCACCGCCCTGACCAACGGCGGGGCGCAGGCGCTATTCGTCGGTGGCTGTGTGCGCAATGCTCTGCTTAAGGCGCCGGTTTCTGACATTGATATCGCCACAGACGCCAGGCCTGAACACGTCGTGGAGCTGGCGCAGAAAGCTGGGCTGAAGCCGATACCAACAGGGATAGACCATGGCACCGTGACGATTGTCAGCAAAGGTATCCCGCACGAGGTCACGACGTTTCGCCGTGACGTCGAAACGGATGGTCGGCGTGCTGTCGTCGCTTTTTCCGACAAGGTCGAAGAAGACGCCGCGCGTCGTGATTTCACCATGAACGCGCTTTATGCCAGACCTGACGGCACAATCCTTGACCCGCTGAACGGTCTGCCGGATCTACAGGCGCGTCGCGTACGGTTCATCGGGGAGGCCAGTGATCGCATCCAAGAAGACTACCTAAGGTCGCTCAGATATTTCAGGTTTCATGCTTGGTACGGGGATGTGGATGGTGGCTTTGACCCCGCTGCACTGGATGCAATAGCTGCAAATTTGGACGGGTTAGAGACACTTTCGCGCGAACGGGTCGGGGCAGAGATGCTTAAACTGCTCGCTGCGCCTGACCCCGCGCCGTCGGTTGCCGCCATGCGCGTCACTGGCGTTTTGGCGCAGCTCTTACCCGGGGCTGATGACCGGGCACTGCCGATCCTGATTCAGCTGGAACAAGACGCTCTTGCAGCGCCCGAAGCGATTCGTCGTTTGGCCGCGATTGCGTCGCCCGAAGTGGTCAAAACCCTGCGTCTTAGCCGCGCGCAACTGCAGCGTCTGGCTCGGATGCGCGACGAAGCGATGGCGACGACCAGTGTCGCAGAATTGGGTTATCGCTATGGGTCGGAAGGCGGAATGCACGAGACACTTTTGCGTCATGCATTTCTTGAACAGCCTTGGTCCGAAGACCTGAACCGAGCTTTGCAAAAAGGGTCCACGGCCAGTTTCCCGATCAAGGCGGCGGATTTGATCCCCGCCTTCTCGGGCCCCGCGCTGGGCGCAAAACTGGCCGAGCTTGAGGCGCGTTGGATCGCGTCGGATTTCGCGCTTAGCCGCGAAGAATTGCTTGCCGACTGATTTGAAGTCTCAAAAAGGGATGACAAACCCGATTTGATTTGGCAGGGTGCGCCTGACTCATATGGAGGGAGGAATGCGAATGTATTACGGGATCTGGTTCGGCTAAAGCCCGGAACACTTTGACCCGTAGGGGTGGTGTTCTGGCGCCATCTTTCTTCGCATGACCTATTTTTTGCTCAATCGGAGCACTCTCTATGTTTCGCTACTTCGAAAATCTTATTGACCCTTTTGTTGCCTATGAACAGGTAGACAGGCCGCCGACACGGCTGTGGCCTTTCATGCTGGGCTATTCGGAGCCTTTCAAACGCGTTTTCGTACTGGCCGCCCTGATGTCCGTGATCGTTGCTGCGGTCGAGGTCGGACTGATCTTCTATATGGGCCGCGTTGTGGACCTGCTGGGAAGTTCACCTGCTGAATTCTGGCAGGCGCATGGGACCGAGCTGATCGTGGTCGCCGCGTTGATCCTGTTCATTCGTCCGATTCTGCAGCTGGTTGACGTCTTACTGCTCAACAACACGATCCTGCCGAACTTTGGCACGCTGATCCGTTGGCGGGCCCATAAACATGTGTTGCGTCAATCGGTTGGCTGGTTCGAAAATGACTTTGCCGGCCGCATCGCCAACCGGGTTGTTCAGACCCCACCCGCTGCGGGCGAGGTGGTGTTTCAGGTCTTTGACGCGATTTCATTCTCGATCGCCTACATGATCGGCGCGGCCATATTGCTGATGGCGGCTGATCCACGGCTGTTGCTGCCATTGCTGATCTGGCTGGTGTTTTACGGTGCGTTGGTGCGCTGGACCGTTAAGCGGGTCGGCCCGGCATCTCAGGCGGCATCGGATGCAAGATCTACCGTGACGGGCCGGGTGGTGGACAGCTATACCAACATCCACTCGATCAAGATGTTTGCCCATGACACTCAGGAACAGGACTATGCGCGCGAGGCGATTGCGGAAACCCGCCGCACTTTCCAGATCGAGATGCGGATTTTCACCATCATGGATGCAGCACTAGTTGCGCTGAACGGTGTGCTGATCGTGGGAGTCGTCGGTTGGGCAATACTGCTTTGGGCGCAAGGTAGCGCAACGGTGGGAGTGGTGGCCGCCGCCACGGCGTTGACGTTGCGGCTGAATGCCATGACCGGGTGGATCATGTGGGCGCTGACCAGCTTCTTTCGCGAATTGGGTATCGTTGCCGAGGGTATGCAGACCATCGCGCAGCCCATCGATCTGTTGGACGAACCCGATGCGAAACCTTTGCGGCTTGGTAATGGCCAGATCGAAATACGCGATCTGTCTCATCACTATGGACGGGAAACCGGTGGTTTGGATCACGTCAACTTGACCATCCGGCCAGGCGAAAAGATCGGCCTGATCGGTCGCTCAGGTGCGGGAAAATCGACCCTAGTAAAGCTGCTTTTGCGGTTTTACGACGTCGAGAAGGGTGCGATCCTGATCGATGGCCAGGATATCTCGAAGGTCACGCAGGACAGTTTGCGCAGCCATATCGGGATGGTCCAACAAGACAGCGCTCTTCTGCATCGATCGGTGCGGGCTAACATCCTCTATGGTCGTCCTGATGCGACCGAGGAACAGATGGTCGCCGCTGCGAAACAGGCCGAGGCGCATGATTTCATCCTTGACCTGCAGGACCCGGAGGGCCGCACCGGCTACGATGCGCATGTGGGCGAGCGGGGCGTGAAACTCTCGGGTGGTCAGCGACAGCGGGTGACGCTTGCGCGGGTGATCCTCAAAGATGCTCCGATTTTGCTGTTGGATGAGGCCACATCCGCCCTAGATTCCGAAGTCGAAGCGTCGATACAGGAAACACTCTACGGCATGATGCAAGGCAAGACCGTGATCGCCATCGCGCACCGGCTCAGCACGATTGCTCAGATGGATCGCATCCTTGTGATGGATGGCGGCCGGATCGTTGAACAAGGTGGTCATTCCGATCTGTTGGCGCAAGGAGGGCTTTACGCTCAGTTCTGGGCGCGGCAATCTGGAGGCTTCCTAAACCCGGAGGCCGCTGAATGAGGATTGCCGACCTCATCCAACCGTTCAAAGACACCGAAACGCCCCCGCCGCAAACGCTGGGGGCGTTCATCCGTTGGAGCTTGTCCGGCGCCTGGCCAATGCTGTTCGTCGCAGCAGCCTTCTCGGCGATCGCGGGTGCGATGGAGGCTGGCACCGCCTGGGTCCTGGGCCGCGTCATTGATCTGACCACCAACAGCAGTCCCGAGGCGTTTCTGACCGGCGGCAATCTCGCGATCATTTTGAGTGCTGTCGCATTCTTCATGCTTCTACGCCCCGCACTGTTCGGACTGTCATCGGTGGCAAACAACTACATCGTCATGCCCAACATCACGCCGTTGGTTTTGGCAAAACTGAACCGCTGGACGCTGGGCCAGTCTGTGACCTATTTCGATGACGATTTCGCCGGACGTATCGCCCAAAAACAGATGCAGACATCGAACGCCATGACGCAAGTGGTGTCCGAAACAATCAGCGCTATTGTCTTCGCTATTGCCTCACTTGCAGGCTCATTGCTTTTATTAGGGTCTATTCACCCGCTTGTGATGCTGCCATTTGTTGCCTGGCTTGTTGTCTATTTCCTGCTGGTGCGCTGGTATCTTCCACGCATCCGCGTACGCTCTGCCGCGCGGGCGGGGGCGCGGGCAATGGTGTCGGGGCAGGTGGTCGATACGATCACCAACATCAAGACCGTCAAGCTGTTTGCCCATTCCGAGTTCGAAGATCATACCGCCCGAAATTCCATGGTCGACCTGCGTGAACGGTCGCTGGAATTCGGCAAGCTATCGGCCAGTTTCCGGTTCATCCTGATGACTCTGGCGGGGGTGCTGCCGGTCCTGTTGATCGGCGCGACACTGTGGTTGTGGCAGGCGGGCATCGCGACGGCCGGGGACATCGTGGCGGCCGGGGCCGTGGCGATCCGCATCTCGCAAATGACCGGCTGGGTCAGTTTCACACTGATGGGCCTTTACGCAAATGTCGGTGAGATTGAAAACGGAATGCACACACTGACCAAGCGCGTTCGGGTCGAGGATGCTCCGAACGCATCGACACTTGTGGTCTCAGAGGGCGAGATTGCCTTTGACAGCGTCAGCTTTGCCTATGGCCGCGATATCGGTGGTGTTGCTAATCTTAATTTCACTGCCGCACCGGGTGAAAAGCTGGGCATAGTCGGGGCCTCAGGTGCGGGGAAATCCACTTTGGTTTCACTTTTGCTAAGGCTCTATGACGGGGAACATGGCGTTATTGCCATCGACGGGCAGAATGTCTCTCACGTGACTCAGGACAGCCTGCGGCAACAGATTGGGATGGTCACGCAGGAAACCGCGATGTTCAATCGTTCGGCGCGCGAGAACATCCTCTATGGTCGTCCTGACGCGACTGAAGATGAGCTGATAGAGGCCGCGACCAAAGCCGAGGCGCATGAATTCATACTCGGTCTCGAGGATGCGCAAGGACGCAAGGGCTATGACGCGCATCTGGGCGAACGCGGCGTGAAGCTGAGCGGCGGGCAACGACAGCGGATCGCTCTGGCTCGCGCTATCCTGAAAGACGCACCGATATTGGTTCTGGACGAGGCGACGTCGGCATTGGATTCCGAGGTCGAGGCAGCGATTCAGACGGCACTGCACCGGGTGATGCAAGGCAAGACCGTGCTGGCTATTGCCCACCGCCTGTCCACGCTTAGCGAGATGGATCGGATTATTGTTCTGGATCACGGTCATATCGTTGAAAGCGGGACGCACGAGGCTCTGCTGGAGCGTGGCGGGTTGTACGCCCGGTTCTGGCATCGCCAATCGGGCGGGTTCATTCAGGCCGAGGCTGCAGAATAAGGGGTTTTGTTGCGCTCAAACCCCAGTTATCAGGCCTCCATGACGCAGCAATACACAATAAACCGCCTTGGACATCAGGGCGACGGAATCGCCGATGGTCCGATCTATGCGCCACGCACTCTTCCGGGTGAAGTGGTCAGCGGTACGTTGCTGGGTCAGTTTCTGAACCATATTCGCGTCGAAACACCCTCGGATCAGCGGGTCAAGGCACCCTGCCGTCATTACAAGGCCTGCGGCGGCTGCCAGTTGCAACATGCGACCGATAATTTTGTCGCCGAGTGGAAAACTGAGGTGGTGTGCAACGCGTTGGCCGCGCAGGGGCTCAATGCCCTGATGCGGCCCATTCACACTTCGCCTGATCGATCCCGCCGTCGGGCCACCATCGCCGTGCGGCGCACCAAGAAGGGTACGCTGGCCGGGTTTCATGGTCGCGCTTCTGACACGATTACCGAAATCCCGGATTGCCATTTGCTGCACCCAACCTTGATTGCTGCCATCCCGGTGGCCGAAGCCTTGGCGTTGTTGGGTGGCAGTCGGAAAGGTGTGTTGGCCGTAACGCTGACCCTGTCCGAAGGCGGTTTGGATGTTGCGGTCAAGGGCGGCAAACCGCTTGATGGACCGTTGGAGCTGGCGCTCGCGCAAGCGACCGAGCATCACGGCCTTGCCCGGCTTAGTTGGGATGATGAGGTTATCGCCATGCGTGAGCCTCCGATCCAACGCTTTGGAACCGCTGGCGTCACCCCACCGCCCGGAGCGTTTTTACAAGCCACAAAAGACGGAGAACAGGCTCTATTACAGGCTGTTTCTGATGCTACGTCGGGGGCAAAGCGGATTGTCGATCTGTTCGCCGGATGCGGGACATTCTCGCTGCCGCTGGCACAGACAGCTGAAGTTCATGCAGTCGAAGGTGAGGCCGAGATGACGAAGGCCTTGGATCAGGGCTGGCGCAAGGCGCAAGGCTTGAAACAGGTCACAGTCGAGGCCCGAGACCTGTTCCGCCGCCCGCTCATGCCCGATGAACTCAAGAAATTCGACGCCGTTGTGCTTGACCCGCCGCGCGCTGGGGCCGAGGCGCAGGTGGCCGAGCTGGCGCAGGCCATGCGTCCGGTGGTTGCTTATGTCTCGTGCAACCCAATCACCTTTGCCCGTGACGCAAAAATGCTGGTTAACGCCGGATATGCCCTTGAATGGGTACAGGTGGTTGACCAATTTCGATGGTCGTCACACACCGAACTTGCCGCTCGGTTCATTTTGAACAAATAACCCTGAGATAAGGACCGCCCGCATGGTGATCGCCCAACGACTGCTGCCCATCATCGAAGCACCGGCTTTCGGGAAATTCATCACCGGTGTGATCCTGTTCAACGCGGTACTGCTGGGGATGGAGACATCGCCCACGCTGATGGACGCAGCGGGTCCACTGATCGTGACGTTGGACAAGCTGTGCCTTACCATATTCGTCATCGAAATCGTCATGAAACTGATCGCCACAGGGCGCCGGTTCTTCACCAGCGGCTGGAATGTGTTTGATTTCGTGATCGTGGGCGTGGCCCTAGTTCCCAGTGCAGGGGCGCTTTCAGTTCTGCGGGCACTGCGTATCCTCCGGGTCCTGCGCGTCATCTCGGTCGCGCCGCGCCTGCGCCGAGTGGTCGAAGGCTTCATCTCAGCCCTGCCGGGCATGGCCAGCGTGTTCCTGTTGATGGCGATCCTGTTTTACATCGGCGCTGTGATCTCAACCAAACTTTTCTCGGGCACGTTCCCCGATTGGTTCGGTGATCTGGGTCTGTCGGCCTATACGCTGTTCCAGATCATGACGCTGGAAAGCTGGTCCATGGGCATTGTCCGCCCTGTGATGGAGGTGTATCCCTACGCTTGGCTTTTCTTTGTTCCCTTCATCATGGTGACCACCTTTGCGGTGGTGAACTTGCTGGTCGGTCTCATCGTGAACTCGATGCAGGACGCGCACCATGCCGAGGATGAGGTCAAGACCGATGCCTATCGTGATGAGGTTCTTGAAAGGCTGGAATCGATCGAACGCCGCCTGGCGGAACAGTCGAACAGCAAAAAGTGATTTAAGTTTCGCGAAAATCTGACATAATAATTGTCAAAAAAGAGCATCAGGCAGTGAAAATAATGGATCGTCGAGCATTCGGAATGGGCGCAATGGCAACGCTGAGCCTTTCAGCATGTGCCTCAGCCAAACCCAGATTTCTTTCTTATCGCGGGCCCGAGGTGACCTCGATGGTCATCAACAAAGGTGCACGCAAGCTGTATTTGCTCCATAACGAGCAGATTTTGCGGGAGTACGATATCGATCTAGGATTTGCACCCACCGGCACGAAAAACAAAAAAGGCGATGGTCGTACGCCCGAGGGTACCTATCTGATCGACCGCCGCAATCCGCGCAGCAGGTATCATCTATCGTTGGGTATATCGTATCCCAATTCGGAAGACTTGGCTAAAGCCAAGGCCGCAGGTGTTGATCCGGGCGGCGACATCTTCATTCACGGACAACCCAATCTGCGATCCGAGTTCAAGCGGGCGAAGAAGACCCCGGATTGGACGGCAGGTTGTATTGCGGTCAAGAATGATGAGATCGAAGAGATCTACGCCATGGTGAATGAAGGAACCGTGATTACCCTGCGCCCCTAAGCAAGGTTCAAAGCGGTTTCCAGTCACCAAATCCAAATATTGTATAGTCGCGCTGGTATGCTTCCTTCGCCAGCGCTTCAAGCTGTGCGTCGTAAATCTGATCAAGTGCAAACGGCGCGTCCGGCTTGGCCCTGTTTGGGGTTGGCGGGGCTGTATGCCCAACTTTGTAGGCAAGGTCGGGCAAGGCGGTTTCCATCTCATCCTCGCGCAGGATCAGGTCGGGCATGGTGAAACCGGCCATGCCTTCCAGCGTCTGCGCCTGTCCGCACCATTCCCCATCCACACGGATCGGGGTTTGACCCGCCAGAATACTGCGTAGCATGCCCAGAAAGGCCGCGAACGCCTCGGAGTGCTGATCGCGGGTATAATTGCTGAGATCACCCTTGGCAGGCAGAGGCACCTTGTACCGTCGGCTCAGCATATTGCGAATGCTGACATATGCGCCGGGGCCTGTGTGCAGAATACGGTCGCAGAACACCGCATGCGCGCGCGCCAGCGGATGGCGTAGCACCGTGAATTTGCGGTGACCGGGATGATCCTGCATCCATTGACGGGTCTGTTTTTGATTGCGGCCGGTGATCAGGTCGGCTTGTGACACCCCGTCCAGATCGGAAATCCACTGCACCACTTCAGCCTCGGGGCCGCCGCGCACCGGAAGGTACATCAGCGAAGTTTGCGCAGCACCCACATAGCGCGAAACAGCCGGCCCGCGGTGCGGCTCGTAACTCGGGATATGGTGTAGCTTGAAGCGGTCACGTTGCGACAGGGCCAGCTCCATATCATCCGGATTGGTCACTTTCGACAGGGCAGGCGCTGGGTTTTGACGTTTGAGATGCTGGTTCAGCTCCTTAAGACGTGCGCTGACGCCAAGCCACGCGGCAAGGCCGTTCAGAACGTCCAAATCTGTTAGATCGTTATAGTCGATGTAAAACGGTGTTTGCCCGGTGGTCTGCAGATGTTTGAGCACTGTTTGTTGAAATGCTTGCCGCTGGTCGAGCTGTTCGGCGAATTCTTCGGCATCGAAGGTGATCTGAGCTTCCCGCCGTTGCTTGATGTTCACTAACCGCCACTGCTTTGTTTCCAAGGCGATTTTCCACGATATGTAGCTATCCAGAGGGTTGCGCATCAGAATGATTTTGGCGCAGCGCGGATCATCCAGCGCCGGTGGCAGCGCCCGCGCATCGTGGTCGCTGAAAAAGCGAAAGCCGTTCATCTCGCCCGGCGCGTTTCGGATGGCGTCGATCAGCGCCATCGGGTCGCGTTCACGATCTTCCAGGGTAAAGCCCAGAACGCTGTCCAGTTTTGGCAGGCCGACGAAATAGGGGTTAAACGCTTCTCCGTGACACGTGACGCCATCCAGCGTGTTCAGCTGTAATTCAAGCAGGTTCGAACCGGTCCGCATATCGGCCAGAACGATGAAATAATCGAAGCGGCGGGTCATTTTATGTTACTGCACCAAATAGGGCTTCTTGAACGATTTGGACTGTGCGCCAAACACGTCATTCACAGGGAAATCCCCCATCAGATAGGGATGCATCCCCTGGTTCTTGAGGTTTTGCAGGAACTTTCCGAACCCGGTCAGATCGACCATCGTTGGTGCCTCGGTCAGATGCGTGGGTTTGGGCGCGCCCATGTCTTCCAGAACGGTCTGCAGTTGCTCCATCGGGGATTCCACAAACTCCGCCATTGTCCATATTCGAATGCGCGTCTTTGCGCGGGCGGCATCCAGCAGCTTGAGCTGTTTGCTTTCGATCTGTTGTAGGCGGGCAGCTTCGCACCGGATATCGGCAAAATTCAGGTTCGAACGGAACAATGGAACCGCCCAGGCCCCCGAGATGACCGCAATATGTGCATTCTGGTCTTGCGTCAGGAATTCATTGATTTTCTGAATATCCGTTGGCCCGAATTGAAAGCACTGACGCTCGCCTCGTGTGTTCCAGATGAGGTTCGACAGAAAGGCCGAGGGGTTATAATCGCGTAGCGTTGCGCAATCGCTGAGCGCACCGTTGATGATCGTCTCATCTTCGGCAAATTGCGCCCGTTCGGGACCGAACAGATGCCCATGCACCCGCCCGCCGATGGCGTTTGTCAGCCAAGGTTCGAAATCCTCGAACAACTCGGTAAAGCCTTGAAACACCGAATAGGGAAAGGCTGTCAGGCTGCGTTCCGTAGCCGCGCGGGGGAAGCGGCTTTGCATATAAAGACCATCCCGTCCGCGAACGCGCCGCTCGACCGCTTTGGAAAACACCCGGTCGATCTTGCCGGGGTTGGGCTCGGCCGGGGTCAGTGCGCCTTCGTGGTCGGTCAGGAAGGTCTGATACAACCGGCTAGCGCTGTGCCAGACTTTGCGCGCCACGAAACAGTCGGACCGGCGCAGCAATTGCAGGTGATCGTCGTAGAACATGTGCGGCCGACCTTGATAGTCGAACTTCGACAGGGTCAGCGATCGGCTTTCGATATGGGTGGAATAGAGCCGTGCCAGTGTCTGAAAATAGCTTTCATCGGGAATCCAGACCTGGCGAAAATAGCGATCATATTCGGCGCGTTTGGGATCCTGAAGAATGGCCGACAAGGTTTGGCGGGTCAGACACCACCACTGGCTGCCCATATGGGGCACCAGACCGTCTGGAATTCTGCGGCGCAGACCGAGGGCGCGTTGCAACCGCACGTAATTGTCAAACAGTTTTCGTTGCCTGCGCCATGAGAAGGGGAAACTCAGGGTGAAACGTTCCAGATCCAGGCCGCCGATCGTCCAGCTGACGTCGCGCGTGGTTGCGCTTTCGATGAAATCGACACGGGGCCGGTCGGCCAGATAGTCGATCAGATCAGCGACCGGACGCAGTGGCAGGCACGCGCCCGAAGACAGATATACATGCCGGACGTTCGGAAACTTCTCCAACATCAGCGATGCGGCGGATTGTGATGCGGCGACAATACCCCAGCCGCCCCATTCACAGACATGGCGTTCGGAAAACAGAATAAGCGGTTCATCCGAACAAGCGGCGACAAAATCGGAATAAGCCGGATCGCCGACTTTCTGATCTACATGAATGACCACAGGACAGCCCGAGGCGGCCCAATGGCGTGCCACCTGCTCAACCCGATCCAGCGCGGTGTGCACCAGCATTACGATGCCCAAGCTGCTCATGCCCAGTTCCCCTTGGACATCAGGCCGAGGATCTCAATCTGTCGCCAGTTGATGTATTTCTCGGACCATTTGTTCCAGAAAACCGGATTATCCTCTAACTGCTTGGCATAAGCCTTGTACTCGCCCGACGCAGCATAGTGCTGTCCGCGCAGCAACTCTTCTTTAGCTTTTTCCCCAAGCGTATTGATCAGCTTTGCATGCAGCAGCGCTCCGCTGGTTTTTTCACCGCCCTGCTCTTCATAGACCTGATTGAGCCCGCGCGGCAGCAAGGCGTGGGTTGAGCTGACATAGGCGTAGCGCCGGTGCCATTTCACAAGAGGTATCTTGTTCAGGGCCGGAGCCTTCAGGGGATTGTTCTGAAAGAAAACCCGTGCGCGTGCACCGCCTTGAATCCACAGATTCCCATAGGTCGGGTTGCGGGTAATCATGAAGTTGCCTGAATCGAACCAAGGCGCGACTTCAAAGGGGTTCTGGCCCTCATGATAGGGCGCATCCATGATTCCGGTTTCGGGATACATGTCGATCAGCATGGTGCCGAAACTGCGCACACCAGTATCGTCCAGCCAGTCGGTCAGGGCGCGGATCGGGCGGGTATCGCAAAAAGGATAGATAAAGAATTCATCCGGATCGACCGTCAGAACCCAGTGCTTATGCGCATAGCGGCGCAGCAGGTAGTTGGACCAATCCAGACCAAAGGTCGCATTCTTGTAACCTACATCCGTCCACCACAGCGAAACGTCCGGCTGGCTGCTCAGGTATTCGTGGGTGCCGTCATCGCTGTTGTTGTCCACGCACAGGAAGTGATTGATGCCAAGCTTTCGATAGTAGTCTAAGAAATAGGGAAGGCGGATCTTTTCGTTCCGCATCACGCTCATCAACAAGATGTCGTTTTCTTTGATCTTGTTGGTGTTATCTTGCACCGCTTTCAGATCCCGACGCCGACGCAGGCAACGCAGCAGGCGGCGCTTGCGCCGCAATCTCATGCGATAGGAATCCAAAAGGCTCACGCGGCTGCCCAACCTTTTTTGATACGCGCGTCTGCCCGGGGCCGCCTGAGGCCTGAGTGGTGCCGGACCATTACCGTTTTATGACATCTCAACACCTTGCGAGGCAACGGGTTTAAATCCGGTTTACTTCCCCCCTGTGGCCGGAAATCCGCCCGCGTTCATTAACCCAAGGTCTTGTAACTGTTGCCAATCACCTAGTTTGACCGAGGCAGAAGTCCAAAGATCAGGCCCGCTGATGATGCCGTCATAATAGGCGCCGAACCGATCGGGGTCGTGAAAATGCTGCCGCCTTTGCTTTTCGATCCGCGATTTTTCGACAACCTCGGGCAGGAATTTCGTGTGCAGCAACACGCCCGAGGGGGTCTGCCCTTTCGGACCGTCATATTCAAAATTCAGGAACCGGGGCAGCGCGGAATGGCACGAATTCACATAGGCCATATGCCGTGACCACCGCGCCAGAGGGATCTTGTTCAGGGTCGGTGATTTTTGGGGCTGGTCCGAGAAGAACATCCGCTCGCGTACGCCTCCCTGAACCCACAGATTGCCCATCGGCATTTGGCGCTGGGCACGATAGGGGCCGGGGTCAAACCAGTTCAGGCAATCGGTTGGATCGGACTGCGGATCATGGCTTTGCGCGCCCAAGGGGCCTTTGGGATAGAGGTCCAGCATCAGCGCCCCAAACGCGGCTTGCCCGCGTGCGTCCAGCCATGCGGTCAGATCGTGCAGCGTATGGGTGTCGTGATGGGCGTAGATCAGCAACTCGTCAGCGTCGACCATCAGCGTCCAGTGATCGGGCCCGAATTTCCACTGCAGCCAAGTCAGCCAATCCAACCCGAACCGAGAGGCGCGATAGCTTGCCGTGGTCTGCCACAGCGACACATCCGGCTGTTCAAGCAGATACGGGACCGAGCCGTCGTCGCTGCCATTATCCACCATCAGAAAATGGTCAACGCCCAGCGTGCGATAATGGTGAAAGAACCACGGCAGACGGGTGATCTCATTCCGCAGCGTGGTAAAGGCCAGAATGGCCCCGGGTGTGATCTTTTGCGTGTTGCCAGTCAGCGATTTTAGCTGATGACGGCTGCGAAAGGATCGCCACAACAGCCGCTTGCGTTTCAGGCGCAGCTTGTAGCGCTGCACCCAGGTAAGCGGCTGATCCTCAAGGTTCACTTGGTATAGCTGCCATTCTGATGCCAACGCCAGGCATCCGTGATCATCGTCTCTAACGTTGATCTTTTTGGTGTCCAGCCCAGCTCTTCCTTGGCTCGGACCGAGCCTGAAACTAGACGTGTGCAATCCCCGGCCCGGCGCGGGCCGATGCTGTAGGGTACCGCACGGTTGGTGACGGCCTTGGAATGCTCGATGACTTCCATCACCGAAAACCCCGACCCGGTGCCCAGATTGAACACGCGGCTTTCTTTGCCTTGCTCAAGCCATTTCAAACCCAGTACATGTGCATCGACCAGATCACAGACGTGTACATAATCGCGGATGCAGGTGCCGTCGGGTGTATCGTAATCGGTGCCGAATACAGTCAAGCCACCCCGCTTGCTATCGATGGCGTCCAGCATCAGCGGCACCAGATGGGTTTCTGGTTGGTGAAACTCTCCAACTTCGGCATCCGGGTCGGCCCCGGCCACGTTGAAATAGCGGAAGATCACGTGCTTCAGGCCATATGCGGCTTGGAAATCACGTAAGATGTCCTCGATCGCTCGTTTCGAGGCACCATAGGCATTCAATGGCTGCTGCTGAGTGCTCTCGTCCAGCACAACGTTGTCATGTTCGCCATAGGTGGCGCAGGTCGACGAGAACACAAAGTTCAAACATCCCGCATCCACAGCCGCTTGTATCAGTGTCAGCGAACCGGTGACATTGTTCGACCAATACGTTCCGGGCTCAGCCATCGCTTCGCCGACCTGACTGAGGGCGGCGAAATGTATCACGGCGGCGGGTTGGTATTTGGCGAACACTTCGTCCAGCCGGGCGCGGTCCAGCAGGTCGCCCTGCTCGAATGGGCCGAATTTCACCGCGTCCTGCCATCCGGTGACAAGATTGTCATAGGTTACGGGCGTATACCCCGCCCTTGCCAGTGCCTTGCAGGCATGAGAGCCGATATAACCTGCACCACCTGTAACCAGAATATTTGTCATTCAAGCCCCATAGCGGCCATCATTTCTTCGATCTTGGCCACGTCCTGCGGGTTGTTCAGCTCCCAGAACTGACGACCTTTGGCTTCAACTTCGACACACAGAACCTTGCGGCCGTTTTCCATGAAGCGCAGCTGTTCCAACCCTTCCAGTGTCTCCAGCGGACCGCTAGTCCAGCCCGGATAAGCAGTCAGAGCGTCAGGCCGATAGGCATAAACTCCGACGTGGTGGAATACCGGTGTCGGGTCACTGCTGGCATAGGTCTCGGCTGTGAAAGGGATCACTTCTTTCGAGAAGTAAAGCGCGCTGTGGTCATTGCCGAACACCGCTGTAGTGCCCCCGACCCGGCCTTGCTTGCGATCGTTCAGTAATCCGTTCAGTGCGTCCCCGTCACAGCGCAGCACGGGGGTGGCCACACCCGCATCTGGCGCGTTGCGCAGACCCGAGATCAGGTCTTCAACAAACCAATGCGGGGTCAAAGGCGCATCCCCTTGCAGGTTGACGACGATGTCATAACCGCCACCCAGAGCCGAGTGCGCCTCGGCGCAACGTTCGGTACCGTTGCGGCAGGTGTCTGAAGTCATCACCACCTCGGCACCGAACCCCTCTGAGGCTTCGCGGATACGGTCATCGTCGGTTGCCACAACCACGCGATCTACGCCTGACACGGAAATCGCAGCGCGCCAGGATCGTTCGATCAGAGTCATGCTGGTTCCGTTTGCCCCGGTCAGCGGAACCAGAGGTTTGCCTGGATAGCGGGTCGAAGCGTAGCGCGCGGGAATGGCAATCAATACTGACATCAGGCTTCCTTCAGCTCAACGCCCGGAGCATAGGCGATGA
The DNA here is from genome assembly GCF_056537805.1 of Ruegeria sp. C10. Taxonomy (NCBI): domain Bacteria; kingdom Pseudomonadati; phylum Pseudomonadota; class Alphaproteobacteria; order Rhodobacterales; family Roseobacteraceae; genus Ruegeria; species Ruegeria sp. C10. The sequence goes on along the minus strand of NZ_JBQFSC010000006.1, from coordinate 74,267 downwards.
AAAATGGATTGGCATAGCCGTCTTTGCCATAGGTCAACGGCGAATGGTCGTCTAAGCGCACCACTTGTCCGCCCGCACCGGCCAAAACCGCGTGGCCCGCAGCGGTGTCCCACTCCATGGTGCGTCCAACACGGGGGTAGAGGTCGGCCTCTCCCGTCGCCACCAAACAGAACTTCAGCGACGACCCGGCGCTTTTGCTGTCGCGCACCTGATATTTGTTGATGTAATCCTCGGTCGCCTGATCCCGATGCGATTTGGATGCAACGATCATCAGCGCCGAATTGTTCGGTTTAGAGACTGATATTGTCGTTAGCGCGCCCGGCTGATCTTTGTCCAGATCCCCGATTTCTTCAACCGATTGCCCGTCAGCTTGCGTATAGAACATCCGGCCCCGTGCAGGGGCGTAGACCACGCCACGCGTCGGTACGCCGTTTTCGACCAAAGCGATATTTACGGTAAAATCGCCGCGCCGATTTATGAATTCCTTGGTGCCGTCCAGTGGATCAACAATCAGAAAGGTCTCGCCCTTTTCGGAATGCGAAGCTGCCTGCTCCTCGGTCACCAGCAGGATATCTGGAAAAGCCTCGCGCAATCCGGCCGAGATCAAAGCATCCGCCGCCTCGTCCGCCTCGGTTACCGGGCTTGAGTCTGACTTGACCTTGACGTCGAAATCATCCGCTTCGTAGATCTGCATGATCTTGTCGCCTGCCTGCAAGGCCAGCCGCCGGATGACGGGAATAAGCGCGTCATAAGTCACAAAAAAGCTCCGTTCCTGTGGTTTGTTGATCAGGGCATCTCACGGACTTATGATGCTATGGATACGGAACAGCAAGAATTTCGTGCCAATTTGCGGCTGACACAGCAGGAAAGAGTAGTCGAGTGTTTCACTTCAAGAGAAATCAGTCATTGCTGGGCGGGGCTTTCACCACCGCCGAGCTGATATTCCATGCAGTAGTTCGCAATATCCGGTCGCAGCACTCCAACGCGGTGATGGCAATCCTGATCAACATTGTTCAGGTCGTCCTTCTGGTGACGGCGTTTTATATACTTATGACGCTAATTGGTCGAATGACTGGCATGGCCAAAATCCGGGGCGAGATGGTTTTGTTCCTGCTCTCCGGTGTTTTTTTGTTCCTGACGCATATCAAGTCTGTCACTGCAATCGCCGGGGCTGGATCCGGCAACAATCCGATGACTCTGCACTCGCCAATGACAATGATGGTGATGTTGTCAGCATCTGCCTTCGGTATACTTTATACGCAGCTTATCTCGATCCTTGTCATCCTGTTCGTCTACAGCGTAGCCGTCTCGCCTCTTGTGATCCAAGAGCCCGGCGGTGCATTTGGGATGCTTTTGCTGGCCTGGTTCACGGGATGCTCGGTCGGTTTAGTGTTGTTGGCGCTGAAACCCTGGTTTCCCAATACGGTAAGCATCCTGAAAAATGTGTACCGTAGATTGAACATGATATTTTCGGGCAAGATGTTCGTTGGCAACGCGCTAGGTGGGTTCATGCTGACCTTGTTTGCCTGGAACCCACTGTTTCACATCATCGATCAATGTCGTGGTTTTGTGTTCCGAAATTATTTTCCCCGGAACACCAGTTGGGAGTACGCGCTTTGGGTCGGAATAGTTTTAACAATGATCGGCCTGCTGGGTGAGTTCTATACCCGCAGGCAGGTCTCGAAAAGCTGGGATGCGCGACGCTGATATTTGCTGTGCGTGCTGTATTCTGAAAACCTGTTCCCGGATATTGGATCGCACTTCACATTGCGACTCTCAAAGTCAGGTTGATGCGTCCGCCCTTTGGCAAAAGTTTGGATGATCCAAACCGGATGCGATCCACCCCGTGATAGGTCAAGCGTGCCGGGCCGCCCATGATCGCCACATCGCCCGAGCTCAGCCAGATCGACTCGGTCTTGCCGCCCCGTGTGGTGTTACCGATACGGAACAGCGCGTCATCGCCCAATGAGATCGACAGCACGGGCCACGAGAAATCGGCCTCATCCTTGTCCTGATGCAGGCCCATCTTGGTGCCTTCACCGTAATAGTTGATCAGACAGCAATCGGGCCTCCGATCCGCGCCGGTCAAATCCTGCCAGATGGTCAAAATCTCATCTGGAATCGCGGGCCATGTCATGCCCTTTGGGTGCGTGTCCTGATACCGATAGCCCGCCCGGTCAGTGACCCATCCCAGCACCCCGGCCGAGGTCATGCGCACTGACATTTCCTTGCCCGAAGGTGTCACGGGCCGATAAAGCGGTGCCACTTTCAGAATCGGCCTAAGCAGGTCAACTAGATGCGACTGCGCCGCCGCATCCAAATAGCCTTTCCGAATATCAAATCCGCGCAATAACAGCCGCGCCATTCCAGAATCCCCAAACCTTGCCAAAACCTTGCCAAAAAGGCCACAGATTCCCGAAAACCTGCGTTTCTGAACGCTTGCAGGCCCCTGTTCTCGCCCTTATATACGCCTCGACGCGCGATGGTGTAGTGCTGTCGCGCACATCAATCGGGGGCAGGATGCCGCAACGGGTCCAACCCTCGGGACATCGCCTTGAATGGAAAGGGATTGAAAATATGGGAAAAGTAATCGGGATTGACCTCGGTACCACCAACTCGTGTGTGGCCATCATGGACGGCTCGCAGCCGAAGGTCATCGAAAACGCCGAAGGGGCGCGGACCACGCCCTCGATCGTCGCTTTTACAGAAGATGAGCGTCTGGTCGGTCAGCCTGCAAAACGTCAGGCGGTCACCAACCCCGACAACACGATCTTTGGCGTCAAGCGTCTGATCGGTCGTCGTGTGGATGATGCAGAAGTCGAAAAAGACAAGAAAATGGTGCCCTACGCCATCGTTGATGGCGGCAATGGCGACGCGTGGGTTGAAGCCCGTGGTGAAAAGTACTCCCCAAGCCAGATCTCGGCCTTCACTCTGGGCAAGATGAAGGAAACCGCAGAAAGCTATCTGGGTGAGGAAGTCACGCAGGCGGTTATCACCGTTCCGGCATACTTCAACGACGCACAGCGTCAGGCCACCAAAGACGCCGGTAAAATCGCCGGTCTGGAAGTGCTGCGGATCATCAACGAACCGACAGCTGCCGCACTGGCCTACGGTCTAGACAAAGAAGAAACCCAAACCATCGCGGTTTATGACCTTGGTGGTGGTACTTTCGACGTAACCATTCTGGAAATCGACGACGGCCTGTTCGAGGTGAAGTCGACCAACGGCGATACCTTCCTGGGTGGTGAAGACTTTGACATGCGCATCGTTAATTACCTGGCGGATGAGTTCAAAAAGGAACACGGTGTCGATCTGTCTGCCGACAAGATGGCCCTGCAGCGTCTGAAAGAAGCTGCTGAAAAAGCCAAGATCGAGCTGTCCTCGACCTCGCAGACCGAGATTAACCAGCCGTTCATCTCGATGGGCTCGAACGGTCAACCGCTGCACATGGTCATGAAACTGACCCGTGCCAAGCTGGAATCGCTGGTTGGCGACCTGATTAAGAAGTCGATGAAGCCTTGCCAGGCTGCCCTGAAAGACGCGGGCCTGTCGGCTGGCGACGTGGATGAGGTTGTTCTGGTCGGTGGTATGACTCGCATGCCGAAAGTGATCGAAGAGGTCACCAAGTTCTTCGGTAAGGAGCCGCACAAGGGTGTGAACCCGGACGAAGTTGTTGCTATGGGTGCCGCCATTCAGGCCGGTGTTCTGCAGGGCGACGTCAAAGACGTGGTTCTGCTGGACGTGACCCCGCTCAGCTTGGGCATCGAGACGCTGGGTGGCGTATTCACCCGACTGATCGACCGCAACACGACCATTCCGACGAAAAAGTCCCAGGTCTTCTCGACCGCCGAGGACAACCAAAACGCCGTGACCATCCGCTGTTTCCAGGGTGAGCGCGAAATGGCTGCGGACAACAAGATCCTGGGTCAGTTCAATCTAGAAGAGATCCCGCCCGCACCGCGCGGCATGCCTCAGATCGAGGTGACTTTTGACATCGACGCCAACGGCATTGTCTCGGTTTCGGCCAAGGACAAAGGCACCGGCAAAGAGCAGAAGATCACCATTCAGGCCTCGGGCGGTCTGTCGGACGAAGATATCGACAAGATGGTCAAGGATGCCGAGGAAAACGCCGAGGCAGACAAGGCGCGCAAAGAGCTTGTCGAAGCCAAAAACCAGGCCGAAAGCCTTGTTCACGCGACCGAGAAATCGATCGAGGAACATGGCGACAAGGTCGACCCGTCGACCGTCGAAGCGATCGAGCTGGCCGTTGCCGCGCTCAAGGATGAGCTGGAAACGGACAATGCCGACAAGATCAAGTCGGGCATCCAGAACGTGACCGAAGCGGCCATGAAACTGGGTGAGGCGATCTATAAGGCACAGGCGGAAGAGGGCGAAGATGAGCCCGCAGCCGCAGATGCCGCGCCGGGTGACGATGACATTGTCGACGCCGAGTTCGAAGATCTGGACGACGACAAGCGTAACTAACGGGTAACCGGGCCAATTTGGGCCGGTCCGGTTGCCGGGCCGGCCCGATTACGTTGAGGCAGAAGGAAATACTGATGTCCAAACGCGACTATTACGAAGTGCTCGGCGTGTCCAAGGGCGCTTCTGCGGATGAGATCAAGAAAGGCTTTCGCTCGAAAGCCAAACAGCTGCATCCCGATCGCAACAAGGACAACCCAGATGCCGAGGCGCAGTTCAAAGAGGCCAACGAGGCCTACGATGTTCTGCGCGATGCTGATAAGAAAGCTGCCTATGACCGCTTTGGCCATGCCGCCTTCGAAAACGGCATGGGCGGCGGCGGCGGCCGTCCCGGTGGCGGCTTCGGTCAGGGCGATTTCTCCAGCGCGTTCTCTGACGTGTTCGACGACCTGTTCGGCGACTTCATGGGTGGCCAGCGTGGGGCAGGCGGGGGCCGTCGCGCTGCACGCGGTTCAGACCTGCGCTATAACCTGCGGGTCACGCTGGAAGAGGCTTATGCAGGCCTGCAGAAAACCATAAACGTTCCTACGGCTGTGGCCTGTTCCTCTTGCGAGGGAACTGGTGCCGAAGGTGGTGTTGAACCCACTGCATGTCCGACCTGTTCCGGCATGGGCAAGGTTCGCGCGCAACAGGGCTTTTTCACGGTTGAGCGCACTTGCCCGACCTGCTCTGGTTTGGGTCAGATCATTAAGAACCCTTGTAAGTCGTGCCAAGGTGCGGGGCGCGTTGAAAAAGATCGCGCATTGTCCGTGAACATCCCTGCCGGTGTCGAGACCGGCACCCGGATTCGTCTGGCTGGTGAGGGTGAGGCCGGAATGCGTGGTGGTCCTCCCGGTGACCTCTATATTTTTGTCGAAGTTTCCGAGCACAAGCTGTTCGAACGTGACAGCGTGAACCTCTATTGCCGTGTGCCAGTCAGCATGGCCAAGGCAGCACTTGGCGGTTCGATCGAGGTGCCGACCATCGACGGTGGTCGCGGTCGTGTACAGATTCCTGCCGGCAGCCAGTCGGGTCGCCAGATGCGCCTGCGTAGCAAAGGCATGCCCGCCCTGCGTGGCGGAGGCATCGGGGATATGTTCATCGAACTTGCCGTGGAAACTCCGGTCAATCTGACCAGTCGTCAGAAAGAACTTCTGCGTGAGTTTGACGATTTGGGTGAGGATAACCATCCGGAATCTAAAAGCTTTTTCTCTTCTGTAAAGTCCTTCTGGGATGGCATGAAGGGTTAAACGGTTAAGCAGGGGGGCTCTGCCCCCCATCGCCCTTTGGGCGACCCCCCCGAGATATTTATGGCCAGATGAAGCAGGGGATCCGTGTGTTGCCGATCCGGCGGGCAGGGATAAGGCGCGTTAACTTTTCGGAAACCGATTCTGCGTCAGAGTGGTGTTATGACCCAAGACGCCTTTGCCGAAGCCCCCATGCTGTTCGATACGGATGAAGCACCGGCGCAGCCGCTGCCCGTTGGTCGGTTACCCTCCTACATCAAAGACCATCGCAAGCGGCTGCGCGAAAGGTTCATGTCTGGCGGATCAGCAGCGATGCCGGATTATGAACTGCTGGAACTTGCTCTGTTCCGATCCATCCCGCGTCAGGATGTGAAACCGCTGGCTCGGGCACTGATGGAAGAGTTTGGTGATTTCAATCGTGTGTTGACTGCACCCGAGGAACGGCTGCGTCAGATCAAAGGCGTTGGGGACACGGTGATTACCGATCTGAAAATCCTTGAGGCCTGTGCCCATCGCATGGCGCGTGCCCGGGTGATGCAACGGCATGTGATCTCGGGATGGGATGCGCTTCTGGACTATTGTCACACCACGATGGCGCACCGCGAGATCGAGCAGTTTCGTGTGTTTTATCTAGATCGCAAGAATGTGCTGATTGCGGATGAAGAGCAGGCCAAAGGCACGGTGGATCATGTGCCGGTCTATCCGCGAGAGGTTGCGAAGCGGGCGTTGGAACTCAATGCCTCGGCTCTGATCCTGGTCCACAATCATCCATCCGGTGATCCGACGCCGTCGCAGTCGGATATCGATATGACCAACCGGATTCAGGATGCGTGTTCCGCCCTTGGGCTGACTTTGCATGATCACCTGATCATCGGGAAATCGGCTGAACTGAGTTTCCGCTCGCAAGGCTATTTGTAAGGGTTATCGGATCCAAACTTCGACCCGACGATTCACCTTGCGGCCCCATTCGGTGTCGTCGCAGGCCATCGGCATGGCCTCGCCAAAGCCCTCGACACTGATTTCGATGCTGTCGGGGAGGCTGGTTTCGACCGATGCCAGCACTGCGTTTCGGACGGTTTTGGCTCGCTGCAGGGCAATACGTGAATTGGCGACCGCCGCGCCCTCGCCGTCACTAAACCCAACAAAGATCAATTGACGCGCCTCCAACGTTCCGCTTTCCAAAGCTTGCGCAAGGTTCAAGATGTTTGACCGGGACTGAGCATCGGGTCGCGAAGACCCCGGTTCGAACCGAAAGGACAAAGATAGCCGCGAAAGTGGACGGAGGGTTTCGATCATGCGCTGCAACTCTTGCAACCCGACCTCAGCTCCACCGGTGCTGATCGCATTGGCCAGCCGATCGCCTTGCAGCCCAACCTGGATTGTTTCAAGGGATTGATCGACAAATCCGGCTTGCCGGATGACCATCTGTGCGGCGCTGCTTTGGGTATAGGCCAAAAACTGTCGCGCGACTTTGGGCAATCGTCTTTGTGGCAAATAGAAAAACATGGGTGAGGTCAGCGGATAATCTTCGGTCTTGACCGATTGCCGTGTTGCCGACAGGGCATGTCCGCACCCACCGGTCAGAGGCAGGGCGCGCACAGTCCCGGCCTCGGCAAGACTGGCGACGCCGAGCGCGAACGGGTCGTTCGAGACCGTGCGCACCAGATCTCTGTTTCGATCGTGGCGCGTGATCTGAGCGGTCATATGTGCGTTGGCAGGTGCTAACAGCAAATCCTCGACCGCCTGATCCAGCCCGGAACCGACCTGTGGCAGATGCAGAGAGATCGGCGCATCAGGCCCACCGAGATCGCCCCAATTTGCGACCTCGGCGGTGAAAACCTTCACCAGATCAGCAAGCGATATCTGGCGCACGGGATTGTCGGCCGACACGATTGGCACGATTGCATCCAGAGCCAAGACGCGCGACCGGCGGGTTTGCGTCAGATCTCCGAGCCCAGCGGCTTTGGTCAACTCCAGTTCGTCTGATCGAATTTCCCGCTGCGCCAACACGACATCTGCGGTGTTCTCAACCAGATCGATAAAGCCGTCAGCCGTATCCTTTGCACGAAATATGAACCTCGCCAAAGGCGCCTGCCGATCAGGCTGATTCAGGGCGTAGATCCGCAGGTCTCCGGTGCCCTCGGGCTGTGACAGGGTTAACCCTTCCTCGATGGCAAAGCCCTGTGCAAGCGCGGGCAGCAGTGTCTCGGCGATCACTGATGAGCCAGAGAAACGAACTTCGGCCACAAAATCCGTCAGGTTGGGGCAGGCTGGGCCGTCGCAGGTGACCCCTGATCCATCGACCGTCAGCTCTCCGAACTGCGTATCGACACGGTAGAATTCACCGTCGTAACCAAGAAGGGTGCCGACCACTTCTACCTTGCCGTCATGCGAGGTCAAAGTGATGTCCTGCGCGAATACGCTTTGTGCCAAGGATAAGGCAAAAAGCGCGGCGAACGCCGCACGAAGAATGCTCATTGGAAACCGTAGATCTGCCTGCTGCTTATTTGGCAGCGATTGTCAGGTCTGAGAACAGATTATTCAACACCAGAAAATCGCCAGCTGCCTCACAACCGGGCATATCCAGCGACAGGTCACGTGAGCGTAGCCGTTCCGCGCGCCATTCCAATGATTGCACGCTTAGGGGCTTGCCGCAATTTGCTTCAGTGACCTCAGTTTCAACCGACAGAGTGATACTTCCGGCCTCGGTTGCGGTCTCAATGGGATATGAATAAACCTCGATGTTGCGCGCGACGTCCGAACCGCCCTGACCCAGATGGATCACCGAGCCCGCGCCGCCGGTCTGGGACCCGGACCAAACGTGGCCTTCTTCCCCGTAACCTGCGCCGAATTCCAGCGCATGAAGCTGCAGATCGGTTTCGCCCTGCCACTGCAAGGCAACCCGGTTGAAGCTGTTGATCTCGGGCACATGCGTCGTCGCAACGGTGCCTTTCTCATCCGGCAGCGAGATCAGGAAAATAGCGTATTCCGACAGCGCCGGGATGGTCAGGTTCAAGCCGCCAAGCGCATCGGTCTCGGTGCTGAAAACCAGCCCGTTGTGATGAACCTCAATGGTCTCATTGGCGTGGCAGGGGGCCTTGACCCGCAGCCGTACGTTGGCGCCGGGCACAGCCATGGCGCGCGCGCTCATATCGCAATTCGAAGGCAAACGGCTGGTTTCTGGCGCTGAGCGTATGGATTGAGATAGATCCTTGGGACGCGTTTCTGTCGGGGAAGAAGAGGTCAGGACAACGCTTTCCAGTCCAGTCAGGTCCGAGTCCTGTTCCGAGATCGAAGCGACGCGTTCACCGCTCGGCTCAGCATTGGGTTGCTGCGCCGATCCGCTTTGCATCAAATATCCAATGGCCAGAGCGCAGGCAACGGTTCCGCCCGTGGTTACGTAGTTCTTAATGACAAACAAGACACCCTCCCCAGTTGAAGGAGCGAGTCGCAATTTGCTTCCCAATCAAGGCCAATATGTGGCCGTGAGGCGGACTCATTGTGGTGGAAAGCAGGTGACGTTAAGTCAACCTGCCGTGGCAATGTTTGAATTTTTTCCCCGAGCCACAGGGGCAAGGATCATTGCGTGACGGGTTACCCCAAGTCGAAGGATCATCCTCAACAAAACCCGGACGACTGTCACCAGACGCTTCGGCTTCGGCGATCGCCTCGGCATTCCCGGCAGCTTGATCCACAGCTTTCTGCGCCTGTGCCTGTTGCGCTGCCATCTGCGCGAGCATTTCCTTCTGTTCTTCTTCGCTCAGCGGGCGCACGCGCGACAATTGCTGAGTGACGGTTTCGCGCAAGGAATCAAGCATCCCTTCGAACAGCTGGAAGCTTTCGTTCTTGTACTCGTTCAGCGGATCGCGCTGTGCATAGCCACGGAAACCCACGACCGAGCGCAGATGTTCCAGCGTCAAAAGATGTTCGCGCCATTTGCCATCGATAGTCTGCAGCAGAACCTGCTTTTCGATGTTGCGCATGTTTTCCGGGCCAAACGCCACGGCCTTCTGCGCCATCATTTCATCGGCGGCCTTGATCAGACGTTCGCGGATTTGCTCGTCATCTACGCCTTCCTCGGCGGCCCAGTCCTGAACCGGCGCATCGATGGTTAGCTTGTCTTTGACCGCTTCGTGCAGACCTTCTGTATCCCATTGATCTGCATATGATTTTGGCGGCATGAATTCGTCGATCATATCGTCGATCACCTGCTCACGCATATCGGACACGACATCCGACAGATCATCTGCTGACATGATTTCACGCCGCTGGCTGAACACGACTTTCCGCTGATCGTTCATCACGTCGTCGAATTTCAGAACGTTTTTGCGCATGTCAAAGTTGCGACCTTCGACCTTGGATTGCGCCCGTTCCAGCGATTTGTTCACCCAGGGGTGAATGATTGCCTCGCCCTCTTTCATGCCCAGCGTGGTCAGGACCTTGTCCAAACGTTCCGAACCGAAGATGCGCATCAGGTCATCTTCCAGGCTCAGGTAGAACACGGTGCGGCCCGGGTCACCTTGGCGTCCCGAACGCCCGCGCAGCTGGTTGTCGATCCGGCGGCTTTCATGACGTTCGGACGCCATTACGTAAAGACCACCGGCCTGCAGCACCTTTTCCTTTTCTTCCGCGTGCTTGGCTTCTTCTGCCGCACGCAACTCGGCCGGGTCAGCCTCGGGGTTTTCGGCCAGCGCCTGCAGCACCTTCATCTCGACATTGCCGCCCAGCTGAATATCGGTGCCGCGGCCCGCCATGTTGGTGGCGATGGTCACCGCGCCAAGACGGCCTGCATCGGCCACTATCTGCGCTTCCTGTTCATGCTGGCGGGCGTTCAGAACGTTGTGCTCGATTCCCTCTTTGTCCAGCATCTGGCTGATCACTTCGGACTTTTCGATCGACGTGGTACCGACAAGAACCGGCTGACCTTTTTCACCGGCCTTTTTAACCTGTTCAATAATGGCACCGTATTTTTCGGCTGTCGTGCGATAGACCTGGTCGTCTTTGTCCTCACGCGCGATTGGTTTGTTGGTCGGAACCTCGACCACACCCAGACCATAGATTTCCTGAAATTCTTCCGCCTCGGTCAGCGCAGTGCCGGTCATGCCGGACAGCTTGTCATAGAGGCGGAAATAGTTCTGGAATGTCACGCTGGCCAGCGTCACATTCTCGGGCTGAATCTGTACGCCTTCCTTGGCTTCGATAGCTTGGTGCAGACCCTCCGACAAGCGGCGGCCCGGCATCATCCGACCGGTGAATTCGTCGATCAGCACCACATTGCCATCCCGAACGATATAGTCCTTGTCCCGTTGGAACAGTTTGTGCGCGCGCAGGCCCTGATTGACGTGATGCACCACAGTGGTGCTTTCGGGGTCGTACAGCGAATGCCCCTCGGGCAGCAGACCCGCTGAAAGCAGTTGCTGCTCCAAAAACTCGTTGCCTTCATCGGTGAACGTCACGCTGCGGCTTTTTTCATCGAGCGAGTAATGATCGTCCTGCAGCGTCGGGATCACGGTATCGATGGCAGTATAAAGGTCCGATCGGTCTTGTGCCGGCCCCGAGATGATCAGCGGCGTCCGCGCCTCATCAATCAGGATCGAGTCGACTTCGTCGACGATCGCGAAATTGTGGTGCTTCTGATAGACCTGTTCCAGATCGGCCTTCATGTTGTCGCGCAGATAGTCGAAGCCCAACTCATTATTTGTGGCATAGGTGATGTCACACTTGTACGCCGCCATCTTCTCGGCATCCGGTTGGCCCGACCAGATCACACCGGTCGTCATGCCAACGGACGCAAACACCTTGCCCATCCATTCCGAGTCGCGCTTGGCCAGGTATTCGTTCACCGTGACCACATGCACGCCCTTGCCGGTCAGTGCATTCAGATAGGCGGGGAAGGTGGCGACCAGGGTTTTGCCCTCACCCGTTTTCATTTCCGAGATGTTGCCCTGGTGCAGGAACAAACCACCCATCAACTGCACATCAAAGGCCCGAAGACCCAGGGCGCGCTTGGCCCCTTCGCGGACATTGGCAAATGCTTCCGGCAGCAAGTCATCCAGCTTTTCACCGTCCAGCGCTCGTTTGCGCAGCTCAGCGGTTTTCTCGATCAGGCCATCGTCGGTCAGGATCTCGAACTCCGGCTCCAGCGCATTGATCTTTTCGACCAGCGGGCGGGCCGCCTTGATCTTGCGGTCGTTCGGTGTTCCGAACACCTTTTTGGCGAGCGTTCCGAGTCCCAGCATGTTCACTCCAGCGGATCTGTTTTTTTCTTGGTTGCGACAGGCTTGCCCACCTTGCGCGCAGCCCCTAGATACGGGGGGTGAAAGGCGGCCCTGTCCAAGGCTTCAAAGCGATGTAAGGGGCAGGTTCCACAGTGTCAACGCTGCGCCCTGTCGCGGCAAAGAAATAGGATAATTCCATGCCCAAAGGCCTCACTTTTCTGCCATCGCTTGCGCTTGCTGCCGTGATGGCGTTGCCGCTGGCCGCCCAGGACGCACCGGATGCCAACACCGTGGTTGCCCGCGTGAACGGTGACGAGATCACATTGGGTCACGTCATCGCCACCGCCTCGGCGCTGCCGGCGCAGTATCAGCAGCTTGAAGATGAGGTGCTATATGATTTCATCCTCGAGCAACTGGTCCAGCAGCACCTGCTGAGCCTTGAACAGGAAGAGCTGAATACACTCAACGCCCTTCGACTGGAAAACGAAACCCGGTCCCTGCGCGCCGTGCAAACCGTCGAAGCGCTGACAGCCGCCAGTGTCACTGATGAGGCCATACAGGCCGCCTATGACACGCAATTCGCCGAGTTTCAGGGCGAAGACGAGTTCAATGCCAGCCACATTCTGGTCGAATCCGAAGACGAAGCCAAAGCTGTCAAAGCCCAACTGGAAGAAGGTGCAGATTTCGCTGAGCTAGCGAAAGAAAAATCCACAGGACCCTCTGGCCCCAATGGCGGTGCGCTGGGCTGGTTCGGCAAAGGCCAGATGGTGCCCGAGTTTGAAGGTGCCGTGCTTGGCCTTGAAAAGGGTCAGGTCTCGGACCCGGTGCAAACCCAGTTCGGTTGGCACGTGGTCACGCTGAACGACAAGCGCAAGACCGAGGCCCCCGAATTGGCGGTCGTGCGCGATGAATTGGCTCAGACCATTCGGCAAGAAGCAATTCAGGCCAAGATTGACGAGTTGACGCAGCAAGCGCAGATCGAGCGTCCCGCGCTCGAGGGCGCCGGCCCCGAGGTCATGCGCCAGCTGGAGCTGCTGCAGGAGTAACCCCGTGGCCACGATAACCAAGGTTTCACCGCTGGCCCCGGCGGCCTTCCCCGAATTGCCCGCGATCGACGGTGTGCGCTTCGCCACTGTCGAGGCTGGTGTCCGATATCAAGGCCGCACCGATGTGATGCTGGCCGTTCTTGATCCGGGCACCTCGGTGGCCGGGGTATTCACCCGCTCGGCCACCCGTGCGGCCCCCGTTCTGGATTGTCAGGACAAGATCGGCGGGCCCGGCGACGGGCCTGCAGCGATCCTTGTGAATTCGGGCAACGCCAATGCGTTTACCGGCCATTACGGGCAGACCTCAGTGGCCGAGGTGACACAAGCCGTTTCCAAAGCTACCGGAGTCGCGGTAGATCGGGTTTTTACCTCGTCGACCGGTGTCATCGGCGAGCCGCTGCCCCATGACCGCATCGTTGCACAGCTTGAGGCGTTGAAGGCGGGCCTCAGCCGTCACGCGATCGAGGACGCGGCGCGCGCGATCATGACCACCGACACCTTCCCGAAGGGGTCGTCGGCGCAGGTCGATATTGGCGGCCAAACAGTCTCTATTGCGGGGATAGCGAAGGGTTCCGGCATGATCGCGCCCGATATGGCGACGATGCTGGTTTATATCTTCACCGACGCTCAGATCGAGCAGACAGCGCTGCAGGCGATGCTGGGCGCGCAGACCGACCGGACCTTCAACTGCATCACCGTGGATAGCGATACCTCGACATCCGACAGCCTCTTGCTTTGCGCCACCGGGGCATCGGGCGTCGATGCCACCGGCAATGCCGCTTTCGCGCAAGCGCTGGAAACAGTGATGTTGGACCTTGCGCAGCAAGTGGTCCGCGACGGCGAAGGGGCCACGAAATTCGTCGAAATTCGTCTGACCGGCGCCGCCACGGATGCTGATGCCAAAACCCACGGGCTGGCTATCGCCAACTCCCCGCTGGTCAAAACCGCCATCGCGGGCGAGGACCCGAATTGGGGCCGCATCGTCATGGCCATCGGCAAATCCGGTGCTGCTGCAGACCGCGACCTTTTGAGCATATCGTTCGGAGACATCCTTGTGGCTGAAAAAGGCTGGGTCAGCCCCGACTACCGCGAGGAAGACGCTGCGGCCTATATGAAAGGTCAGGATTTGTTGATCGCAGTCGATCTGGGACTGGGTCAGGGCGCTTCCACCGTCTGGACCTGCGATCTGACCCACGGCTATATCGAAATCAACGCGGATTATCGCTCGTGAAGACAGTATTGGTGTCTGCTGTCGCTCTGATCGACATCGAGGGCCGCGTCCTGCTGGCCCAACGTCCCGAGGGCAAATCCATGGCCGGTCTCTGGGAATTCCCTGGCGGCAAAATCGAACCCGGCGAAACCCCCGAGGCCGCCCTGATCCGCGAGTTGCACGAGGAACTGGGCATCGACACCTGGGCCTCGTGCCTCGCCCCGCTGACCTTTGCTAGCCACAGCTATGACGATTTCCATCTGCTTATGCCGCTATTTGCCTGCCGGAAGTGGGAAGGCATCCCACAGTCCAAGGAAGGCCAGGCGTTGAAATGGGTGCGGGCAAATGACCTGCGGAACTATCCGATGCCCGCGGCGGATGTCCCGTTGATTCCGATTTTGCGGGATTGGTTGTAGTGTTTTCCATATATTTCGAGAAAAAGTTGTGAAGAATATTTCTGCAGTTTTGATTTTTGTTTCTACGACTGCGTACGCGGGCGAAAGGGAAGAACTCGTCGCGGCTCTGATGCAAGGGGGAAGCCATCAATTCGAAGATGAACGCCGTGAAGTTCAGGTTGATGGGTGTCAAATGACCACCTTTAGGTGGCGCGAAATACCCAACCATGGCTGGGTTCTCTGGACTTCATTCCAATTCGATATGATTGACGCTCAACTCAATGAGGACAATCGTTTTCCTGGAAAGAAGTACGCCTATGGCAAGCTTTACGACGGTACACCTGAGGTAGGTTTGGCGCTGTACGGATTCACAATGCGAGATGGCACACTTACTAGACAAGAACGATCGGTGTTAAGAGAGCCCTCGTCGGATACGTCTCCTTCTCCTAGAGGTGACGGAAATAGCCACTACTACGAGTGGCGAGCTAGCATGGTGATTTCGATGACAGGGCCCGGTGTAGAAACAAAAGCTATTACGTTTACAGAGGCTTATGACGCATACGTCAGCAAGTACTGCTCCTTCTCAAGTTAACATTCCTGTATTTCTTAGCTCGTAGGAATTATCAATTGACGTAACTGGAACCAAAGTCACTCATGCCGTTAAACGGCCACTCTTCGCCAACGCATGACAGCTGGAAAGCCTTCTTGCGCGTTTCGTACAACTCGAAAGATCAACCCTCCACCCCTGTTACAATTCGTAAGAATTGAGAAAACATCAGGCAAAACTTGACGCTGATCGTTACGACGTCCCTTATCGGGGCATTGGCGTTCGGGCAGCATCCCGAACCCGCCATTTTCGGCCCGGGGAGGGGTCGGATGGGGAGGAGAGAAAGATTGGCTCAGACGCAGTCGGGCGCTGAAGGGATGGACTCTCTTCCGGCGCTATTACACCGCAATGTGACCCAGTTCGGGGATGCCCCGGCCTATCGGGAAAAGGAATTCGGGATCTGGCAATGCTGGACCTGGGCGGAAGCCGCCAAAGAAATCCGTGCCATCGCGCTTGGGTTTCTAGAACTTGGCGTTGAAAAGGGTGACCATATTGCTGTGATTGGTCGGAACCGTCCCGCCCATTACTGGTCGATGGTTGCCGCTCAGATGGTAGGTGCGGTGCCGGTGCCTCTGTATCAGGATTCGGTCGCCGAAGAGATGGCCTATGTGCTGGAACATTGCGGCGCGAAATATGTGGTCTGCGGTGATCAGGAGCAGGTCGACAAAGTCATTGAAATTCAGGAAAACCTGCATCAGGTCAAACACATACTTTATACCGACAAGCGGGGGATGCGGAAGTATGACCACTCGCAGATGAACGCGCTTGAGGACATCATGGCCGAGGGCAGTGCGGGTCACGCGCGGTTTGATGCGGAACTGGACAAGCGCATTGCGGCGATCACCTATGACGA
Organism: Ruegeria sp. C10; assembly: GCF_056537805.1. Classification (NCBI taxonomy): domain Bacteria; kingdom Pseudomonadati; phylum Pseudomonadota; class Alphaproteobacteria; order Rhodobacterales; family Roseobacteraceae; genus Ruegeria; species Ruegeria sp. C10. The sequence goes on along the minus strand of NZ_JBQFSC010000006.1, from coordinate 58,230 downwards.
TACCTGCGTGATGCTCTATACCTCGGGCACCACGGGCAAGCCCAAAGGCGTGGTGCTGTCGAACCGGAATGTTATTGAAAGCGCCAAGAATTCCGCAGAGTTCGATCATCTGACCCGAAATGAGGATATCCTGTCCTACCTGCCAATGGCGTGGGTTGGGGATTTCATATTCTCCATCGGTCAGGCCTATTGGTGCGGGTTCTGCGTGAACTGCCCCGAAAGCGCCGACACGATGATGACCGACCTGCGCGAGATCGGGCCGACCTATTTCTTCGCCCCGCCGCGCGTGTTCGAAACCCAGCTGACCAATGTGATGATCCGGATGGAGGACGCAGGCAAGCTGAAGCAGCGGATGTTCCATCACTTTATGGCCCATGCCAAAAAGGTCGGGGGGCTGCTTCTGGACGGCAAGCCGGTGGGTTTCGGCGACAAGTTGAAATACGCTTTGGGCAATCTGCTGGTCTATGGGCCGCTCAAGGATACGCTGGGCTATGGCCGTTTCCGCGTGGGTTATACAGCGGGTGAGGCGATCGGGCCGGAAATTTTTGATTTCTATCGCTCGTTGGGCATCAACCTAAAACAGCTTTATGGTCAGACCGAAGCGACCGTGTTCATCACCGTGCAGCCGGATGGCGAGGTACGGGCGGATACGGTTGGTGTTCCGGCCCCAGATGTCGAGCTGAAGATCGATGATAAGGGCGAGATTCATTACCGCTCACCCGGCGTGTTCGTCGAGTATTACAACAACCCGGATTCGACGGCCTCGACCAAGGATGCCGAAGGTTGGGTGGCGACGGGGGATGCCGGATTCATCGAGGAGAATTCCGGCCATCTGCGGATCATTGACCGTGCCAAAGACGTGGGCAAGATGGCTGATGGTTCGATGTTCGCGCCGAAATATGTCGAGAACAAGCTGAAATTCTATCCCGATATTCTTGAAGTCGTGCTGTTCGGGAATGGCAAGGATCGATGCGTGGCTTTCATCAATATCGATTTAACAGCGGTTGGAAACTGGGCGGAACGCAACAACGTTGCTTATGCATCATACCAAGAACTGGCGGGACATCCGCGTGTGTTAGAGACGATTAAGGCGCATGTGGAAGAGGTAAACAAGTCGGTTGCCGCCGATGAAATGCTATCGGGCTGTCAGGTGCATCGCTTTGTGGTTCTGCACAAGGAACTGGATGCCGATGATGGCGAGATGACCCGGACCCGCAAGGTGCGGCGTGGGTTTGTCGAGGACAAATTCAGCGACATTATTGCGGCGTTGTATGACGGGTCGTCGAGCGTTTCGACCACGACTGAAGTGACCTATGAAGATGGTCGTAAGGGATCGATTTCTGCGACGTTGGAAATTGTCGATGCGCCAGTGGTTCCGGTCGCGCAGCACAAGGTGGCAGCGGAATGAGTGGGCTGAAGCGCGCCGCTCGACCTGCGGTCATCGCCCCGCCCGCCATCCCGTTTTTGTGTCAGGGAGGTTCTGATGCTGGATAACTCCGAAGGATATGTCACCGAAGACGGCCGCAAGATCGGCGGTGTGGTGATGGAGATGAAGAACATCACCCTGCGCTTTGGCGGCGTGGTGGCAATCAAGGATATCTCGTTCGATATTCGCGAGGGTGAGATCCGGGCGATCATCGGGCCAAACGGCGCGGGCAAATCCTCGATGTTGAATGTGATCTCGGGGTTCTATGTCCCGCAAGAAGGTGAGGTCTGGTTTCACGGCTCCAAGCGCCCTCCGATGCGGCCGTTTGAGGTGGCGCAGCAGGGGATCGCGCGGACGTTCCAGAACATTGCCTTGTTTGAAGGGATGAGCGTTCTAGACAACGTCATGACCGGGCGTTTGGGTTTTATGAAGACCAATATTCTTCAGCAGGCGCTGTGGAAGGGCAAGGCCGAGGCAGAAGAGACCGAGAACCGCGAGGCGGTCGAGAAGATCATTGATTTCCTTGAGATTCAGCACATCCGCAAAACGCCAGTGTCCCGCCTGCCCTACGGGTTGAAGAAACGCGTCGAACTGGCGCGCGCGCTGGCGGCGGAACCGAAACTGCTGCTGCTGGATGAGCCGATGGCCGGGATGAACGTCGAAGAGAAAGAGGACATGAGCCGCTTTATCCTCGACGTGAATGACGAGTTTGGCACCACGATTGCGCTGATCGAGCACGATATGGGCGTGGTAATGGATCTGAGCGACCGTGTGGTTGTGATGGATTACGGCAAAAAGATTGGTGACGGCACCCCGGATGAGGTGCGCAACAACCAAGAAGTCATTGATGCCTATTTGGGGGTCAGCCATGACTGAGGTCCGGGCAGAATTGGGGAGGGGCTGGCATGCCTGAACAATTAATCTTCGCGATGGAGGTCATCCTCAACGGTCTGATGGCTGGGGTGCTGTATGCGCTGGTCGCGCTGGGCTTTGTGTTGATCTACAAGGCGTCGGGGATTTTCAATTATGCCCAAGGGGTTATGGCCCTGTTTGCGGCGATGACGCTGGTCGGAATCATGAACGGGCAGGTGCCTTTTGCGCACCTGATCAACGCGACTTTCGGCACGCACGTCTATAATTTTGGTTGGAATGTGCCCGCGTTGCTTGCGATTATTCTGACCATGGCCGTGATGGTGTTGCTGGCCTGGTGCGTGCAACGGTTCGTCATGCGCCATCTGGTCGGGCAAGAGCCGATCATCCTGTTCATGGCGACCATTGGTCTGGCCTATTTCCTTGAGGGCGTCGCCGACCTGATGTGGGGGTCCGAGATCAAGACGCTGGATGTGGGTCTGCCGCAGGGTATCAACCTGTGGATTGACGAGACGACCTTTAATATCTTCGACTACGGTTTCTTCATCGACAATCTGGACATCGTGGCCACGATCATCGCAGCACTTCTGGTGGCGGCTCTGGTGGCGTTCAGCCAGTACACCAAGCAGGGTCGGGCGATGCGTGCGGTGGCGGATGACCATCAGGCGGCGCTATCGGTCGGGATTTCGCTGAACTTCATCTGGATCATGGTCTGGTCGGTCGCCGGGTTTGTGGCGCTGGTCGCGGGCATCATGTGGGGCACCAAATCGGGCGTCCAGTTCTCGCTGTCGCTGATCGCGCTGAAGGCGCTGCCGGTGCTGATGCTAGGCGGGTTCACCTCGATCCCCGGAGCCATTGTCGGTGGCCTGATCATCGGTGTGGGTGAGAAACTGTTCGAGTTCGCCATCGGCCCAATGGTTGGCGGTGCGACTGAGAACTGGTTTGCCTATGTATTGGCGCTGATATTCCTCGTGTTCCGACCTCAAGGCCTGTTCGGCGAGAAGATCATCGAGAGGGTGTAGGGCGTGACCAAGCTGATTGCCATCATCAACGTGATCGCATGGGCGGGGTTTTGGGCTTTCGGCTACATCGCCCTGACATCGAGCGATCTGACCGAGGGCCAACTTGTGATCGCTGTAATTCTGGCCTTTGCCGGGCTGGTCATGGGCATCCTGGCTTACATGAAACTGGTGCGCGCTTCCGAGGCCACCGGATATGCCAAAGGGTCCAATCAACTGGACGCCGCTGCCCGCAATCGGGCGCAGGAAGAATGGGGAAAGTAAGATATGTTCTATCGTGAGGCCGGGGATTTCAAAACCTCATATATCGCCGACAGCCAGACTTTCCCGATCAAGTTTGACCGGTATCGGTACTATGTCGTTCTGGCGGTGGCGTTCGGAATAATTCCGTTCATCATCAACGATTATTGGGCCAATGCGCTGCTTCTGCCATTCCTGATCTATGCCATCGCTGCGATCGGGCTGAACATTTTGGTGGGCTATTGCGGGCAGGTCTCGCTGGGCACCGGCGGGTTCATGGCAGTGGGGGCTTATGCCTGCTACAAACTGATGACAGCGTTTCCCGATGTTAGCATGTTCATCCATGTGATCCTTGCCGGCGGCATCACCGCGATCGTGGGTGTCCTCTTCGGCTTACCTTCTCTGCGGATCAAAGGATTCTATCTGGCGGTGGCCACGCTGGCGGCGCAGTTCTTCCTTGTGTGGCTGTTTAACCGGGTGCCGTGGTTCTACAACTACTCGGCCTCGGGACAGATCAATGCGCCGGAACGCGATGTGTTCGGTATCATTATCACTGGCCCGAATGCTCCGGCATGGGCGACTTATTTGTTCTGCCTGATCTTCTTGACCGTCTGCGCAATCATCGCGCGTAACCTGACCCGCGGCACTACTGGTCGTACCTGGATGGCAATCCGCGACATGGACATCGCGGCCGAGATCATCGGGGTGAACCCGCTCAAGGCCAAGCTGACCGCCTTTGCTGTCAGTTCGTTCTTCGTGGGCGTGGCCGGCGCGCTGTTCTTTGCGGTCTATCTGGGCGCGGTCGAGGTTGGAGAAGTGTTCGGCATTCAAAAATCGTTCCTGGTGCTGTTCATGGTGATTATCGGCGGGTTAGGGTCTATTTTTGGATCCTTTGCCGGTGCCGCCTTCCTCGTGTTGCTGCCAGTCGTTTTGAAACTGCTTGGCGTCGATCTGCTGGGCTGGCCCACGGATATCGTGGCGCACCTGAACCTCGTCATCGTCGGTGCTCTGATCATCATGTTCCTGATCCTCGAACCGCACGGTCTGGCGCAGCTCTGGCGTGTGGCGAAAGAGAAACTCAGACTCTGGCCGTTCCCGCACTAAGGACCGGCCCAACGAAAAGACGGGTGTGAAACCCGAAACCCAACATCGGATCAACCAAGGGAGGAGACACCCGATGAAAAAGAAACTGGCAACCCTGGCGCTGGGCGCCGTGATGGCCGCAGGTCCGGTCATGGCCGACCTCGTATTCCCGTCGCTCAGTTACCGGACCGGGCCTTATGCGGCCGGCGGTATCCCATTTGCGGACGGATATGCCGACTACTTCACACTGCTGAACGAACGCGATGGCGGTATCGGCGGTGTTGCGGCCAACGTGATCGAATGCGAGACTGGATATAACACGGAAAAAGGCGTGGAATGTTATGAATCGACCAAGGGCGAAGGTGCTCTGGTCTATCAGCCCCTGTCCACCGGCATCACCTATCAGTTGATCCCTAAAGTGACCGCAGACGGCATTCCGCTGCACACGATGGGTTATGGCCGCACCTCGGCGGCGAACGGTAAGGTGTTCAGCAACGTGTTCAACTATCCTGCCAATTACTGGAACGGGGCGTCGGGCGCGATCAACTATCTGCTGGACGAAAACGGTGGCGACTTGAGCGGCAAAAAGATCGCGCTGGTCTATCACAACTCGGCCTATGGCAAGGAACCGATCCGTACGCTGGAAACACTGGCTGAAAAACATGGCTATGACCTGACCCTGCTGCCGGTCGACCACCCCGGTCAGGAGCAGAAGTCGCAGTGGCTGCAAATCCGCCGGGAAAAGCCCGACTATGTGATCATGTGGGGCTGGGGCGTGATGAACCAGGTCGCCGTGCAAGAAGCCGCCAATATCCGCTTCCCAATGGAGAACTTCATCGGTGTCTGGTGGTCCGGGGCCGAGTTTGATGTTGAGCCTGCGGGTGATAAGGCCACCGGTTACAAAGCGCTGACCTTCACCGGTCTGGGCGACGACTATCCTGTCTATGACGACCTGAAGAAATATGTCGTCGATGCGGGCAAAGCTGCAGGCGCCGGTGATCAACTGGGTACGGTGCAGTACAACCGCGGCCTCTATGCTGCGATGCTGGCCGCAGAAGCAGTGAAAACCGCGCAAGAGATGCACGGCACTGCCGAGATCGACGCAGCGATGATGCGCGATGGCATGGAGGCGCTGGAGATCACCAACGCCAAGATGGAAGCGCTGGGTATGGCCGGTTTCGGACCTGAATTCGCGGTCTCATGCGAAAACCACGGCGGCCCAGGCCTTGTCGGCGTTGTTCAGTGGGATGCAGCGGCGGGTACCTGGAACTCGATTCAGGGCTTCGAACCGACTGACGCTGAGGTCATCAACGCACTGATCGACGAAGACTCGGGCGCATATGCTGCTGAGAACAATATTTCTCAGCGCTGCGAATAAGGTGCTCTGAACCAAACGGGGCGGCGGATCGCTGCCGCCCCGAACCCCACACTCGCACAAGGATACGCGCTGATGTTGGATGCGGCACAAACCACTGACGTGCAGGCGGAAACCCTGCTTGAGGTCAACAATATCGAGGTGATCTACAACCATGTGATCCTTGTTTTGAAAGGCGTCAGCCTGACTGTGCCCAAGGGCGGCATCACAGCCCTACTGGGTGGCAATGGTGCGGGCAAGACAACCACATTGAAGGCCGTGTCGAACTTGCTGCATTCGGAACGGGGCGAGGTCACCAAAGGCTCGATTAAATATCGCGGCGAGGGCGTACATGAAAGCGACCCGGCTGCCTTGGTTGAGAAGGGCGTCATTCAAGTCATGGAAGGCCGCCACTGTTTCGAACACCTCACAGTCGAGGAAAATCTGCTGACCGGTGCCTATACCCGGAAGGACGGGTCTGCCGCGATCCAGCAGGACCTTGAATTGGTTTACAATTACTTCCCACGCTTGAAGGAACGCCGTCGTAGTCAGGCCGGTTATACTTCGGGCGGTGAGCAGCAGATGGTGGCGATGGGCAGGGCTCTGATGTCGCGCCCCGAGACCATCCTTCTTGATGAACCCTCAATGGGTCTGGCTCCGCAACTTGTCGAAGAGATTTTTGGCATCGTAAGGGACCTGAACGAGAAGGAAGGCGTGTCCTTCCTGCTGGCCGAGCAGAACACAAATGTGGCTCTAAGGTTTGCTCATTACGGTTATATTCTGGAATCTGGCCGCGTGGTGATGGACGGCCCCGCCGCTGAATTGCGCGAAAACCCGGACGTAAAGGAATTTTATCTCGGCATGTCTGACGAAGGCCGCAAGAGCTTTCGAGACGTGCGCTCATACCGCCGCCGCAAGAGATGGCTGTAAGCGGGTGGAGGATATTTCAATGACCTATTTTGATAAGCTTGAAACCCGATCCGCTGACGAGCGCACCGCTGATCACGCGCGCGCCTTGCCAGAACAGATTGCCCGCGCGCAAAAAGCGCCCGGATATGCCGGCATCCTGTCCAACGTGGACGCCAGCACAGTGACAGACATGCAGGCGCTGGCACAACTGCCGGTTCTGCGAAAATCCGATCTGACAAAGGCGCAGGGCACCCGACCTCCGTTTGGAGGGTTCACCGTCAAACCAGCGCGGAATTTCCAGCATGTCTTTCAATCTCCGGGTCCGATTTACGAGCCCGGCAGCACTGATCACGACTGGTGGCGCATGGGCCGGTTCCTGAATGCTGCTGGGGTTGGTCCAGGCGATATCGTTCAGAACTGTTTTGGCTATCACCTCACCCCCGCGGGCATGATCTTTGAAAGCGGCGCGCAGGCCGTTGGCGCGTCGGTCCTGCCTGCAGGTACAGGTCAGACCGAGTTGCAGGTGACAGCTGCGCGCGATGTGGGTTGCACCGCATATGCAGGTACGCCTGACTATCTGAAAGTCATTCTGGATAAAGCCGAAGCCATGGGCGTCGCGCTGAAATTTTCCAAGGCCGTTGTGGGTGGCGGGGCGCTGTTTCCAAGCCTACGACAAGATTACGCCGATCGGGGCATCGTCTGCCTGCAATGCTACGCGACCGCTGATCTGGGCAACATAGCTTATGAAAGCCCTGCGATGGAGGGTATGATCATCGACGAACACGTGATCGTTGAGATCGTCACCCCCGGCACAGGAACCCCGGTTGCACCTGGTGAAGTAGGTGAGGTGGTTGTGACTACGCTGAACCCCGATTACCCGTTGATCCGATTTGCCACCGGTGATCTGTCGGCGATCATGCCCGGAGAGTCTCCGTGCGGGCGCACAAATATGCGTATCAAAGGCTGGATGGGTCGCGCCGATCAGACCACCAAGATCAAGGGCATGTTCGTCCGCCCCGAACAGGTGGCCGCGCTGGTCGACAAGCATGATGAAATCGTCAAGGCGCGTGTCATTGCGGCGCGACAGGGCGAGATGGATACCATGACCGTTCAGATCGAAAGCCCCTGCGAGAACGATGGTGCCTATGCAAAATCGGTGGTCGAAGTCCTGAAACTGAAAGGCGCGATTGAAGTTGTGGCGCCGGGCTCATTACCAAAAGATGGCTTGGTGATCGAGGATCAGCGCGTTTATGAATAGGGATCTGCGGCGAACATTGCCGCAGTTTTTGTTAGTCCGCCCACTGGTGTTTCTTAGAGTTTTAGTCGATTAAAGGCAGACCCTACGGGATTCTCAGTCAGACGCCATGGCCGAAGTCGAATATTCAGAACACGGAACGCATAATCGCGGCGCACTAGGCACACGCTTTGTGGGCGGCATTGCCTATGTCGTGGCAGCCGCCTGTCTGTTGCCAATGGTGGCGGTTGTTCTGGCGGCGGTGACCGGTGGCACCGACACAATTTCCCATTTGTTAGAGACTGTTTTGCCTGGCTATGCGCTGACCACGGTGATCCTGGTGGTGCTGGTCGCAGCAGGGACGTTTTCGATTGGCGTCGGCGCTGCGTGGCTGGTCACGATGACCCGCTTTCCCGGAGTGCGGTGGCTGGAAATCGCTCTGGTCCTGCCGCTGGCCTTTCCGGCTTATGTGCTGGCCTATGCCTATACTTTCATTCTGGATCACCCTGGAATCGTTCAGACCACGCTGCGGGATGTGACCGGCTGGGGCCCGCGCGACTATTGGTTCCCCGAGATTCGCTCGACCGAGGGTGCGGCGGTGATGTTGATCCTGGTGTTGTATCCCTATGTCTATTTGCTGGCGCGCGCGGCGTTTCTGCAGCAAAGCGCCACGGCCTTTCTGGCGGCCCGGGCGCTGGGCAACGGCCCCTGGCATGCCTTTTGGCGCGTATCCCTGCCGATGGCACGCCCGGCGATTGCGGGGGGCGTCTTGCTGGCGGTTATGGAAACCATCGCCGATTTCGGCACAGTCGCCTATTTCGGAGTGCAGACTTTTGCCACTGGCATCTACACAAGCTGGTTTTCCATGGCTGATCGCGCTGCTGCGGCGCAACTCGCCCTTTGTCTGTTGGGTTTTGCGCTTGTCATGGCCGTGGCCGAGCGGACACAGCGCGGCAAAGCCAAATACTATCAGGCAGGCAAGCGCCACGCAGGCCTGCCAGCGGCGCAACTCAAGGGATGGCAATCACTTGCGGCATTTCTGCTATGCGCAATTCCCGTCCTGTTCGGATTCCTTCTGCCTGTGGTTATCCTGGTGCAGATGGGGTTGGAATCCGAGCAGAACCTGCTGTCGCGCCGATATATCGGGTTCATACAGAACTCGCTGACACTGGCGGGGACTGCGGCGGTTATCACCGTCAGCGCGGCGATTTCGATAGGATTCTTCCAACGCCTGCGCCCCGGACGCGGGGCCGCAATGGCGGCTTATGTGGCGCGGTTGGGCTATGCGGTGCCGGGTGGCGTGATTGCCGTGGGGCTGATCGTCCCCTTTGCGGGTTTCGACAACGCGCTGGACGCGTGGATGCGCCAAACCTTTGGTATCTCGACCGGACTACTGGTCACTGGATCCATCTGGTTGTTGATCGCGGCTTATATGGTGCGCTTTCTGGCCGCCGCGCTCAGCGCGTATGAGGGTGGGCAGAGTACCGTTCACGCCAATATGGATGCCGCGGCGCGGTCACTGGGTCAAACCCCGTTAGGAACGCTGCGCCGGGTGCATCTGCCGATCCTTACGCCTTCGCTGCTAACGGCACTGTTGATTGTCTTTGTGGATGTGATGAAAGAGCTGCCCGCGACCCTGATCATGCGGCCTTTTAACTTCGACACGCTAGCAGTGCAGGCCTATCGTCTGGCCTCGGATGAGAGGCTTGAAGGTGCAGCGGTTCCGTCGCTGGTTATTCTGGCTGTCGGGTTGCTGCCGGTGATCCTAATTTGCCGTCAGGTTGGGCGCAGATAGCGGGCGGGCGATCCAAAAATACAACACCTTGATGCCAGTGGGCTTGATTCGACGGCGATTTCCGGCAAGGCTTGTCATATGAACATGCAGCCTCCCAGCCGGTTCGGGTCCGGCTCTGCCCAGATGCCGGTCGCGTTTGACCGGCGCGAGATGTCTCAAATCCTGTCTGTTTATGGCCGAATGGTCGCTGCCGGTGAATGGCGCGACTACGGAATCTCGAACCTGCGGGATATGGCGGTATTTTCGATTTTTCGGCGCACGGCGGAACATCCCATTTACAGGGTCGAGAAGCACCCGCGCCTGCGGCTACGTCAGGGCATGTATTCCGTGGTCGGCATGGATGGGCGTATTTTGAAGCGCGGGCACGATCTGCGCGCGGTTCTGAGGGTTCTGGAACGCAAGCTTATCCGTGCGGTTGACCTGGATTAGAGCCTTTTGTGCGCTGTAACCGGCCCGTCACCCTGGGCAGCGATCCGGGCAATCGCCTGATCCATCGGTTCGAGCGCGACGGCCATGTGATAGGCGTTGGCGTGAAGTAGAAGGTTTTCGGCGGCAACCCAGGCAACATGGCCTTTCCAGAACAGCAAGTCTCCGCGCCGTGCGTGATCGCCCTCGAGCACCGATCCACCAACTTCGCGTTCCTGATCGCCGCTGTCTCCGGGACAAGGAACGCCGCAGGCGAGCAGTGCGAGCTGTACGAGGCCCGAGCAATCCAGCCCGAATCGACTGTTACCACCCCAAAGATAAGGGGTGCCTAGAAAAAGTTCGGCCGCGGAAACGGGATCGGTCAGCAGGGAATAGGCGGGCACGGCATGCACCCCCGGAATGAACCCGATTGGCGTTTCCAGAAACCCGCCCTCCTCAGACAGAGCCCTGATTTTACTGCCAAAGCTCAGCGAGGTCAGATCGCGGCTTTTAATTTCGGGCTTCTCATAGGCATGGGTCGAAGCGGCGACGATCCAGTGAGTCTGTGGCTCAATTGGTCCCAGATGGTCTGTCGCCACCCATCCGGTATAGCCGTCCTTGCTGGCTGAGATCTCGCTCCAGCCGCTTTGGTCGTCCAAAACAGTGACCGTGTCGCCAAACAACAATTGTCGGTCGCGCGGACCGTCAGGGTGGCGCAGCAGGTCTATGACCGGTTGAATGATGCGCGCCTGAGTCATAGGCCAAGGATCTCTGGCAAAGCCCCCAGGAGGGCACGCGGGCCTTGGCCCAAACCACCCTTGCTGCGACCGGGTTCCTTACTGCGTTGCCACGAATAGATGTCAAAATGCATATAGCGACTTTCGGCAGCGAACCGGCGCAGGAACAGTGCCGCGGTGATAGAGCCTGCAAATCCACCAGAAGGCGCATTGTCGAGGTTAGCGATGCCGGGTTCGATCATCGCTTCATAGGGGTCATGAAAAGGCATACGCCAGACCGGATCAGCGGCAGCCCGGCCAGCACGCGCCAGCACGTCCGCGGCTTTGTCGTCATCGGTATAAAACGGGGCCAGATCAGCGCCCAATGCAACCCGGGCCGCGCCAGTCAAAGTGGCCATCGAGATGAGCAGGTTTGGTGCCCCTTCATGCGCCAGAGCAAGGGCATCGGCCAGCACCAACCGACCCTCGGCATCAGTGTTGTTGATCTCAACCGTTAGCCCATTACGCGCCGTCAGGATGTCGCCGGGGCGGAAAGCATTGCCCGCTACTGCGTTTTCGACCGCCGGGATCAGGACCCGTAATTGCACCTTCAGATCCAGCGCCATGATCATACGGGCCAGACCCAGCACATTGGCCGCTCCGCCCATATCTTTTTTCATCAACCCCATCGACGCACCGGGTTTCAGATTCAGGCCGCCGGTATCGAAACAGACCCCTTTCCCAACTAATGTTAGTTTTGGCCCTTGATCGCCCCAGTTCATCTCGATCAGACGCGGGGCCTGTTCGGCAGCACGCCCCACCGCGTGGATCATCGGAAAATTCTGTTCCAGCAACGCATCGCCTGTGATGACCGAGATGTCTGCGCCGTGTTCCCGTGCCTGTGCCTCAACCGCGTGTTGTAATTGCGCCGGGCCCATGTCCGAAGCGGGTGTGTTGACCAGATCCCGTGTCAATGCCTCGGCATTGGCCATGATTTCGATCCGCCGGGCATCTATGCCATCGGGCGCAATAAGCGTGGCGTTGGCCGGGCTTTGCGCCGCATAGCGATCAAAGGCATATCCCGTCATCAGCCAGCCCAGGCATTCAGCCTCAAGCACATCTGCGGGAACGCCCGAGGCGATATGATAGGTGCCCTTGGGCAGCGATTCTGCGGCAGCGGCTAGCGGAAATCGCTTGCGTACCCGTTTTGCCGCGCTGCCATATCCCGCCAAGGCAAACTGCGGATTACCATCTGTGCCGGGCAGCAGAAGTGTTTGACCCAGAGCTCCGGAAAACCCATCGGCCGTAACCCAAGCTCGGATATGATCCGGCTGATCGGTCAGCCAGCTTTCAAAATCTGATTGCTCTAACACATGTAGTGGCAGCGATGGGTCGGAGGCAGGGGCGAAGGACAGGGTCATGCGTGTCTCGGCTGGTTGGATTTTCGCCCAGACTATCTGTCTGCGGCGCACTCGCAACCCCCCTCAGACGGATAGATCTTGCTGGTCCCAGACGGCGGTCAGCGATCGCTCACCCACCCGGATTAGGCGGCTCAGAGTCGCCCCTGTCGCCACCGCATCGCCAGCGTCGACAGTACAAGCTACATCGCCTGCCACACGTGCCAGTGCTGTCATGCCGATTTGCTCGGATATGGCCACGAGAGATTTTGCGCATTTGCGCAGCCCGGCCCAATCGCGTTGCCGCCAAAACCGTTCACAATTCGACAGCCGCAACGCCAGTTCTTCAACCGTGCGGCACAGCACGTCCATCGCGTTGGTGTCGCCAAGCTGATTGTACAGGCTGCTCAGGCGGTCCGGGTCCAGACGCACGGGTTCTTTCTGTTCCAGTGTGATAATCTTGTCCACCACATTCACCCCAATTGAAATGCCCCCACGGCACTGTCAGAGATTGGCGGCAAATACTTTGCAAAACCTTGCACCGGTTCAAAAGAATGGGTCGAATTTTCTGAGAATTCAGGCTTCCACGCGGTTCTGTGGGCAAAACCGGGCGAGAGTCCGGTCACACCTCTTGCGTTGACGCTCACTTGCTGCCAGTACCATAGAAACCGGACAGAGAAGGACAGGATCATGCCGATTACCACTGACGAGCTGGCCGCTGCCCGTACCGCCTGGGGCGATGGGTTGATTGCGATCTCCAAAGCTTTTGAAGACGGTGGGATCGATGCGGCCCGTTCCGTTGCCGAGGGTGTTCTGGATGCGGCATACGGCTATAATCTGGGTCCGGTCCTGTTCAAACCAACTATGGCGTCCGGAGATCAAACCTTTCGCCCGACTCGCCACGGTGCACTGGCCTATTTTGTCGGTCACGATGCCGAATTTCCGCTTGATGGCGGTTTCGGAATCAAGGGTTGGCGCGAAATGGCAAGTGAGACATCGGCCAGCTTCGTCGAAGGCGATGTCGCCATGTGGATGGGCAAGGTCATTCTGACGGATAGCCAAGGTAACATCACGCAAGTCGACAAAAGCTTCGGCTACAAAAAAGACGCTGACGGAGTGCTTCGCATCGTGCTGCACCATTCGTCGCTGCCTTACCAGCCACCGGCCTGATCCTGCGGGTCATACGATCGGGCCTCTGAAATTACGTCGATTTTTTGATATGTTTCCGATGATGTTTTCAGAATCGGATCGAACTCATGAAATTGATCAAACGTATTCTCGTCACCCTACTGGTGATCATTCTGGCGCTTGTCGGAGTGTCTTATCTGCTCCCCGGAAAAGCCGAAGTGTCCCGCAGCATCACAATCGACGCACCAGCCTCGGCGATCTTTCCCTATGTGAATTCGATGCAGGAGACCGAGAAATGGTCCCCCTGGCTGTCCCGAGACCCCGAAACCAAGCTGAGCTATAGTGGCCCGGAAGCGGGCGTCGGAAACACGCTGAACTGGGCCTCGGACAACCCGCAGGTGGGAATCGGCTCGCAGGAAATCACCGAGAGCACCACGGATCAGTCTGTGCAAACTGCACTGGATTTTGGCCCGATGGGGACAGCCACCGCCTCGTTCCATTTGCGGCCAGAAGGATCAGGCACACAGGTTACCTGGGGATTCGTATCCGACCTTGGTATGAACCCCATGTCCCGCTGGATGGGCCTAATGATGGACAATTGGGTCGGCGGAGATTACGAGCGCGGGTTGGAGAATTTGAAGACGCTGGTTGAGGGACAGGGGTGAAGGATCAGGCAGGAGGCATCTCTCTGATGACTGCTTTGAGGCCATACCAGAAACGATTGATGAACTGTACGTGCGCTCATAGCAGTCCATTTGCCGCGCAGGAGTTTGAGTTCAAGCCATCGTGCAGCGCAAATAGCCGCCGCTGATGCGGTGTTCAACTCGGTTCAGGCCCATACAGAACGGGGCGTGGATCGTTTGGTCCTTCGCTTCAACGCCATTTGTAGTGCCTACCATTTTGACGACAGCTTAATCGGGGCGACCACCGACAACCCGTCTGTTATTGAATATCAAATCGTGAAGACCGTAGGTTCGAATGTGCAAGTTGGTTTCTCGAAAGCCACAGATTCGATTTTGATGCTCTGAACATTTGGAAAGGTGTGTTTATGAGGCGAACGGTATTGATGTTAGCTGTTTTGGCATTAGCGGGATGCGCTTCAACCACCACTCCTCCATCAGCACCTATTCCAAACCCCGGTCGCGCGAGCGTGCCCGTCAGTTCACAACAGGCACAAATAAGGTTCCGTCAGGTCGCCTCACGAATAGAACCTGTGGCAGAACGAGAATGCCGCCGCCGCACTAAGAATGTGAATTGTGATTTTTTGATCCGCATTGATCCAGACAAAAAAGCACCCTCAAACGCGTATCAGAGTTTAAGCAAGTCGGGGCGCCCCGTTATCACAATGACTCAAGCGCTGATACGGAATGTAAACAACACTGATGAACTTGCATTTGTTATGGCGCATGAGGCCGCTCACCACATTCAAGGGCATTTGGCGCGACAGGCCCAAAATGCGGCGGCTGGTGCGGTGCTTTTGGCCGGTCTAGCAACAATTGCGGGGTCAGGGCCGAATGACATTGCCGCAGCACAAGACATTGGAGCCTTTGTTGGCGGCCGCAGCTATTCAAAGAACTTTGAATTGGAAGCTGATCGACTAGGCACTGTAATAGCCTACAAAGCGGGTTATGATCCACTCAAGGGTGCGCTGTACTTCGCACGAGTTCCTGATCCTGGTGATCGCTTTCTGGGGACGCATCCCCCAAACTCTCAAAGATACCATGCGGTAAAAGCGACAATGTCCCAGATCGGTGGCTGACCAACTGGTGCTGGATAGGCAATGGCAACGCATGCACAGGGCGGCTTTGCCCCGCAATATTGCCATCTCTGCCCGTCCACAAAATAATAAACCCCACTGGCGGTGCAGCGGGGTTTAATAGAGTCATAACCAACTGGCGAAGGTTACCCCTTCTTCAGAACTTCACGGCCCAGCAATTCTGCAATTTGAACAGCGTTCAAAGCCGCGCCTTTGCGCAGGTTGTCCGAAACGCACCACAGGTTGATGCCATTCTCAACCGTCGAATCCTGACGGATGCGGCTGATGAACGTGGCGAAATCGCCCGCGCATTCGATGGGCGAGACGTAACCACCGGCTTCACGCTTGTCGATTACCATGATGCCCGGTGCTTCGCGCAGGATGTCGCGGGCTTCGTCTTCGTCGAGGAACTCTTCGAACTCGATATTCACCGCCTCGGAGTGGCCAACGAATACCGGAACGCGAACGCAGGTTGCGGTGACCTTGATCGACGGATCGACGATCTTTTTGGTCTCGACAACCATCTTCCACTCTTCCTTGGTCGAGCCGTCTTCCATGAAGACGTCGATTTGAGGGATGACGTTGAAAGCGATCTGTTTCTGGAACTTCTTCGGCTCAACCTCGGTCGTGGGATTATAGATGGCCTTGGTCTGATCCCAAAGCTCATCCATGCCTTCCTTGCCGGCTCCCGACACCGATTGATAGGTCGAGACGACCACTCGCTTAATGCGTGCACGGTCATGCAGCGGCTTCAGCGCGACGACCATCTGCGCGGTCGAGCAGTTGGGATTGGCGATGATGTTTTTGTTTTTATAGCCGTGGATCGCCTCGGGGTTACATTCCGGCACGATCAGCGGAATCTCCGGGTCATAGCGATAGAGCGAGCTGTTATCGATCACCACGCAGCCAGCCGCTGCCGCCTTGGGGGCGTAAACCTTTGTGGCCTCGGAACCCACGGCAAACAGCGCCATGTCCCAACCAGTGAAATCGAATGTGTCCAGATCTTTGGTAGTGAGCGTCTTGTCGCCAAATGTCACCTCAGTACCCAGCGAACGACGGCTTGCCAGAGCAGCAAGTTCATCGACAGGGAACTGGCGTTCCGCCAGGATGTTCAGCATTTCGCGGCCCACGTTACCCGTGGCGCCGACGACTACGACGCGATAGCCCATTTCATGTCTCCAAAGTTAAGGACGCGCGTTCATAGCCGCGTTGCGGCAAAGAAAAAAGAGGGGTTTCGGCTTATTTCACCCCGTCACACCGATTTGACACAGTTCAGTACCGTTCAGGGTTGTTTCAGCAAGGATCGATAAACCTCGACAATCGCCTGCGCTTCGCCTTCGATTCGAAAATTCTGCTCGACATGGGCGCGCGCGGCTAGTCCCGCAGCGGCCAGCGCGGCGCGGTCCTGCACCATATCCTCCAGCGCGTCGGCCAGTGCAGGGGCATTGTCTTTCTCGACCAGTCTTCCGGTCTCACCATCCTTGATTTGCGCACTGAACGCGCCGACCCCGTGACTGGCTATGGCTGGAACGCCCGAGGCCATCGCTTCAAGCGGTGTAAGGCCGAAACCTTCGTGCCGTGCGGGCGCAACGAACAGATCGAGCGCGCGATAGGTCTCGACAATCTCATCCCAAGGACGCTCACCCAGAAAATGAACGCGGTCGCCCAGCCCGGCGTCCTGCAGCTTTTGCTCCTGCTCAGCCTGAAACGCCTCAAATTCGTTGGTGGTACGCCCGGTGAAGATCACATGCGCATCGGGGTGATTAGGCAGCACCTTCAGGGCGGCATCGACCAACAAGTCGACCCCTTTCTGAGGGCGGATACGGCCAAAACAGCCGACCAGCAGCCCGTCTGGCAGGCCAAGTTTTTGGCGCAGGGCGCTTTTGTCTTCGGCTGGGTGAAACAGCTTGGTGTTGACGCCATGCATGATGACAGTAGCGGGATGCTCCAGAAAGGAAGCGGCCTGAGGCGTCGTCGCGATCAACGCGTCCATTTTCGACATCAGCCGCTTGGTGAACCCGGAATGATCACGTTGCGCAGCTGAGGTGAATAGCAGTTTGTAGTTGCGTCGAAGCACCGAACGCAAGACCAGACCCATCAACATCTCGGTATTCCGGCGTGCATGCCAGACGCGTTTTCGATTGGACAGAAACAAAAGTTTCCAGAGTCTGATATGGGGCAAATCTGGCGGCAGGCCGGGACCGGTGGCACGGATGCCGATCATTTTCTGCTGGATTGGCAGCAGTCGGATCACCGTCGTTGTCACGCCCGACAGGGAATGCTTCAGATTGGGTGCAATCACCTCAATGTCCTGCACGGGCGGTCTCCGGTTTCAGTCCACGCTGTCCCGACTGAATAGATAGATCACGCAGCCAATGGCAAGGGTGACCGCGAAAAAGCCGAAGATCGCCGTATAAGGTGCTGAGGGGCTGATCCCGGCGCTGGCTGCATGGATGCGCCCGGTGGCAAATTGCGCCAGACCGACGCCGCCGACGCCAAAAAGGTTTAGCAGGGTGACGCCCCGCCCGACCAGATGCGGCGGCACGAAGGCCCGGCCATGGGCCATGATCACCGGAAAACTGGCGCCCAGAAAGCCGATCACTGCCAACAGCAGCACCGAGACCCAAACGCCGCTGTCGACCCACAGGCACAACAGGCCGAGCGTCGTGGCCCCCAACACGTTACCGCCCAGGATCACCCATTTCCGGGTGCCCAGCATACGGTCCAGCGGCCCATAGGCGAAGGTTCCCGCGATCATCGCGGCCCCCATGATCAACGTTGCCGTCCCGATCTGAGCGGTGCTGAGCCCGAACACGTCATTCAAATACGGCCCGGCCCAAAGCCCTCGGATCGCACCCGATGGCGCATAAGACACAAGCATGAGCGGCAGAATGGTCCACAGCGCAGGTTCTTTCAGCAGGTCCAGAAGTGATCCTTTTTGCTCGGTTTTTACCTTTTCAGGGTCATGCACCGTCAGCCAGATCCCCGCAGCCACCGCAGCAGAGATAATCGCCAGACCGGCCAGCGTAGCGCGCCAGCCCATCAGCTCGACCGCCAGCGCCGTGGGGTATGAGGCGACCAGATTGCCGACAGATCCCACGCCCAGCATCACGGCGGCGAGCGTGGCGAATTTGGCAGGTGGAAACTCTCGTGCAAAGATATAGTAGGATGCCATCAGAACCGGCGAGCATCCTACCCCGATCAACGCCATGGCGAGCGCCACATGGAACGGGGTCGTTGCGACCGCGAACAAGCCAGCCCCGCCAGCCCCGCCGATCAGCAGCAGCACCGCAGAACTGCGCCGAGGACCGACGCGGTCCAGTGCCCAGCCCACCGGGATCTGCATCGCCGCAAAGATTAGAAACCAAAGACCTGAAGCAAAGGCGAGGTCTTCGGGTGTTGCGCCGATATCGCGTCCCAGATCGGTGCTCAAAACTGCCAGAAAAGCGCGGAAAAACTGGCTGAGTACATAGGCCAGACACAAGATCACCAAACCTGCCTGCATTTCTTGACCTATTGTCTAGCTGCCTCGCCCCGATGCTTGGCACGCCGCGTTGATCGGCACAAGTGCCATGATTGAATCGATTGGGGCGGACATTCTTCACAATTGAGCTATCATCACGGAAGATTTTGGATTTCCCGAGTGTGTTATGACCCCCTCAGACTCTGTATTTTATGACTCCGTCCCCATTTCGGACAATTTCCTCAGCCTCAGTGACCCCGCGCAGTTCACACCTTTGCCAGAGACATGGGTTCTGGGCGTCGCCGATATCGTAGATTCGACCGGTGAAATCGCGCGGGGCCGGTACAAGACCGTCAACATGGTGGGGGCGGCCGTGATTTCAGGCATGATCAATGCGCTGGGTGGGCGCATATTTCCGTATGTCTTCGGTGGTGATGGTGCTGGATTCGCCGTATCGGGTGAGGATGCCGAGATCGCGCGGGATACGCTGGCAACACTGCAAAGCTGGGCCGAAACGGAATTCTCAATCACTCTGCGTGCAGCGCTGGTTTCGGTGGCCGACATCCGCGCCGCTGGACGTGATCTGCGTGTTGCTCGCTTTGCGCCGTCCACCGGCGTTGACTATGCGATGTTTACCGGCGGGGGACTGGCCTGGGCCGAGGCTCAGATGAAATCCGGGCAACTTGTTGTGCAACCAGCCGGACCTGACGCGCAGCCCGATCTGACCGGCCTATCTTGTCGTTGGTCCAACAGTCCAGCGAGGGTTGGTCAGATCGTTTCACTGGTTATTCAGCCTACATCAGAGTCTAATGAGGCTGAATTCGCCGCCCTGACTCAATCCATCCTGTCCGTCGCCGAAGGGCTAGAACGCGCCGGTCACCCGGTTCCCGCCAAAGGACCTCCGATGAGTTTCCCTCCGCCCGGCGTCGATATCGATGCCCATGTCTCACGCGCGGGTCGGAATCTTCTGATGCAGAAAACACGCTTGATGATCGGGAATATGTTGATCGGCTTGTTGTTCAAAACCGGGATGCGCCTGGGTCAATTCGAACCCAAGCATTACAAGGAGATGGTCAGTAGCAACGCTGATTTCCGAAAGTTTGATGACGGTCTGAAAATGACGCTGGATTGTGACTCGAGCACGTTGGAACAGCTCACTCAGATGCTGGACGACGCGCAAACAAAAGGCAAAATCAGATATGGCATGCACGCCCAGCAAGAGGCGATGATGACCTGCTTTGTTCCCTCGGCCATGCGCGACGACCATGTGCATTTTGTTGACGGGGCCTCGGGGGGATACGCGCAGGCTGCAGCGTCAATGAGGGCCTAAAGCCCTCGAGCGATTTCAGTGATCACGTCATAGGCCATCATCACGTCCTGTTCTTTGGTTTCAAACTGACCTGCCTGAAAGCGGATGACCATATCGCCATCCACGCGGGTCTGTGTCAGGTAGATCCGCCCATCATCATTGATTGCATTCACCAGCCGCAGGTTCAGATCATCCAGATCGTCGGCCCCATCCGGCTCGTATCGGAAGGTCCAAAGAGACCACATTGGAGGCGTCACGATCCGAAAATCCGGTTCTGCTGCTAGACGGTCATGCAGCGCGCGCGACCAATTGACGTGATTCCGCAGCCGTTCGCGCAGCCCCTCCAGCCCATAGGTGCGGATGACGAACCACAGTTTCAGCGCGCGGAACCGACGTCCCAATGGCACCGACCATTCCGAGTAATTGATGATCCCGTCCTTGCCGTGGGTTTTCAGATATTCCGGGCTGATCGCAAGCGTGCGGACCAGATCATCGGGGTTTTTCAGGAAATGCGCACAGCAATCGAATTGCACGCCCAGCCACTTATGGGGATTGAATACAATGCTGTCGGCCTGATCGATCCCCGGCCAGTAGTGACGATATTCGGGGCAGATCATCGCCGACCCCGCCCAGGCTGCATCGACATGGGAATAAAGGCCGTATTTCTGTGCGATCGCAAGGCAGCGATCCACTGGATCAGTTGCCCCGGTTCCGGTCCCTCCAACACAAAGGATCACGCCCGCCGGGTGGAAACCAGTCTCTAAATCTGATTGAATCGCTGCTTCAAGCGCATCGGGGTTCATTCCACGCCAATCACCTTGCACGGGGATGCGCACCAGATTGTCCTGTCCAATCCCCGCAACCCAGATGGCGCGGTCGATTGAGGTATGAACCTCGGAAGAGCAATAAATGCGCAGTGGCTTTTGACCGAACAGCCCCAGCGTGTTGCCCTGCCAGTTCATCGCCTTCTCGCGCATGGTCAGCACAGCCGCCAATGTCGCAGATGACGCCGAATCCTGAATAACCCCGGCAAACCCTTTGGGCAGGTCCAGCGCTTCGCGCAGCCAGTCCATCATTCGTGTTTCCATCTCGGTTGCGGCGGGCGAGGTCTGCCACAGCATACATTGCGGCGCGATGGCGCTGGCCAGGAACTCGGCCAGAACAGACGGGGCCGAGGCGTTCGAATTGAAGTAGGCGAAGAACCGAGGGTGTTGCCAATGGGTAATGCCGGGCATCACGATTTGTTCGAAATCATGAAAGATGTCCTCGATCGGCTCGCCCTGCTCAGGGGGATGCGCGGGCAGAGCGTTCAGGATATCGCCCGGCTCGGTCCAGGCGCGCACGGGCTTGTCGCCCACCGTCAGGTGATAGTCTTGCGTCCACTCGGCAACCTTCTTGCCCCAATCGGAGAATTCATTCCATTTCATCTTATCCGCCTCGGTAGCCTTTTTGTCAGTATCATATGCTAAACAAGTTAAGTAAAGCCCAGTAAACGAAACTCAACCACAACCAACGTTCTATTGCGAAATATTTGGAATTGCGCGAAAATTCCATATGTCAAGAAACTTACCACAGACGTCCCGATCATTGCCGATAGCGCTGTTGCGCGCTCGGGAAAGGGTGATGGGGCCTATTCGTGGTGTGCTAACGGATGCTGGCGTCACCGAGCAACAATGGCGCGTTCTGCGCGTTTTGCAGGAAGAAGGACCTCAGGAGCCTACTCAGATCGCCGAGCGCGCCTGCCTCTTGTTGCCCAGCCTGACGCGCATTCTGAAAAAGCTAGAAGACAGCAAGCTGATTATGAGGCGGCCGGATACCAAAGACCGCCGCCGACAGATTGTCGAAATCAGCGAGAACGGGTTGCAAATTATCGACGCAAATCTGGCGGAAATGTTGGAGCTGGCGGAACACACCCGCTCTTTGCTCGGGGCAGAGCAGCACGAGAAGTTGCTGGACCTTCTGGTAGAGCTTCACCAGCTGGAAGGCTGAGCGCAATGCTCAGAACAGGCTCTAACCAAGTTGTTTGCCGTCGTTCAGACCTCGTTTAAGGCCCCAAACTATAAGCATTGTGGGCGGAGAAGGTAATATTCGTTGCCCGTAGATGGTTCGCGTCGTAGCCTCATCCTTACCTTTAACAAACGGTTCAATGCAGATGGATGGGCCCAAACCGCCAGAACCGGCACCGCCTGCACATATTGCAAAGCAGGATTTAAGCGAGCGAGTGGGCGCGCGAGTACGCCGGGCGCGTCAAATGCGAGGCATCCCGCGCCGGATCCTGTCTGAGAACTCGGGCGTTTCCCCACGCTATTTGGCGCAGCTTGAGGCGGGTGAGGGCAACATCTCGATCGGCGTGTTGCACCGTGTCGCACAGGCACTGGATTACAAAGCCGAATGGTTGATTGGTGAAGATGATCCGTGGGATTCGGATGCTTTGCAGATAGTTGAGCTTTTCCGACAAGCCAGCGACGACGTCAAAGAAAGCGTCAGGCGTGCATTGCAACCTCACCCAGATGAGGATGCACGTGCGCATCGGGTTTGTCTGATTGGATTACGCGGAGCGGGTAAGTCAACTCTTGGCGCTATGCTGGCCGCTGCACAAAGACTGCCGTTTGTTGAGCTCACAGCCATGATTGAAGAGATGGCCGGCATGCCCATGTCTGAAGTGATGGCGTTCTACGGGCAAGACGGGTATCGCAATCTGGAAGCGCAGGCGCTGGATCGGGTGATTGCAGAGCATGATCGGGTCGTGCTGGCAGTCGCGGGCGGGATCGTATCAGAGCCTTCGACCTATGCTACCCTGCTTGGCCGGTTTCACACCATCTGGCTGCGCGCGTCACCGACCGAGCATATGGACCGCGTGCGCGCCCAAGGCGACGAACGCCCGATGGCCGGAAATCCCAAGGCGATGGAACAGCTCAAGAACATATTGGCCAGTCGCGAGGCTTTGTATGGGCGGGCAAATGCGCAGCTGGATACATCGGGCAGGGCGCCCCATGTTTCGCTGAACGAGCTGCGCCTACTGATTGAGGAACAAGGTTTCCTGATCGAAAAATTGGGTTCTATTTAGGATCTTTCAGCCAATCCTTTTCAAGTTCCACCCCGTCCAGTTCCGCAAATCGCCTTACCCGGTCCAATTCGGCCTGCAGGCGGCGGGTTCTTGCATCAGACCAACGCACCGACCTTTCTGGCCATACGGATCGGATTCGCAACAGTCCACGGTCTCGCTGGGCCTTCATGTCGATGCGCCCGATCAACCGGTGCCCTTCAAGCAACGGAAAGACATAATAGCCGTAGGTACGCTTGGGTTCGGGTACGAACACCTCGATCCGATAGTGGAATCCGAACAACCGCTCGGCCCGGTTCCGGTCACGCAACATAGGGTCAAAAGGGCTGAGAACTCTGATCCGGCCCGGCGCATCGGGCAGCTCTGTAGCGTGTTCACATAGACCGGGGCGGGCGAACACTTTTCGTTCCCGCCCGTCTGCGCATTCGACGCAGATCTCTTCGATTTCACCCTGTGTTAGAGCCTGTTGGCACCAGGATTTTGCCTCGGCAGCGCTTACCGTATCCCAGAACGCGGCAAGCTCTCCCGATGTGGCGAACCCCAGCCGGTCGAGTGCGGCGTTACACAACCAATCCACAGTTTCATTTGCGTCGCAGTGCAAATTGCCGGGGCAAAGTTGAGTTTCTATAACCCGCTCTGTCAGGTCATAGCGTTTCTGAAACCCATCGCGTCCAACCACGGTCAGCGCGCCGGATCGCCAGAGATATTCCAGCGCGGTCTTGGATGGATGCCAGTCCCACCAACCGCCAGATCCCTTTTTCTCGTCTTTTCCGACATCGGACGAGCCAACCGGACCATGGTCGCGGATATGCTGCAGGACGGTTTCGAACTTTTGCTCAAACCCGTCACGCCGCCAGTTCTTCCAGCGGGCTTTCAGCATCTCTGCATCCCGCAGGAACCGCAGATGCCAATGGCGATAGAATTCCATCGGGATCACCGCGGCGTCATGTGTCCAATGCTCAAACAGCGCGCGGTCGCGTTCATAGAGGTGTTTGAGGTGGAGCGCACGATAGCTTGGCTTGCGCGCATAAAGGATCATGTCATGCGCGCGGGCGACGGTGTTGATACTGTCGAGCTGGACAAATCCCAAACGATGGATCAGCTGCAACAGGTCTTCGCCTTTGGAGCCACCAGCGGGCTGCTCCAGAAGCGCATGCCGATCCATGAACAGCGCCCGCGCCGCGCGGTTGTCCAGACGTTGCAGCGCCATCTGGCGTTATCGCCGTTTCAGCGTGTCGCCATAGCTGATCTTGGGGGTCAGGGTAACGCGGGTTTCAACCTCGGATTCCGGATCGGCCAACTTCGCCGCAATGATCTCGGCCGCGGTGCGCCCAATCTCGGTCCGGCAGGCATCCATCGTGGCCAGCTTGCGCGGCAGCCCCTGCAGCAGCTCTACATTGTTGAATCCGGCTAAACCGATCTGACCGGGCACGTCGATCCCTTGATCCAGCAAATACAACAGCCCACCCGCACCGATCATATCGTTGGAATAATACAGAAAATCCAAATCAGGCGATCGTTCCAGCATCGCTTGTGTCATCTCGCGCCCCTTGGCCAGCGCCGAGCCACCCGAATAAAATTCACGGTCCTCGATCTCGATCCCGTGCTTGCCCAGCACTTCGGTGAAGCCTTCGAACCGTTTGCGTGCACGGTGATCCAGAGGCATCTTGGTGCCCATAAACCCGATATGCTCATAACCCGCCTTCAGGATTGCCTGCGCCATCTCGCGCCCGGCGCGGCGGTGTGAGATTCCCACCATCGCATCCACCGGCTTGCCATCGGTATCCATGATCTCGACCACTGGTATGCCGGCGGAATCCAGCATGGCGCGCGCGGCTTCGGTATGCTCCAGCCCGGCAATGATCACGCCTGAGGGCCGCCACGAGAGCATCTCGTACAGCACTTTTTCTTCTTTTTCTGGCAGATAGTCCGTGACGCCAACCACCGGCTGCAGTTCAGTATCTTCCAGCACCTGATTGATACCGGTTAGAACTTCGGGGAAGACCATATTTGACAATGACGGGATGATCACAGCGACCAGATTCACCCGGCTTGACGCCAATGCTCCCGCGATCTTGTTGGGCACATATCCCAGCTCTTTTGCGGCGGCTAAAACACGGGTACGGGTGGCATCCGACACATCCCCGCGATTACGTAGCACCCGGCTAACGGTCATTTCGGATACTCCGGACGCTTCCGAGACATCACGAAGGGTAAGCGGGCGTTTTGTTTCTGTTGTCACCGAGATACCTGCATTGTTTGTTTGGCCGATGGTAGCGTGAACAGGGCGAATTGTTCAACTGTTGTGCAAAGCCCATGACAATCTGAAAAAACCCCGCTAGAGAAAACGACGCGCGGCCCCGTGGCTCAACTGGATAGAGCAGCCCCCTCCTAAGGGGCAGGTTGCAGGTTCGAATCCTGCCGGGGTCGCCAAGCTTTTCTGAACGTACCCGATTAAATGCGTTACAGATCAAGCGTTCTAATTCTCTGCCTTTTGGGAGACGAAGGAATTATACCCTCGTCACTTCTTGCCGGGTGTGCCGTCGAATTTCTTTTTGATGTCGCTCCAACAGTCGATGTAATCGTCCTGCAGTGGTGCCTCATTGGCGGCGAACGCTGTGAGATGCTGCGGAAAGCGGGTTTCGAACATGAAGGACATGGTGTTTTCCAGCTTGTCTGGCCCTAGGTTTGAATTCGACGCCTTTTCAAAGGCTTCGCGATCCGGTCCATGGGGCAGCATCATGTTGTGCAGACTCATACCACCGGGAACAAAGCCCTGCGGTTTAGCATCATATTGGCCGTAAATATTGCCCATCAGTTCGGACATGATGTTCTTGTGGTACCAAGGCGGGCGGAAGGTATCTTCCATGACCATCCAGCGCTCGCGGAACAGAACAAAGTCGATATTTGCGGTGCCGGGCTGGCCTGAAGGTGCGGTTAGAACGGTGAAAATCGACGGATCCGGATGATCGAACAGGATGGCTCCGACCGGGCAATAGGTACGCAGGTCGTACTTAACGGGTGCATAGTTGCCGTGCCACGCCACTACATCCAGTGGGCTGTGACCGATCTTGGTCTGGTGAAACTGGCCGCACCATTTGACGGTCACGGTTGAGGGCACCTCGCGGTCCTCAAACGCCGCTACCGGGGCTTTGAAATCACGCGGATTGGCCATGCAGTTGGCACCGATCGGACCGCGGCCCGGCAGTTCGAATTTCTGGCCGTAGTTTTCGCACACGAACCCGCGCGCAGGGCCTTCCACAACTTCGACCCGGTAGACAAGACCGCGGGGGAGAATGGCAATTTCCTTGGGTTCGAGGTCGATGATCCCCAATTCGGTGTAGAATCGCAGAACGCCCTCTTGCGGCACCACCAGCAGCTCGGAGTCAGCCGAGAAGAAGTAATCATCCTGCATCGAAGTGTTCACCATATAGATATGGCTGGCCATCCCGACCTGAGTGTTCACATCCCCGGCAGTGGTCATGGTGTGCATGCCCGTGACCCAGGTTGTCTGTTCACCGGTATGGGGCACCGGATCCCAGCGGTACTGTCCCAAGCTGACAACGTCAGGATCGACATTTGGCGCTGATTTCCAATAGGGAACATCGATTTTTTCATAGCGATGTGAATGCTTTACTGACGGGCGGATACGATAGCACCAGGTGCGCTCGTTCTGGTGCGAGGGTGCCGTGAACGCAGTACCTGAAAGTTGCTCTCCATAGAGGCCGTAATTGCATTTCTGCGGGCTGTTCATACCCTGGGGCAGAGCATCAGGAAGCGCTTCAGTTTCGTAATCGTTGCCAAAGCCCGGCATGTACCCTTCGTGCGGCCCTTTCAAGGATGGGGCAACTGTCATGCGTTCATTCTTGGTCGGCTCATTCATTTTGCACGTTCCTTCCGGACAGATACGATCGAATTTAATCGGTGTGGTAATAGTTGACTTTGTAACTAACAAGCGTGACGGGAAGGTATCTTCAAAAAAGATGAGTTTGATTTGCAGGAAATTGCCATAGCCTTGCACCATGTCCTTCTTCGACTGGCAAAAGGTAGTGCAACAGAGATTGTTAATTCCGGTACCTGCGGGTCAATTTTCGGGGTCAAATAAAGAAATTGTCTCAGACAGGCCAAACCAGTCTAATTGTACATCGGTCAAGTGACCGGAAGTGCCAGGGGTTCAAATTTTATGGAAAATTTGGTGCCCAGGAGAGGACTCGAACCTCCACGTCCATACGGACACTAGCACCTGAAGCTAGCGCGTCTACCAATTCCGCCACCTGGGCAGGTGTCGTGGAGGGGCGTTTAAGCTGACTGGCAGGGGGCGTCAACCAGATTCGGGGGTGTTTTTGAAAGTTTTTTGGTGCGTGCCCCAACTTCTGGTTCACGCGACGGATTTTCAGAGAAGCGCGGCGTTATTGCGCCTTGTTCGACGGGCTCGTGGGCGCTAGATCAATTCAGACCAAGACAGCAGGAGCGCCATCATGTCGAAACTCGTCACGATTTACGGTGGATCGGGCTTTGTCGGCCGATATATCGCGCGGCGTATGGCTGCAGAAGGCTGGCGTGTCCGCGTCGCTGTGCGGCGGCCCAATGAAGCGATGTTCGTCAGACCCTATGGCGCGGTTGGTCAGGTCGAGCCTATCTTGTGCAATATCCGTGATGACGCCTCGGTCGCTGCAGCGATGCATGGTGTGGACGCCGTGGTGAATTGCGTCGGCGTATTGAATGAGCTGGGCAAGAATGCGTTCGACGCAGTGCAGGCCGAAGGTGCCGAACGGATCGCCCGGCTGGCGGCCGCTCAGGGTATTGACCGCATGGTCCATATCTCGGCCATTGGTGCGGACCCCGAATCCGACAGCGAATATGCGCGCACCAAAGCGCAGGGCGAGGCGGGCGTTTTGCAACACATGCCGGGTGCCGTCATTCTGCGCCCATCAGTCATTTTCGGCACCGAAGACCAGTTTTTCAACCGCTTCGCAGGAATGACACGGATGAGCCCGTTCCTGCCGCTTGTTGGGGCGGAAACGAAATTTCAACCTGTCTATGTCGATGATGTTGCGCAAGCGGCAGTTCAAGGCGTTCTGGGCAAAGCGTCTGCCGGTGTTTATGAACTGGGCGGGCCAGAGGTAAAGAGTTTCCGCGCCTTGATGCAGCAGATGCTCGACGTAATTCATCGCCGCCGGATCATCATCGGGATGCCTTTCTGGGCGGCGAAAATCATGGCGGGTGTGTTGGATATCGCGAAGTTCGTCAGTTTTCAGTTGTTTCCGAACAATATCCTGACCCGTGACCAACTTAAGAATCTGCGGCGCGATAATGTGGTGGCGGATGACGCTAAAGGTTTTTCGGACCTCGGGATCGAGCCCGCAACGTTGGAGTCGGTTCTGCCAGAATATCTGTGGAAATTCCGCCCCGCGGGTCAGTATGACGATATTCAGAACTCGGCCAAGAACCTGCGCATCTGATCAGCTATAGGCGATCATTAGCAGTATTGCTCCGAGGATGACCCGGTAGATCACATAGGGTGTGAAACTGACGCTGCGCAGAAGCCGCATCATCAGGTTAAGCGCGAGCAGAGCCGAAACAAAGGCGAAGGCTGCGGCAATCGCGCCGTCCTTGGCCAGCTGTGTGTCCGCCTCACGGACGACGTCGACCGAAAGCAGGACGCCCGAAGCGACAATCGTTGGGATCGACATCAGCATGGCAATCCGCGCACCATCTTCGCGTGTATAGCCAAGCTGACGAGCGCCTGTGATCGTAATCCCCGAGCGTGAAGTCCCCGGGATTAAGGCCAACATCTGCCACAGCCCCATGATCATTGCGTCCTTTAAGCCCCAGTCCGAACTACGTTTGGTTTGTACCCCCTTTTGATCCATCCAATACAGCACTAACCCGAAGCCAAGCATCGCCCATCCGATGACGGCGACTGAACGCAGAGCCTGCTCAAGCCCCGTCAGGTACACGATCCCGCCCGCAATGACTGTCGGAATCGTGGCGATGACCAAGCCCAGTGCCAACCGCGCCTGAGGCGTCTCAATTCGTCCTCGGATAATTTGGGGTATCCCGGCTAGGGCTTGTTTCACATCTGACCAGAAATAAAGAATAACCGCGCCAAGTGTTCCTACATGGACGGCGACATCGATTGCCAGGCCTTGATCATCCGCGCCAGTCAGGCGGGGCAGCAGGATCAGGTGCCCGGATGAAGATACAGGCAAGAATTCGGTGACGCCCTGAATGATCGCCACAAGAATCAAGTGAAAAAGGCTCATCTGCTCTGCCGGTACCGTGCTCGTTTTGTTGAGAACAATGGGTATAAGCGGGCAACGGGAAAGTGAAGTGTCCAGATAGGTCCGAATCGGAACTAAAAACACGACAAATTTCTCTGAAAAAACATCGAGCGATGCAGTTTTCTCAATATAGGTCAGTACAGTTGACTTTTCATCCAGAATGACTTCACTTAAAGAACCCTGACCAAGCCAATTCATGGAGTCTGACCCGTGGCCAAGCAACCGATGCTGAAATTTGTGCAGATCGATCGTGTCATGCCTGAAAAGCGTGCCGCCAGTGACCGCAAAGAGGACTTCGATGAAATCTATGCCGAGTACGCCGCGGAGAAGGCGGCCGAACAGGCCAGCCGATGCAGCCAGTGCGGAGTGCCCTATTGCCAGTCCCATTGTCCGCTGCACAACAATATCCCTGATTGGCTGAACCTGACGGCAACCGGGCGGTTGGAAGAGGCGTATCAAATAAGCCAGGCTACCAACACTTTCCCTGAAATCTGCGGCCGCATCTGCCCACAGGACCGTCTGTGCGAAGGCAATTGCGTGATCGAGCAATCGGGCCACGGTACGGTCACCATCGGCTCGATCGAGAAATACATTACCGATACAGCCTGGGATAAAGGCTGGGTTAAACCCGTTCAGCCCCGTGCCGAGCGCGACGAAAGCGTGGGTATCATTGGCGGTGGACCCGGTGGATTGGCAGCGGCGGATATGCTGCGCCGGGCGGGTATTCAGGTCACGGTCTATGATCGTTATGACCGTGCGGGGGGGCTGCTGATGTACGGCATTCCCGGTTTCAAGCTGGAAAAGGATATCGTCCAACGCCGAAATGACCTGCTGGCAGACGGTGGTGTTGCATTTGAGCTGAACTGCGATGTGGACGCCGCGAAATTCGCGGAAATCCACGCGAAACATGATGCGGTAATTATTGCAACGGGCGTCTACAAATCCCGTGATCTGTCCATGCCCGGCAGCGGTCTGGGTGGGATTGAAAAGGCGATCGATTTTCTGACAGCCTCGAATCGCAAAAGTTTTGGCGATGCGGTTGATGACTTCGACAATGGCCGCTTGAACGCGGAAGGTAAGAAAGTGGTCGTCATCGGCGGGGGTGATACCGCGATGGATTGCGTGCGCACGTCGATTCGTCAGGGTGCGACGTCGGTCAAATGCCTCTATCGCCGCGACCGCGCCAATATGCCGGGCTCGCAGCGCGAGACCCAGAATGCCGAGGAAGAAGGCGTGATCTTCGAATGGCTTAGCGCACCCAAAGGCTTTACCGGCGATGAGCAAGTAAACGGTGTCATGGTGCAGAAGATGCGTCTGGGACAGCCCGATGCCTCGGGCCGTCAGGCTCCCGAAGTGATTGAGGGCGCAGACTATGTCGAAGAGGCCGATCTGGTGATCAAGGCGCTTGGCTTCGAACCCGAAGACCTGCCCACCTTATTCGGCCAACCTGATCTGCCTGTGACCCGCTGGGGTACAATCAAAGCTGCGTTCCAGACCGGTGCAACCGAGATGGAGGGCGTTTATGCCATCGGCGACATCGTGCGCGGTGCTTCGCTGGTGGTCTGGGCGATCCGTGACGGGCGCGATTGCGCAGATGCCATAATTGAGCGTTTTAACGCCAAATCCGCCATCGCAGCCGAGTGAAACAAAACGCAAAAGCAATTCGAAAAATCCCAGCGGGTATGCGTTCGAAAGCGAACGCCGACAGATGAACAAAAGCCTGTGTGCCCCCTTGGGAAGAAGGAGACAGCCAATGACCAAATATGATGCCGATTGGGTGCGGGCCGAAGAAGCCAAGCGCAAATGGATGGCAGAAAACGGTCTCTATTCAGAGGAAGAAGAACATTCCTCGTGCGGTGTGGGCCTTGTTGTGTCCGTCGATGGTAAGCCGTCACGCAAGGTGGTGGATGCCGGGATCGATGCGCTAAAGGCAATCTGGCATCGCGGCGCGGTGGATGCGGACGGTAAAACCGGGGATGGCGCAGGTATCCATGTGCAGATCCCGGTCCCATTCTTCTATGATCAGATTCGTCGCACGGGTCATGAACCAAACTTGGATGAACTGGTTGCTGTCGGTCAGGTTTTCCTGCCCCGCACGGATTTTGGCGCGCAGGAACAGTGCCGGACCATAGTGGAAACCGAAGTTCTGCGCATGGGTTACTATATTTATGGCTGGCGACATGTGCCGGTTGATGTGACCTGTCTGGGCGAAAAGGCCAACGCGACCCGGCCCGAGATCGAGCAAATCCTGATCTCGAACTCCAAAGGCGTGGATGAAGAGACATTCGAGCGTGAGCTCTATGTCATTCGTCGCCGTATTGAAAAAGCGGCGCTGGCCGCAGGAATCTCGGGGCTGTATCTGGCATCGCTGTCTTGCCGGTCGATCATCTACAAAGGCATGATGCTGGCCGAGCAGGTCGCTGTTTTCTACCCCGACCTGATGGATGAGCGGTTCGAGTCTGCTTTTGCCATTTACCACCAGCGCTATTCGACCAACACGTTCCCGCAATGGTGGCTGGCTCAGCCCTTCCGTATGTTGGCCCACAACGGTGAGATCAACACGCTGAAAGGCAACATCAACTGGATGAAAAGCCACGAGATCCGCATGACCTCGGACAGCTTTGGCGTCTATGCCGAGGATATCAAACCGATCATAGCGGGCGGATCGTCGGATTCCGCCGCATTAGACTCGGTATTCGAGGTCTTGGTGCGTGCGGGGCGCTCGGCGCCGATGGCGAAAACCATGCTGGTTCCGGAAAGCTGGTCCAAGCAAGCTATCGAGCTGCCGCAAAGCTGGCGCGACATGTATTCCTACTGCAACTCAGTGATGGAACCTTGGGATGGCCCTGCTGCGCTGGCAATGACGGATGGCCGCTGGGTGTGTGCCGGTTTGGATCGGAACGGTCTGCGCCCGATGCGCTATGTGGTAACCGGCGATGGTCTGGTCATCGCGGGGTCCGAGGCGGGTATGGTGCCGATTGATGAGGCCACCGTGACCGAAAAAGGCGCGCTGGGACCGGGCCAGATGCTGGCTGTCGATATGAAAAAGGGCAAGCTGTTCCGCGACAAGCAGATCAAGGACAAACTGGCCCGAGCACTGCCGTTTGGCGACTGGGTCGGCAAGATAAACGATCTGGACGAGTCACTTGCGGGCGTTACGGAACACCCGAAATTCACCGGAGAAGAACTGCGCAAGCGTCAGATCGCGGCCGGGTATTCTGTAGAAGACCTAGAACAGATTCTTGCCCCGATGGCAGAGGACGGCAAAGAGGCGCTGGCTTCGATGGGCGATGATACGCCCTCGGCTGTTCTGTCCAAGCAATACCGCCCGCTTAGCCACTTTTTCCGGCAGAACTTCAGCCAGGTGACGAACCCTCCGATCGACAGTTTGCGTGAATACCGTGTGATGTCGCTGAAGACGCGGTTCGGCAACCTTAAGAACGTGCTGGACGAAGACAGCAGCCAAACCGAGATCATCGTTCTGGAAAGCCCCTTTGTCGGCAATGCACAATGGGACACCCTGGTCAATCAACTGGGTTCACCCCTTGCGGAGATCGATTGTAGCTTTGAACCCGGCCGAGGCGCTCTGAGCGCAGCCTTGGCACGTGTTAGAGCCGAAGCAGAAGAAGCCGTGCGCTCGGGCGCGGGTCACTTGGTTCTGTCTGACATGAATTCAGAGCAAGGTCGTGTGGCGATGCCGATGATCCTGGCCACCAGTGCTGTGCATTCGCATTTGACCCGTCAGGGTTTGCGGACCTTTTGTTCGCTGAACGTGCGGTCTGCTGAATGTGTTGATCCTCACTACTTTGCGGTTCTGATCGGCTGTGGCGCGACTGTTGTGAACGCCTATCTGGCCGAAGATTCACTGGCTGATCGCATTGACCGCGGTCTGCTGGACGGCACCCTGACCGAAAACGTTGCGCGCTATCGCGAAGCCATCGACCAGGGTCTGCTGAAGATCATGGCCAAGATGGGTATTTCGGTGATCTCGTCCTATCGCGGTGGTCTGAATTTCGAAGCCGTGGGTCTCAGTCGCGCGATGGTGGCCGAGTATTTCCCCGGTATGACCAGTCGTATCTCCGGCATCGGTGTCACCGGCATTCAGACCAAAGTCGAAGAAATTCATGCTAAGGCGTGGGACAGCGGTCTGGATGTTCTGCCCATCGGAGGTTTCTACAAAGCGCGTAAATCGGGTGAGACCCACGCGTGGGAAGCAACCTCAATGCACATGATGCAAATGGCCTGTAACCGCGCCTCATATGAGCTGTGGAAACAGTATTCGGCCAAGATGCAGTCCAATCCTCCGATTCACTTGCGCGATCTGATGGATTTCAAGCCGCTGGGCAAGCCGGTGCCGATCGAAGAGGTCGAATCGATCACTTCAATCCGCAAACGCTTTGTCACTCCAGGCATGTCGCTGGGCGCCCTCAGCCCCGAGGCGCACAAGACACTGAACGTGGCGATGAACCGGATTGGCGCGAAGTCGGATTCCGGCGAAGGTGGTGAAGACCCGGCGCATTTTGTGCCTGAACCCAACGGTGACAACCCGTCGGCCAAGATCAAACAGGTGGCCTCGGGCCGGTTCGGCGTGACCGCCGAATACCTGAACCAGTGCGAAGAGCTTGAGATTAAGGTCGCCCAAGGCGCGAAACCGGGTGAGGGCGGTCAGCTGCCGGGTATGAAAGTCACAGACCTGATCGCGCGTCTGCGGCATTCTACCAAGGGCGTGACCTTGATCTCACCGCCGCCGCACCACGACATCTACTCGATCGAGGATTTGGCGCAGTTGATCTACGACCTGAAACAGATCAACCCGCGCTGTAAGGTGACGGTAAAGCTGGTGGCGTCTTCGGGCGTTGGAACGATTGCCGCCGGTGTGGCCAAGGCGAAAGCGGATATTATCCTGATTTCGGGTCACAATGGCGGAACGGGCGCGTCGCCCGCAACCAGTATCAAATACGCTGGACTGCCGTGGGAGATGGGCCTGACCGAGGCGCATCAGGTTCTGGCGATGAACAACCTTCGCGACCGCGTTACTCTACGGACCGATGGTGGCCTGCGCACTGGTCGCGACATCGTCATGGCCGCGATGATGGGCGCTGAGGAATACGGCATCGGTACCGCCGCCCTGATCGCAATGGGCTGTATCATGGTGCGTCAGTGCCAGTCGAACACCTGTCCGGTGGGCGTGTGTACGCAGGACGAATCGTTGCGTGCCAAGTTTACTGGTAACGCGGACAAGGTGGTGAACCTGATCACCTTCTACGCACAGGAAGTGCGAGAACTGCTGGCTAGCCTCGGCGCACGCTCGATTGACGAAATCATCGGTCGTGCTGATCTGCTAGCACAGGTCAGCCGCGGATCGGCGCATCTGGATGATCTGGACCTCAACCCGCTGTTGATCACCGTCGATGGCGCACATGATATCGTCTACAACCGCGACAAGGATCGTAATGCAGTGCCGGATACGCTGGATGCCGAGATTGTGCGCGATGCGGCGCGCTTCCTGAAAGACGGTGAGAAGATGCAACTATCTTACGCGGTGCAGAACACGCATCGGACCGTGGGTACACGTGTCTCAAGCCACATCGTCCAGAATTTCGGCATGCGGAACACGTTCCAGGACGATCACTTGCATGTGAAGCTGCAGGGTTCGGCGGGCCAGTCACTGGGGGCTTTTGCCGCTCCGGGTCTCAAGCTGGAGGTCTCGGGTGATGCCAACGACTATGTCGGCAAGGGGCTTTCGGGCGGCATGATCGTCGTACGTCCGCCGCAGGTGAGCCCGCTCAAGGCGGAATATAACACCATCATTGGCAACACCGTCCTATACGGTGCCACCGATGGCCACCTATTTGCGGCAGGCCGCGCAGGTGAGCGGTTCGCGGTGCGAAATTCAGGTGCCAGAGTGGTGATCGAAGGCTGCGGCTCGAACGGATGTGAATACATGACCGGCGGCGTTGCGGTTATTCTCGGCGATATCGGTGCCAACTTTGGTGCGGGGATGACGGGTGGTATGGCTTATCTGTACGACCCCGAAGGCAAAGCTGAGGCGCTGATGAATATGGAGACGCTTG
Organism: Ruegeria sp. C10; assembly: GCF_056537805.1. NCBI lineage: Bacteria > Pseudomonadati > Pseudomonadota > Alphaproteobacteria > Rhodobacterales > Roseobacteraceae > Ruegeria > Ruegeria sp. C10. Next base: position 22,704 of record NZ_JBQFSC010000006.1, on the reverse strand, counting down.
TCACCTGTCCGGTGACAGTGGACCATTGGGAAGATCAGCTGAAAGCAATGATCGAGCGCCATGTCGCGGAGACCAACAGCCGCAAAGCCATTGATATCTTACAGCATTGGGATGTGGAAAAGACCAACTTCCTGCAGGTTTGCCCAAAAGAGATGTTGAACAAGCTCAGTCATCCTCTGACCACCGAAGTGGCGGCGGTTCCTGCAGAATAGGTCTTGAGAGATCTAAATCTTTGGCCCGGCGTGTCGTTCCCAACACGCCGGGTATTCTTTTGTCTGGCCATATTGTTTCCAATTCTTGTGTAATGCCGTGCTTAACGCCTAGCTTTAGTCATAGTTTATTCGGGAAATGCAGGCATGCTGCTATCCCAATGATGTGAGTGAAGTGGAATATCGGTGTGCCCACGACGTATACAGACCAGTTTTTTGTGCTCGACCCGGCCAATCCGGGTGCGAACGGAACCGTTGTTGGATCCACGCTGAACGTCGAGTTCTTTGATATCATCGATCAGAATGACGATGATCTGGTCAACCGGCTGAATGGAGACTCGGTTGACGGATCTGACATCACTGCGTCTTACTTCAATGATATGGTGACGATCGAGTTGCCGGGTGGTGCGCAGGTTACATATACCGGCGTTACCTTCTACCTTGCTGACGGGCGCGAGGTTTTTACCCCAACAGACGGCTCGGTTCTGCAGCAAGGCACGTTTGTTTCTTCTTCAGTCACCGATTTTAGCGATGATGGGGCTTCGTTTGGTTCGGTCGATATCGCCAACGGTGATCTCGGTCCGCCTTGCTTTACGCCCGGCACATTGATTGATACCCCCGATGGGCCCCGGCCGGTCGAGGACCTGAAACTTGGAGATCTGGTTACGACCGCGGATAGCGGCGCTAAACCTGTGCTCTGGATTGGTCGGACCAAGGTGGCAGCCGAGGGTAAACTGGCCCCCATTCGGTTCGAGACAGGGATGTTCGGGATCACGCGCCCTCTGTTTGTTTCGCCGCAGCACAGGATGCTGATCGATGATTGGCGTGCACCCTACCTGTTTGGCCATGAAGAAGTTCTGATCGCTGCCCATTGTCTTGTGAACGGAACAACAGTCACGCGTGTCGAAGGGGGCGAGGTGGATTATATCCACATTCTGTTCCGGCGACATGAGATCGTGTTCGCCAATGGCGCCAAAAGTGAAAGCTACTACCCGGGACATGCACTGACCCAGGCCGAGCGTCGGACGCAAGCAGAAGTATTGGCCTTGTTCCCGGAGTTGGCGGCGCGAGGAGCAGCCTCAGTCAGAACTGCACGCCCGGTTGTGCGACCGCGCGACGGACAGATGTTGTCGAAATAATCCGTTTCAAATACGCCCTTCGCGGCGTATAGCAAGGCATGGCAAAAAAAGCAGTCCGCAAACCGCGCGGTAAGAAAAAGAAGGCGTCCAGATCAAACAAAACAACAGGCCCCATCGCTCGGATACGGCGCTGGGCCCTTCGTGTTGTTCTGGCGATGGTCGTGGCTTTTGTGTCTTTGGTTCTGATCTATTCAGTCGTGAACCCGCCGGTCACGCATACGATCTGGTCCGAGTGGCGTCGGCTTGGGAAGGTTGATCGCGAGTGGGTGCCGATCGAAGAGATTGCCCCGATCATGGCGCGGTCGGTCGTAGCAGCCGAGGATGCCAACTTCTGCCTGCATTGGGGCTTTGATGTCGAAGCGATCCGCGATGCGCTGGAAGATGGCGGCAGCCGGGGTGCATCGACCATCACGCAGCAGGTGGTCAAGAATGTATTTCTCTGGCAGGGGCGCAGCTGGGTCCGCAAGGCGCTTGAAACCTCGATGACACCGGTTGTTGAAATCGTCTGGAGCAAGCAGCGCATTCTCGAAGTGTATCTGAACGTCGCGGAAACCGGACATGGGATCTTTGGCGTCGAGGCCGCGGCGCAGAAGTATTATGGGGTGAGTGCGGCAAAAATGTCTCCGACACAAGCGGCGCGTGTGGCGGCGATTCTGCCATCCCCGCGCAACCGGTCGGTGACGGATCCATCGGTGCGGACCCGCAGGCGTGCCGCGTCAATTCTGGATGGAGCGGCCACCATCCGCGCAGATGGACGCGCCGCGTGTTTCGAGGATTGAAACCCAGACCCCTCAGCGGCTAAAGCTTGAAGGGTACTCTACTGTTTCGAATGGAAGTTCATGGCGCGTCTGTTTCACGTCCCCCTCTCGCCCTATTGCCGCAAGGTTCGCCTGTCTCTGGCCGAAAAGAAGATCGAGGTTGAGCTGGTCGAAGAACGATACTGGGAACAGGACCCGGATTTTTTGCGCCGCAACCCGGCGGGTAAGGTTCCTGTGCTGCGACTGGATGGTCAGATCATGGCCGAGAGCGCCGCGATCTGCGAATATATCGAAGAGACCCGACCCGAGCCACCCTTGATGCCTAAAAAAGCCGAAGCACGTTATGAGGTGCGGCGTTTGGTAGGCTGGTTTGATGACAAGTTTCACCACGAGGTGACCTCAAAGCTACTGTATGAGCGGGTGAACAAGAAAGTAACGGGGCAAGGCTATCCGGACAGCAAGAACGTCAAGGAAGGCGCGCGCGCGATCAAGTATCATCTGGATTATATGGCCTGGCTGCTGGATCACCGTCGCTGGCTGGCCGGAGATCAGATGACATTGGCCGATTTCGCCGCGGCGGCGCATCTGTCGGCGCTGGATTACATTTCGGACGTAGATTGGAACCGAAGCTCTGCGGTGAAGGACTGGTACGCCAAGATCAAATCCCGCCCGGCGTTCCGCTCGATTCTGGCGGATCAGGTTCCGGGATTCCGACCACCGCCACATTACGCGGATCTGGATTTCTGATAGATTGAGGGGTAGGGGGCTGTCCGCCCCCTCTTGGCCATTGGGCCAATTCACCCCCGAAGGTATTTTTGGCCAGATGAAGAGCGGATCGGAGTTGAAACAGCGGTTGGTGGAGCAAGCCTTGTCTGAGGGGTTTGTCGCCTGTCGGGTTTGTCGTCCTTGGGATGTGCCCCTTGTTCCCGAACGGTTGGATGCCTTTCTACAAGCCGGATATCATGGCCAGATGGGCTGGATGGCTGAGCGGGCTCATTGGCGCGGTGATCCGTCTGTGCTGTGGCCTGACGCGCGGTCGGTGATCATGCTTGCGGAGAGCTATACGCCCGAGCATGACCCGACTGCGGTGCTGGCGCATTCCAACTTGGGCGCCATTTCGGTTTATGCGCAGAACAAGGATTATCACGATCTGGTTAAGAAGCGCCTCAAACGATTGGCGCGCTGGCTGATTGCCGAGGGTGGGGGTGAAGTGAAGGTGTTTGTCGATACTGCTCCGGTGCCAGAGAAGGCGCTGGGGCAGGCCGCTGGGCTGGGGTGGCAGGGCAAGCATACCAATCTTGTCAGTCAAGATTGGGGAAATTGGGCCTTTTTAGGGTCTGTTTTCACAACTTTGGATTTGCCTGTGGATGGCGCTGAGGTCGACCATTGTGGCTCATGCCGCGCGTGTTTGACGGCCTGTCCGACCGACGCGTTTCCGGCACCGTATCAGTTGGATGCGCGGCGCTGTATTTCGTATCTGACCATCGAGCATAAGGGGCCGGTGGAGGAAGAGTTGCGCGCGCTGTTGGGCAACCGAATCTATGGCTGCGATGATTGTCTTGCGGCCTGCCCGTGGAACAAGTTTGCGGTCGCGGCCAGTGACCTTCGCTATGCGGCGCGGGAGGAGCTAAAGGCGCCTCCGTTGGCGGAACTGGCGCAGCTGGATGATACAGCATTCCGCGCGATGTTCTCGGGCTCGCCGATAAAGCGGATCGGCCGGAATCGGTTCGTGCGGAACGTGCTTTATGCGATTGGGAACTCAGCGGTGCCGGCGTTACTGCAGGTTGCACAGACGCTGACCGATGATCCGGATCCGACCGTGGCTGATGCCGCGCGCTGGGCGGCATCCCGGTTGTCGTAAACAGGCTGGACGCGCCGCAGGAAAACGCTACACCCGGTTCTGGCGAACAGATGGAGGACCCGATGGCGTTGGCTTTGGGGGTGGATACGGGCGGAACCTATACGGATGCGGTGCTGATCCGGGATGAGCGCGAGGTGATCGCGTCGGCCAAATCGCTGACCACACGAGCGGATCTAGCGATTGGTGTGGGCCGCGCGGTTTCTGCTGTGCTAGAGACGGCTGATGTGTCTCCGGATCAGATTGGGATGGCATCGTTATCGACAACGCTGGCCACCAATGCGTTGGTCGAAGGCCAGGGCGGGCGCGTGGCGTTGATCTATGTCGGGTTTCGGGAAAGCGACCTTGAGAAACACGGTCTAAGAGAGGCGTTGAAGGGCGATCCGGCTTTGGTTCTGGCCGGGGGGCACAACCATGCCGGGGGTCAGGTCGCCGAATTGGATGTTGCAGGGCTAGAGGCCTTTTTAGACTCACATTCAGGCATTTCCGGCTATGCGGTTGCGGCACAGTTCGCGACCAGGAATCCGGCGCATGAACTGGAAGTGGCGCGCGTGATTTCCGAGCGTACGGGAGCGCCGGTCACGTGCTCTCATCACCTGTCGGCCAAGCTGAATGGGCCAAAGCGTGCGGTGACCGCCGTGCTGAATGCACGATTGATCGGGATGATCGACCGCTTGATCGGGCGCGCGCAGGATCAGTTGCGCGCGCAGGGCATCACCGCCCCAATGATGGTTGTGCGCGGGGATGGCGCTTTGATGAGCGCCGAGCAGGCGCGGGAGCGTCCGATTGAAACGATCCTAAGTGGCCCTGCGGCCTCTATCGTTGGCGCGCGCTGGCTGACCGATGTTGAGAACGCGCTGGTGTCCGATATCGGCGGGACCACGACCGACGTCGCGCTGATCAGAGATGGCAAACCTGCCATCGACCCCGCAGGCGCGCAGGTTGGCGGTTTCAGGACCATGGTTGAAGCGGTTGCGATGCGGACTCATGGTTTGGGCGGTGACAGTCAGGTGCATGTGGTGACCGAAGGCCTAGGCGGCGGTGTCTTCCTTGGGCCGCGTCGGGTGCTGCCGGTGTCGCTGATCGCAGCTGAGGCCCCGGATGTGGTACATGCGGCATTGGATGAGCAATTGCGGGCGACGACTGTAGGTGAACATGACACGAGGTTTGCCCGTCGTGTGCCGGGTATCCCCGCCGATGGGGTCGGGCCGCGTGAATCAGTGTTACTGGACCGGTTGGAGGATCGTGTTGTGCCGCTCAGCAGTCTGTTGCAAACCCGGATGGAGCATGGGGCACTGGGTCGTTTGGTGGATCGCGGGATCGTACAGGTCTCGGGTGTCACCCCTTCGGATGCCAGCCATGCTCTGGGGCGGCTTGCGGATTGGGACTGCTCGGCAGCGCTCAAGGCGCTGGAACTGATGGCGCGTAAGCGGGTTGGATCAGGGGACAGGCTGGCAGTATCGCCTGAAGCGCTGGCTCAGCTCATTGTCGATCAGTTGACGGAACAAACCTCATTGACCTTATTAGAGACTGCTTTTGCCGAGGAAAGCCATGGGTTTGACCAGCCTGCAAGAGATCTGGCCCGGCATGTTCTGACGCAGCGCGGGTTGGCGAAACACCGTGGGTTGTTGGCATTGGATACCGCGCTGAATGTGGATGTAGTGGGTCTTGGGGCTTCGGCCCCCAGCTATTACCCGGCAGTCGGAGAGCGGTTGCATTGCAAGATGGTCCTGCCAGAGCATGCCGGTGTTGCAAATGCCATCGGTGCGGTTGTCGGGCGGCTGACCCTTCGGCGGGCCGGTTCAGTTACGTCCCCGGCCGAAGGCCGCTATCGGGTACATCTGGAAGAGGGGCCGCAGGATTTCTCGGACTCGAATTCCGCTCTGCAGCTGCTTGAAGAGGTGCTGCGCAACGAGGCTGAGGGCGCGGTGCGCCAAGCAGGTGCCGAGGATATACGCGTGACAGTCGACCGCGATATCCGCACCGCCAAGATTGAAGCGCAAGAGGTATTCGTCGAAGCGTTGATCACGGTCGAGGCCAGTGGACGACCTCGGGTGGCGGTCGGATAGCCCCGCAAGGGGCTATACCGCGCATATCATTCTGCCGCACTGGAGCGTTTTGGCAGCACCCAGTCCGGGCGCGGGAAATGGCAGGTGTATCCGTTGGGGATGCGCTCTAGGTAATCTTGATGCTCGGGCTCGGCTTCCCAGAAATCGCCGACGGGTTCGACTTCGGTCACCACATTGCCGGGCCAAATGCCACTGGCGTTGACATCGGCAATTGTATCTTCGGCCACCTGTTTCTGGGCATCGTCCACATAGTAGATCGCCGAGCGATAACTCATTCCGCGGTCATTGCCCTGACGATTCAGGGTGGTCGGGTCGTGGATCTGGAAAAAGAACTCTAGCAGATCGCGATAGGTGATCTGGGTCGGGTCGAACCAGATTTCGATCCCTTCAGCATGGGTGCCGTGGTTGCGATAAGTTGCGTTTGGCACATCGCCGCCGGTGTACCCGACGCGGGTGCGCGAGACGCCGGGCAGTTTGCGGATCAGGTCCTGCATGCCCCAAAAGCAGCCTCCGGCCAGAACGGCGCGTTCATCGGTCATCAGATATCCTCCACATGGATCAGAAATTCGCCATACCCTTCGGCCTCCATCTCGTCGCGATGAATGAACCGCAGCGAGGCGGAATTGATGCAATAGCGTAGCCCGCCATGTTCGCGGGGGCCATCGGGAAACACGTGGCCCAGGTGGCTGTCGCCGTGTTTCGAGCGGACCTCGGTCCGGATCATGCCATGAGCGGTGTCGCGAAACTCTTCGACATGTTCATGTATGATTGGCTTGGTGAAACTGGGCCAGCCGCAGCCGGATTCGTATTTGTGGGTCGAGGCGAACAACGGCTCGCCCGAGACGATATCCACGTAGATGCCCGGTTCCTTGTTGTTCAACAGCTTGCCAGTGCCCGGGCGTTCGGTGCCGCTGCGCTGGGTGACGTGAAATTCTTCAGGTGAGAGGGCCGCAATGACCTCGGGGTCTTTGGTATAACGGGACATGGATCCTCCGGTGTTTGAATGATGATGTCCTATTTGGGCATAGATGCGCTGGAATCAAAACCATATTACAGCGCGCTCGCGGGTCTGTGCAGTTGATCCAAACGAATGCACAGCGCGTATGATTTATAACAGGAGGTGAAGTGATGTTCCGTATGGCTCTGTTGACTGCTCTGATCTTGTTGGGCAAAGCCCTTCAGGCGGCACCACTGACGGGCGAATTTTCATCAATCGATGGCGGGACATTATCACTGGAAGACTGGCGCGGACAGCCCGTGCTTGTGGTCAACACGGCGTCGCTTTGCGGCTTTACCGGACAATACGCAGCGTTGCAGGAGCTGCACGAAACATATGAAGAACGCGGGCTGGTGGTACTGGCGGTCCCGTCGAATTCGTTCAAACAAGAGCTGGCGTCGTCGAAAGAGGTCAAGAATTTTTGCGAACTAAATTATGACCTTACGCTTCCGATGACGGATATCACTCCAGTGAAAGGTTCGGATGCCCATCCGTTTTACCGAGCTGTTGCTGCGCAGACTGGCTTTGTCCCGAAATGGAACTTTAACAAAGTGCTTATTGGCCCCGAGGGTGAGGTCGTTGCCACCTATGGGTCAAGCACCAAGCCAAATGCGCCTAAATTGATAGATCAGGTCGAGGCGTTACTGCGCTGACCGGGTTCGCGCGACAGCTGTACGGCAAGAATTCCCAGCGTTGTGATCAGAACCCCCACCGCATCCAATGGGCCCAACTTCTCACCCAGTAAAATGGCGGCGATGGTCACGCCGAATACCGGGTTGAGGAAATGGAACGTTGCTGCACGGATCGGGCCGATGCGATCCAGTAGCAGGAACCAGATGAAAGTTGCCAGAAGGCCCGGGAATAGCGTGGTGTAGGTAAAAGCCAGCATAAAAGGCAGTGTGGCGTGGATATGAATAGACTCGAACACCGGGGCGGCGAGAAACAGCACCGCCGATCCGATAAGCATCTGCAGCCCAACCACCATCATGAAGTTACCGCCCGAAGTCGCCCCCCGAACAGCCAAGGTGGCAAAGGTCAGCGCCAGCGCCCCGATTCCGCAGAGCAGAACCCCGAACAGATCGACACCAGCGTTAATCCGGCTACCCATGATTAGCGCGACACCGACAAAACCTGCCAGCAAGCCGACGATGCCCAGCGGGCGTATCCGCTCACCCAATAGCAGCCAGCCGGCTAGGGCTACCAGCAGGGGCATAGTCGAGGCGATGATCGCCGCGACCGAAGCCTCGACTGTCTGCATCGCATAGAAGTTTAGACCCAAATAAAGGGCATTTTGGCAGATTCCGAACAGAATAGTGGCGCGCCATTGGTTGCGAGTCAGGCGCCAGCTTTGCCCCATGGCGCGTGCGATCGCCACGCCAATTAGTCCCGAAATCAGAAATCGCAGCGCCAACGAGAACAAAGGCGAGGCATCGGCAACGATGATCCGCGCCGAGCTGAAGGCCGAAGACCAGATGAGGGCGAAAACAAGCCCCATGGCGATGGCGCGCAGGTCCATTACGGCCTCCTGATGAAATTCGGGCGACTGTTCCTGATTTTAACATGAGCTGCAAGGACCCATTGCGTCGAATAGCGGGGTCGCCCGATAGTTGGCATCAATGAGCTTGCGCGCAATGAGAATGAGCAGAGCTTTTTGTAGAAAAGCGCTGCTCATCATTATGATTCAGCTTGTCGCTTGATTCAGGCGAAAAAGCTAAGATCGTCCATCGAGAACCAACCCGCGTTCTCGACATGGTCATTGGTAATTTCACCTCCCGATGCAACGAACTCGACGTGATCAATATCGCGCCAGTCAAACTCGTGTGTGACGTGATCGAATGTCAGATCGACCTCTGCGGAGTGCACCAGCTCATCGCCATTATAGGCATTGATAGTGACTTGGTTTGCCCAGTTCGATTCAGGAATATACGTGGTGTCCGATCTGGAAGCATTGGCCAAGGAAACGCTGTTGAAGTTGAATTCTTCGCCATCGCTTTTCGAGAAGCCGACAGTTGCCCCCCAGGAATTGAACGCCTCCAGGTCGGGGTCGGGGTTTGAGCCACCGTATTCGTATGGGGTTAGAATACCATCAGTGTTGCTCTGCCCTTTGCTAACACTTGCAATAAATGCACCATTCAGCACCTGATCACTGTCATTGATGCGGGTTCCGTCATTGAAATCCAGCACGAACTCTTCAAGCGGGTCAGGCGCGGTCAGTTCCGGGAAGTATTGGAACAAGGATTCAGGGATGTCCTCGACCTTTTCATACAAAGAAATCTCTTTCCCGCCTGCGTCTGGATAGCTGGTGACCTTCAATGCCCAAGAAGCACTGTCGTCCCCGTCCAGTTGCAGCACGTCAGAACGGTTTCCATCCGCATAAAGTGTAACGGTTACGTCCCCATTATCTTTCTCCAGCCGACGTTCTGAGATTTGTCCGTCCTGATAGGTGGTCGTGATCGAATCCCAGGATTTCGCATCCAGCTCATCAGTCTGGCTGATGCTGACGCGCTGGCCATTTGACCAGATCTCATGTTTCACGACTCCATTGTCATATGTCGTTGTCTTTTCAGATTTCTTTCCACTGCCATCAAATGAGGTGCTGATGGTTTCCCACGACTTTATGTCGCTTCCGTCTGTCTGCGTTACGTTGCTACGCTGTCCGTCTGTCCACGTTTCCTGTCTGATAATTCCATTGTCATAGGTGGTCGTCCGTCCGGTTGTCTCTCCGTTGACATCGAAGAACGTGTCGATCCGATCCCAGGATTTGGTTTGTAGAAAGTCCTGAACAGTACTGAAATGACCGGGCGCGAAGGCTTCAACCGTCCGGGTACCATTATCGTTTGTTATCGTGCGGCCTATGATATTGCCCGACGCATCATAGCGTAGAACGATCTGGTTCCAGGATCTTGCACCGTCTCCGAAAAACCCATCTTGGATGAGAATCTCATTCGGAACACCATTTTGAAAGGTCTCGGTCACGCGGATACTGTCTGGGTAAACCGTTCCGCGTTCGGTCATTATTCCATTGGCGTCATAGTCAATGAACCGATTATCAAAGCCCAGTGCCTCATCTGTTCCGACATAAAATTCCTGACGCAAAACGCCGTCTTCGTAAGTCCCGAAGACCTCGTATCCGGCATCAAAAGTCGTCCGCGTTGCAACGACAACATCGTCTTCAATCGTGTATTGGATGCTTGCCCAGTCGAATTGATTTTCTGTATCGAATTCAGTGGTTTGATATCGTGCCATAAATCGAGATTCCTCAATAATACTTCCCATTAAGCGAGTGGATGAGGAATATGACACAACTATGGCGATAGCGGCAAAAACTCGATATTAATCAGATGCTTACATAACTTATTCAGACAAAAAAAGGGCCGCCCGGTGGCGACCCCTTCGATCTTGCGATCTGTCTTCGGCGAATTAGCCGTTGACGCTGTCTTTCAGAGCTTTCGCGATGGTCATTTTGACCACTTTGTCGGCTTCTTTCTTGAACTGCTCGCCGGTGGCGGGGTTGCGCACCATGCGCTCGGGGCGCTCGCGGCAGTAGATTTTGCCAACGCCGGGCAGGGTGACGGCACCACCGGCCGAAACTTCGCGAGTGATCAGGCCGGTCATGGCCTCCAGCGCGGCATTTGCAGATTTCTTGTCAGTTCCCATTTCCTCAGCGAGAGCAGCCACCAGCTGAGTCTTTGTCATAGGCTTTGCCATTTCTTGGTCTCCTTAACGTGCCCGATCTATAGGGCCTCACCGCGTAACTGTAACGGGATATTGTGGCTGAACACAACGAATAGTAGCACTAAAAACCCCAAAAATAGGGGAAATTCGTTGCTTTTTTGCTTCAGAGAAAGGCCGTTTCGTCAAACGAACGCAATTTCCGGCTGTGTAACCGTTCCAGCGGCATGCCGCGCAAGTGCTCCATCGCCCGGATTCCGATCGCCAAATGACGACTGACCTGAGTGGTATAGAACGCCGACGCCATGCCGGGAAGCTTTAATTCACCATGCAAGGGCTTATCCGAGACGCACAGCAAGGTGCCGTAAGGAACCCGGAACCGATAACCGTTGGCTGCGATTGTTGCACTTTCCATATCCAGCGCAATCGCACGGGACTGGCTGAGCCGTTGCACCGGGCCGGACTGATCGCGAAGCTCCCAATTGCGGTTATCGACCGAGGCGACTGTACCTGTTCGCATGATACGTTTCAGCTCGTAGCCTTCCAACTCGGTTACCTCGGCCACAGCCTGTTCCAGCGCGACCTGGACTTCGGCCAGCGGGGGGATCGGCACCCAGACGGGCAGGTCGTCGTCCAGCACTTTGTCCTCGCGCAGGTAGGCATGTGCCAGTACGAAATCCCCAAGCGCCTGCGTGTTGCGCAGACCGGCGCAGTGGCCGACCATCAACCAGGTGTGCGGGCGCAGAACCGCAATGTGGTCGGTGGCCGTTTTGGCATTCGATGGCCCGACGCCGATATTGACCAGCGTGATCCCAGACCCATCCGCGCGTTTCAGGTGGTAGGTTGGCATTTGCGGCAGTTTAAGGGGCTGTTCCAGTACGGCTTCGGCGTCCGTGATCTCAACATTCCCGGTCGAGACAAAGCTGGTATAGCCGCTGTCGGGATCAGCGAGTTGCGCCCGTGCGTAGCTCTCAAATTCCGAAACATAGAACTGATAGTTGGTGAACAGCACGTGGTTTTGGAAATGGCCGGGGTCAGTCGCCGTATAATGCGACAGTCGTGCAAGCGAATAGTCCACCCGCTGGGCTGTGAAGAGCGCAAGGGGTCCCGCTTCGTTTTCCAGCTCGTGCACGCCATTCACGATATCGTCGTTTGTTGTATTCAGGTCCGGTACATCGAACGCATCGCGCAGAGTGAACCCAGCTGCACCCTGATGCGGGACAACCAGATCCGGGTTATTGGCGACAGCGAAATGGACCGGGATCGGCGTTTCCGAAGCTCCGATTGTGACCGGCTGATCGTGGTTCTTGATCAATAGCGCGATTTGCTGGGTAAGGTAGGACCGGAACAGATCGGGGCGCGTCACTGTCGTGGCGTGTGTGCCCGGCTCGGACACGTGACCGAAGCTCAGCCGGCTGTCGACCTGCGCGTAAGACGAGGTCCTGATCCGGATTTCGGGGTAGAACGCCCGAAACCTCTCGGTAGGAGCGCCGTTCTTAAGTGCATTTGCAAACCTATCGCACAGGAATTTTGTCGCCTGTTCATAGAGCTCTTCTAAACGTGCGACAGCTGCAAGCGGATCGCTAAATTTCTCGGGGTTGGGAACGTCAGGTGTTCGGATAGTAGTCATGCAAGGGGTTCCAGAAGGTCGATCTTTTCGAATGTACGTACATCCACCAGCCCAAGGTCCGAGATCCGCAGTTCAGGAATCACAACCAGGGCCAGCAGAGAGTGCTGCATATAGGCGTTGTTAAGCTGACAGCCGCAGGTCTTCATCGCCTCGACCATTTGTTCTGCTTTGGCGGCAACGTCAGTCGCTGGGTTGTCGGACATCAGGCCTGCGATCGGCAGTTCCACCAAGGCCAGTTCCTCGCCATCGCGAAAGATTGTGATGCCTCCGCCCACTTCGGCCAGCCGGTTCGCGGCCAGTGCGATCTGTTCACGGTCGGTGCCGACAACAATCATATGGTGGCTGTCATGCGCAACGGTCGAGGCCATGGCCATTTTGCCTTGATACCCAAAGCCCGAGACAAAGGCGTTGGTCACACCCCCCGTGGCGCGATGCCGTTCGACCAATGCGATTTGGCACACATCGCCTTCGCCTTCAACAAGCCCTTCGATAATCGGCAGCTCGGATTTCAACGCTTGCGTTGGGGCCTGATTTTCAACCACCCCGATCACGTTGGCCATGACACGGTTCGCTCCGGCAGGGGCTGCGATTTCAAAGTCTGTCGAGGTCAACGCATGCCCTAGGTGTACGGTATTTCGCGCCTTAGCGGGCCAGTTCAGATGCGGGCATTCGACCGTTACCGTCCCGTTTTCAGCCACAATCTGACCGCGCGCGACCACGGTTTCGATCGGAAGCTCTACCAGATCAGAACTCAGGATAATGTCAGCGCGCCGCCCGGGTGTAATCGAGCCGATCTCGCGTTCCAACCCAAAATGGGTCGCCGTGTTGATCGTCGCCATTTGCAGCGCAATCAGAGGATCGCAACCACAGGCAATCGCATGTCGCACTACGCGGTTCATGTGTCCGTCATTTACCAGCGTTCCCGAATGGCAGTCGTCGGTGCACAAGATGAAGTTGCGCGGGTCCAGCCCTTTTTCAGTCACCGCAGTAATCTGGCTTTCGACATCATACCAAGCCGACCCCAACCGCATCATTGACCGCATTCCCTGACGGACACGTGCGATGGCGTCGGCCTCGCAGGTGCCTTCATGATCATCCGCAGGGCCACCAGCGACGTAAGCGGCAAATTCAGGCCCTAAATCTGGCGAAGCATAGTGCCCGCCAACTGTTTTACCGGCGCGTTGTGTGGCCGCGATCTCTGCCAACATCTTCGGATCGCCATGAATGACTCCGGGAAAGTTCATCATCTCGCCCAGTCCGATGATACCGGGCCAAGACATCGCCTCAACCACATCCTCGGCGGTGATCTCATACCCTGTGGTCTCAAGCCCCGGTGCTGAGGGTGCACAGGACGGCATCTGGGTGAAGATGTTCACCGGCTGCATCAGCGCTTCGTCATGCATCAGGCGTACGCCTTCCAACCCCATCACATTGGCGATCTCATGCGGGTCGGTGAACATCGAAGTCGTCCCATGCGGAGTGACTGCGCGGGCAAATTCTGCCGGGGTCAACATACCAGATTCGATATGCATATGTGCGTCGCATAACCCCGGCACCAAATAGCGACCGTGCGCCTCGATGATCTGAGTCTCAGGACCGATACAATGCGCGGCGTCCGGCCCCACAAAAGCAACGCGCCCCGCAGCGATCGCCACGTCATGGTCAGGCAGGGTTTCGCGGCTATGCACATTGACCCAGACGCCGCCACGGATCACCAAATCGGCAGCCTCGCGGCCAGCAGCAACAGCAATGAGACGAGGGGCGGTATCGGGCCAACTTGGGAAGGGAGTGTATTCCATGGCCCAACTTTCCCGAATGCGGCGCAAGGTGCAACCCCCACTATTAAGGTATCATGGAATCATCACAAAACCTGCCATCCGCAGCGCGCCAGCGCTGCCACGCCCAACCAGAGGAGATGCCCAAAGGGCATCAAAGATGGGCGGGAGCGACCCGCGATTAGTTGTGGCGATCGGCTTCAATCTCCGCGCGCAGCCAGTCGACAAACGCCAACGCGCCCGGCGTTTCCTCGGCTTGGGGCGATAGCAATAGATAATAGGCCTCGGGCATAGTAGCGCGATGGTTGAACGGCGCGATCAGGCGGCCTTCTTCAATCAACCGTTTTGCGATCATGTCGTGGGCTAAACACAAGCCTCCTCCGGCCATCGCAACCGACAGGCTGACCAGATAGGTCGTCGAATAGGTTACCTTAGGTTTCCCCCAAGTTAGGCCCTGATCTGTGATCCAGCTCTCCCAATTCGACAACAAATTTGAACAGTCGAACAGGGGCTGTTCCTGCAGAGTTTCCAGCGTCACCGGGAAGTCGGGGGCACAGACAGGATAGTAGTGATCTGTCCGTAGCAATTCCGTTCGCACCGTATCGGCTGGGCGCAGCGAATAGCGGATTTCCACCGCCGCGCCTTCGGCCATTTCGCGAGGCTCCCACAGTTCGGTGAAGATATTCAGATGTACATCCGGATGCAGTTCCCGAAACCGGGGTAGGCGCGGAGCCAGCCAGTTGACGGCAAATGTGATATTGCTCTGGACCTGAACCGCGTTTTGTTGTGCGCCCGTGACGGCTTGTGTCCCCCTTACCAGAGTTCGAAAGGCTTCACGCACGACCGGCAGATAGGTGATACCAGCTTCGGTCAGCTCCAATGCACGCGGACGACGTAGGAATAATGGCTGACCCAAATAGCCCTCTAGTGATTTGATTTGCTGGCTGACTGCGCTTTGCGTCATGTTCAAATCCCGCGCCGCCCCCGTGAATGACAAATGACGGGCCGCCGCTTCAAATGTGCGTAGCCAGCCGAGCGGTGGAAGTGATTTCTGCATGCTCATAACTCTGCCAGTAGTTTTACTAATGAACTAGGCATGTTTTTTTCGTTGGTCAAACGTTTGCGGTGAAGGCACGATTTCCCAGAAGTCAATTGACAAGCGAAGGAGCCCGGCATGAGCGTTACAAACCTGCGTCCCAACATCGATCATTGGTCCGAACGCGTGGACATGGCCGCCGCATTCCGCTGGACCGAACGGTTGAACATGCATGAAGGGGTGGCGAACCATTTCAGCCTTGCGGTGAACGAAGACGGCACGCAGTTCCTGATGAATGCCAATCAGATGCATTTCGCGCGTATCAAGGCGTCAAATCTGCTGCTGCTTGATGCCAATGACAAAGATGTCATGGACCAGCCCGGCGCACCGGATCCGACGGCTTGGGGGCTCCACGGATCGATCCACCGCCATTGCCCGCATGCGCGCTGCGTGATGCACGTGCATTCGATTTTTGCGACGGTTCTTGCCTCGCTGGCAGACAGCAGCTTGCCGCCGATCGATCAGAACACCGCAACTTTCTTCAATCGCTACGTAATCGATGAAGAATTCGGAGGTCTGGCTTTTGAAAGCGAAGGTGAGCGCTGTGCCGCGATGCTGTCGGACCCGAAAAAGAAAGTCATGATCATGGGCAACCACGGGGTTTTGGTGATCGGCGACAGTCCGGCAGATGCCTTTAACAGACTCTATTATTTTGAACGCGCCGCAGAAACGTACATTCGTGCTCTTCAAACCGGGCAACCTTTGCGCGTTCTGTCCGATGAGATTGCTGAGAAAACCGCGCAAGAGCTTGATGAATATCCCGGTCAGGCCGAAGCACATTTACGCGAAATCAAATCTGTTCTGGATGCCGAAGGCTCGGATTACGCAACCTGAAGCGCACTGTTAGGAGTTTCAGCCATGACCGATATACATGATGCAGAAGCCGCCCGATGGAATTACCGCCCCGAAGGGCCCGTCGGTTTGAACCCTTTGTTCAACTGGCCGCCGCGTCCTGCGGCTATCCTGAACTGGTACAAAGGGGCTTGGCTTCCCCTTACGTCGCTGACGCTTTGCATGGTGATGGCTTTTGCCGCCTATTTCGTGTTTTTACCTCCATTAGAGACCATGCAGAGTTTCGCGCCCGGCTGGATGTTCCGTATCTGGCTGCTGAACATGGTGCCTCAGATCATGATAGCAGGAGGTCTGCATTGGTGGCTTTACATGCGCAAAGGGCAGGGCATGTACAAGAAATTCGACCGGCGTGATCTGACACGTGACAATGGGTCGTTTACCTTTCGAAATCAGGTTTTGGATAACATCTGGTGGACGCTGGGAAGTGCGATGACTGTGGCGACGGTCTATCAGTGGCTGATCTACTGGGCGATGGCGAATGGCTATGCGCCAGTGATAACCTGGGCCGCGGCCCCCGTTTGGTTCGTGATCTGGATGCTTTTCATCCCGATGTGGTCAGGGCTTCATTTCTACTGGGTGCACCGATTGGAACATCACCCGAAACTCTACAAGCACGTTCATGCTGTGCACCATCGTAACGTCAATATCGGACCATGGTCGGGAATATCGAACCACTGGTATGAAAACCTTCTCTATTTCACCACCTACTTCATCCATCTGATTGTACCCTCGCATCCGCTGCATCTGCTGTTTCACGCCTACTTCCAGCAGATCAGCCCGGTACTGTCTCACTCGGGTTTCGAAAAGCTGAAGGCTGGTGAAACGGATGCCGCGCGGGCAGGGGACTTCTTCCACCAGCTTCATCACCGGTATTTCGAGTGTAACTACGGCACATCCGAGATTCCGTTCGACAAGTGGTTCGGCACTTATCACGATGGTTCAGCCGAGGCGACAACGCGGACACGGGCTTTCAAGAAGCAGATGTATACTTAGATCACGAGGGCGTTCTGCCCCGCCGAGTTCTGCATAGGTCCGTATATGACCTACGCAGAGCTTTGGTCAGGTTTTCTCAAACAACGCGATCAAAGCGACGTCATCTTTGTTAGGGCCGGCAGCAAGATCGCCATAAATCCGAACCTGCGTTAACGATAAGTCTCTGATCTGATCCGCCTCGAGGCGGCGGAAGGTATCGGCGAATCCGAGCGCCTCAAAGTGTTTTGCGTTGATCGAGAGGGCGAACTGCGCACCATGGCGTGCGACACGCAAGAGCGCTGGCAAATCTTCTGGCCCAAGATGGCCATGGGTGAACGTTCCGGACGAGACGACACCGGCATAGCTGCCGCGTGGAACCGGCAGGCCCTGATTGAGATCGGCTTCGATCGCGTCGCGATAGATATCCTTGCGCATCGCCTCGTCCAGCATTTCGGCGCTGATATCGGTGGCGTCGATCGGACCCACGCCCAACCCGGCCAGAATAGTTCCGCATAACCCCGTGCCCGCGCCTACATCCAATACCGGGCCTTGTCCGCCTGCGCCCACAAAGGCGCGTGCCGTGTGGTTGTGGAGTTGATAATCCTCAAGCGCTGCGAAACTGTCGTCATATTCCCCTGCCCATTCCGCATAAAGGCGCTTGTTCTCCTCGGGCGATTTCAGGGAGTAGGCTGCGTGCAAGTCAGGTGTCTTTTTGGTCATTTCTCAATGAATGCGCATCAGAGGATTCGAATCAAGTGCGTCCATCCGGCGCTTGCATCCACGTGCCGGGCAGATCATCAAAGGGACCATGACACAGACACTATTCTCCTTCGGCCACGGCTATTCTGCCCGAGCGATATCGAGGCAACTGGATCCAACCACATGGCGGGTCATCGGAACCACGCGTGATTCCCAGCAACTTGAGACAATCCGCGACTCGGGCGCCGAGCCTTGGGTCTGGCCGGGGGATCGGCCTGATCTGGATGGGGTGACGCATCTGCTTGTCTCTACAGCACCCACAGCCGATGGTGATCCGGTGCTGGCGGAATTGAAGGATGAGATCGCCGCGCGGATCGGACAGTTCAAATGGGTCGGCTACCTGTCGACCACAGCCGTTTACGGGGATCACCAGGGAGGCTGGGTGGATGAGACGACGCCCGCCACACCGACGGCTGAACGTGGCCGTTGGCGCGTGCGTGCCGAGGAGCAATGGGGCGGCATTCCGGGCCTGCCCTTGCATATCTTCCGACTGGCAGGGATTTACGGGCCGGGTCGCGGGCCGTTTTCAAAGCTGAAACGCGGTGGGTTGCGGCGGATCATCAAGCCGGGCCAGGTGTTTTCGCGCATTCATGTTGACGACATTGCACAGGTTTTGATCGCGTCGATGGCCAAACCCAATCCGGGTGCGATCTACAATGTCTGTGATGATGAACCGGTGCCGCCGCAAGACGTGATCGGCTTTGCAGCCGAGCTGCAAGGTCTACCGATGCCGCCTGCCGTTCCGTTTGATGAGGCTGATCTGACTCCGATGGCGCGCAGTTTCTATAATGAGAACAAGCGCGTTCGGAATGATCGGATCAAGGATGAACTGGGCGTCTCATTGCTCTATCCGAACTACCGTGTAGGGTTGGAAGCACTGATGCAGCATCAGAAGGATGCCACTTGATCACCGCGCCTTGCCAAGAAACCGGCACGGATTGTATGGGATTTCGATGAAAGACCGCTCTGTCCCGCTGAACATTACCGTTTCGACCCTGACCCGGCAGCGGCCCGAGATGCTGGCCGCTTTGATTCGAAGCTGGGGAGAGATGAAGCTGCCGCCCGACTGCTCGGTGCGATGTTTGGTGGTGGAAAACGACAGCGCAGCGCTCAGCGAAGGTACCGTGCAGGCAGTAGGGGAGAAGCTGCCTAATGGAGCAAGTCTGAACTATGTCCTTGAGACCGAACTCGGCATCCCGTTCGGACGCAACCGAGCCGCGCGCGAAGCGTTGGAGAATGGCTCGGATCTGCTCTGTTTTGTCGATGATGACGAGGTGGTGGCGGTCGATTGGCTTGAACGGTTGGTCGCCGGGTATCGCAACAGCTCTGCCGTGCTAATGGGCGCTCCGCTTCGTGCGGCGGGGCCAACGGGGCAGGAGACCGCGATTCAGCGGCTGATGTTGCGCAATATCAGCAATCGTTACCTCGACAAGGAAAACGCGGCTGCAAAGAAAGCCACGTTGAACGGTACCGGTGGCGTGACCATCGTGACAAACAACTGGCTGGGCGAGACACGCCTGTTCAGCGAAACCGGCCTTTGGTTCGATGAAACCATGCGGATGACCGGCGGGACGGACGCAAAGTTTTATGCCGAGACCGTTGCTGCAGGCTTACCGGTCGGCTGGGTGCCCGACGCTTTTGTGTACGAGACCATTCCTCCCGAAAGGTTGTCATTCTGGTATCAGACCGCCCGTGGAAGGGACCAGTCCAACACCCATATGCGCCGTAAGCTTGATCAGAAGCCAACAAAGGCGATCTTGGGGTTTCTGAGCACCCCCTTTCGCTTGTTGGCGCTGTTAGGGGCAATCCTTCTGTTTCCGTTCCAACCAGATCGGCGATTGATCCAGATCGCCCGAACGGTTGGGTGGCTTGTCGGGGTATTGGGAATTCCCTTCGGCTATAAATCGGCCCTTTATAAGAAGGTCAGTGGCCACTGAATCTGGGCCGGTCAATCCGTTTTGCGCTAACTCAGTTCAGTCGTTTCATGCGCGGCCATCATCGTAAGCTTATTTGCGTCCACTCTCTCTCGCGCCCGACTTGCGAGGCACGGTGAAGCTTGGTGGTGCAGTCGTAATCATGCGCTTCAGGGTCCGGCTGCGCGTAGATGTTCAAGTGATAGCTCTGGATTATCAATATCATCAAAAAACAAAACTTATGTGAATGGCTTGGATTTGCTAAATCTACATCCAAACAGAAAGAACGAGTCGTTAATGCTATTTCCTACAATGAAGGCAGGGCCGATCTGCGCGATCCCGCGTAACGCCCATGCCAAGGACGAGCGCAAAAACACTCAAGACCCCTGTTTCTCGTTTCAAAGTTAACCGCGCGACGCACGCATCTAGCCAGGACTGGAGATCGATATGGACGGAAGTGATACCCCCAACATGGGCAAATGCCCGGTAATGCATGGCGCCGAGGCCCGGTCCAACCGGGACTGGTGGCCGAACCAACTGAACCTGTCGATTCTGCATCAGCATAGCCCTGCATCGAACCCGATGGGCGAGATATTCGACTATGCCGAAGAGTTCAAGAAGCTCGACCTGAAGGCACTGAAGGAAGACCTTTATGCGCTGATGACGGATTCGCAAGATTGGTGGCCCGCAGATTATGGGCACTATGGCGGTTTGTTCATTCGTATGGCCTGGCACGCAGCGGGCACCTACCGCACGGCAGATGGCCGCGGCGGCGCATCGACCGGCAATCAGCGGTTCGCTCCGCTGAACAGCTGGCCGGATAATGGCAACCTGGACAAGGCGCGCCGTCTGCTTTGGCCGATCAAGCAGAAGTACGGCAACCAGATCTCGTGGGCTGACCTTTATATATTGGCGGGCAACTGCGCGATCGAATCCATGGGCGGTACAACATTTGGATTCTCCGGTGGTCGTGAAGACATCTGGGCACCCGAAGAAGACATTTATTGGGGTGCCGAGACCGAATGGCTGGCCCCAACTGAGAACCCGCACAGCCGCTATTCGGGCGAACGTGATCTGGAAAACCCGTTGGCAGCTGTTCAGATGGGTCTGATCTATGTGAATCCCGAAGGTCCAGATGGTCAGCCAGATGCCTTGGCTTCAGGTCGCGATATTCGCGACACCTTTGGCCGTATGGCGATGAATGACGAAGAAACCGTTGCTTTGGTTGCGGGTGGCCACACCTTTGGTAAGGCCCACGGCGCCGGTGATCCCGTTCTTGTCGGTCCCGAACCCGAGGCCGCCCCGATGGAGGCGATGGGCTTTGGCTGGATCAACGATTTTGGCAGCGGCAAGGGTGATGATACCACCACCAGCGGCATCGAGGGTGCCTGGACCGCAAACCCGACCAAGTGGGACAACGGTTACTTCGACCTGCTGTTTGGCTACGACTGGAACCTGACCAAGAGCCCAGCGGGCGCGTGGATCTGGGAACCTGTTGGGGTCAAGGAAGAGGACATGGCCCCGGCAGCGGGTGATCCATCGAAAAAGGTCAAGACTATGATGACCACCGCCGACATGGCGATGCGCATGGATCCGATCTATGGCCCGATCTCGAAGCGCTTCCACGAAAACCCGGACGAATTTGCCGATGCCTTTGCCCGCGCGTGGTTCAAACTGACCCACCGCGACATGGGTCCGCGTGCGCGTTATCTTGGAGCCGAGGCTCCCAGCGAAGAGCTTATTTGGCAAGACAACGTCCCGGCCGTCGATCACGCGCTTATTGACGACGCTGATGTAGCCGAACTGAAAGCCAAGATACTCGCGACGGGATTGTCTATCTCAGATCTGGTGTCGACCGCATGGGCTTCGGCCTCGACCTTCCGGGGATCGGATATGCGTGGCGGTGCCAACGGTGCGCGCGTTCGTCTGGCCCCGCAGAAGGATTGGGAGGTTAACGAACCGTTGAAACTGTCCAAGGCGCTGGATGCGCTGGAAGGCGTTCAGAAAGCGTTCAATGACGCACAGTCTGGTGGCAAGAAGGTCTCATTGGCCGATCTCATTGTCTTGGGTGGTGGTGCTGCCATCGAAAAGGCAGCCAAGGCCGCAGGTCATGACGTTGATGTTCCCTTTAGCCCCGGCCGCACCGATGCTTCGCAAGAGCAGACGGATGTCGAGTCTTTCGCGGTGATGGAACCGATTGCGGACGGTTTCCGCAACTACCTGCACAAGGAATACTCGGTTCCGGCCGAGGCCCTGCTAGTGGACAAAGCGCAACTGCTGACGCTGTCGGCACCGGAGATGACTGCGCTTGTGGGTGGGATGCGTGTGCTGGGCACAAACTTTGACGGAACTTCTCATGGTGTGCTGACCGAACGGGTCGGCACGCTCAGCACCGATTTCTTCGTGAACCTGCTGGATATGGGCACCGAATGGAAACCATCCGGTGACGGCGTCTATGAAGGCCGCGACCGCGCAAGTGGTGACGTGAAGTGGACAGGTACCCGCGTGGATTTGGTCTTTGGGTCGAACTCGCAGTTGCGGGCACTGGCGGAGGTCTATGGTCAGGACGACGCAGGTGGCAAATTTGTCTGCGATTTCGTCTCGGCCTGGAACAAGGTGATGAACGCGGATCGTTTTGATCTGAAGTAACCCTATAACCAACGCAGTAAATTGCGCCGCCCGAGGAGAGTCGGGCGGCGTTTTCATGCGCCTGACTCAGGGCGCGTACCAAGCATTGGGTACGATTCCGCCGAGAGACTGTTCTTTCTCTTTCTATAAACCTCTTTTTTGTGAGTACTCGGGAGGATTTGTTAAGCTAACCTGTTGTTTTTATTAAGGTGAAGAAGAAGGTGGTCGGAAATTTGAAGTTTTTTCAAATTGGGGGTTGCAGGTCCCAGACCTAATCCGTAAATACCCCTTCACCGGCGCTGCTGAGGTGCTGGGACGCGGTGGAAGCTGCGGAGACGCTCGGGAGAGACTGGGGGCATCTGAGGTTTTTGATTGGG
>NZ_JBQFSC010000005.1:0-240230 GCF_056537805.1 Ruegeria sp. C10 | reverse complement strand
CAAACTCTCCGACCTCGGCGTCACCAAAGCCGCCATCCCCGAACTGGTCCAAGGCGCAATCATCGACCCCTCATGCGGAGGGAATCCGATCCAACTCAACCAACAAAACATCACTGAGCTGTTTAAAGTGGCGATCTGACAGTGAGCGCTGAAATCGTTCTCATAATCCTTGCGGCCGCGTTGCTGCATGCGATCTGGAACACGGTTGTAAAAACGGCCGCTGATCGAACAGTCACGCTGGGTCTGGTTGCACTGGGGCATGTTATCCCGGGGGCGCTGATGGTGGCGGTTCTGCCGCTGCCGAATGTCGAGAGCCTGCCATATCTGGCAGGTTCGACCGTTGTTCATTTCGGATATTTCTACATGCTGAATCAGGCCTACCGGCATGGTGATCTCAGTGTGGTGTACCCGATCGCGCGCGGTGTGGTTCCTGCGCTGGTCGCTCTTTGGGCCGTGATGTTTGCGGGCGAACATCTGCCGACGCAGGCCTGGATTGGGATCGCGGTGATTGCCACCGGCATTCAACTGTCCAGCTGGTCGGTTTTGAGGCAAGGGGTCGGTAGGGCATCGCTTGTTTTCGCATTGGGAACGGGCTGCTTTATTTCCATCTACTCGCTTGTGGATGGCCTGGGCGTGCGTGTGTCAGGCAACATCCTGAGTTATTGGGCCTGGCATTCGGTTCTGCATATCTTTGTTGTGGGCTTTGTCGCGCTACGGCGAGGCGCGCGTGTGCTTGATTTGCCTCTGCGCATCTGGGTGATCGGGATTGCAGGCGGAATGGTGTCGATGACGGCTTACGGCCTAGTGCTTTATGCCAAGAATTTCGCTCCGCTTGGCGTCGTGTCAGCCTTACGCGAAACCTCAGTGATCTTCGCGGCCCTAATCGGATTTCTGTTCCTGGGTGAAGGCAATCCCATGCGACGCCTTCTGGCGGCCGTGATGATGGCCGCTGGCGTGACGCTGATCGCATTGTCGTCATGAACACATGCTGGGATGAGTTGAATGATTCTTGCGAGAGATCTGAAATCCACCTGTCACGCCGCATGAAACTGCAGGTTTGTTGTGCCATGTTGACCGGAAAAGGCAAAAAAACCAAAATTGTCGCAAAAGATTTACATTTATTGTGGATTTTTGCGCGAAAATGTGACCGAGTCTGAAAATGGATGATGATAGCGTAACCATCCCACATCGTGGCCGAGAGCTGCTGGATGTCCTTGCGCGGCTGGGGGGGTCAGCGCGCAACACTCAGATCGCCCAGATCATGGACGTCTCTGAGGAAACTGTGCGTCGTTTGGTCAAGGCACTGGCGCGCGCGAACAAGGTTGAGCGTGTGCATGGCGGCACATTTCTGTCTCGGGCGCAGGATACACCGATGTTTTCGGGCGCGTTGGAGTATAATGCCGACGAGAAAACCAACATCGCCAAGCGGGTCTGCGGGTTGCTTGAGGACGAGATGGTGTTGTTCATCACCGTTGGCTCGACCATGACTCATGTGGCCGAGCAACTACGTGAGCTGCGGGGTTTGACCGTCGTTAGCAACTCTTTGTCAGTTGTCGCATCCCTGGCCGATCACAATGGCACGCGCGCCGTTCTGGCAGGGGGCGAAGTAATCCGCTCCGAACGAGGCAGTTTTGGCCGTGCGGCTGAAGAACTGGCGTGTCAGTACAGCTATGACGCGGTGATCTGCGGCGCGGATGCACTGTCGCTGGTTGGAGGTGTATTGGCCTCGAACCCGCTGGAGGCGGATCTGACCCGTGCGCTGCAAGGGAACACGCATCGCATGATCGTTGCAGCGGACCACACCAAATTCGGTGCAAAGGCAGCCAACGTGTCTTGCCCGTTCGACAAGGTGACGGATCTGGTGACCGATATCGCCCCACCCGATGCGTTTGCACCCGTTCTCAAGCAAGCTGGGGTCCAAGTGCACATTGCATCGCAAAACGATGTCAAATCCGGGCCGGAAGAAACAGAGCCCCGGAAGCAAAAAAAGAACAAAGAAACCTCCGAAAGCAAAGCGGGCAAATCGGGCTCTCGGAAACGCAAAACGAAATAAACAAAACCTAGGGAGAAAACATGAAAAAGCTTCTTATGTCAGGTGTGGCCTTTGCCACAATCGGGGGCGCGGCCTGGGCCAATTGTCCTGCTGCAACCGTCGCGGATATGCAGGGCGTCGCAGCTGGTGCTTATCCTCAGCAGTTTGATCTGTCCGAGTTTCAATCAGCTGCAAACTGTACGCTCAGCTTTGCCGAAAACCCGGCTATTGGGGATCTGAACGGCATGATCCGTGGCAATGGCGATCTTGCGGCCGTGGCAGATCGTCTGCCGGCTGACCCGTTGGTCATCGTACCCTATGACTCGATAGGTCAGTATGGCGGTGTTCTGGACGCGCTCTCCAACGCCACAGAAAGCGGCACCTCGGACTTCCTTTCGGTGCGTCACGTCAACCTGTTCCGCTATTCCGACGACCTGCAGACCCTGGTGCCCAACGTGGCGAAATCCTGGGAATGGAACGATGACTTCACCGTGCTGACCGTGAATCTGCGTGAAGGCCACAAGTGGTCGGATGGCGCGCCATTTACGGCGGCGGATATCGTCTTCTGGTACGATAACCTGATGATGGACACCAATGTCATCGCCGAAGCGAAGGATTATGCGCTGGCGGGCGGTGAGCCCATGAAGGTCGAAGCGCTGGACGACACCACTGTCCGCTTTACCCTTGCCGCGCCCAAGCCTGGCCTGACCGAGACATTCTCGTTCACCTATGTGCAGCCCTACCAGCCCAAGCATTTCTTTGAAAAGTTCCACCCGGCGCTGGATGACAACGCCGACGCCAACGCGCAGGCGCTTGGTTATGAAAACGGGTACGAGCTGATCAAGGCCTATTATGGCAACTCGGACTGGATGGATACGCCATCTCCGATGCTGACAGCCGGTGACAAACTGGCGGGTCTTCCCACCGACACCATGCCGACGCTGGAGAGCCATATCCTTGTGAAGGAGAGCACCGAGGGTCGTCACTACGTGGCCAACCCCTATTTCTTCCAGGTCGACACGCAGGGTAACCAGCTTCCCTACATTTCGGAAATGGATGAAACTTACGTTCCGGACGAAGAAGTTCGCACCCTTAAGTTGCTGAATGGCGAGGTCGATTACAAATCGCAGGGTGTTAACCTGACATCCGCTCCGGTGCTGCTCGAAGGTCAGGAGAACGGTAACTACACGGTCGAGGTGAAGCCTTCGATCGGCTATCCGGTTCTGACGTTCAACGTGACCGCAGAAGACGAGGCCAAGCGCGCGATCTTTAACGATATCCGGTTCAGAACTGCGATGTCTGTTGCGATGGATCGCAACCAGCTGAACGAGGTTGTCGCCTTTGGTCTGGGAACGCCGACACAGTACATCGGCTTCTCGCCGCGTCCCGATTTCATCGACGAAAAATGGTCGAACCATGAGATCGAATTCGACGCAGAGCGCGCCAATGCGCTGCTGGACGAAGTCGGTCTTGTCGACAAGGACGGTGATGGCTTCCGCGACTTGCCGAATGGTGATCCGTTTGTTCTGGATTGGCAGTTCTCGACCCAGCCAGCTTCGGCGCAATTGGTGGAACTGATTGCTCAGAACTGGAAAGACGTTGGCGTCAACACCGCGATCAAAGAGGTGACATCCGACGAATTCCGCGCCGCACAAACGGCCAACTCGCTGGATATGGGCCTATGGCTGAAGAGCCAGCCAGCCGGGTCGATCCTCGGGGACAGCGAGATCTGGGTGCCTCCGTTTGATGGCTATTTCGACGTACGTACAGGTATGCTCTGGGCTGAATACATCAGCTCAAACGGTGAAAACGGTGTTGAACCGCCGGCTTGGGTCGCGGATCTGAAGGCTGCATTGGACACCTATCAGTCCAGTGCACCCGGCTCTGATGCGTCAGTATCCGCCGCGCAGAAGATGGTCGAGATCATGACCGGCGAGCTGCTGTTCCTGGGTACCGTGAATGCTCCTGCCCCGATCTATCACTCGAACAACCTGCAGAACTTTACCGAGTTCAAAACGCAGTCTTACGAGTTCTATCGGACCTATCCTTACCGCCCCGCACAGTGGTGGCTGAGCGAATAAGGTTGAGAAGATAAGAAGGTGGGCGCCCGCGCCCGCCTTCACGCATCCCGCGGGGACAGATATGTTGCAATTCTGCAGATTTGCCGCCACCCGGGCGGTTATGGCGTTGGTCACTTTGGTCATCGTATCGCTGATTGTTTTTTCACTGATGGAACTGGTGCCCGGTGACTGTGCCGAGCGCTATTTGGCGTATAAAAACACCCAAGGGTCCGCGATCACCGTTGCTGACGTTGCAGCAGAACGCGCCCGACTGGGGTTGGATCAACCGTTCCTGACCCGATGGGCCACCTGGTTGTCAGGGGCGTTTCGTGGCGATTTCGGCGAAAGCTGCATCCTGCGGGTGAATATTGCACAGCTGCTGGGCGACAAGTTCTGGCTGTCGCTGTGGATCTGCCTTGGCGCTTTGACGCTGGCTTATGCCATCGCAATCCCTGTGGGCATCATTTCTGCCGCCTCGCGCAGTGCGGTACTGAACAACTCACTGCGGATCGTCAGCTATCTGGGTCTGGCGATGCCGAACTTCCTGCTGGCCCTGATGGTGATGCTGGTTTCAACCGTTTATTTCGGCGAGACACTGACCGGGCTGTTCTCGCCCGAGTACAAAGAAGCGCCTTGGTCTTGGGGCAAGTTCCTCGATTTGCTGAAACACGCCTGGCTGCCGATCTTCATTCTGGGCTGGTCGGCCACAGCCTTTGCGCTGCAGACCGTGCGCGCGTTGATGTCGGATGAGATCGGGAAGCTGTATGTCACCGCTGCTGCCGCGCGGGGCATTTATGGCCGCCGACTGTTATGGCGCTATCCGGCCCGTCATGCGCTGGGGCCGATCGTCAACAGCCTCGGCTTTGACCTGAACCGGATCTTCAACGAACTGCCCATTGTGGCGCTGATCCTGACATTGACCGAAGCCGGGGCGCTTTTGCTTGAAGCGTTGGCGCGGTCCAATGATCAGCAACTTGCGGGGGCCATCATCTTTCTGCTGACGGCATCCATCGTGACGTTGAACTTCTTCACCGACATTCTGCTTGCGGTGATCGATCCGCGCGTGCGCAAAAGTATCCTCAGGTGACCAGATGACTGCGACAATCGACAACCAAAAGGCAAAAGAAGCCTATTTCACCGCCTCGCAGCGTCAGTTGATCTGGGCCCGATTCAAGAAACAGCGCGCGGCGATGATTGCGGCCACAGTTCTGGTCGTCCTGATCCTGTCGGGCATCTTTGCTCCGTTCCTGTCGCCTTACGATCCGACCGCCGCAGGGCGTGACAAAGACTATCTGAACGGAGCCCCGCAGATTCCAAAATTCTGCGACAAGAATGGCTGCTCGATCCGCCCGTTCCTGCACGGGGTAACCCGCGAACGCTCGTTGGCGAC
Source organism: Ruegeria sp. C10 (assembly GCF_056537805.1). Classification (NCBI taxonomy): domain Bacteria; kingdom Pseudomonadati; phylum Pseudomonadota; class Alphaproteobacteria; order Rhodobacterales; family Roseobacteraceae; genus Ruegeria; species Ruegeria sp. C10. Next base: position 234,748 of record NZ_JBQFSC010000005.1, on the reverse strand, counting down.
CAATTTCCGCTGGGTCGAGAAAGTGAACGAGGATGAACGCCGATATATCCAGTTCTTCGTTCTGGGCGACAAATATAAGCTGTTTGGAGTCATTCCCGGTAACATCCACCTGTTTGGTGTCGATCAGGGCTATGTTCACCTGTTCGGAACCGACAGTGCCGGCAAGGATATCTTCAGCCGTACACTGCATGCGGTTTGGACGTCGCTACAGGTCGGAACGCTTGGGGTGATGATTTCGTTCGTGCTGGCGCTCGCGATCGGAGGGGTGGCCGGATATTACGGTGGAATGGTCGACAGTGTGATCCAAATGATCACCGATGCGATCCGTACGGTTCCGGCCATACCTCTGTTCATGGCGATTGCGGCCTTTATCCCGCCGGAATGGTCGGCCGAGACACGGTTTTTCGTGATAACGGCCATATTGGGACTGGTCGGCTGGCCGACGCTGGCGCGGCGGGTGCGTACCCATCTGCTAACGGAACGCAATCAGGAATACGTGCTTGCGGCGAAACTGTGCGGCGCGTCGCCGGGCCACATCATCCGGCGTCACCTGCTGCCCAGCTTCACCAGCTACATCATCGTCGATCTGGTGATCTCGTTCCCTTATATGGTCCTCAGCGAAACCGCGCTCAGCTTTATCGGGCTGGGGCTGAAAGATCCGGTCAACTCACTTGGCGTGATGTTGCAGAATGTGACCAAGGCGGATGTTCTGCTGAATTACCAATGGTATTTCATCCCGGTCATCTTCTTTGTCGTTCTCGTGATGTCTTTCGTGTTCGTTGGCGATGGCCTGCGCGATGCGGCTGATCCTTATTCGGAGACCCGCAAATGAGCCTGATCGATGTCGAAAACCTGTCCGTTCAGTTCAAAACCGATGAAGGGTTGATCACGGCGGTTGAGGATGTTTCGTTTTCACTCGCCCCAGGCGAGGTGCTCGGGCTGGTCGGCGAAAGTGGATCAGGGAAATCAGTGACAGCAAAATCACTGATGAAACTGAATCCACCCAACGCGATCTATGCACCGGAAAGCCGGATCGATCTGCATCTCGACAGCGGCCCGGTTGATATCATGGCGCTGAAGCGGCCCAGGGACATGGAGATTGTGCGCGGCGGGGCGATCAGTATGATCTTCCAAGAGCCGATGGCCAGCTTTGCCCCCGCGATCACCATCGGCAAGCAGATGGTTGAACAGTTGCTGATCCACACGGATCTCAGCAAAAAGCAGGCCAAAGAACTATCGATCGAAATGCTGGACCGGGTGGGTATCCTTGAACCAGCGGCCCGGTTCAACCAATACGCTTTCGAATTGTCGGGCGGGATGCGTCAGCGGGCGATGATCGCCATGGCGCTTTCGACCAAGCCCAAACTGCTGATCGCGGATGAGCCGACAACGGCGCTGGACGTGACCATTCAGGCTCAGGTTTTGGATCTGATGAAGGATCTGGTGGCCGAGTTCGGCATGGGCATCGTCTTCATCACCCATGACCTAAGCGTCGTCGCCCAAACCGCCGACCGGGTTGCGGTGATGTATCTGGGTCGGATCATGGAAAGCGGACCTGTGCGTGAAGTGATCCGCCATCCGGCACATGCCTATACGCGTGGTCTGCTGAACGCGTTACCCAAACTCGATGATCTGGACGCACCGCTAACCCCGATCCCCGGCGATATCCCCTCACCTCTGGAGCGGCCATCAGGCTGCGTGTTCCATCCACGCAACCCGGAACTCAAACCCGGATCGCGATATGAAACGGAACGCCCACCCTTGACCGAGGTCAGCCCCGGCCATTTCGCAGCCATTTTCCCCGAAGACGTGCCAGGCCAGCCATGACAAATGCACTGATCAAAACCGAAAACCTGTCGGTCGAATTTCCCCTTGGTGGCGGGTTGTTTAATAAGCGCACGCTGAAGGCGGTCGACAACGTCTCGATCGAAATCCCGCGAGGGGCTTTTGTTGGGGTGGTCGGCGAGTCCGGCTCGGGCAAGACAACACTTGGCCGCGCATTGCTGAATGCGGTTCCAATCACCAGCGGTGGCGCAAGCTATGATGATGGTGAAGAGCAGTTCGATCTGACCAAAATGTCAGCAACCGATCTCAAGTCCTATCGCCGTCGGGCTCAGTTGATTTTTCAGGACCCTTACGCGGCGCTTAGTCCTCGGATGACCGTGCGTGATATCATAGCCGAACCGCTGGATGTGATGGGCCTGACCGCATCGCGTGAGGAAACCGATGCGCGGGTTCGCGAGATTGCGGGCAAATGCCGGTTGAACCTTGAACATCTGCGACGCTATCCGCACGCGTTTTCGGGCGGTCAGCGTCAGCGGATTTCGATTGCGCGGGCGCTGGCCTGCAACCCGCGATTTGTAGTTGCCGATGAATGCGTGGCGGCGCTGGACGTGTCGATTCAGGCGGATATCCTGAACCTGCTGAAATCCCTTCAGCGAGATATGGGCCTGACCTTCATGTTCATCAGCCACGATCTGTCGGTTGTGGCCCATACCTGCGATTTTGTGGTCGTGATGTATCACGGCAAGATCGTTGAAAGCGCCCCGACGCGCGAACTGTTTGCCGCACCCAAGCAAGACTATACCAAGCGGTTGCTGGATGCGATCCCATCGCTGGACCCCGATCATCGAATGCGTGCTTGATCAGGGCGCGCTGACCTGCGCCTGTCCGGTCTCGGTCAGCACAATCTCGGTCGCGCCATCTGCGCTGCGCTCGCTGGGTGGGACAAGGACATCGATGCCAGGCCGGTCGGGGCCAAAGGTGTTGCTGACCCGGCGGACCGAACTGAGAATCGCCAGCAGCGCCGGAGACGTCGCCGCCACGAAATGAGATGATCCCGCATCGCTGTTGAATGCAGTCGTGTCGATCACGCTGATCGGATATTCGGCCAATGCGTCGACCGAACTGATATTACCCAACCTCTGACTGTCCGCGGTGCCGCGCAGCCGAGCCGACAGGTTCAGAATCTTGTCCTTCTGGGACACCATCACCACAAACGGGTCGGGCGGGCTCTTGATGCTGTTCATCTGGGATCGGAACAGATCCACATCCAGATCAGGTGAGATCAGGATGACCCCCTCAAGATTGCGGCTTGCCCACCCCGGCTCGCGCAGTTCGGCTTGCCGCATCATCTCCATCGATAGGGCGCTGCCCATCGAATGCGCTATCAGGACGACCCGCTTTACGCCCATTGATTTGAGCAATCTAATGGTCTGTTCCAGCCCGTCTCGGGCAAACAGCATACTGTCCAGATCATAGGCGTAACCGGTGCCGCGCGCCTTACTGGGCCAGGAATAAATCAGAATGGTTCCGGGGATACCGATATCATGGCTCAGCTGAGCGGCCCGAAATGCGGTCTCGGTTTGCGTAGCGTTATACCCGTGAACAAAGATGACCACGTCATCCACGCCACGCAGACGGGACTTCAGATCCTGCGGACCCGAGAACTCGGTAACATCGGCCACGACAAACTGTTTGTTCGGATTCGGGTTCGCGTATGAGAACTCGAGTTCACCCGGCGTGTGCGACGGCGGAATAGAGACGGTCATCTCAAGGTAACGCAATGCCTCGGCACGGTTAGCTCCGTAGCTGCCATCCGGCTCGCGCGCACGGGTAGTGGCGGCAAAGACCGTGGCGGGGGTGCCGACCCTAAGGGCTTCGGGTGTGATCTCTGTGATAGACCGATCCGCACAGGCGGTTAGCACAGACAGCGTTACAATGATGATGAAATAGCGCAGCACGCTCTGCCCCTCTGAAGTCACAGGGCTACGCTACCGTATTCCCGCCCCGCGTCCAGCCTGAGGGCACGACTCATTGGCAAAATCCGGCTGGCACCTGTTACAAAACGTAACGGCTGAGGTCTGTGGATTTTGTCAGCTCGCCAAGATTGTCGTTCACGAAACCTGCATCGACGGTGATCTCAGCCCCTGCCTGATCCGGTGCGGTGAACGAAAGCTCTTCGAACACGCGCTCCATCACCGTGTAAAGCCGCCGCGCACCGATATTCTCGATGCTTTGGTTCACATCCGCCGCAATCCGGGCCAAGGCTGCGATCCCGTCTTCGGTGAAACTGACCGTGACCTCTTCAGTGCCCATCAGGGCAGTATACTGCAGGGTCAGAGCGTTGTCGGTCTCGGTCAGGATGCGTACGAAATCCTCTTCTGTCAGGGCGCGCAGCTCCACGCGTATCGGCAAACGGCCCTGAAGTTCTGGCAGCAGGTCCGAGGGCTTGGCGATGTGAAACGCACCGGATGCGATGAAAAGGATATGGTCGGTTTTCACAGGGCCATGTTTGGTGCTGACAGTGGTGCCCTCGATCAGAGGCAGCAAGTCGCGCTGAACCCCTTCCCGGCTGACATCGCCCCCGCGCGCATCGGATCGGGCGCAGACTTTGTCGATCTCATCCAGAAACACGATGCCGTTCTGTTCGACGGATTCCAAAGCCACACGGTTGACGGTTTCGTCGTCCAGCAACTTGTCGGCCTCTTCGCCAATTAAGGCCTCATAGCTTTCAGCGACAGTCATGCGTTTCTTGACGGTCCTTCCACCGAAGGCCTTGCCGAAGATATCACCCAGATTCATCATCCCCATCTGACCACCCGGCTGGCCCGGTATATCGAACATCGGCATCGGGTTCGTGGTATCTGACAGTTCCAACTCGATTTCGGTATCGTCCAGCTCACCCGCTTTCAGCTTCTTACGGAACATCTCCCGCGTCGCTTCGCGGGCGTCGGTTCCAGCAATCGCCTCGATCACGCGATCCTCGGCGGCCTGATGGGCGCGGGCTTTGACATCCTCGCGCATATACTCGCGGGTTTGCAGGATTGCGGCGTCAGCCAGATCACGCACGATCTGTTCAACGTCCCGACCGACATAGCCGACCTCGGTGAATTTGGTGGCTTCAACCTTGATGAAGGGTGCGCGGGCCAGTTTGGCCAGACGGCGGCTGATCTCGGTCTTGCCAACGCCGGTGGGTCCGATCATCAGAATGTTTTTTGGATAGACCTCATCGCGGATGTCATCTGGCAACTGCTTGCGCCGCCAGCGGTTGCGTAGCGCCACGGCGACGGCGCGTTTCGCGTCTTTCTGCCCGATAATAAAGCGGTCCAGTTCCGAGACAATCTCGCGCGGGGTCAGGTCGGTCATATGTGTTCTATCCGTATGTTTCGCAGCGGAACCTAATCATACGGCGCGAAAACACAAGCCGATCACGAGAAGATCACGGCAACTCACGGGCAGCACACGGAATTTCGTGGTGATGTGAATCGCCAGATGCACAGCGTCTGCGGCATAACCTTTCGCGACGGACTCTGCGTCCGTATGACATTAGGGAGATACCTCATCATGATGACTCGTCGTTCGCTTTTTGTGAAAGCTGCAGCTACCGGCGCGGCCCTGTCTCTGGTCGGCACCACCGCTGCCCTGGCCGGTGGCGCAAAAAAGAAAGGCACATTTGAAGGCCGCTCGAACCACGTCACTACCGGTTCGGTAAAACTGGTCAAAGATGGCGAGCGTTACATTGTTGAACTGGGCGACGACTTTTCGCTGGACAACGGCCCCGACCCGCGTGTCGCATTTGGTAAGAACGGCACATACGCCCCAGACAGCAAACTGGGCGCGCTGCTGCACCTGACCGGCAAGCAATCCTATGCCGTGCCGCCAACCATGGATGTCTCGGGCTACAACGAAGTTTACATTTGGTGCGAGGTTGCCGGCGTCCCGCTGGGCGTTGCTTCGTTGAAGTAATCACACCCTTCAGGGGTCGGGCTTTCCGGCCTCTGACACGCCGTTAGGTGACAGGGCAACTGTCTGTTACACTCGCCCCAAGATATTGGAACTGGGGGCGTTTTCATGACCAAGATTGCCAAGATCACCCTGCTGTTTGTGGTCTTTGTTGACCTGATCGGACAAGGACTGGTGTTTCCCATTATCAACTCCCTGATCATGGAAACGAAGTCCGGCTTCTTGCCGGAAAGCACGGCCATGGGCACAAGGCACTTTTATTATGGTCTGGTGATCGGCTGCTTCTTCCTGTCTTGGTTTCTGGGGGTGGTCTATGTCTCGAAAGTTTCAGACTCCATCGGGCGCAAGAATGCCCTTTTGGTCTGTTTGACCGGGGCGCTGGTCGGTTACGCCCTGACGATCGCCGCGCTTTATCTCAACAGCCTGCTATTGCTGATCATTGGTCGTTCGATCACCGGGTTTACGGCTGGAAATCAGCCCATCGCACAAGCGGCGATGATCGATGGCAGCACCGACGCTGCCGACCGCGACCGCAACATGGGTTATATTGTGACTGGTGTCAGCTTTGGCTTGGTCGGAGGACCGATCATAGGCGCGGTTCTGTCCGATGCAGCCTTATTGGGCAGCGCGGCGACATTGAAAACGCCTTTCTACGGGGCGTTTGTGCTGGTCCTGATTGCAATCTTTCTTGTGACCGCGTTCTTTAAGGATACCAGAACCGAGCGTGAACCTTTTGTTTTCCGCCCACGCGACATCACCGACAGTCTTATTGCTGTGCGCGAGCACCCGCTGGTTCTGAAGATCATGCCAGTTTACGCCCTGTTCATGGTCGCCAACGTTACTTTCTATGTATTCGTCGACAACTTCCTGACCAGCGCGTGGGGTTATGGCGTAATAGGGGGCAGCATGGCGATGGTGGTCATTGGCGTTGCGCTGGCCTTTTCCAGCACCTTCCTTGTGAAACCAGCGCAAGAGAGGTTCAGCAAGCACCAGATCATCTACACCTCATTGGTCACCATGGTGATCTGTGGCTTTGCCTTCGCATTCAGCCCCAGCGGGGTGCTGAGCTATATTCCGGTCTTTTTCTTCTACTTCTTCTTCGGCGTTTCTTACCCGACGCTGCTAGGCCTGTTCTCAGCCAGCGTTGCCGAAACGGATCAGGGCTGGGTCATGGGGGTGACCACAGCCGTGTTTTGCCTAGCAGGCGGTATTATGTCCCTGATCGGAGGCGGATTGATGAGCATCGACATCCGCGTGCCGTATTATATCGTCATTGTCACTGCCCTGATGGGCCTGATCGGGATGCATTTGAGGTGGAAGGGGAAAGAGATCAAAGCGCTATTGGCGTAAAGAACTGCCGATAGAGCGGAAAGGGTCACCTACTCCTGCTCTTCCTCGATTTCTTCTTCGTCAAGTTTGCGCTGGCTTTCCTGTAATGGCGCGCGCTCGATCAGTGCCCAAATTTCCTTTTTGGTCTTCTTTGAAACAGCGCCTCTGGCTTCCAGCTCGATCAATAGCGAGCGTGTCTGATCTTCGGTACAGCCAATTGTTCTGCTGAGCCGTTCCAGAGTTTTGAACTTGTATTTGGTATCCCTCAACATGGACTCAAGCAGCTTCTTGCGAGGCTCTTTCCATGTCTTGGCGTGCTTCCGGTTCCGATATTCCTCAAGCACAATCGGCCCAACAATGCCGCCAATCAGCCCACCAAATATCGCTGCCAGAACCGCACTCATGACCCGATCGTCTCAACCGTCAGATTGCCGTTGGTATACACGCAGATATCCGCAGCAATTGCCATGGCTTCACGCGCCACATCCTCGGCCGGTTTGTCGCTATCCATCATCGCACGGGCCGCCGCCAGGGCAAAGTTGCCGCCCGACCCGATTGCAGCGACGTTGTGTTCGGGCTCAAGTACGTCCCCTGCCCCAGTGATCACGAGCAGATCCTTGCCGTCGGTCACAATCAGCATCGCCTCGAGCTTCTGCAGATACTTGTCGGTGCGCCAGTCCTTGGCCAGCTCGACCGAAGCACGCGCCAATTGGCCGGGCGTCGCCTCAAGCTTGGCTTCCAGACGTTCCAGCAGCGTGAACGCATCCGCCGTAGATCCGGCGAATCCGGCGACCACTTCGAACCCGCCCGGTGTCAGGCGACGCACCTTTCGCGCAGTGCCCTTGATCACGGTTTGGCCCAGGCTGACCTGCCCGTCCCCGGCGATGACAACCTGCCCGCCCTTCTTGACGCCAATAATAGTGGTGCCGTGCCATCCGGGAAAATCGCTGTCTGCCATGAATGCCTCCGTTATCCGTGCTGCCATATATGGGCCGGGCACGGGTTCTGCGCAACCGGTTCTAAAACTGCCCAAAAGATATGCAGTAAACGCAAACCGGGGCTGTTGAGTCAGCATTTGTGAGACTCAGCCGCCGGAGTTACATGAGGCTTACAACCGACAACGGGTCGGCTGTTTCTGTTAAAAGGACTAAGCACATGGCAAACGCAATCGCAAAAACCCATGCGCCGCGCGGAGCAGTCACCATCCTGCACGCAGTGGACGCATTCTCTCATGCATTCGAAAACGTTGTCGAATGGTACAAATCATATCAGACACGCAACGAACTGTCGCAACTGAGCGACGAGCAGCTGGAAGACGTCGGGCTGACCCGCGCTGATATCTCCAAGTTCTGATCCAGGATTTGAACACTTATAAGATGAGCCGCTCGATTGAGCGGCTTTTTCTTTTTCAGCTTTCGACGAATTTACCTGCGAGATCAGGCAGATAAGCCTCAACTGCAGCAGTGGCTACGACATGCCGGGTACCCGCCTCGGCATCCTCGACATCCAGTCCCCCTTTGACCGCCCGAACCGAGGCGCGGCCCCGCGGCAGATCCGAGGCGACAAGATCACAATCAACCTTCTCAGGCTGTTGAACGCCAATCGTGACCTCAACGCGCATCTCCTCATGACTGATGCCCAGTTTGGAAAACAGCGTGATGGACGAGTGGTGCAGCGCGTCTTGAACAGCGCGGCGCGCGGCCTTGGTATAGTCCTGACCATACAGGTCGTTGCCGGTCCCCATCTCCAGAATGATGCGTTTTTCCGTCATCGGGCGGGCTCCATATCAAATGAGACAACGATCGCGGCGTTGGCGATCACCGTGCGACCTTCAGAATGGGGTTTGTCGATATCCAAGCCACCATGTGTGACCGTGATGTTGGGCTGGCCGTAGGGGAAAATGGCCTTCAACGCCTGTGAATCCACCCGGTCCGGTTGCTGTACTCCGATTTCCGCGTCGATGATCATGGCCTCTTTCGGGAATCCGAACAATTCCGCCATATTGACCGAGTTATGCCAGAGCGCATCCTTGAGCGCGCGCAGCGCTGCTTCGGTATAGTCTTCGCGCCGAAGCGACGTACCCATACCGAATTCCACCAATACCCGAGTTTTGGGCATGTCGCCTCCTTATTCCTGATGACCCGACAATCTGCACGAGTTCTTGCGAATTGAAAGAACCAGTACAGTGAACTGCATCCGGCCAAACCACGAAACCCGAATGTTTGGTGTGTACCGCAGCTATCGACTAGAATTCTGTCTGTTTAAGCACACGATCTATGAAAGGTTTGATTCCATGACGTATTTTCGGCTCATGTCATCATTGTTGTTGTTTGGACTTCTGGCGCCAGGCGTATCCGCTGAAGTCATAGAAAACAAAGCGAAATTTATGAACCTGATCGTTGATAAGAAGCTGGTTCAGGGCGAAACCTGGGTGACAATTCACAAGGACGGCACGGTTGAGGGCAAAGGCCCGAAAGGTGGCAGTATCAGCGGCACGTGGGAGTGGAAAGACAGGTATTACTGTCGGAGAATCGTGATCGTCGGTGAAGTGATGCCCCATGACTGTCAGGTGGTTTCAATCGCAGACGACACCGTTACATTTACCCACAAAGACGGCGCGGGAGTATCGGTGAGGTGGACCATCAAGTGAGTCTAAACTCTTGTCACGCAGTGGCTTTCACAAAAAAAGGCGCCTAATGCGGGGCGCCTTTTTGCGTTCGGACACTAGCGAAGGTCAGATCGACTCGTCGATCCAGCTTTGCAGGGCCGCCTTCGGGGCCGCGCCAGCGCGGTTCGAAACCACCTGACCGTCTTTGAAAATGAACAGCGCCGGAATCCCGCGCACGCCCATGGCCGCGGCTGAGTTTGGGTTGCTGTCGACATCGACCTTGGCAATCTTCACCTTGCCACCATATTCGCTGGCCAGCTCTTCCAGGGCGGGGCCGATCTGCTTACAGGGGCCGCACCACTCGGCCCAGAAATCCACCACGACGGGGATATCGGAATTCTTGACTTCGGCGTCAAAGGTGTCGTCGGTAACGGCTACGGTCGACATGTCTGTCTCCTGACTGGGAATGCTTGGGCTCAGAACCTAGGTGCGGCACCGGGCAAGGTCAAGATATAGGGTTCGGTGTCAGAGCGTCCGTCACCATATCGTGTGGCAACCACATCAGGTGCGCGGTTCGCGTCCACAAGATAGCGGTGCGGATACTGTGATTGGGATAGATTTGCGACAGGGCATGGGCGTAGGCCGCCATCTGGCGCAACAGCCCTTCGGGACAGGATTCTGGCCCGGTCGGAACAGTCGCATTGGATTTGAAATCAATCACATGCACCTCTGTATCCGTTATAATCAGCCGGTCGATGACCCCATGCATTCGTGTGCCGTTCAGATCGGCAGAGACCGAAACCTCGGTCAGCGCATCCGAGCCAAAGACCGGTTTCAGATATTCGGCCGTCAGCACCGAAGTGGCCTCAGTCAGCAGATCTTGCCGCTCAACATCTTGCATATCGGCCAGAAGCCGTGCGCAAAGCTGCGGCCATTGATCCTGTGCGGCAGCAGGAAGATGTTCGAGCAACAGGTGCAGCTGCGATCCGCGTCGTTTCGCCGCCTCTTCATCCTGCCCCGCATCTCCGGGCAAGGCCTTCGCACCCCCAAGATCAGAGGGGCTGAGCGTTTCGGCTGGCGCGGGTGCATTTGGCGCGGGGTGGTCAAAAAATACAGGCAAATGCTGTTCGTTGTGCGGGATGCTGCCCTGTTCAACAGCGGGCAAAGCCTCCCAATCTCCATGCGCTAGTCGAAGGTTCTGGGTGCCGGGTACATGAGTAGCCCCTGCCCGCACCATCGCAGCCTCAACCATCTGATACCAACTGTTGCCATCCTTGCCTACATCCCCGGCGGCCGCCACTATTAGCCACTTTTCTGCCCGTGTTAGAGCCACATAGAGTAGCCTCAGCCGCTCATTCTCCTCGCGCGTTCTGGCTTCTTGGCGCGCAGCTGCGATTAATGCAGGTGAGGCATCAGAAGGCACTTTCCACAACGGAGTATCGCCCGCCATCATGATCTCGGCATCTCGTGGTGGCTGTCGTTTACCAGTGTCCGGCAGGATTACGATCGGTGATTCCAATCCCTTCGAGCCATGAACGGTCATCACCCTGATCATATTGCCGACTCCGCTCATCTGGCGCTTGATCTCCAGATCGTCGGTTTGCATCCAGACCAGAAAACCGGTGAGGCTTGGGATATCTGTCCGTTCATAGGCCAGCGCCTGCGACAGCAACGCGTTGATACCATCCTCAGCCTCGGCCCCAAGCCGGCCCAGCAGTTTGCGTCGCCCGTCATGGCGCGTCAGGATACGTTCGATCAGATCATAAGGACGCAGAAAATCGGTTTGATCGCGTAGGTCGTTCAGAATCGCAAGCGTTACCGGGAACTCCTCGGCACGATTGCGCAACGCTGCCCATAGATAAGTTTCCTCCCTGCGATGAGCCAGATCGAACAACTGTTGTTCCGTCCAGCCAAACAGTGGGGATTTCAGGACTGTCGCCAGGGATAGGCTGTCTTCGGGTGTGGCCAGAAAGCTCAGCAAAGCAGCCAGATCCTTGACCGCCAATTCCGCGCCCACCTTCAGGCGATCCGCCCCCGCGATGGGCAGGCCCTCACTTTTGCAGGCGCGAATGATCTCGGCAAACAGGTCCGAGCGGCGTTGGACAAGGATCAGAAAGTCGCGGGGCTGCACTTTGCGCCGGACAAATGTCCCCGACGCATCGCCATCATCGGGAATGGTGGCGCCATCCCTGATCATATCCTTGATCGACCGGGCAACTTGTTCTGCCAGAATGACGGTGTGATGCCGCGCGCCGGGTCGATCAACGGGATCGGTCCAATCGCTGTCATCCTCGTCTTCAACCTTCTCGATCACCGGCCATAGGTCGACGCGCCCAGGAAGATCGGCCTTGAATGCCCGGTGTAAGGCATCCTTGTGGAACCCGGCCTCTACATGGTTTTCGAACAGTACATCGACCAGCCCAAGGATCGCGCTGGACGAGCGGAACGAATATTCCAGCGTTGAATCCCACAGTTTAGAGCCTGATTCTCGAAGTTTTCGTCCAAATTCGGCCTGCATCTGGTCAAAGGCTTGCGGGTCGGCACCTTGGAAGGAATAGATTGACTGTTTCTTGTCGCCGACCACAAAGATCGTGCGTTCAACTCCGGATCGGGCCCCTTCCCCGCTGGTAAATTCCTGAGCCAATTTTTCGATCACGTCCCACTGATCTGGGCTGGTGTCCTGCGCTTCGTCCACCAGAATGTGATCGATGCCACCGTCGAGCCGGTACAGCACCCATTCCGCCACCGCTGGGTCGTTCAGCACCTGACGTGCGCGCAGGATCAGGTCATCAAAATCCAGCCAACCCCTCACCTGCTTGCACCGCTCGTATTCCGGGAGGAAGGCCGCGGCAAAGCGATGTAATACATGGGTTTTCTGGGCCGCAACCAGCGCCAGTCGTTGTTCCCGCGCGGCTTCGACCCGCAGCATCAGGGCCTCGAGCTGGGGCATCCGATCTGCCAGCACCCCTTCACGCAGCGCCTTGGTTGGAAAGCTGTTGAGTTTTGCGGCAAAGGGCTCTTTCGCACCCTTACCCGTCAATAGGACGTTTTCAAGTATCGTCAGTTTGCTGAGCCGGGCGTCGGTAAAGCCGACAAGCTTGTCGGCGGCCTTGGCATTGTTCCCTCCGCTTTCCGAAAGCGCGGGTAAAATGGACTGGATCAGTTCGACCTCACCGCCCAGAAACACGTTACGCAGCAGGACCTGTTCATCAAAACCTTCGGGCAGATCAAACCGTTGCAGAATGTCCGGCCATTGCAGCACATGTTCAAACTGATTTCGTTTCTGCGCAACAGCGGCAGTCAGTTTGTCAAAACCGGTATCGGTGACAAAGCGGGCAACGTCTTCGATCAATTCGGCCTGAGGGCCGTCGGCAAAACTTTCAATGATCTCTTCGCGCAGCAACGCCGCAGCCCGGTCTTCCATTTCGGAGAACTGAGGGCTGACCCCCGCCTCAAGCGGGAACCGTCGCAGCAGCGAAGCACAGAAGGAGTGGATCGTTTGGATTTTCAGGCCACCAGGCGTCTCAATAGCGCGGGCAAACAGGGTCCGTGCTTGCGCCAACCGGTCGGGATCGATCACGCCCGGTACGCCAAGTTCGACCAACTCAGACTGAAGGTCGCCGTCGCCCAACATTGCCCATTTGCCAAGACGTTTGAACAACCGGTTCTGCATCTCGCTGGCCGCGGCCTTGGTATAGGTCAGGCACAGGATATGCTGCGGCTGTACGCCATCCAGTAACAGCCGCGCCACCCGGTCGGTCAGCACCCGGGTTTTGCCCGAGCCCGCATTGGCCGCCAGCCAGGTTGAGGCGTCCGGGCGCGCGGCCTGAACCTGCCGTTCGGTGGCATCATTGCGGGGGGTCATGTCAGGTCCTCCGGTTCGGTTTCCGCCGAACGATCCCACTCGCCGAACCGGGCGAGGTGATCATAGTCCCCTATATCTGTGTCCTTGTGCGGCATCCTGCGTGAAGAGAACCCCTGATCAGGCTCTAAATAAGCTGAAATGAGCTCTTTCAGTTCGGCCAGCACCTTGTCGGTCGGCTCTTTCTGCAGCGGTGCGGGCACTTCTTTATAGGTGCCGCCCATGCCAATGAAGATCGCCTGTGCAACGGGAAGCGGATCGAATCCTTCGATACCGCCCTGCTCGGCCATTGCGGCCTCGATCAGCAGTTGTTTGTCGAATTTGGCTTGCTGACTTTCCGTTGGCGGAGTGCCCGTCTTGTAGTCGATGATACGCAAAGCCCCCTGCCCGCTTCGATCGATTCGGTCGGCACGTCCGGCAATGGTGAAGTCCAGCGGCGTCAACGCCAGCCGCATTCCAACTTCAAATGCTACAGGCCCGCCATCGGCGCGGCGGTGAATCTCGGCGGACAGAAAGCTATCGGTAATCCGCTCTAGCCGCGCCAGCCACAGCTTTCGGGCAGTTGGCCACGCAACGTGGTCGTCCAGCAGAGCTTTGGCGCGTTTCAGGAAATTTTCTCGGGTCAATAAAGCCGGATCCAGAACGCTGTCGCGCACGAATTGTTCCATCACCTCGTGGATGACGATACCGCGTAGCAGGGCATCTGGCGCCTGAACCAGCGGGTCCAGTTGTCTCAATCGCAGGACATGTCGGGCATATATGGCGTACGGATCGCGGATCAGGCGTTTGATTTCGGTCACCGATAGCCGCCGTGGCCGCGCCGCGACGGGTGGTCGTGGCGACGGGCGGTGCGCGGGTGCGATTCGGGGTGCATGTTCCAGCATCTCTGCCCAATCCAGCCACCGTTGGCCCCGCGCTTGCATTGCTTCTAACGCCCTAGTTCCACCCTGTTCAGGCAGGCCTTGCAACAGGTTGGTCATGCGGTTCAGCCAACGGGATGGTACGGTTTCCGCATCATCCGAGCGGGTAGCGCGGGTCAAAACCACCTCTGCAGCACCTGCCGCCTGCTGGAAGTCATGCGCGGACAGGCCGATCCTGCGTTCGGGCAGTAAAAGACCGGCCTCATTGCGCATCTGACGGTTCAGCCAGGGGTCGGGTGCCGCAGCCTCGGGCCAGCTGCCTTCGTTCAAGCCACCCAGAATTAGCAGATCCGCACCCTGAACGCGCGCTTCCAGGGTGCCCCAGATCATCAGATGCGGGTGAGGTGCATCACGGTCGCGGACTTCTTCACCTGCCAACAACGCGCCCAGAAGGTCGGCAAAGTCATGGGCGGTCATCGCACCGCCATGCTGTGCTTCGGCTTCCAAAGTAGAGATCACCGCAAGCGCCTTCTGGCCCGCGTTCTTGTCCCACAATGTGCCAGATTCACCGGTTGCACCTGCCGAGATCATCTCGGCCAGCGTGTGAAGCCGGGCGACCCAGTCCGGCAGTGGCTGTTCGGTGGGGTCGTATTGATCGCAAAATGTCTGGGTAACCCAGCGGACCCAGTCCTCGGGCGCTTCAGTACGAATGGCGAAAGCGGTCAGGCTGGCGCTGTCGGGAAAGGGCGGGCCATAGCGACGCAGGTCAAGCTCAAGATCGCGGGTATGCAGCAGGTGGCTGCCCCGGTCGCCCCCGTCATGGCACAGTGGGTGTTTGAGCAGCGTCAGCAGAGCCTCGCCATCCAGGCGGCGCGCGAACAGCCCGGCGACATGGCGCAGGAACCGCCCGGGCGGAGACAGCTGCAGTGGCAGGCCCGCGCTGTCATCAGGCAGGATATTCCACCGGTCCAGTGCGGCGCTGACCTGCCGGGTTAGCATCCGGTCGGGGGTGATTAGCGCGGCGGTCTGGCCGGTCTCGGCGGCTTGCCGTAGGCGTAGCGCAATGGCCAAGGCCTCGGCCCGGGGCGAGGGCGCCTCGATCAGCGTCACATCCTTGGTCGCACCGTTCAGGTCGGGCAGGAGCGGGCCTTCAGTCATCCATGCGTCGGTGACCGGGGCAGGGCGCAATGCAAGCGAAATCAGCTTGTTACGGGCAGGTGAAGGGGCCTGATCCGTGGTCCATGGCCGGATTTGATCCGGGCCAAGCCCTAGCCCAAGCATCAGCTTGCGGAACCGGTATTGAGGATGATCCTCAGATGTCAGCGGGTTATCCAGATTGTGCCAAACATGTTCAGGCTGATCGAAATCATAGCCAGGCAGCACCAGCGCCCCCTGAGGCAGACGCGCGACCGCCTGCATCAGCATCAGGGTGGTCCCGCGAGACCCGGTAGAGCCTGCCAGAATGACAGGATGTTCGGGCGGCGACGCCTCCCAGCGCGCGATCAGGTTCTCGACCACGCGCCGCTGTCTGGCCTGCGCATCCAGCGCGTCCGAACCGGATTCCATGAACTGATCGGCGATGCCGATAAAGGCCTGCGCCCGTGCCCAATGGCCGGACATGTCGCTGACATCCAGTTGCCTGATCGCATCGGGCGAGACACCTTCCCCCTGCATCTCGTCGATCAGCCCGGCCAGACTGTCAGACAGATCGAACAGCGAGGACCGGGCCGCCAGATCGGGTTGCTGGTCTAGCAGTTTTGCGATCAGCTGCGTCAGCTCCAGCCTGCGACGCAGAGACGGGATTGCGGGTGGGATCTGCGCCAGATCGGCGCTTTCGCCAAGATCGGTGACCAAAGAGAGGCGTGGCAAAAGGCAAGCGGGACCCTGATCAAACAGATCGCGCACCTGGCGCGCCATCCGTCGGGTGTTGATCACCAGTTGCACCCGGGCCAGCGCGTCGGGCGGCTGCCCCACAAACCGCTCATGTAGCCCGTCAACCAACACCTTGGGAAAATCCGCTCCCGGAGGAACGGCGAAGGCCCGGGGCAGGGCGCTGGGCTCAAACATCGGCAATCAGCCCCTCGGCCAGATCAATACCCTCGGGACGCCCCACATCGCACCAGCGACCGGGGTAAGACAGTGCGAACAGGCGCTTTTGCTGCAGCATTCGATCCCACAACACGTTCAATGAAAACACGTCCTCAGCGATGTCATGCAGCGCTTCGGTTTTCAGAATTTGTACCCCGCCGTAAACAAGACCTGCACCGCGGACGATCCGCCCTGTGCTGTCCTGAGTGAAGTCACCAGGGCCGGAGTGGCCAAGGGTTTGCCCAACTGGAACGCACATCAGCAGCGCATCCATTTTATCCGGATTCCACTGATCCTTCAGTAAATTCAGCGGGTTGGGCCCAGCCCAGATCGCGTCGCTGTTCAAGGTGAATACGGGATCGGATCCAAGCAGAGGTAGCGCTGCGCGCAGCCCACCACCAGTATCCAGAATGCGCGGTTCTTCCCGCGATATCATAACGTCGCAGCCCGCCAGATGATCAGCCAACTGATCAGCGTGGTAGTGCAGGTTGGCAACAACCCGCAGCGGCCTGAGCGCATCGACCAGATCCAGTGCGTGATCAATCAGGGGCCGCCCGGCCACCTCGATCAGCGGTTTGGGCCGGTCTTTGGTCAGGGCACCCATGCGAGTACCAAAGCCCGCGGCAAACAGCATTGCAGCTTGGGGGGGGCCGGTCATTGCGCCCTCAGCTTTTCCAGGTTTTCGGGGCTTGGGGCGGGCAGAGCGCTGCGCAACAGGTCTGCCACCGGCACCAACCCGGGATGTTCGAGATCGCGCATCAAATGTGCCCACGCAGCCGGGATCAGGTCGACGTAGTGTGGCTTTCCATAATCGGTCGCCAGCCGGGCAAAACCGCCCAGAATGCGCAGGTTACGCTGTGCGCCCAGAACAGCATATGCGGTGCGGAAATCATGCCCATCGACGCCGGTTGCGGTGATATAGCGGTCGATCATCCGCATCTCGATCCCGGCGGGCACAGTCCGACGCACATCCTGTAGCAGTGACATCAAATCATAGGCGGGATGCCCCAGCATCGCGCTTTGGAAATCCAGCAGACCGACACGCGCCAGACCTTCGCGCTCGGGCAGCCAGATCAGGTTTTCTGCGTGGTAATCGCGTTGCACAACAACCCGCGTTCCGCCGGTTTCCCGGTGCAGGATATCCGCAAAGCGCAGCTCGAACCGGGCGCGGGCCTCGTCGTCGTGCGATCCAAGAATGCCTTGCGCATATTTCGTGAACGACAGCGCCGCCAATTCGGTCATCAGAGCGGGGTCGTAACTGTCGAGCGAAAGCGTCGGCGCCGCGTGAAGATGGACAAGTACATCGGTTGCGGCGTCATACAGCGTGCGCTCAAGCGTCGCATCGTCCCGCAAGACGCGTGCGAACAGATCGTCGCCCAAATCTTCGAGCAACAGAAACCCGTATTCGCAGTCCTCGGCGTAGATTTCCGGCGCACTCAACCCAATGGAACGCAGGTATTTCGACATACGCACGAAGGGTTCAACAGCTTCGCCCTTGTCGGGCGGAGCATCCATCAAAACGGCGGTCCGGCCGGTGGCAGGGTCGGTCAGACGCTCGTACCTGCGGTTCGAGGCATCACCCGCCAAAGGCGTATGCCGTGCGCCGTTCCATGGTGTCTGCGCGATCAAGGCTTCTGCCAGAATGGCCCGGTTCGTCATTGGATCCCCTCCAGCTTGGCGTTCCATTTCGGGTCTGTCCACGACATCTTAAGTTGTCGCGTATCTTGTTCGTTGGCGTCTGTGGTGAACCGGATCAGTAAGGCCGGCTCTGGCGTCAGGGGACCCAGCTTTTCAGGCCACTCGATCAGGCAAATGCCGGCGTCGAAGGCGTCGACCAGCCCCAGCTCTTCGATCTCTTCCACGGCAGAAAGACGATAGAGGTCTGAATGCCAGACCTCACCAAGCTGCGTCTCGTAAACCTGAACCAGAGTAAAGGTCGGTGAAGGCACATCTTCGGGTGCGGACAGAAGAGATTGGATCAATGCGCGTGCGAAATGGGTTTTGCCGCTGCCGATGGTACCTTCAAGCAGGATAGTATCGCCAGACTGCAATGCGCCACCCAGTTTGGTGGCAACTTCAGCAGTGTCGAATGGGGATTTCGAGGTCAGAGTCAGCGGTGCGTTCATAGCGTCACAATGAACCTGCGCCGGGTCGGCTGCAACCGGTTCACGCGCTGATTTTTTGTATTTCCGTGATGTTCCTGACCGGGTTGTCCGAGGCGAAACGGACAATTGTTGCCCCGTTTTGCATGGGGCTGACCGTGCAGTTCAAAGAGCCGCCGGATTTTAGGATCAGTTCAGCCGACCATTCGGCCCGGTTCTCGCGCGCGGTGACGAATTCGCGGATCTCGCCAAGGATCGGTGTGGCGGTGCAGTGCTCCTGCCATTGGCGTGTGATTTCCAGCACCGTTGCTGGTTCGAATCCTACTTCGCCGCTGTCGCCCCACAACACCTGATAGGCGTAATTTGTGATCGCCAGCGAACCGTCATCCGAAAACACCGCGATGGCATCAGCCAGCTTGTCCAGAATGGATTGCATAAGGTCCGTTTCAGCGCGGAACCGTCGGGTCAGTGTGATTTCGGCGGTGATATCTTCGAACAGGAAAGCCACGGCCCCATCGGGATGCGGGCGACCACTGACGGAATAGACCGATCCTGATGGCAGCGACCAGGTTTCCTGATAGTTCCCGTCCTGTGCCGCCTCCAGAAGGTCGTTCATCTGGCGCCGCCAACTGCGATAGTTCTTAGGCTCGGGCATCATATGCTGGTCGCGAAGCCGGTCAAAAAAGCTGGACAGGCTTGGGCGCAGGCTCAGGAAGTCGGGTGGGAGGGTGGTCAGATCGATCAGCGCTGGATTGAACAGGGCCAGTTGCCGGTTGCGGTCAAAGATCGCCAGACCAATGGAGAGCTGCGCGAAGGTCTTGGTCATGGTCTGCACAAACTTGCGCTGCGCTGTCTCGGCTTCGACAATCGCGTTGATATCGACCGCGTAACACAACTGATCCTGTTCGTGTGCGACCTGGGTCAGGTCAAACCAGAGCTTGGCATCGCTGTCCCTGACCGGAATCGAGACACGGGTTTTTCGACTCAGCTGCGCCTCGTCCCTGTGAGAAGGAAACAGAGGGTCCGTCAGATCGGCATCCGGTCCCGCGATCTTGCGAACCAACCGTACATAGGCCGCATTGCACCAGCCCACCTTATCACGGTGATCTATCAGCCAAACAGGGTAGGGCGCCTGCTCCATCGCCAAACGAATTGGATCGCGCTGGTCACGGCGTGGCGTAGGGATGGTCCCCGTCAGATCACGTAATTGAACCCGAATGATACCGTCGATCCATTCGCACAGAACCTCGCGCTCGACTGTGCAGTCGATGGCTGAAACGGCGATGTTGCCCCCGGACCGGACAATCTCGGGAGTTTCGGGGAAAGCGGGAAAATCACGTTGCAGCAAACGCCGCAGATCAGCCCAGTTGCTGACGGATTCGTAACCTGCCAGCGCAATATCGGAGTGGCTGATCAACCGGTCGCCATCGAACAGGAAGACAACATCGAACAGCGCTCCGGGCGCTGACAGCCCGAAATCTCTTGTTTTGGCCTGATGGCGTGGCAAGAGCCACAATATCGCAAAGCTGGCCGAAACCACACTGAATGCGGCCAGAACGATCCATTCGGCCATTGCTCCAACCCCCGGGTAAAACGTTTGAATCTATATGAACAACAATGGTTAACGGGGTCTTAACTCAGATCTGGAACGGTTGGTTGGCGCCCGAGGGAACCGGAGTGTCTCCGGTTTGCGCGTCGATCAGCTTGCGCGGCCAAACGACATTGACGATCGCCCCCCTGCGGTCCGGTTGGTCAGTCAGGGTCTGATAAGGGTCCGCGCCATTGGCGAAGCTCAGTTCGGCACCGCTGCGTTCCAGCAGGGTTTTGGCGATGAACAGACCTAGCCCCATGCCTTCGTATTCCGGCCGACTACTGCGATCGGCGCGGCGGCGGCGCATGAACGGGTCACCAATCCGACCTATGATGTGGGAGGGGTAGCCGCGACCATCATCCATGATCGAAACGCTGATCCGGTCAGAGGTCCATTCAGCTTCGACCCAGACCGTCGACTGGGCAAAATCCACTGCGTTCTGGATCAGGTTGCGCAGCCCGTGAATGATCTCGGGCTTGCGCAGGATTGAGGGCTGCTGCACATCGCCATCCGCAACTGGTCCTTCGTCGAAATGCACCACTTTACCACGATTGATATGTGGCTCTGCCGCTTCATGGATCACGGTGGACAGAGGCGCCTGACGCAGGTGCAAATCATCTTTCCCAGCTCGGCCCATATCGCGCAGGATGTCGCGGCAGCGGTCAGCCTGTTCGCGGATCAAGGCTGCGTCCTCCATCAGCTCAGGCCGGTCGTCCAGCTCTTCGATCAGTTCTGAACTGGCCAGCTTGATCGTTGCCAGCGGCGTACCCAACTCATGCGCGGCTGCGGCCACCACACCACCAAGATCAGTCAGCTTTTGCTCGCGCGCCAGCGCCATATGGGTGGCCGAGAGCGCTTCAGACATCGATTGAACTTCGGAACTGATGCGGTGCGAATAGGCGCCGATGAAAACGATGGCGATGATAATCGCCGCCCAGTTTCCGAACAGCAAAATATCGGGGATATCCAGCA
The DNA here is from genome assembly GCF_056537805.1 of Ruegeria sp. C10. Classification (NCBI taxonomy): domain Bacteria; kingdom Pseudomonadati; phylum Pseudomonadota; class Alphaproteobacteria; order Rhodobacterales; family Roseobacteraceae; genus Ruegeria; species Ruegeria sp. C10. Next base: position 213,591 of record NZ_JBQFSC010000005.1, on the reverse strand, counting down.
CCAACCCCAGATTGGTTCTCAGCGGGAGGTGGAATTGCGCCAGCAACGTGGTCAGGATCACCGCAACGCTGCCGATGATCAGGGTCGAGCGGGTGCTCATTACATTTGCAGAAATCGTCACCGGGCCCAGCAACAGCAGCGCAAACGGGTTGTTTAGCCCCCCCGTCAGATACAACAGGATCGACAGCTGCAGCAGATCGAACAGCACCATCAGGAAGTTCTCGAATTCCGACAAGCGCTTGTTTTCGGGAAACAACAGAATCGCCGTGAGGTTACCCATCACCGAAATGCCGATGACGAAATAACACAATGCCAGCTCAAGCTGAACGTCGTAATATTTCTGTGCAACCGTGATGGCCGTGAACTGGCCGATAATGGCGACCCATCGCAGCAGGATCAGCGTGCGCAGCCTGATCCAGGTACTGCGCTCCTGCCCACGCCAAAGACTGGTGTTGGAATTCGTCATCTGTCGATTATGTCCTATTGCGTCGGTCCGACATGTTGATAGGTGTCCCGGCAGAATCGATCAACATCCCCTTTCGTATCAGGATACGCGCCATGGTTCGTCTTTATGCTATTCTCGCAACTGTTGTTCTTGCAATTGGTCTTGGCGCCATGTGGCTGTTGACGAGGGGCGGCGCGGACGACAAATACGCGCAGTGCCGCTCGTCTCAGATTGCGGGCGGGAGCGCGGCGATCGGCGGGCCGTTCGAACTGCTTAACGCCAAGGGTGAGACGGTAACCGACAAGGATGTGATCACCGAGCCCACGCTTGTCTACTTCGGTTATACCTTCTGCCCGGATGTTTGCCCCTTTGACATGTCGCGCAATGTCGACACGATCGATTTGCTGGCCGAGCGCGGTCAGTCGGTGACGCCGTTGTTCATCTCGATAGACCCGGATCGCGATACCCCCGAGGTCGTGGGCGATTTCGCATTCAACCTGCATGAACGCGTGATTGGCCTGACCGGATCGCCCGAGCAGATCAAGGCGGCCAGTAAGGCGTACAAGACCTATTACAAGGCCCAAGACAAAAGCGATGAGTATTATTTGGTCGACCACTCGACCTTTACCTATCTGATGACGCCCGAGGATGGGTTTCTGGAATTTTTCAAACGCGATGAAACGGCCGAGCAGATGGCGGACAAGATTGGCTGCTTTCTTGATCAGGCCTGATCCTCAACAGTCGGTTTGACCTTTGGAATGGCGCTGCTATTACTCATGTTTAAGCCAAGAGGCATGAAATAGCGGAAAGACCCACATATGGCAGACAGTTCCCAGCTTGAAATCGGCCCCGACAAATCGCTGCTGCTGGTAGATGATGACGAGCCGTTTCTGAGACGTCTGGCCAAGGCCATGGAAAAACGCGGATTCGAGGTTGAAACCGCGGGTTCCGTCGCCGCAGGCCGCGCCATTTCCACAGCCCGCCCACCTGCCTATGCCGTGGTTGATCTGCGACTTGAAGATGGCAATGGGCTGGACGTGGTTGAAGTGCTGCGCGAAAAACGCCCCGACAGCCGGGTTGTGGTTCTGACCGGTTATGGCGCCATCGCCACCGCCGTTGCGGCGGTCAAAATTGGTGCAACCGACTATCTGTCCAAACCCGCCGACGCCACTGACATCACCAACGCTCTGTTGGCCAAGGGCGACGAACTGCCCCCGCCGCCGGAAAACCCCATGAGCGCCGACCGCGTCCGCTGGGAACATATCCAGCGCGTTTATGAGCTGTGCGACCGGAACGTCTCGGAAACCGCGCGCCGGTTGAACATGCACCGCCGGACGTTGCAGCGGATTCTGGCGAAGCGTAGCCCAAGGTAGACCCGTAAACTCAATAGTGTGTTTTCCCGGGCCGTTCCAAACGACTTTCAGGGCGCGGGTTGAGCCTGAGTTTGGAGCCTCAGCGCGTAATTCTTAAGGCAGGCAGAGTGCGCGCACCCAACTTTAGGCAATAACAGCAACTCATCAACCTTTGCCTGTAGCTTGCCACCCATCGCCAGCATTCGATCATCCACAACGCTGTTCTGGTTGTACTTGTTCCAATACCTTTCACGAAACCGGCTGGACCGGTTGGGTGCATCTGTCGCTTTCGTGCCTTGCCCGCGCTGCCGCTTGAGCGCGAAACTGTCTCGCGTTTTCACCGGGTAGTGAATGACAGCAGCCCAATCGTGTGTAGACAGATGCTCGGGCGCGGCGCCCAGCGCATGTCTTCGTCGCAATCCCGAACGATACATGCGTTCGTGCATCGGCAGGCCCGCAGCATTTACAAATTGCGATCCATCGTTTCGAAAGTCCGGTCGCAAGTAGGGCCGGTGCAGGCCAAACCCCCGTATTTTATCGGACTTTCGAAAAAGCGTTTTGAAGTAGTGATGCAAGTTATGATCTGTGTCGGCACGCTCTAGGAACCGTTGCGTGACCAGCCCCGGTTCCCACTTGTCGTTGCCCCCATTTCCAAAGATCAACCAATTCACCGCGACGCCTTCGGCGAAACCGGAACAGCATTCAATGAGACCTGCGACCTGATTTTCATCGTTTGCACAGAAAAGAAACTCATCGCTATCAAGCCACATCAGCCAATCGGCATCGTTAAGCGAAGGATGCGCATAGGCCGTTTCCGCCGCTGTATGCTGTGGTACTTGCCCGGGTTTCAGATCTTGCAGAACATGGGAAATAACCCCGTTTTTATCCAGCGCATCAAGCAGCTCGGCGGTGCCGTCTGTCGAGTCATTGCTGTAAATCAGAATAGGATCAAACCCGACCAGCAGATGATACGCGACCCACTCAAGAATAAACGGCCCTTCATCCTTGGCGCAGGAGAATAGCCCGACCTTCATATCGGCTTGGCCTGAGTGGGTTTGATCATGATCGCGGTTCTTCCTTGCACGGCCTATCTTCTGAAGATGATATTACGTTGAGTTTGAAAGGCATTTTCATAGCCACGATCAGAAAGTGAGGCAAACAGGCGTTCGGCGCTATCACCAAGATTCACGGTTTCCAGCTGTAGATATTGGGGAAGCGCTGCATCTTCTGCGCTTTCAAGAAAAGGCATAAGAATGTTCGGCTCGTGCCCTTCAACATCAAGCTTGGCAAAATCGGCATCATGCAGATGTGTAAGCTCAAGCAGTGTTCGGGTCTGCACCTCAATCGTATCGTATTTTGATAGCTCCAGATACGCTGGGTCGTTTGCCAAGCGCGCCTGACCAAGATTGGTGGCCGTGTCGCCCCGCTTTTCTATAATAAGTGTCGCCTCACCAGTTTCGCCCGCGATCGCGAAAGTGTTCAGCTCCACGTTGCCAAATCCGTTCAGAGAGCAATTATTGCTGAGGCGTTCGGCCAGTGTCGGATTAGGCTCAAACGCATGAATCCGGGAGTCCGGGCTAAGAATTGACGACAAGAAAAGTGAATACAGACCAAAATTTGCCCCGATATCCAAAACCTTGAGAGTCTTCCCCGCAAAGCTTTCTTTCAGCCAATTCAGCTCAAGCTCTTCCGGAGACCGGCCCTTCTGCCAAAGAGAGAATTCGCTGAAATTGTCATAAGGGTGCAGGTGGATTCGAATGCCCCGGTAGGCGATCAACTGTGGCAGCAGTGACTTTCGGATCAGATTGCGCACCCGCCCTCGGCCTGTCAGATTGTACGCTTCACGTAAACACGCGTTGGCATATTCCATCTGCGCGTTCGTGACCGGTATCTGGCTGTCTGCGTCGCTCATCTGAACCTGCGTCCGATTATGGTCTTGTTTTAGCGGAAAATTAGCATAGGCCGAACTGTTGATCTATTGGCGACCTAAATGCTGCCCAACAATTCCTGATGCCGCGCGGTATAGGCCTGCCGCACCTCAATCGGGGGACGCAGTTTGATCTGCAACCCCTCTAATATTGCCTTGTCCGGACGACCAAAGAACTTTGATGCTTCGGTATCAGAAAAACCCGCGATCTGCGTCGCCTCCATCCAGGCGCTGATCTTGTCCGCCTTCTTGATCTGGCGTTTCACTGTTTTTGGTACCACGGCGGGCAACCCGAAACGTATATGAATCGCAGCAGCCAGCCGGTCGTCTAAATCACCATAATCCGGGCCAACGGCGGATTTCACTGGAGAGATCATGTCACCAATCACATATTCGGGGGCATCGTGTAACAGTGCCGCCAACCGCCATTTCGTCGGTGCATTTGGTGCGATGCGGCCAAAAAGCTCTTCCACCAGCAGGGAATGCTCGGCCACGGAATAGGCAAAATCCCCGTTGGTCTGACCGTTCCACCGCGCCACAAAGGCCAGCCCGTGCGCGATATCTTCGATCTCGATATCCACGGGTGTCGGGTCCAGCAAATCCAGCCGACGGCCCGACAGCATTCTTTGCCACGCTCTGGGTTGTGTTGCCATTTTACCATGCCTTGTGAACTGGGACACGTTCAATTCGCGTTCTTGTGGTATGATGTATCTGTCTGGATCACATGCTGCCAACAATTTCTTGAGCATTCGTGCTTTGAACCTGCGCGATACGATCCCGACATCAAGGACTGAGGGGGGTGCTGACTCCTCCCAGTTGCGCCCTCTCGAAACGAAACTCGTATCGAAAGGAGCTTGCTATGTTCAAGCGTTTGTTTGCAATAACCCTGACCTTCGGAATGGCCGCAACCGCGCCACCTGCCTTTGCCCAGAACTGCGCAGAGCGCGAGCACGTGATTACCAAACTGCAAGACAATTACTCCGAGGAATTAACCTTTGGCGGTCTTCAGAAATCACGTGGCGGGCAGACGGTCATGGAGGTTTGGACCTCGAAGGAAACGGGAAGTTATACCGTTTTGGTGACCCAGGCGAACGGCATGAGTTGTATTGTCGCCGTTGGCACTGATTTTTTTGAAGCGATCCCCAAAATCAAGGCAGAGGGTACGCCAAGCTGATATTTTGTCACCAGACTTCCTGTTTCCGGCCATCCACATTGCCTCCTGTCCCAAGGAATGCTAGGGGCAGCCCGGACCAAGATTTACCGGAGTGGAGAACCTGATGGCCGGGGACTATATCGTTAAGGACATTTCGCTGGCCGGGTTTGGCCGCAAGGAACTGGATATCGCTGAAACGGAAATGCCGGGGCTGATGTCCCTGCGCGCCGAATATGGCGAAAGCAAGCCGCTGAAAGGCGCGCGGATCGTCGGTTCGCTGCATATGACCATCCAAACCGCCGTTCTGATCGAAACGCTGGTGGCGCTGGGCGCTGATGTGCGCTGGGCGTCGTGCAACATCTTCTCAACGCAGGACCACGCGGCGGCGGCGATTGCCGAGGCTGGTATTCCCGTTTTCGCCATCAAGGGCCAGACGCTGGAAGAGCATTGGGATTACCTGGACAAATCCTTCCTGTTCGACGAAGGCCCCAACATGATCCTGGACGATGGCGGCGACGCGACGCTGTATATCCTGCTGGGTGCCCGCGCCGAAGCGGGTGAGGACATCATCCCCGTTCCTGGTTCGGAAGAGGAAGAGGTGATCAAGAAGCAGATCGCCAAGCGCATGGCCGCGTCTCCGGGCTGGTTCACCAAAATGCGCGACCAGATCCAAGGCGTCTCTGAAGAAACCACCACCGGTGTAAACCGCCTGTATCAGCTGGTGAAAGATGGCCACCTGCCGTTCCCGGCGATCAACGTGAACGACTCGGTCACCAAGTCGAAGTTCGACAACAAATACGGCTGCAAGGAATCGCTGGTAGACGGTATTCGCCGCGCCACCGACACCATGATGGCCGGTAAGGTTGCCGTGGTCTGCGGCTATGGTGACGTGGGCAAAGGATCGGCGGCTTCGCTGCGTGGCGCAGGCGCCCGCGTGAAAGTGACCGAGGTCGACCCGATTTGCGCGCTGCAAGCGGCCATGGACGGGTTCGAAGTCACCCTGCTGGAAGACGAAGTCGCAAACGCGGATATCTTCATCACCACAACCGGCAACAAGGACGTGATCCGCATCGAGCATATGCGCGAGATGAAGGACATGGCGATCGTCGGCAACATCGGCCATTTCGACAACGAAATTCAGGTAGCCAGCCTGAAGAACCACAAATGGACCAACATCAAGGAACAGGTGGACATGATCGAGATGCCCTCGGGCAACCGCATTATCCTGCTGTCCGAAGGTCGCTTGCTGAACCTTGGCAACGCCACCGGTCACCCCTCGTTCGTGATGTCGGCCTCGTTCACCAACCAAGTCCTGGCCCAGATCGAGCTGTTCACCAAAGGCAATGAATACAAGAACGAAGTCTACATCCTGCCCAAGCATCTGGACGAAAAAGTTGCCCGTCTTCATCTGGACCGGATCGGCGTGAAGCTGACCCAGATGGACAGCGATCAGGCGGCCTATATCGGCGTGAAACCCGAAGGCCCCTATAAGCCGGAACACTACCGCTACTAAGTGCGAAAGACGCATGACCAAAGCTTCTGGACGCCGCCGAATCCTGCTTTCGGCGGCGTCTTTTCTTTTTGGCCTCTTAACGCTGTTGACCGTGTTGGGCGGCGGCGTTTGGTGGCTGCTTGCCCATCCCAATACGCCTGTACCCCCGCACTGGAACCCGCTGCGTGATCTGAACGTGACGGCCCCGGTCACCCCGGTCACCCCTTACCAGTTGAACCGCGCACTGGCGGATGACGCTTTATGCCGTGCAGCCTTGGCCGAGGCTGGAGCTCGGTTTGATCCGCTGGACGATCTGGTGGTGGACCAGAATTGCGGAATCGAGGGACGCGGCCGGTTGTCCGGTCTGGTGAACGCCCGCGTCACTGCAGTCGAGACCCGGTGTGCCACAACTTTGCGGCTTGTCATGTGGGAACACCATGTTGTGCAACCCGCTGCGCAGCAACTACTGGGGACTTCCGTCAGCAGATTGCGCCAGATCGGCAGCTATAACTGCCGCCGGATGCGCACCGCGCAAGGACAAGACAATGGTTGGAGCAGTCACGCCACTGCGGACGCGATCGACATCGTCGGAATGGATCTCTCGGACGGGCGCAGCTTGAACCTGCTGGCTGACTGGGACGCTGACGGGCCCGAGGCCGATTTTCTGCGCCAGATCTGGCGCGGAGCCTGTGACTGGTTCCGCGTGGTGCTTGGCCCTGATTACAACCGCTTACATGCCGATCACTTCCACCTGCAGGGGCCCGGCTGGGGCTACTGCCGATAGTACCTCAGCGTAGAGGTGGGATAAAATCGCCGCGGCCCTGTGGTGTGAAATCCAGCACATTCCACAAAGGCCAAGCTGCATCCACATGCCGGGGATGCCAGTCGCTGGGTTCAAAGAACAGCTCGGAACTCCAGAAGTGATGAATGCCATCAGGGAGCTGTTGAAAGACATTCAGGATGGGAAGCTGATCGCCCCCTTCGGTCTGGGCCAGATAGTCGCTCTGGTAATTCGTCCCTAGTGCAGAATAGAGCGGCAGCGCACTCCAACCCATCTCATCCTTGAGCGCCGAGAGTTTTTCGGGCGTATTCTGCGCCACTACGGCGACCGAGGCGTTCTGCTTCAGATGATGAACCTGAGAGTTCAGCCCGTCCAGAAACGCCGAACACATAGGGCAGGGGCGTTCCGCGTCGGGTCCGTACATCAGCGAATAGATAATCAGCGTATCCTTGTCGCCAAACAGCGACGACATAGGCGCACCCTCGCCTGCAAGATCTCGGAACGCATAATCGTTAGGGGTTTTGCCTCCGGTTGGAAGAGAACGGCGCAAGGCCGCGACCTCTTCAACCTTTGCTCTCAGGTCCCGCTCGGCGGATAGAAGTGCATTACGAGCTGACCGATATTCGGTGGTTTCATTCGGTAACGTTACGGGCATGGGGACCTCCGGGAATCATAATTAACAAAAATGTTAAATAATAAATCTGAAAAAATCAAATCACCGAGTCCCGCGAAGTTCAGCCTAGGGGGAAACCTTGTGATTTTTCCCTTTTGGGAATTCCGCCGACAAGGCTAGTCTCTCGTGCATCGGTAAAAAGTTCCGTGACAATGGATTAAGGAGATTGGGACATGGGCAAACGCGACGAATTGATCGCCAAATACGCTGAAGATCTAAAAGGCAAATGCGGGATGGACCCCGATATGGACCTGCTGACCAAGGTCACCATCGGTTGCGGTCCGGCGATCTATGACGCGGATGCGTCGACAGTAGCGGCCAGCCAGGAAGGCGAACTTGAGACGGTCAAGAACAACTTCCTCATCAAAAAGCTGGGCCTGTCGGATGGTCCCGAACTGATGGAAGGGATCAACAAGGCCATGGAGACCTATGGCATGTCCGAGCGTAACAAGTACCGCGCTGTCGTCTATTACATGCTGACCAAGCATTTCGGCAAAGAATCGGTCTATAGCTGATCCAGCCAAGAACCATTTCAGCACCCGTCGGTCTTACCGGCGGGTGTTTTGTATTTGATTGAAACTCTAAATACTTGGCGTTTGAAGCGCGGTTCTGAAATCGGCTAAGGTCAGGATATGACCAGGACGGTCAGAACCAACAGATTTCCGTATGCGTGTGGTGAGCTTGGGAGTACGCGGGGTAGGGAAGGTTCTGAAGTCGTCAGGGCCTTCCCTTTTCATTCAATCCGCCTCTGTCTCGCCCAAAGCGCAGATCAACTGCCATTCTGTATCGCTAACCGGCTGCACTGAAAGGCGTGAATTCTTGACCAGAACCATTTCACCCAAACGCTCATCCGCCTTAATCTGATCCAGTTTGACCGGAATTGTGAAAGACCGGACGGCTTTGATATCCACGCATTCCCAACGCTCATCATCGGTTGTGCTGTCGGGATGGGCCTCGGCACAGACTTCGACAATGCCGACAATCTCCTTGTCCTTTTGCGAGTGGTAGAAAAAACCCCGGTCACCAATCTGCATCTGACGCATGAAATTGCGGGCCTGGTAGTTGCGCACCCCATCCCATTCCTCGCCCGCGTCCCCCTTGCCGACCTGCTGATCCCAGCTCCAGGTCGAGGGTTCGGATTTGAACAGCCAATACGCCATCAGCCGATGACCTTTTTCCACGGGATCAATTCAACCGAGTCGAACAGGCCGGCCAGCGCGTAGGGGTCATTTGCGGCCCAGGCCTCAGCGGCGGCCAGATTCTCGACATCCAGAATGACCAGCGATCCGATCATCGCATCGCCGTCCAGTAACGGCCCGGCCTGCGCCACAACACCGGTTTCTTCAATGTAAGCCAGATGGGCCGTGCGGTTGTCCAGCCGGGTCTGTAGGGCACCAGCTTTATCCCGGGCGATCAGGGCGATGAGCATATTATTCCTCCTTGAGTGGGCGACCCAGCAGGGCCTGAATCGCGTCGGTGACACTGTAGGCACCGCTGCTGAGTTTCGCCACCGTTGCGCTGATGGGCATGTCTAACCCTTCGCTCGCTGCGATTTCGGACATGGCCTGCGCAGTGGCGACACCTTCGACGGTTGTCGTGGTGTCAAATGGCTTGTTTAGACCCAAACACAGGCCAAAACGATAGTTTCGCGACAATTCGGATGAGCAGGTCAGCACCAGATCACCCAGCCCCGATAGCCCCATCAGCGTATCGGGCCGTGCCCCGCGCTGGGCGGCAAAGCGCTGCATCTCAGAAAATCCGCGTGTGATCAACGCAGCGCGGGCGCTATCGCCAAGCCCTGCACCAATGGCCGCGCCACAACCAATAGCCATCACATTCTTTAGCGCTCCACCTAGCTCTGCTCCGACGGTATCGGCGGTACGATAAAGACGCAGATTGACAGATGTCAGCTCTTGCTGAAGCGCTTCACCCAGTTCGGCATCATCACAAGCCAGCGTCAACGCCGTAGGCAAACCGCGCGCGATATCATCGGCAAAGCTGGGGCCAGTCAGCAAGGCCGGTAGTGCGTCCGGAACGGTTTGACGGATGACTGCAACGGGACCCAGCCCCGTGGACAGTTCGATCCCCTTGCAGCAAGCCACCAAAACCTTGCCACCCAGTTCGCCGGTATATTGCGTCAACGCATCGCGCAGCTTTTGCATTGGAACGGCCAGTAACAACACATCGGATTGCGCCGCTTGTTCTAATTCAGCTGTCACTGAAACACTGGCGGGCAATGTAACGCCAGGCAATCGTCGCGGGTTCTCGCGCCCGTGCTGCATCTGCGCTGCTTGCTCGGCATCTCGTGACCAGAGAGTTACAGGCCCATTGCCCGCCAAAGATATCGCCAGAGCGGTTCCAAATGCGCCAGAACCAAGGACGGTCACGCTCATGCCTTGGCCCCTTTTTTGCCGCTACCCAGCATTGCAGGGCTGGTTTGATCCAAGGGCCAGCGGGGCCGCGCCGTCAGATCCAACCCATCTCGTGCACCGGTGCGGAATCGTTCCATACCCGCATAGGCGATCATTGCGGCATTATCAGTGCACAAAGCCAGCGGAGGGGCAGTAAATCGGGCGCCCATTTCCGCGGAAACAGTCTCTAATCCTGCGCGAATAGCGGAATTTGCTGCGACACCTCCGGCAACGGCAATAACCGGTTCTGACGGTGATGTCTCAAGATACTGGGCAATCGCGCGGCGGGTTTTCTCAGCCAAGGTATCAACAATAGCCTGCTGAAAACCGGCACACAGATCAGCGCGATCTTGTCGGGTCAGCCCCCCTTTTTCGGCTACGACCTTATCCCGCATCCGCATCAGCGCGGTCTTGAGTCCCGAAAAAGACAGGTCACATCCGGGGCGATCCAGAAGGGGCCGGGGAAAGCGGAAACGTTTGGCATCACCCGCGCGCGCCTCAGCCTCGACCGAGGGGCCACCGGGCTGGGGTAAGCCCAACAGACGGGCGGTCTTGTCGAAGGCTTCACCGGGGGCATCGTCGATCGTCCCCCCAAGGCGGGTAAACTGTTCCGGTCCATGAGCGATCAGATATTGGCAGTGACCACCCGAGACCAGCAGCATCAGGTAGGGAAAAGCAATCTCGTCGGTCAGTCTTGGTGTCAGCGCGTGCCCGGCCAAATGGTTCACCCCGATTAGCGGCAACCCGGTTGCTGCGCTTAGGCCCTTTGCGCACATCACGCCGGATATTACGCCGCCAATTAAGCCGGGACCGGCGGTGACAGCGATAGCGTCCAGATCATCTAAGCCAATTTCGGCCTGTGTTAGAGCCTGTTTGATGCAAATATCCAGCTTTTCCGCATGCGCACGCGCTGCGATCTCAGGCACAACGCCACCATAGGCGCTGTGCAACTCAGTCTGGCCATGCACCACGGATGACAGGATCTCGGCCGCTACGCCTGTGCCCTGCCGCACAACGGCGGCTGCGGTATCGTCGCAGCTGCTTTCCAGTCCAAGGACGGTAAGTGTTTGCACCATAGGCCTGATCCGTTGCATCATGATTGCCAAGCGGGGTATCACCCCGCGCGGATGCAAACAATCCCAAGGCCGAAGGCGCCGACCGTTGTATTTGTTGATGACCCGCCCTCGCGCCGCCTCGGACAGGTTCGTTGCGCAACTGCCGGACCACATTCGGTCGCAAGTCGCGGTTATCCATTCACCCTTGTTAAAGATCGAACCGCTGGGTGTCATGGTTGAGTCCGATGATTCTGCTGGACTGATCTTTTCCTCGGCAAATGGCGTGAACGCCGCCGCCCTATTGAATGTGGAACGCAGCCTGCCCGCCTATTGCGTTGGTCCGGTGACCACGCAGGCAGCGCAGGCGGCAGGGTGGGATGCTCAGATGCTGGGTGCGACGGCCGAAGGGCTGGTGGCCAATCTGCTCAAACTCAAGCCAAACAGCCCGCTGCTACATCTGCGCGGAGAACACAGCCGTGGCAACGTCGCCGCGCGTTTGACTGAATCCGGGCTGACCACCCGCGAACAGCCGATTTATCGGCAACAGCTTTTGCCGCTGAGTGATGAGGCTTCCCACGCCGCCGAGGGTGATCAGCCCATCATCGCCCCGCTATTTTCGCCCCGCACAGCGCGACAATTTGCCGATGTCTGGGCCGGATCCGCGCCTCTGTGGCTGGCCGCGATCAGCGAAGCCACAGCGGAACCCCTTAAAACACTGAGTTTCGAGCGGCTGAAGATCGCGGATGAACCGACCCCGGACAAAATGCAGAAAGCCGTGAAAAAACTCGTGAAACACGCGATGCGGGTTGAGGGCGCGCCGGGTGCAGATTAACTTGGGTTAGTCTGTTGTTCATGTGTTTTGGGAATCGATAAGGGGATTAACGCGGTGGCTGATAAGAAGAAACCCGATCAGGAACCGGTCGAAGACCCCAGCGTCGAAGAGGTGGTAGAAGCCGCCGAGACCGAAAGTGATGCAGTCTCGGATGAGAAATCCGTTGACGCGGATAACGCTGCGGACGAATTGACTTCCGAAGCCGAAGCCGAAGCCGAAGCCGAAGCCGAAGCCGAAGCCGAAGCCGAAGCCGAAGCCGAAGCCGAAGCCGAAGCCGAAGCCGAAGCCCTGAACAGGGCCGAGCCGACCGAAGAAAAGGTGATCGAACGCACAGTCGAAAAACGCGGTGGGTTTGTTCCGGCTTTGTTGGGCGGGGTTATTGCTGCAGGCCTCGGATTTGCTGCAGGCAACAGCGGGTTATTGTCTCAAGGAGCAGATAGCTCGGACGCAATTTCCGCGCTCGAGTCGAAGCTGGCGGAACAATCCGATCAGATTGCCCAACTGACAAAAACTCTTGCTGAAGGCCCCGATGCCTCGGGCTTGTCAGATCAGATCAAGGCGTTGTCGGATAAGCTTGCTCCGGTCGAAAGCGATCTGTCTGCCGTGAAGAGCAGTGTTGATGGCCTGACCGGCAAGGTCGACCCGCTTGAGGAACGCCTGACCGCGCTTGAGAAGCAGCCGCTTGAAGCAAATGTCTCGCCCGAGGCCACAGCCGCGTTCGAGGCAGAATTGAAGAAACTACAGGATTCTCTGGCCGCTCAGCGTAGCGAAGTGGAAAAGATGGTCTCAGACGCGAAGGCTTTAGAGGCTAAAGCTTCGGCCGAAGCGCGCGCGGCGACCAACGCTGCCATCCTGTCGCGTTTGCATGGTCAATTGGATGCCGGTCAACCCTATGAAGATTTGGTCTCTGAACTGAAAGCCGGTGGTGTCGATGTGCCCGATGCTTTGGCTGCATCTTCGAAGGACGGAGTTGAGACGCTTTCGGCGCTGCGCAGCTCGTTTGCCCCCGCAGCCCGCGTCGCACTGGCGGATGCCCGTGATGCCGATAAAGGCACAGGCTTGGTTGCTTTCTTGCAGCGCCAGACAGGCGCGCGGTCGGTGACCCCGCAAGAGGGCGACGATCCGGACGCGGTCCTGTCGCGTGCTCAGGCAGCGTTGGCAGATGGTGATGTCTCAAAGGCGCTGACCGAATTGAAATCCCTGCCCGAAGCGGCGCAGACCGCATTGGCGGATTGGGAGCAGGCGGCGCAGACACGGGCCTCTGCCGTCGAGGCCGCAAATACGCTTGCTTCAAGCCTGAACTCGAACTGAAGGACCTGCCATGCTGTGGTCATTGTTAAAGATCCTTGTTTTTGTTGCGATTATCGGCCTGCTGGCCATGGGTGCTGGGTTCTTGATGGAATCATCCGGCGGCGTGCAGATCACCGTCGCAGGCACCGAATACACACTGGGCCCGCTGCAATCAGTGATCGCGCTGGGCGTGCTGGTGTTTGCGGTCTGGTTGTTCTTCAAGCTGCTTACGCTGCTGATCGCCACGCTGAAATTCCTAAACGGTGATGAAACCGCCCTTTCACGTTATTTCGATCGCAGTCGGGAAAAGCGAGGATATCAGGCGCTGGCGGACGGGTTGATGGCGCTGGCCTCGGGTGAGGGGCGCGTGGCGATGACCAAGGCTCATAAGGCCGAGAAGCTGCTGAACAATCCGGAACTGACCAATTTGCTGGTGGCGCAGGCAGCCGAGATGACCGGCGATACCAAGAAAGCGTCCGAGACTTACAAGAAGCTGGTCACCAACAACGCCACGCGATTTGTCGGTGTGCGCGGGATCATGAAGCAAAAGCTGGCCGAAGGCGATGATGAAACCGCGCGCAAGCTGGCCGAGAAGGCTCTGGCCCTCAAACCCCGGCACGAAGAAACGCAGGATGTGCTGTTGAACCTGCAGACCAAAGCGCAGGATTGGGCCGGTGCGCGGTCCACGTTGACCTCGAAGCTTAAGGCCGGGTACTTGCCGCGCGACGTGTTCAAACGGCGAGACGCAGTCCTGGCTTTGTCCGAGGCCAAAGTGCTGCTGGACGACACGGCGACGGTCGAACAGCAGGAACATGCGATTGAGGCAAACCGCCTTTCACCCGATCTTGTCCCAGCAGCCGCCATGGCCGCGCGTGCCTATATCGAAAAGGGCAAACCGCGTGCAGCCACCAAGATTCTGAAAAAGGCGTGGGAAGTACAACCTCACCCCGATCTGGCCCATGCCTTTGCCGAGATTGTGCCAGACGAAACACCTGAACAGCGGATCAAGCGGTTCACCGCTTTGACCCGCATTCATTCAGATAATATGGAAACACGCCTGATTTTGGCCGAGCTGAACATCGTAGCCGAAGACTTCCCCGAAGCGCGACGCGCGCTGGGTGATGTTGTCGAAAAGCAGGGGGATGCACGGGCCTACACGCTGATGGCTGCGATTGAACGGGGCGAGGGCGCCTCGGACGCGGTGGTTCAGGGTTGGCTGGCCAAGGCGTTGAACGCACCGCGCGGGCCGCAATGGGTCTGCACCAATTGCCACGACATTCAGCCTGAATGGGGACCGGTATGCCAGAACTGCGGCAGCTTCGATACGCTCAGCTGGCAGACGCCTCAGACGCCCGAGATTGCTAGTGCGACGGGTGTGCACATGCTGCCTCTGATCGTTGGCGCGCTTGAGGATCAATCAGAGGCTGAAGAGGCAGAGGAACCTGAAGAAAGTGCTGAAGAGTCACTTGAAGAGCCGGTCGAAGAGGACTTGATCGAGGGAAAGGCCGAGCCGGTCTCGGAGGAAGTCGCGCGACAGACCTAACGCGCGGTCTCGGCGTTGAAAGCGTCGTTCCGCAGCTTAAACAACCCGGCCCACCGATTTTGATCAAGGACGACCAAAGCCATTATGTGCTATCGGCTGTCGTCGGCGACACCGGCACACAAGACGACTAAACCGATCCCGGCGGGTTCTGCACGTCCAGATAACGCTCGGCCGGAATCCTCACGAGACCTTTGATCCCCAAGGCAGTACGATCCGCGTCATCCAACTGCGCAATTGCCCGTTCAACCGCTGTAAAAATCGCTTGCTGATCGTTACCCTCCGCAGTGATCAATGGCAGGCTAGGGGTCGGGTCCGTCCACTCCAACACCCGCAGAGATGCGGCAAACTCTTCATACTCAGCCATCAATCGCCAAGAAACCGCATCAAGGGCGGCGATATCGGCGTGACCTTCCGCAACGGCATGCGCCGACTTCAGGTGACCTTCGGTTTGCACACGGTGCTTGAACCAGAAGCCATGCGGCTCAAGATGCCAATAAGGCGCGGCGTAGCCAGATTGCGAAAATGTCTGGTTGTAAGCGAACACCGCTTCCCGAAACGCCATCAGATTTGTGCGTGGATCATCGGCGCGCACGACCAGAGCACTGCGGTAATAGCCGGGCGGGCACCCGTCGAGACCATAGTCTGGCGTGCCAACCAACGCGACCTTATCGTGTAGCCATGTCCGGTACGGCATGCCGCAAGTCTGGCTCAGCACCAGTTCCGGGTGCTGCCAGATCGAGAATTCCTCGGCGTCCTGCGACAGATGCTCAGGGCTCTCGATCCCGGCGCGGTTCAGATTGTCACGGATGAGGTTCCAGTATCGCAGATGTGCCTCATCAAGCTGAGGGCGGGCATACATCATCAGGCTTGCGATCATTGCATCTGCCCGAACAGTTCATACAGCTCTATCGTGGTCTTCACGCCGACCTTCTGCTGGATGCGCCCGCGATGAATTTCTACCGTGCGCGGGCTGATACCCAAGGCAGTTGCGATCTCCTTGCTCGACGTGCGCGCGGGGTGGGTCAGAATATGTTGCAGGACCTGCTCCTCGCGGTCGGTCAAAAGTCTGCGCTTGTCCGCAAGCATCTGACGTCGCGATTTCTCGGCGCGCAGACGGTCGCCTATTTCAAACGCGGCCTGTATCCGTTCGATCAGCACCTGCAGGTCAAAGGGTTTTTCCAGAAAATCAATTGCACCCGCCTTGGTGGCCCGCACGGATTCCGGAATGCCGCCATGACCCGAGATGAAAATGACCGGTATGGTCGACTCGCGCCGGTTCAGATGTTCCTGCAATTCCAGCCCGTCCATGCCGGGCATGCCATAGTCCAGGATCAGGCAACCTTTTGCGTCCTCATGCACCTGATTCAGAAATGTCTGCGCATCGGCAAAATGCTCGACCCGTAGTCCGCGTTTGCTGAGCGACCGAGATAAGGCGACGCGCACATCTTCATCGTCATCGACGATATAGACGACCAGCGGCTCAAAGGTCATGCGTGATCCTCCTTGGGCTGATCGCGGCGCTGCAGGGTGAAACAGAAGCGCGCCCCGGACGTCTCAGTAGGCTCGTACCAAATGGCTCCGTCATTGGCTTTGACGATGGTCCGACAAATGGACAGGCCCAGCCCCATCCCGTCGGTCTTCTGGGTGTCAAACGAGTTGAACAAGGTGACACCATCGCTAATCCCGGGCCCATTATCCTCAACCCGCACCTCGACCAGTTCATCGCTGGTCTTTGTAGTGATGGTGATTTTACCCTTGCCATCCGGTTCCAGGGCCAGGGCGTCGATCGCGTTGCGCAACAGGTTAACCAGAACCTGAGCGATTTGCGTCCGGTTTCCGATGACAAGAGGAAGGTCGGTTTCTTCATAAAGCAGCTTGATCTCGTGTAACTTCGCCTCGGCGTCCATCAGGCTGACGGTTTGCCGGATCAGCCCGTTCAGTTCAAACGGAGTCTGACGTCCGCGATCCTTACGCACCACATCACGCAGGGCGCGGATGATGTCGCCCGCACGGCGCGACTGGCGGTCGATATCCGAAAGGATTTCTATAACCTCAGGATCGGGATCGCCGATTTCATCCAGCGTGATCTTCGCGGCGTCGACATTATAGGAAATCGCGCTTAGCGGTTGGTTCAGCTCATGCGCCAGCCCCGAGGCCATCTCGCCCATCAGGTTGACCCGTGCCACATGGGACAGATCGCGGCTGAGGCGGCTTACTTCATCCTCGGCCTGCTTTCGATCGCTGACGTTGTCGATAATGGCAACCGCATGATCAGGGGTCCCGCTTTCATCGCGGATGAGGATGGCATTGACCCGCAACCAGATGGGGGATCCGTCTTTTCGGATAAACTGGTTCTCGGCGATGAACTCGGAATCCTGCAGCAGGGTTTCGCGGAACTTGACCGCGATCCGCTGTTCGTCTTCCGGCAGGATGTCGGCCAGCGTCATCTTCTCCAATTCATCCGGCTGATATCCCATGATATCGCACAGCTGTTCGTTGGTCCGCAGAAACCGCCCCGTTTCGGGCGAGATCTGCGCCATCCCGCGCGAGGCCAGATCGAAGGTGCGGCCATAGGCGGTTTCGAACCGTTGCCGTTGCCGAACTTCCTGAGTCAAAGCCGCACCGGTATCTTCCAGCTCGCGATAGGGGCTGTGCAGGCCTTCTTCGGTGGTGATCTCTCCGCTGCGCAATTGCTGGCTCTGGCTGGCGAAGGTGCGCACAGGGGCATAGATCCGGTCGGCCATGGCCAAACCAATTGCGCCGGTCAGAATGGCAATGGCAAGCGCGATCCAGACGCCTTGCGTCCGGTTCTTCTTGATCTCGCCAATAAAGTTGTCCTCGGCCGCATAAAGCCCGATCAACCAACGCAGCCCCGGCTCGGACACCTCGATCAGCATCGCCACATAGTCCTGACCGTTCAGCTGGAAATCGGTATGAACCGGTCCTTCCGTGTCGCTCAGACCGGTTTGCACGACATCTCCGAACGCCTTTTGCGCGATGGGGTCTGCGATTTGGTCCACACGCGTCAGCTCGGGCGCTTCCATATGTGCTTCCTGCCGGATCAGCACCAGCGTTGGATGCGCCAGCACCGCGCCATTTTCGTTCAGAACCAGCGCGGCACCGCGTCGTTCCGACCAGATGTCCAGCAGGAATCCCGACAGGGCGTCGATCTGGATATCGACACCCAAAATGGCACGGATATCTCCGGTATCGTCCAATATGGGGACACTATAAGTGATCCCCGGCTGGCGCGTGGTGAAGAAGATATAAGGCTCTGTCCAGATCGGTGCTTTGGCTTCGGTCACCATTCTGAACCAAGGCCGGGTGCGCGCCTCATAGGTGTCAGTCTGGGTAGTGGCCGTTTCCAGCAATGTGAACTGATCGTTGCGCCATTGGAAATCGGCGGGATGTTCCGCGGTGCCGGGCAGGAATGGCGGAACGAACTTGGTGCGATAGCGTCCGGGCTCTTCCGCGCGCATGACATAGACAAACCTGCCCGTCGCATCGGCCAGATACATCCCTGCGAGTTGAGGCGCGACCTGTAGCTGCTGAAAAAAATGGCTTTCCAATACGCCAGGATCGCTGATATCCAGTACGTCATTTTCAGCAAGTCGCCGAGTTGCATCCAAGGCCTGCCGGGCGGGGTTCAGAAAACTTTTGACTTGGCCGATGACATTGACACTGACTTCGTTCAGCGATGTTCGGGATTGCCGCAACAGCGCGTTCTCCGAGCTGACAAAGGTCGACAGGATCACCGAAAGGATGGCGATGAACTGCAGCCCGCCCAAACACAGCGCAAGCGTGGCGCGCAGCGATCTTCGCCTGCGGGCTGGCTCAGTGTGGTCCTGGCGTATTTCTTGTTGCCCTGCGTAGTTCAATTCTTGTCCAAACGACCTTCTGCACGGGTCGGTATCACAGTCACAGAATGTGATCAGTTACCCTCTTTCCCTTATATCTAAATCCAAGCCTATACGTAATCTACCGTATAGACACCTGCTGTTTGGTTTCGCTTTCCTCTTTATCATCGGGGGGCCTGATTCCAGTGCGATTTTTTCTGTTGTGTTCTGAAAGGTTTCAGGCACCCCACAGATCAAAAAAGACTGACAACAGGAGTGTCAAAGTGTTCAAGAAAACCTCAATCACCGCATTTGCCGCGGCGGCCCTGATGGCACCAGCGGCATATGCTGAAGAATTTATCACGATCGGAACTGGCGGCGTTACGGGTGTCTATTACCCGACGGGTGGCGCGATCTGCCGTCTGGTCAACAAGGGCCGGAAAGAGCACGGGGTCCGGTGTTCGGTGGAGTCGACTGGGGGGTCGGTTTACAACATCAACACCATTCGCGAAGGCGAGCTTGAGTTTGGGGTGGCACAGTCGGACTGGCAGTACCACGCATTCAACGGCAGCTCGAAATTCGAAGAAGCCGGCCCGTTTGAGAACCTGCGTGCCGTGTTCTCGGTACACCCAGAGCCGTTCACGGTTGTGGCGCGTGCCGACGCGGGTATCTCGAATTTCGAAGACCTGAAGGGCAAGCGCGTCAACATCGGCAACCCCGGTTCCGGTCAGCGCGGCACCATGGAAGTGCTGCTGGGCGAAATGGGTTGGACCACAGACGATTTCGAACTGGCGACCGAGCTGAAGGCGGCTGAACAGTCGGCTGCCCTGTGCGACAACCAGATCGACGCGATGGTTTACACCGTTGGTCACCCCTCGGGTTCGATCCAGGAAGCCACCACCGCGTGCGACTCGGTTCTGGTGAATGTCAGTGGTGACGCGGTTGACAAGCTGGTGGGCGACAACTCGTTCTACCGTACCGCAACCATCCCCGGTGGCATGTACCGCGGTTCGGATGGTGACACCTCGACATTTGGTGTTGGTGCAACCTTCGTGACTTCGGCTGACGTGTCGGAAGACGCGGTTTATGCGGTTGTCAGCTCGGTCTTCGAGAACTTCGATGACTTCAAAAAGCTGCACCCGGCATTTGCCAACCTGAAACCAGAAGAGATGATTGCGGACGGCCTGTCGGCACCGCTGCATCCGGGTGCTGAGAAGTACTACAAAGAAAAAGGCTGGATTCAGTAACCAGACCTGACACGGGGCGCCTTTCGGGGCGCCCCGATTCATATCCGGGCTAAACCGGAGACAAGACGGCCGTAAAAACCAAGGCCGAAGGACAGGGAGATACCAACATGAGTTCCGACACACAGGGCAATCGCCCTCTTTCCGAAGAAGAGCTTCAGGAACTGGTTGCCTCATCAGATGCAGGCGCGCGTGATCCGGCGGGAAATGTCGGGCTGTTTCTGGCGATCGTTGCGGTTTTGTGGTCGGTGTTCCAGGTCGTTCTGGCCTCTCCCCTATCGAATTATCTGCTGCCGGGCAGTGTAGTGAACAACTCACGCCAGATTCATCTGGCCTTTGCGATGTTCCTGGCCTTTTCGGCCTATCCGGCACTGAAATCCAGCCCGCGGAACTACATCCCGATTCAGGATTGGATCATGGGGATCGTGGGCGCATTTCTGGCGCTTTATGGTTATTTCTTCTATCAAAAGATCGTCGATGCCGGGGGGCTGGCAGACGATACGGACAAGTGGTTTGCCCTTGTTGGCCTGCTGCTGTTGTTCGAGGCCGCGCGTCGCGCGCTTGGCCCGGCAATGGCGATCATCGCCACGATCTTTCTGGCCTACGTCTTCTTTGGTTCCTCCGAGTGGGTGCCCGAGGTGATCCGCTGGAAAGGTGCCAGCCTGCAAAAGGCGATGAGCCATATGTGGATCACGTCCGAAGGTGTCTTTGGCATCGCGCTGGGCGTGTCGACCAAGTTCGTCTTCCTGTTCGTGCTGTTCGGCGCGCTTTTGGATAAGGCGGGCGCGGGCAACTACTTTATCAAGATGGCCTTTGGCGCGCTGGGGCACCTGCGCGGTGGCCCGGCCAAAGCGGCTGTTGTTGGTTCTGCGGCGACCGGCCTGATCTCGGGCTCGTCCATTGCGAACGTTGTCACGACCGGCACCTTCACTATCCCACTGATGAAGCGTGTGGGCTTTTCCAGCGAACAAGCGGGCTCGGTTGAGGTCGCTTCATCCGTGAACGGCCAGATCATGCCACCGGTGATGGGCGCTGCTGCCTTCCTGATGGTGGAATATGTGGGCATCTCATACGTTGAGGTGATCACCCACGCCTTCCTGCCTGCTGCGATTTCCTACATCGCGCTGGTCTACATTGTGCATCTTGAAGCGGTGAAGCGGAACATGCCGACGCTGGGCGACCGCGTCGTTTCGATGGGGCGCACAATCGGTGGAATGGCGCTGTTCTTCGTGGGCTTTGCCGGGCTGTGCTATGGCATCCAGTACCCGATCAAAGCGATTGTCGCGCTCATGCCCGATGCGTCGGGTCTGGTCCTGTCGGCGCTGATCGTTTTGGCCTATCTGATCCTGCTTTGGCTGGCTTCCGGAGTAGAGGACTTGGTGCCTGACGATCCTAATGCCAAAGAGGTTGAACTGCCGGTAATTGCCGAAATCTACAAGGCCGGTCTGCATTACCTGCTACCGATCATCGTGTTGGTCTATTTCCTGATGATCGAACAGAAATCACCGGGCCTATCAGCCTTCTGGGCGACTTCGCTGTTGTTCGTGATCCTGCTGACGCAGAAACCGCTCAAGTCGATCTTCCGGGGTGAAAGTGACACTGCGAATGCCTTCATGGCCGGTGTTGTTGATCTGTGGAACGGCCTGATTGACGGCGCGCGCAACATGATCGGTATCGCGCTGGCGACCGCCACCGCGGGTGTGATCGTTGGTACTGTGACGCTGACCGGCGTGGGCCAAGTGATGGCTGATCTGGTCGAGTTCCTGTCGGGTGGCAACCTGATCGCCATGCTGGCGCTGGTCGGTCTTCTCAGCCTGATCCTCGGAATGGGCCTGCCGACCACGGCGAACTACATCGTCGTCAGCTCGCTGATGGCGGGTGTGGTTGTCGAACTGGGCGCGCAGGATGGGCTGATCGTGCCGCTGATCGCGGTGCACTTGTTCGTCTTCTACTTCGGCATCATGGCTGATGTGACACCGCCCGTGGGTCTGGCGAGCTTTGCGGCCGCCGCCGTTTCTGGTGGGGATGCGATTAAGACCGGTTTCACCGCCTTCTTCTACAGCTTGCGCACCGTGGCACTGCCTTTCGTGTTCATCTTCAACACCGATCTGTTGCTGATCGATGTGGGCTGGGTACAGGGCATCTTGGTGGCCGTCTCTGCGACCATCGCGATCCTGATCTTCACCGCAGGTACCATGGGCTGGTTCCTGACCAAGAACCGCATCTATGAAAGCGTGGCGCTGATTCTGATCGCCTTTGCGCTGTTCCGTCCGGATTTCTTCATGAACCGCATCGCACCGCCCTTTGCGCAGATCGAACCGGCACAGCTGACACAGGCCGTGGGTGAGGCCGCACCCGGCAGCACCATGCGGATTGAGGTCGCAGGTCCGGACTTTGACACTGGCAACATGACCGAAACCACCGTGGTTCTGGATATTCCGGAAGGGGCCGACGGCACAGCACGCATTGACGCTCTGGGCCTGATGACGCTGGAAGAGGATGGTCTGGTCAAACTCGACGAGCCGATGTTCGGTACGCCGGTCGCGGATGAGCTGGATATGTTCGACTATTATGCTGACGATGCCGTTCGCATCACCAGCATTCAGGCCCCGCAAAGCCAGCCCGCGAAAGAGCTGATCTTTATCCCGGCGCTGATCCTGTTGGGTCTTGTCGCCTTCCTCCAGCGTGGCCGTGCCGCAAAACAGGGAGAACCCGCATGACCCAAGCAATTCTGTGCGCCGTGGATATCAGCAATGGCGATCTTGATGTTGCTGTCCTTGAACGCGCCGCAGCGCTGGCCGAAATGGATGGCGCGCGGCTGGATGTCGTGACCGTGACACCCGACTATGGCGAAGGTTTCGTCAGCAGTTTCTTCGAGCCCCACCACCACGAAAAGGTGATTGAAGAGGCTCATGAAAAGCTGGTCGCCCTCTGCGCCGCCACGCTGGGGGAAGAGCGCAACGCCAAGGTCCGTCATGTGGTGGCAACTGGCAGCGCCTATCAGGAGATCCTCAAAACCGCGGAAGGCGCGGGCTCGGACTTGATCGTGATCGGCGCGCATAAGCCTGACTTGAAAGACTATTTGCTCGGTCCGAATGCGGCGCGGGTCGTGAGGCATTCGCACACGTCAGTATATGTTGTGCGGTAAATCGATCGGATTTAAGCTGAGAATCTGCCATTTGAAGTTCGTTACTTAGTAGCCAATCTCGCAGATCCTTACCGGGAGATTTCTATGATGAAGACATTCACGAAAACCGGCGCCGTTCTGGCGTTGGGTGTTGTCGCTTGCGCGGCCAATGCGCAGGACCCTGCGCCGGAATATGGCTATGGTTGGGAGGACAAAAACTCGGTGACTGGCACCGAGTTCATGGTCTCGGCCGCCAATCCCATTGCTGCCAAAGCCGGATATGATGTGCTGGCCGCAGGTGGCACAGCCGCAGATGCGATGATTGCCGTGCAGCTGATGCTCAATCTGGTTGAACCGCAATCATCGGGCATCGGCGGTGGTGCGTTCATGCTGTATTGGGATGCGTCGGCTAAAACTCTGACCACCTTTGATGCGCGTGAAAAAGCCCCTGCGAAAGCCACGCCTGAACGGTTTCTGTTACCGGACGGTGAAAAGATGCCGTGGCCCGAAGCTGTTGTAGGCGGACAATCTGTTGGCGTTCCGGGCATTCTGCGCCTGATGGAAGTGACCCATAACCTCTATGGCAAGAAAGACTGGGCCTCGCTGTTCCAGTCTACCATCGATCAGGCCGAGCAGGGGTTTGAGGTTTCGCCCCGCATGGCAAACTCGATCCAAAGCACGATTGAACGTGAGCGCTCAGTCGGTGTGTTCCCGGCGGGCAAAGCGTATTTCTTCAACGAAGATGACACGCCGCTGCAGGCTGGAACCTTACTACGGAACCCCGAGTTTGCCGAAACCCTGCGCATTCTGGCCGATCAGGGCGCAGGCGCCTTCTATAGCGGCCCCATCGCCGAAGATATCGTGGCGGCAGTGGATGCCACATCCAAGGTGGAAAACAACATCACGCTTGAAGATCTGGCCGACTACCGCGTCAAAATCCGCCCCGCCGTCTGCGCCGATTATCGCGGCTACGATGTCTGCGGAATGGGTCCGCCCACCTCGGGTGGTCTGACCGTGGGCCAGATTCTGGGGATCCTCAGCAACTTCGACCTCGAAGGCACCGGTTGGAACGCCGAGATGGCGCATCTCTATGCCGAGGCCGCCAAGCTGGCCTATGCCGACCGCGCGCTTTACATGGCCGACGGCGATTTTATCGATGTACCGGTCAAGGGTCTGCTGGACGCGGACTATCTAAAGCTGCGCTCGGAGATGATCGACCCTGCTGCAGCCAGCGAGAAGCGTCAGGCAGGTGAGCCGCCACGTGATCACACCGCCCTGTTTGCGCCCTCGCAAAACCCGGGTCGTCCCGGCACCAGCCATATCGTGATCCGAGATCAGTACGGCAACGCGCTGTCGATGACGACCACTATTGAGACCGCCTTTGGCAGCCGGGTTTTTGTGCGGGGTTTCCTGCTGAACAACGAACTCACCGATTTCGACCGCGCACCAAAGGATGGCGACCGTCTGGTGGCCAACCGCGTTGAGGGTGGCAAACGCCCGCGCAGTTCGATGTCACCAACTATCGTGATGAAGGATGGTGAGCCCTATCTGCTGATCGGTTCACCCGGTGGTAGCCGCATCATCAACTATGTGGCCAAAACGATCATTGCGATCCTGGATTGGGAAATGGACCCGCAGGATGCCATCGAAACCGGGCATTTCGTGCATCGCAACGGGTCTGCGATGGATCTTGAGCAGGGAACATCCGCTGCCGAATTCGCAGATGCTCTGACCGCCAAAGGTCATGAGGTGAAAGAAGTCGATCTCAACAGCGGGTTGCATGCCATCCTGATCAAGGACGGGCAGTTGATCGGCGCTGCTGATCCTCGTCGCGAAGGCGTGGCATTGGGCCAATAAACATGAACTGGAAAAGGGCTGCTGGACAATTGTACCACACAGCCCTTTTCTCTTGCTTTAACAGCGTACTCGTCCGATAGGGCGGTATGTTCAAAAGCCGCGCAATAACCTTCATTCTGATCACACTGATGATCGATGCCATCGGTATTGGCATCGTGTTCCCGATCATGCCCGATCTGATGGATCGCGTCGGTGCGGGCAATACCGGACAAGGGGCCTTTTGGGGTGGGCTGCTGATGGCCGCCTATGCCGGGGCGCTGTTCCTGTGCGGACCCATTGTCGGCAGCATTTCAGATGCGGTCGGGCGCAGGCCGATCCTGATCGCAGCACTGACCATGTTGGCGCTGGATTATGTGATTATGGCGCTGGCCGAAACATTCTGGCTGCTTCTTCTGGGACGAACGCTCGCGGGGCTTGCGGGGGCGACCTATATTACCGCAACGGCTTACATCGCTGACATATCCTCACCGACTGAGAAGGCGGCGAATTTCGGTCTGATCGGGGCGGCCTTCGGGATTGGGTTTGTGCTTGGCCCGGCCATCGGCGGCATCGCTGCCGGGATCAGCATTACTGCGCCGTTCTGGATCGCTGCGGTCTTGTCCGCCGCCAACGCCCTGTTCGGAGTCTTCGTCCTGCCCGAGAGCCTGAAACCAGAAAAGCGCCGCCCCTTTGGCAAGCGCGACCTGAACCCGTTCAAATCGATCTTTGACGCCTTCCGCTTTCCGGGGCTGGCAGTGCCGCTGCTGTGCATTTTCATCTTTGAATTTGCCAACATGGTCTACCCCACCCTCTGGGCCTTCTGGATACGAGAGGTGTTTGGCTGGTCCACGCTGTATATCGGCCTGTCGCTGGCCGCATACGGCGTGCTGTTGGCCTTCGTCCAAGCCGGACTGATGCCGGTCTTCATTCGCTGGATCGGCGATTACCGAACCCTGCTGCTGGGGATGGTATCGGCATTGGTCGGAATGATCGGCTTTGGGTTTACCGTAACGGTTACGGCCCTTGTCATCTTTATTCTGCTTGCCGCGCTGTCCGACCTCGTGCCTGCCTTGATCACGGCTATGGCCTCGAACCAGGCGGACGAAGACCGGCAGGGCGTGGTGCAGGGAGTCATCGCGTCACTGTCTTCTGTCGCTGCGGTTCTGTCGCCTTTGGTGATGACCGGCATCTTTCAGGCGTCGGTCGATGGCGAAGGCACTTATCTGCCCGGCGCACCGTTCTTTTTCTCGGCGGCTCTGGTCTTGGTGATGATGCCGTTGGTGTTCCGTCTGCGCGGGCACGCATCGGTCTGAAACGAAAAACGCACCCGCAGCGGACTGCGAGTGCGTTGAATTTTCGAGGCACGAGGCGCTTACTGAATTTCACCCATGCAGAGATACTTCATCTCAAGGAAATCCTCGATCCCGTATTTCGAACCCTCACGGCCTAGACCGGATTGTTTGACACCGCCGAACGGGGCGACTTCGGTCGAGATCAGGCCAGTGTTGATGCCCACCATGCCCGATTCCAGCGCCTCGGCCACACGCCAGACGCGCGCCAGATCGCGGCTGTAGAAATACGAGGCCAGGCCGAACTCGCTGTCATTGGCCATGTTGACGACGTCGTCTTCTTCCTCGAATTTGAACAGCGGAGCGACGGGGCCGAAGGTTTCGTCCTTTGCCACAACCATGTCGCGGGTTACGCCAGTCAGAACGGTGGGTTCAAAGAATGTCCCACCCAGTTCCGAGCGCTTGCCGCCCAGCGTTACAGTCGCCCCTTTGGAAACCGCGTCCGATATATGTTCTTCAACTTTGTCGACCGCCGCCTGATTGATCAGGGGACCTGTGGTGATGCCGTCGCCAAAGCCGTCGCCGACATTCAAAGATTTTGTCTTCTCGGCCAGCTTGGCAGCAAACTCGTCATAGACGCCCGCCTGCACATAGATGCGGTTGGCACAGACGCAGGTCTGGCCATTGTTGCGGAACTTCGCGATCATCGCGCCATCCACGGCGGCATCCACATCGGCATCGTCAAAGACGATGAATGGTGCGTTACCGCCCAGTTCCAGCGACATCTTCTTGATGGTGCCCGCCGCCTGACGCATCAGGATCTGTCCTACACGGGTCGAGCCGGTGAAGGTGATCTTGGCGACCTTGTCATTGGTGCAAAGCTCATTACCAACGCCCGAGCTGTCTGTGCCCGGGATCACGTTGAACACGCCCGCTGGTATACCCGCACGTTCACCCAAAACCGCCATCGCCGTCGCCGACAGCGGCGTCAACGTCGCTGGGCGCGCCACAAAAGTACAGCCCACGGCCAGCGCCGGGCCAACTTTGCGCGCGATCATCGCGTTGGGGAAATTCCAAGGCGTGATTGATCCCACTACGCCCACGGGCTGCTTCAGCACCACGATGCGCTTGTCGCGCTGGTGGCCGGGGATGACGTCGCCGTAAACACGCTTGGCCTCTTCCGAGAACCACTCGATAAAGGACGCGCCATATAGGATTTCACCGCGCGCCTCGGGCCAGGGTTTACCCATCTCGGCGGTCAGGATGGTTGCCAGATCGTCTGCGTTTTCGACCATCAGGTCGAACCATTTGCGCAGAATGGCGGCGCGTTCCTTGCCAGTCTGAGCAGCCCATTCCTTCTTCGCAGCGTAAGCTGCATCAATGGTCTGTGTTGTGCCTTCGATGCTGACATCTGTCACATTGGCGATCAGATCACCGGTTGCAGGGTTGTAGACAGGGAACGTTGCCTCACCTTCGACCCATTCACCGTTGATATAGGCGCGGGGTTCCAGAAGGCTGGGATCTTTCAGCTCCAGCTTGGTCACTTTGGTATCCAGCATGTTCAGGCTCCTTTGGCAGCGTCGATCGAGGCTTCGAGGATATCCATGGCCTCGGCGAAGATTTCGTCCTGCACCGTCAACGGCGCGAGGAAACGAATTACGTTCCCATATACGCCACATGTCAGCAGGATCAATCCACGCTTCAATGCCTCGACCCGTATGGCGTTTGCCATATCGGGATTTGGGGCGCTGCCGTCGGTCGTGTTGAACTCGGCCGCAACCATAAGGCCCGGACCACGAATATCTACGATCTCGGGCGTGCGGGAACGGATCGATTCCAGACGCTGTTTCAAGCGCGAGCCCAGCTCATTGGCGCGCGTGCACAGGTCTTCTTCCTCGATCACATCCATCACAGCATGGGCGGCGGCGATCCCCAGCGGGTTGCCGCCATAGGTTCCGCCCAAACCACCCGGGTGCGCGGCGTCCATCAGCTCGGCACGACCGGTGACGGCGGCCAGCGGCAGACCACCGGCCAGACCTTTGGCCATGGTGGTGATATCAGCAGAGACGTCATAAGCGTCCATCGCGAACAGGTTGCCAGTGCGCGCAAAGCCGGTCTGTACCTCATCGGCAATCAGAACGATGCCATGTTCGTCGCAAAGCGCGCGCAGACCACGCATCAACTCAGCCGGAGCGGGGTAGAAGCCACCTTCGCCCTGGACCGGTTCGATGATGATCGCGGCCACCCGGCCCGGATCGAGATCGGCCTTGAACAGTTTAGTCAAAGCACCCAGCGAATCTTCGGTCGAGGTGCCATGCAGATCGATCGGGAACGGGACGTGATAGGTATCGGGCATCATCGCGCCGAAGCCCGCTTTATAGGGCTGAACCTTGCCGGTCAGCGACATGCCCATGAAGGTGCGGCCGTGAAAAGCGCCGCCAAAGGCCACTACAGCCGGGCGGCCAGTGGCAGCACGCGCGATCTTGACGGCATTCTCGACCGCCTCGGCACCTGTAGTGACAAAGACGGTTTTCTTGGTGAAGTCGCCAGGCACCTTCTCGTTCAGGCGCTCGGCCAGGCGGATGTAGTTCTCATAAGGCAGAACCTGATGGCAGGTATGGGTGAAGTTCGCGGCCTGTTTCTGAACAGCCTCCATCACCTTGGGGTGGCAATGCCCGGTGTTCACAACGGCGATGCCTGCGGCGAAATCAATATAGCGTTTGCCTTCGACATCCCAGACCTCGGAATTCACGGCACGGTCCACATAGACTTGCGTTTGCATCCCCACGCCTTGCGCGATCGAGGTATTCCGGCGTTCAGCAATCTGAGCGTTCAGCATCTTGCGTCCTTTCCCGTTTCCGGGCGCGGTGCCCGTATGTTTGACTGCGCGACTGTAGTATCTGCGCCTGCAAGCGAAAGCCTGTTTCTTGTGATTCATAAGCCATTGATTTACCGTCCCGGCAGGATCAAGTGTTGCGGATACTGAACATGAAGAACACCAGCCAAGAGGATTTGACCCTCGGATTGCGCCTGCGAACCTTGCGAGAGCGTGCAGGCTTATCTCAGCGGGCGCTGGCCAAGAAGTCGGATGTGCCGAACTCAACCATCTCACTGATCGAGTCGGGCAAGATGAATCCATCGGTTGGTGCGTTACGGCGTATTCTGCAAGGCATACCGATTGGCATGTCCGATTTCTTTTCCTTCGAAATCGAACCTGAGCAGACCGTGTTTTACGCCTCAGAAGAACTTACTGAGATCGGAAAGGGTGGGCTGTCTCTGCGGCAGGTAGGATCAAACCTTCATGGTCGCGCTATGATGATCTTGCAGGAAACTTACGAGTTAGGGGCTGACACCGGTCGCGTGATGTACGGGCATGAGGCGGAAGAGGGCGGTATTGTCATCTCGGGTCGGGTGGAGGTGACCGTGGGCGATAAGCGCAAGGTACTGGGACCAGGCGATGCTTATTATTTCGACAGTCGCACCCCGCACCGGTTCAGGCAGGTCGGCCCCGAAGTTTGCCGGGTCATCAGCGCCTGTACTCCGCCTACATTCTAAGCATCACGGCAGAAATTTTAGCACTATGCATCATAGTGTTGCAGTATCTCCTGGTTTGATCCACAGTATGATGCATAGTGCGGGAAATTCCTGCAGATAATCCAGGGTGTCCGCCGCCCAATTCAGAGAGTACCGGAATGAAAAAGAAACCTGCCACTCTGCCACGTGGCTATCGCACCTGCACCGCATCGCTTGCCGTCGCCGACGTCGATGCCGCGCTAACTTTCTACGAAAGCGCCTTTGATGCGAAGATACAGGCCTATGATGCGGATGAGGCCCCCGGCTTTGCCTCGATCAAGATCGGCAACTCGATGCTGTTTGTCACCGCCGGATGGGGTGCGCACGGCCCCGCCATTCCGGGCACAGTCACTCCGATTGGGCATCATATGTATGTCGAAGATGTGGACACTGCCCTTGCAGTCGCGTTGGAAAGCGGTGCCAGCCTGATCGCTGAGGCGGCGGACACCTATTGGGGTGAACGCTGCGCCACGATTGCCGATCCGTTCGGTCATGTCTGGACGTTGGCGACCCGCGTCGAAAACCTGAAGCCAGCGGATATCAGTGAACGGCGAAAAGCGCTGCTGGACGCGGCGCAGATCGAGGCTGCATGAACGACGCCCCCCTTCCCACATTCACGATCCGTCAAAACGATCTGGCCATTCTCGCGGCTGAGGGTCGCATCGGCGACTATCCGGTCGCCGTTCGCACGGCGCGTGAGGTGATCAGCGGCGGCTTTGCCAACCACTCGGCGCATCCCAATACTTGGACTGTATACTTTCTGGTCGATGGCCAATGGGCGCTGGTCGAATCCACGCGCGGGCTGCGGCGGGAGTGGTCCAGCCTTGATCGGCTTGAGAAATGGCTGCGCAGTTGCGGATTCCGGTTCTTCTGGGTTCGCAACGACATCGATTTTGTGGAACCGCAGGCAGAAGATACCGCCGAGGAAGCCGCAGTATGAGGGCAGTCGCCTCGGAAAACCATAGCCTGAGGACAGCAGGCTTGCGTGACCACACGGTTTTATGTTCCGATGAAGAACGCCGGATCAAATCGGCGGTCGCAATCGGCAAGAAAATGAGAAGAAACGAAAAATGACCCCTTTTGCGATAACCGGAATCCAGATGCATGTCGGTGCGTTGCAGTCGAATGTCGACGCGATGCTGCACCGGATCGACATTATGATGGCACGGTTCCCCTGGACCCAGATGGCCCTGTTCAGCGAACTGGCGCCTCATGGTCCGCTCGACCGGTTTGCCCAGCCCTTTCCCAATGACGACCTGTCGCGCTTTCAGGATGCCGCTCGGCGTTATGGGATCTGGCTGATCCCCGGTTCGATGTTCGAAAAGCACGAAGATGGACGGATTTTCAACACCTCGGTGGTGATCAACCCCGAAGGTGAGATCGTCTCAAAATACTCCAAGATGTTCCCGTTCAAGCCTTATGAACAGAACATAGCATCGGGTACCGAATTCTGCATCTTTGATGTGCCGGATGTGGGCCGGTTTGGCCTGTCGATCTGCTACGACATCTGGTTCCCCGAAACCACCCGCCACCTGACTAGCCAAGGGGTCGAGGTTCTTCTGCACCCGGTTCTGACCGGCACAACCGACCGCGAGGCCGAGCTGTCGATCGCCAAGGCGACCGCTGCGCAGTTCCAATGCTACGTGTTTGACGTGAACGGGCTGGCCGCCGGGGGCGTGGGCCGCTCACTGGTCGTTGATCCCTCGGCCACCGTGCTGCACCAGTCTGCGGGACAGGAGGATATCTTCCCTATCGAGATCGATCTTGATCAGGTCCGCCGCCAACGCGAGGTCGGACTGAAAGGTCTGGGGCAGGTTCTCAAAAGCTTCCGCGACCGCGAGGCGGAGTTCCCGGTCTATGACCGTTCCAGCGGGGCGGATGCCTATCTGCACACGCTCGGCCCGCTGCGCATTCCGCAGAAAGGCGACGTTGCGGGCGTCGCTGCATCCGACCCCAGAACGGCGCTGGGATATACTGAAGACGCCGCGACCAAGCCCGACAATCTGTATCTCTACAAAGGACGCTCTGGCACAGACTGATACCGGCCCAGCTTTTCGGTATCGGCAGAAAGGAAAAATTTCATGCACGGCATTTCCGATAGCGAAAAGCTCCACACCATCTCGGACTACTACAGCGCCTCGCAACTGAGGGCAGACCGATGGAGCGCGCTGCGGGAAACGGCCGAGTCCCTGGATCAGGGCGGTAACGAAAAAGATCGGGACCGGGCACGGCAGTTGCTGCAGGCGCTGGCCCCGATCGAGATGTATTTCGCTTTTCCGGGCGGATCGGCGTTCGACTATCTGCGTCGTTTGCTGGACCATGGTAACTTTGGCGATTTCTCTACCGCCGTGCGCCGGGTGTCGCGGGCGCTGACCTCAGGGGCCTATCGTCGCCGCTCGATCCCGTTGATCGCGGATGAGACCGAGGTTGATGAGTTTGAGGACGAGTCCACCCAAAGCCATGAAGCCCGCGCGCTGGGCCGCCCATATTTCGAGGTGATGATCGTTGACAAGGTCAACGAACATCAGGAACGGTTCCTGCAAACCAGCCTGCAACGGATGCGCCGCAGCGAAGATCCGTTTATTTATGAAACCGTTGTCGTTCCCAGTGTCGAGGATGCGCTGATCGGGGTTCTGTTCAACCAGAATGTACAGGCGGTCATTGTTCGCCCGGGCCTTAGCCTGAAGTCCAAGAACGAAACCAATGTTTTGGGCCGCTATATCAGCCTCTATGGCGAGGGCGCCGATCTTGATGCGCTGTCCCCTTCGGAATACGGCCCTGAAACCTGCCGCAGGATCGGCATGCTGCGCCCCGAGCTGGACGCTTATCTAATCACCGACCGTTCGGCGGAAGATATTGCCGGTCTCGATCTGGGCCTGTGCCGGCGGGTCTTCTACAATCAGGAAGACTTTCTGGAATTACACCTGAACATCCTGCGCGGGGTGCAGCGGCGCTATAAGACACCGTTCTTCACGGCGCTCAAGGAATACTCAAAACAGCCCACGGGCGTGTTCCACGCGATGCCGATCAGCCGGGGTAAATCGATTAGTCGCAGCCACTGGATTCAGGACATGGGGGCGTTCTACGGATCAAATATCTTCATGGCGGAAACTTCGGCCACGTCTGGCGGGCTGGATTCTCTGCTGGAACCCAAAGGTCCGATAAAAGAGGCGCAGGAGGCTGCCGCCCGCGCATTCGGCTCTAAACAGACGTTTTTTGCCACGAATGGCACCTCGACCTGCAACAAGATCGTGGTGCAGGCGCTGGTACGGCCCGGAGACATCGTGCTGATCGACCGCGATTGCCACAAATCGCACCACTACGGCATGGTGCTGGCCGGGGCGAGCGTCGTCTATATGGACAGCTATCCGCTGCACGATTACTCGATGTATGGCGCGGTGCCGATCCGAGAGATCAAGCACAAGCTTTTGACCCTGAAGGCCGAAGGCAAGCTGGATCAGGTTCGTATGGTGCTGCTGACCAACTGCACATTCGACGGCATCGTCTACAACGTGCAGCGGGTGATGCAGGAATGTCTGGCGATCAAAAAGGACCTTGTGTTCCTGTGGGATGAGGCGTGGTTCGGTTACGCGCGCTTTGCCCCAAATTCGCGCGTACGTACTGCGATGCGATCAGCCAATATCCTGCGCGAACAATTCCGCACCCCAGAACATGCCGAGGCTTATGCCAACCAGCAGGAGGAACTGAAGGGCGCGGATGATGAAACCCTTCTGAACACCCGCCTGATCGCTCCGCCCGATGCACGCGTTAGGGTCTATGCCACACAATCAACGCATAAAACGCTGACTGCGCTGCGGCAGGGTTCGATGATCCACGTCAATGACCAGCAGTTCAAAGGTGCGGTCGAAGAGGCGTTTCACGAGGCCTATATGACCCACACCTCGACCTCTCCCAATTATCAGATCATCGCCTCGCTGGATGTTGGGCGCAGACAGGTCGAGATCGAAGGGTACGAGTTCGTCCAGCGGCAGGTCGAAAGCGCGATGGCAATCCGCCGGGCCGTGACGACCCATCCGCTGCTCAGGAAGTATTTCAAGCTGGTCACGGCGGGCGACATGATCCCCGAGCAATATCGCGAAAGCGGCATGACCAGCTATTTCGATCCCGATCAGGGCTGGGCCGATGTTTGGGATTGCTGGGCCAAAGACGAGTTTGTTCTGGATGCCACGCGTATCACCCTGCATGTGGGCGCGACCGGCTGGGATGGGGATACGTTCAAGACCAAGATCCTGATGGATAAATACGGCATCCAGATCAACAAAACCTCGCGTAATACCGTGTTGTTCATGACCAATATCGGCACCACGCGCAGCTCGGTCGCCTATCTTATCGAGGTGCTGGTCGAGATCGCCAAGGAACTCGACGATCTGATGGACGATGCCTCGAAGATGGAAAAACGGGCCTTTGAAAAGCGCGTCAGGAATCTGAGCGAACACGTCCCACCTCTGCCCGATTTTAGTCGGTTCCACGATGCGTTCCGCTGTGAGGCAGGTACCGAAGCTGGTGACATTCGCACGGCGTTTTTTCTGTCCTATGACGAAGACAATTGCGACTACGTCGAGCCCGACAAGGAGATGTTGGAACGGCTCGAAGCCGGGGAAGAGATGGTCTCGGCCACCTTCGTGATTCCCTATCCGCCGGGTTTTCCCATTTTGGTACCGGGGCAGGTGATCAGCCCTGAAATTCTCAAATTCATGCAGGAACTGGACGTGTCAGAGATCCACGGATTCCGTGCCGATCTGGGCCTGCGCATTTTTACCGAAGACGCTTTGAAATCAGTAAAGAACCCCTAAGGGGTCAGGGAGGACAACAATCATGCCAAAGAAGGTGCTGAAAAACATCTCGGAAATTCGCCGGTATTTCCACACCAACAAGGACCCGATCTATTTTGTATCGGCGACCAATTTCAACCTGTTGGGGCTGGATGAATGGGTGATGAACTTCACCTATATCTGCTACATGGATTGCTTTGACGGGCGACATCCGAACGTGTTTGTGCCTTCGGAAATGCCGCATGATGAGTTTCAGTCCATCGAAGAC
Organism: Ruegeria sp. C10; assembly: GCF_056537805.1. NCBI lineage: Bacteria > Pseudomonadati > Pseudomonadota > Alphaproteobacteria > Rhodobacterales > Roseobacteraceae > Ruegeria > Ruegeria sp. C10. The sequence continues at coordinate 178,671 of NZ_JBQFSC010000005.1, read as the reverse complement.
ATCAACAATTATCTGCTGCAGCACAAAGAGGTCATCGACCTGGTCAAGCGGCGCGGTGGCAAGCCCAAGTTTGTCTTCCTGATGTTCGACGAGACGACCGAGAAGCTGGTCAAGGAGCTGGGCGGTCAGCTGTGGTTCCCCAAAGCCAAGCTGCGCACCAAATGTGACAACAAGATCGAAACTGTCCGTATCGGCAATAAGGCGGGTGTGCCTTCGGTGCCCAACACGCTGAGCGTTGTCAAAAGCTATGATCACCTGAAAAAGATCTGCGAAAAGGCCGGATTGGGGAATGATCTGGTGCTACAATCCGCCTTCGGCGACAGTGGCCATACGACGTTTTTCATCAAGTCCGAGGCCGATTTCAACAAGCACAAAGACGAGATCGTCGGCGAAGGCGAGATCAAGATCATGAAGCGGATCGACTGTCGCGGGGCGGCGATCGAGGCTTGTGCGACCTCGGAGGGTACCATCGTTGGCCCGCTGATGACTGAGCTTGTGGGCTTCAAGGAACTCACGCCTTATCGCGGCGGCTGGTGCGGGAATGAGATTTTCTCAACCGCCTTTCCACCGAAAGCACGTGAACAGGCGCGGCAATTGACCTTCCAATTCGGGGAAGAGCTGCGCAAATCAGGCTATCGCGGCTATTTCGAACTCGACTTCCTGATCGATAAGAAAACCGACGAACTGTGGTTGGGCGAATTGAACCCCCGTATCACTGGCGCCAGCTCGATGACCAACCACGCGGCCTTTGCGCACGCTGATGCGCCACTGTTTCTGTTCCATCTACTTGAGTTTTCAAAGAAGCCCTTCGAGCTGGATGTCGAGGAACTGAATGCCCGCTGGGCGGATCCGGACATGATCGACAGCTGGTCGCAAATGGTAATCAAACACACCGATGACAGTGTCGACCGGATCACGCAGGCCCCACAATCGGGCATCTACAAGATGCTGGAAGATGGCCGCGTCGTGTTCGACCGGTTCGACTATCACCGCCGCGCGGTGGGCGAGAACGAAGCGTTCTTCCTGCGTATCTCGAATGTCGGTGATTACCGCTATGAGGGCGCTGATTTGGGTATCCTCGTGACTCGCGGGCGGTCAATGACCAAGGGCTTTAAACTGACGGACAAATCGAAGAAGTGGATTCATGGGATCACTTCGGCTTATACGGCTGAACCGCTGCCCGCGGCACAGCCGATGGAAGACCCCGCGTTCAAAATTATGTAGAAAGCCCTATGGCGCTTGTTTTTCGCTCAATCGACGAGGAACAGCCCGGTCCCAAGCTGGCCGGGCTGTTTGCCGAATACTGGCCCGCCTACCGCAAATGGTGGGCGCAAGAGGGGTATTCGGCCCGCCCCACCTATCGCGAATGTCTACGCGCCCTGCAAAAACACATGCCCGAGATTTTGCCGCTGTACGAAGAGATCGTCGAACTGGTCGGCGGCAGCGACAGCCAGGCACGGTTTCTCAGCTTTTACTGCCCGCCGAAATATCTTTCGGGCTGCAGCCAGGCGATTTGGCGTGGCAAAACACCGTTTCTGGTGCGCAATTACGACTACCATCCAAAAACCTTTGACGCCGCTCTGCTGAAAACCCAATGGGGTGGGCGCGGGGTCATCGGGATGAGCGACGGCGTTCTGGGTCTGCTTGATGGCATCAACGATGCCGGTCTGACGGTCTCGCTCACCTTTGGCGGGCGGCGCGAGGTCGGCGACGGCTTTGGCGTGCCGCTGATCCTGCGCTATGTCCTTCAAACCTGCGAGACAACGGCCGAGGCGGTCGACTGCCTGTGCCGCATCCCCTGCCACATGAGCTATAACGTCACCGTTCTGGATGCCAAGTATAACCACAGCACGGTTTATCTAGCCCCAGACCGGCACCCGCAAATCTCGGACCAGCCGGTCGCGACCAACCATCAGGGCCATGTCGAATGGTCCACGCATGCGCGCTTTACGGCCACCGTGGAACGCGAAAGATTCTTGCTCAACCGTCTCAACCAGCACCCGGAAAGCGAGAAGCGGTTTATCGATGCGTTCCTGCGTCCGCCGCTTTATTCAACGGCTTTCAGATCAGGTTTCGGCACGCTCTATACTGCGGTCTATCGGCCTGCGAAGAAGCAGTTGCAACTGCTTTGGCCCGGTGCCAGCTGGGACTTGTCCTTCGATGGCTTCAAAGAGGGTGAGCTGAGCCTGATGTTGCCCGACGAGGCCGAGCCTGCAGTCTGACAAGCGCGGTCGCCCTTCTAAACTTCTTGCTCTTGGACGGGCGACGCAATAATGGGAGCGCGACGCGCGGCAGTTTCAAACAAGGCCCGGCGGGATCAACACCACATATTTCTATGACGCGATAGGACCACGGAAAGCATGACCGGTACCTCCCCAAATTGGCTAAGATTGCTTCCTTACTTCGTCACCGCATTGGTGATGGTCCTGGTCTGGTCCTGGTATCTGACTGATCTGGGTGTTGGGAATATCTATCACTACGATGAATTCTACACTTATGACCGCAGTACAGGCTTTGCGCGCAATGGGGACTGGCTGGCGGTTTATTCCAACAACGAACCTAGCCTAAAAAAACCGCCCATGCAGTATTGGATGTCTGCACTGCTGATGGAGTTTGGCGTATCTGATATTCTGGCCTTGCGCCTGCCGTCGATGATCTTTGCGCTGGGCGCGCTGATGGCAACGGCCGTACTGGCGCGGGTGATGATCCCGGACAGCCCCTGGGCCATGCTGCCTTCGGTCCTGCTGGTGGCCACGTCGCTTCAGTTCTGGAAACACGCCACATCCGCGATGCTTGATACCGGTGCGGTTTTCTTTTCGACCCTTGGAATTGCAGCCCTGCTGGCAGCATTGGAAAAGCCGAAATACTGGCCTTATTTCGGCGTAACTCTGGTGTTGGCCGCTTTGCAGAAAAGCCCAACCCCGCTGGCCTTTCTGGCGCTGGCACTAGTGACGCTGAAGTTGACCAACAGATGGCAGACGGAACCGTTCAGCGAGATCTGGCAGAACAGAACGTTTCGCCGGACGCTCAAGATTGCGATCCCGCTGGCCTTCGCCTGGCCGATCCTGCAAGAGCTTCGGTTCCTCTTTGGCGACTCGCTTGATGGCAACATCAAAGGCGAGATGCTGGATCGTTTTCGCCCATCGCTCAGCGATCGCGGCTTCGGGAAGCTCTATGATCTGATCATCTCGGGCGAGCCGTGGTTGCGGCTGCTGGGTTTTGTCGGCATCTGCGCTCTGCCATTTCTGCAAAAGCGGCCCAGACTTCTTGCTGCAACAGGGATAGCCGCGTTCTTCATTATCATGATGTGGGCCGCAGCCGGCAAGGTTTATGCACGCTACACCCTGCTGATCCTGCCGATGCTGATGGTCGCGGCAACCGGTTTGTTGTTTTCGGTCAAGCGCCTGCACTGGGCCGGGATGGTGGCCGCGCTGGGTCTGGTCTTTGTTGCAGGCGGCCTGTTCTATGACCGCGATGCCACCGATCTGGGCAAGGGTCGCGTGCGTTTGGGCGTGCCCGAGGCCGAGATTCTGACCCCTTTGGGTGCAATGCTGCAACCGGATGAAACCCTGCTGCTCTGCGCCTATGACCGCAAGTTGCGCGTACCGCCCGGGGCCGCATCGGTCTTTGCTTCCAACGGTAGGCGCTTTGTCTATCTCAGACGGCTGGAGCTGCACAAATACCTCGACAGGTTCGGCTATACCACCGGCCCGCTGCGAGGGCTCTGTTCGGAGGGTGAGTTGTCTGAGCTGGCACCTGACCTGATCGGGCTCGAGACGCAGCCAACTGCGGTTGACGGTTTGGTCTATTGGTCAGCAACCGGTGTCACGCCCGCCCCTGAATAGGAGACACGGTGCAATCCGCCCCATCGCTGAACAATGCCCCAACAAGTTGCGCAGATGTTGGCCTGCGATGCGGTGGCCACTTGAATTTTCGCCGTTGATCCCGCAAAAGCCCTGAGACTGAAACAAGTAAAGCTATCCACTATGCATGCTGATCATGATGCCAACGCTGACAATCGACCCACTGTGTCGATCGTGATTCCCATGCATAACGAACAGGGGGCTGTTCCTGGTCTTATCCAGGGCATCTGCACTGCTGCGACCGAATTGCCCGCGTTCGAGATTGTCGCGGTTGATGACGGATCGACCGATGGCACTTTTGCGGCGCTGCAACAGATGCAGAAAGACTGTCCGCAACTGCGCATCCTGCAGCACAAAACGGCCGGTGGCCAAAGTGCTGCCGTGCATTCCGGCGTCAAGGAAGCACGCGCGGATATCTGCTGTACGCTGGATGGCGACGGACAGAACCCGCCGGAAGAGCTGCCAAAGATTTGGGCGCCGCTGGTGTCGGGTGGTGATGCCTCGATTGGCCTGGTGGCGGGGCAACGGGTTGGCCGGCAAGACACTGCGTCAAAGAAGCTTGCCTCGCGCTTTGCCAATGCACTGCGGGGCTGGATGCTGAAAGACGGCACCCGCGACACCGGCTGCGGTTTCAAAGCGTTCCGACGGCAGGCTTTCCTTGATCTGCCCTTTTTCAATCATATGCACCGTTATCTGCCCGCCCTGTTTAAGGCCTATGGCTGGAATATCGCGCTGGTGGATGTGGCGCATCAGCAGCGTTTGTCGGGCGAATCCAAATACACCAATTTCGGGCGGGCCATGGTCGGCATCTGGGATCTGTTCGGCGTCGTCTGGCTGACCCGCCGCGCCAAATCCGTTTCCGCAACCGAGGCGTCCCGGTCATGAAAGAAACCATTCTGGAAATCCTGCACGTCGACAGCCCGACCGAGGCGCTCTGGGTCTTTATCGGTCTGGCCGGTCAGCTGATGTTCAGCGCCCGGTTTATCGTGCAATGGATCACGTCCGAGCGCGCCAAGAAATCCGTCATCCCGATGGCGTTCTGGTACCTTTCGATCGGCGGCGGGCTTATCCTGCTGAGCTATGCGATCTATCGCCGTGACCCGGTCTTTATTCTGGGTCAGTCGATGGGCCTGTCCATCTACCTGCGCAACATCTTCCTTATTCGCGCTGAAAACCGCTGATTGATCGTAACGCTTCTTTACGACCTGCCACCCATTACAAGTTTGTCGGCTGCACCCGTTCAGCGGGTAGCGGCCTACGGCCGCGTTGTGTGAACAACCTCTTATTGTTTCTGAAATTTTCGTGCTAGTATCCCGCGAATAGATTTTCAGAATTGTACTCGGAGGATATTTTCTCTTGCCCGATAGCTCATCCCGGTTGTTCAGATTGCGCCCTCTGGAAAAGGCGGATCTGGGAACAGTTGCGCGCTGGTTTCAGGATATCCATGACCTGGCACTGTTCGATCGAACGTCGCGCATTCCTCAGAACCTGGTACAGACCGAACAATATTGGGAAGACGCGATAAACGCCTCAAAGGACTGCTGCAAATGCTGGTTCGCTATCGAATCTGACAGTGGTGATCTGGTGGGGGTGACCGGGCTTGAAGCAATTTCCAGCGTCAACAGGGATGCGGTGGTTCCGGTTTTTGTCGACAAATCCATCCGTCGACATGGCGTGGCGGTGCGTTCGGTTGCGCTGATGCTGGATTTCGCATTCCGGCAATTGGGGCTGAATCGTATCACTTCGTATTACCGGGCCGACAATCACAGCAGCCGCGATCTGATCCAGCGAATCGGCTGCAAGATCGAGGGCACGATGCGTCAAGCCTGGTTCGCGGATGGGCAGTTCCATGACATGGTTGTCGTCGGCATGTTGCAGCAGGACTGGATCGCGCGTCGAGAGGTGCTCGCGCAGGAGTTAGGCACCCAAACAGTGGTCAGTTTTGATGCCTCTGGGTGGTCTTGGCCCCCCGATTCCGGTGCAGATACCTAAAATGTTACGTATTCTGAGTCATTTTTTGCTAAAACAGTCCTGTCGGATTCGACATGACAACACAATTGAGTATTGCCAGTGAACACGACCGGTTCGGACGCATCAATAAAACAGAAACTAGGCGCGGTGCTTTTTGCCGACGTTGTCGGCTATTCCCGCCTGATGAGCGAGAACGAGATGGATACGTATAACGCGTTGAAGTCTTTGCTTTCGCAGCTTGAATCGGCTTGCTCAAAGTATCAGGGCAAAATCATCGAAGTGCGCGGTGACGGCATCCTTGCTTTATTCGACACGGCGACCAGTGCAGTAGAGTTCAGCATCGAACTGCATCGGATCGCTGCGGAACATAATCAAGCGCGCGATGATGAGCACAACATCAAATTCCGCGCTGGCGTTCACATGGGCGAAGTTCTGATGGACGAACGCGGCATCCATGGTGACAACGTCAATATCGCTGCCCGCCTGCAGGAGATTGCCGAGCCAGAACGGGTTTATGTCAGCGCAGCCGTCTATGAACAGATCCGCAACCGCCTGCGCTATGGCTATGAATTCCTTGGTCCCAAGCAGCTCAAGAACATCATGTCTCCGGTCGCGACCTATTGTGTCCGAACCGAGGTCGAGGGTGCAACAATGGCCGCAACCCTACGTCCTGAGATGCAGCTGGAAGTGCTTGAAAGGCCCGATAACCCGTCGGTTGCGGTGCTGCCCTTTACCAGCCAAGGCGGGGATGAAGATGACAGCTGGGTCGCCGAAGGGCTGACCGACGACATCATCATGAACCTGTCCAAATTCCGGAACCTGTTCATCATTGCCCGGAATTCCTCGTTCTTCTTCAAGACCCAGTCGATGTCGCCGCAGGAGGCCGCTCGGCGTCTGAACGTGCGCTATATCGCGCGCGGCAGTGTGCGCCGCTCGTCCAGTCGTATCCGGATCACGGCCGAGCTAATCGACGCCAACACCGAACGCACCATCTGGGGTGAACGGTTCGACCGTAAGCTCGATGATATCTTCGACATCCTGGATGAGGTGACCGAGTGCATCGTTGCCGCCACTGCAGTCATGATCGAGTCGCATGAAAAGCTGCGCATGGTGCAGGCAATCCCGTCAGATCTGCGGGCTTATGGTTCGGTTCTGCAGGGGCAGCACCATATTTTCAAATACACCCGCAACGACAACCGCAAGGCGCAGCATTGCTACGAATCCGCGCTTGAGCGCGACGGCGGCTATGCTCGGGCTGCAGCAGCCCTGTCACGCACGCTCAACATCGATTGGCGCTATTCATGGACCGAAGACCCAAACAGCGCGCTGGACAAGGCGCTGTCGCTGGCTCAGCGTGCGGTGGAGCTTGACCCCACAGACGCGCGCGGGTTTGGAGAGCTGGGCTATGTGCAGCTTTATCGCAAAGAGCATGACTCGGCGATCGAATCCTACAAACGCGCCCTGCAGCTTAACCCCAACGATGCGGACATGCATTCGGACTACGCCGATGCGCTGGCCCATTGGGGCGACAACGAAACCGCCATCAAACATCTGCAGCAGGCGATGCGCCTGAACCCCTATTTCCCCGATCAGTACCTGTGGCATCTGGGCGGGGCCTATTACAATCTCAAACGCTATGACGACGTGATCTCATGCGTGAACAAGATGAATAACCCGACCGAAGGGCAGCGCGTGCTGGCCGCCAGTTATGCCCATAAGGGCGAGTTGGAAATGGCCCGCCAAATCGCAGACAAACACCGCGCAGCGCATCCCAATTTCTCATTGTCGCGCTGGGCCAAGGTTCAGCCAGACCGCCTGTCCGACGACACGCAGCATTTTGTCGAGGGGCTCAAAAAGGCCGGGTTCTGAGCTGCTGCCCGATCTCGCCTATAAAAATCAACTCGCCTGTTCGCGGTCGAACTGCATGCGTAGTCGCCTGACTTCATCCATCTGCTCATGCGACCAGAAGACGAGCGGTTTCAGCATTTCAAGCAGGCTTCGGCCTAAAGGTGTCAATTCATAAGACACTGCCACTGGCGGTCCGGGATCGACGGTGCGGGTCAAATAGCCATCACGTTGCAATCCGCGCAGGTTTTCGGTCAACACACTTTGTGTGATGTCTCCGATACAGCGCTTGAGATCGCCAAAGCGTTTCGGCTCATCCTCCAGCGCAAGGATGATGATCATCCGCCATTTGCCCGTCACATTGGACAGTACGGAACGGATTGAGCAGTTGGAAGCTTCTGCCTTGTTGGCAACACCAATTGGTAGCATCTCAGTCTCTGGTATTATTTCGAAACTTAATCGCACAATAGCGTCACCTTAGCTTCGGTACAACTCCCTGAAAATTCAGGCAGTAGCCTCAAGCATACCAGGTCATTTTAAAGTACGTAATTGAAATGTAGTATGGATTTGCTACCACGTATCCAGTAGATACGAATCACAGGAAATCAACATGTCCCCCAAAGAACTTGTAATCGCACTTTTTACGGCTGCCTTTGCTGAACATGATCCGGAGGCAGCGCTACAGCTCGTTACCCCGGACTATATTCAGCACAACCCGCAAATCCCGACCGGAGCCGAAGGCCTGGCCGGCCTGATCCCTTTGGTCGAACAATCCGGGATGACTGCAACTACCCACCGGGTCTTCGCCGAGGGCGATATGGTTGTATTGCACAGCACGTTCGACAACGCGGACGCTTTTGGTGCACCGACCCTCGCCGCCTTTGACATATTCCGCGTCGAGAATGGCAAAGTTGCTGAACATTGGGACAATTTGCAGCCCGTTCCCGAAACAACAGTGTCGGGCCGTGGCATGACAGATGGGCCGACCGAGATCACCAATCTTGAGAAAACAGAAGAAAACAAGGCGCTGGTTCTGGGGTTTGTGCGTGACGTTCTGGGCGGTGCCGCGCCCGAGAAAGCTCCGATGTATTCCGAGGTCTATATGCAGCACAATCCAATGCTTGCCGATGGGATCGATGGCCTGATCGAGGGCACCAAAGCCTGGGCAGAGCAGAGGAATGTGATCACCAAATTCGAGCCGCAGATTGTGGTGGCCGAAGGCAACTTTGTCTTTGTCGCCTCAGATGCCACCGTCAGCGGGAACCCTTGGGCCTTCTTCGACCTATGGCGAGTCGAAGATGGAAAGATCGTTGAACATTGGGACGTCGTTTCGCCTACGCCAGCCGAAATGGCGCACGAAAACGGCAAGTTCTGATCTTCGAAAGGGATGGCGGGTCAGGCATAAATGGCCCGCCAACCCAAAGCAGACGTCGGAATAAAACCAAACGTCAATAGGTCAGGATCATTTCAGCCTTCTTATTCACCACGCGCCTTTGCGCCGCTGACTTTGGCACCTGACACCTTAGCACCGGACACCTTGGCCCCGCTGACCTTCGCGCCCGAGACCTTGGCCCCGCTCACCTTGGCGCCCGAGACCTTGGCTCCGGACATCATCGGTGCGTCATATTCAAAATAGACGTCCAGCAGCACGTCTTCGATCTGACCGGCTGCGATATCCATGCGGATGGTGTAATCGGCCTGATCGTAGTTCCAGACGCGGATGTCATTGGCCATCTGGTAATCCGCTGCCGCGACGCCCGAAACCGAGGGGTTCATCGGCGCGCGTGCGGCCTGTTGCGTGGTGTCCGGCGCGTTAGCGTCATTGCTGGTCTGCAGCTTGAAGCCATGGGGCAGGTTGCCACCCGTCGCGCTCTCGCCTTCGCCATGCACCAGAAAGATCGTGGGTTCCGGCATCTCGTAATAGGTGCCGTCATAGGCGAAGCCGTAAATCCGGGCCAGTCGTGCATCGCCTCCGAACTGGTCCCCGATGAAATTATTGACGCCACGACCCCTCCGGCGGCCATCCTGTTCGATGAACAGCTGCTCCGAGTGACGGTTGGCGATCTGCTGCCAGTGGGTATGTTTGAACTGACGTCCACGACGGATGTAGACAAACGAGTCGTGCGGAACCTTCTTCCGCTTGTCGAACTTGAACTTGTCGCCGTCCTTGATGACCTTGTAGATGCCGGACTTTTCGTTTGCCGCATCCCCGACCTGGACCAGAACACGATCGTCTTCCCGGACATGTACGCCGTCGATTTTGGTGAATTTCTTACTGAAGTCGTAGTCTTCCTCAACCTCTTCGGCCAACCGGACCGAGCGTTGTTTCAGTTTTAAATCACTTAACTCTCGCCCAAACAGTAATACCTCGGAAAAACTGAGTAAGGACTCAGACATATCACTTTCTCCCTATCGGGGGTCGACGCTGCCGATTGCCTCGCCTGTCCCGGTTTGCGCATTCAGTGCGCGTTGAATGTCACTATTATCACCCCGTGCGCGTAACCTGCCACAATAGCGGGGGAAAAACAAAGACTTTAAGGTTCATTCACCTCGGGTGACAGCGTACGAACCGACGCGGCATGGCTCGTGCCGTCGGGCTTGGTCAAACGGGGGCCGGGCGCTGTCAATCCGATGTGGCGCATGCGGAAATTGCCTTCGATAATCTGCCGGAATGCGCCGCCGGTGACCTCGTGATCGACCATGACCAAGGCGCGTTCAACGCCGAAGTAGCTCAGCATATCGGGGTCCAGTTTCTCCCACGCATCTGCAAGATAGGACCCCAGCAAATCACGCGCTTCGATCAGGGCGACCCGAAAGCCTTCGGGGTCGGCTGCGTAATGTTCGTCGAACAGGTCCTGCATGATCGCATTGTATTCGTCGGTTCCTTCCAACTCGTCCGAGAGCTCCTCCATCTCCGGGTCGATCACGTCATGTGCTACCAGTCGTTCGTGGTAGATATCGACCAGAATATCGAACATCGCCCCGGTCAGTGGTTCCGAAAGGGCGTGTTCGCTGGACCATCCATGCGAGAATTCAGAAAGCGTCCGGTCATTGGCGGCGATCCGAATTTGCGAGTTCTGCGACAGCTCGGCAAAGCGGCTCAGCCGGTTATAGGTATAAAGGTTGCCGCGCGTGTTTTTCAGCAATTCATCCACGACTGAGCCGAAATGCAGCGACGCCAACAACGCCACCATATCGGCCGCCGATTCATGGAACCCGTAATACTCGCCGGTCGCATCCTCTTCGGACGGCATGCCGACCACGCTGTAGATGATGGCATGGCCGATCTCATGCGCGACCACATCGAAGTTCAGGCTGTAGGGGCGGTATTCGTCACCGATATCGCGGGTGCCACCTGTTTCCAGAAATCCCCAGCCGATATGCGCGTTATCTAGACTTGGCAGCAACGATAGCTCAAGCCGCTCGAAATCACGCGCGAAATGCCAGGGGATCGGGCGATTAAAATAGCCCTCCCACACATCCATGGTGAAATGGGCCGCTCCGAACAGATGGGCGGCTTCAAAGGCCGGGTCCTCGGGATCGATATGGATGAAATTGCCAAACTCATCGGGCTCGGGCGGCGGCAGGATATAGCCGTCCCAGGCGGGCAGATACATCTCGGGGCCGTCTTCACCCTCGATCATCGCGCCATAGGGGGTCGTTTTGTCGACCGGGTACATCGCATACATGCGGGGGCCCGATGGGCCTGGGCCTATGGTCCCTTGCGGGGCCGATATTTCGACCAGTTCGGGCTTGGAATTCGGCTCTAAAAAGGGCGATTGCGGATATAGTAAGAACCGCGTGCCGGGGGGGTCATTCTCTGAATAGTCGGGCCAGATTGCCAATTTTCCCTCCCGTTATCCGCCGGCGTGCAGACCGGCTGCCAATCCGGGCTCTTGGTCAACCGGATCGCCACCAGCTTGGCAAAACATGAACTCGGCAGAAATCAAATCAACCAAGGCATCGCGCCCCTCAAGGCCAAGCCCGATCGCGTAGGAGTCAAGATCATCCGGCACCCTCTGGTCAAGACGTGTTTCAAAATACCAGACCAAGGCACGCGTTCGAATTGCGGCGTTGCTCGGGTCCAGCGGCAGCGCCGCTTTGCGCTGGGCCCGGTCGCGCAACGCGCTGTAGTCGCCCGAGCGTCGAAGCTCGGCTAGCAAAGCGGCATCCATTGTCTCGGCCAGCGTTTGGATTGCGATATCGACACGGGATTCGTCGGCCAGCATCGCCTCGTACTGCACAAGGGTCAGGTCATTTTCTTCCAGCCATTCAAGCAAATCCGCGTGGCGGGGCAGTCTGGCCTCCAGCCGATGTTCGGTCATTTGCTTGACCACGGCGTTTTTATCCGGCTCCAAACCCTGTCGGCGGGTCTCGTCCTTGGACAGCAAGCCTAACGCTGCGCGATCACGTAGATGCGCGTAGAGAACCGGATCAAGCCGCAGCTCATCCACTAGCGCCCGCGCCTCGCTATCCTGTTGTGCGGCTTCCCCATCCACACGGGCGCAGAGGTCACGCCAGACCAGCGTCCGTTCGGTGCGATGTGCGTCTGACACATTCGTTCCAGCATTCAGAAAGTGGGCCATCTCAGCCAGCATCGCGCGGGCGTCATCCCCTTTCGCATCCACCTGCCCCTCGGGCAACCATCGTAGAAAGGGTTGCGGGTCCGAAGCGCCCTCAAGGATGCGATCCCAAACCCGGTCACGGTAGTGCAGGTCTTTCGCCTTTTGCTGCAACGCGTCGCCCGTCTCAGACGACAACACACCCGCTGTCTTGGCTTGCGCAATGGTGGCGCGGATCGAGACCATAGGCTCGCTCAGCGGTGGAAAGCCAAGCTCGGCAGGGCCGTGCAGCACCGCTACCTCGTCATCATCTTCGATGGCACCATTCAGGTAACCCTCAAAAATCTGGCCGATCCCGATCATCCCGAAATCCGCCAGCTCTGCCGCGCGCAGCGCACCCATGCTGGCACTACCAAAGACCGGTATACCTTGCTCCAAGGCCCACAGGATTTCCTTGTGCCAGACCGAGGGCACCCCGTCGAAATACCCGTCTATAATCCCGATCGCACGCGGCTTTTCCCGCACTGCCCGATACACATCGCCCTGCTGAACCGGGGGTAGAATAGTGGCGTTCAGATGTTCGCGCACGGCTTCGGCCCGTAGCGTCGGCCCGACAAAAACAACCACACTCATGACATCACCGCTCGCGCACGGGGGCCTGCGACAAAGTCGGGATCGTCATGGGGCGCTTCCAAGCCCGGTATCACCGCGCGCACCACTGCGATGTCAATTTCGGGTCGCGACAGATCAACAGTGACCACCTGATCTATGCCTGCCTCGGACAGGCGCGCCAGCAACAAAGACAGGTCATCCGTGAACGATCCGGTAACGTAAGTTGGGCATTCGGTGAAATCACCGATGGGCGCCGAGCCATCGATCAGTTCGCGGATGTATCCGCTGCGCCAGTTCCGGGCAGTGTCCGAGAACTCTTCCGGGTCAAGATCATCCCGCGCCCCTGAGATATAGGTCAGCCGTGTTTGCGCCGCTTCGGTCAGCGCCCGCAGTAGGGCAATGGCGCGATCCGGGTGGCAGCCGTCGCCGATGCCGATATGGCCCGTCGTGCCTCCGCCCTCACATATCGCGCAGCGAAAGCTGGCGATGCCTATGTCCGAGGTCGTGTCCCAGATTCCCAAATCCAGCCCCGCCGCAGAAATCTGTTCCATCGCCTGAAGGCAACGCGGGTCGTCCACTGTACGGGGATCAATACGCGGGGTTGTGCCCCGGTGGTGCCACAGCGTTGTGGCGTCACGCTCGATCAACTCGCAGATCGCGTGGCAACTGGCTTCGGTCAGGTTGTTGCCGGACGCCAGCCCGTTTGTCGTTCGCGGAAACGCCCGCTGCCCAGCCACGGGCGAGGTGGTATAATCGGAGTCCACCATCTCATACGGCACCCAGCAGGGCTGGCCCGAGGGCAGATCGCGCCCCAGCACCCACAGTATCGCCTGATGAGGGTCGAACTGCCCGCCGGTGACGCTGGGCAGACGGTCGGCATCGATCACATACTCCACCGCCAGATCAGCAAAGCTGGACAGCCGTAGCGGCAGTTCGATCCGCTCTGCGTGCCAGGATTCAATCGCTTCCATCACGCCCGAAGCCCGGGCTGCGCTCAGCGACAGCCCCTTGCCCAGCGACACCGCGACCGAGCGCGAGTTTGGCCGCGTCACCATCACTGTCGGCAATCCAACCCGGTCCAGTCCCGTCAGGTTGGCGATCCGGGTTATGCCCATCTGCTTGAGGAATGGTTTGACGATGGCCAGGGTCTCTTCCGGGTCGCGCAGCCGGTGGGTGTCTAGCACATAAGACTTCTGCGAATTCCCGGACATCCAAATGACCTTGCCAAATATCTGATAAACCATCGTAACCCGCCGGGCGGATCATGTCGGCGTCAGGATGCGGGATGAATGCGTAGTGGTCAACCGCGCACCGGCCCGGCAATCCACGCTTGCATGACCCGCGCGCTGCCGTTAAACGAGCTTCCGCATCGCCTCAATAGCTCAGTTGGTAGAGCAGGTCCTTCGTAAGGACAAGGTCGGGGGTTCGAGTCCCTCTTGAGGCACCATCCCCTTACGACAAGCTTTACCCGAGTTCAGATACTCATCTCGATACGCGCGCCCGGAAAACGCGATATCAGCGCGTTTGCTTTGGCACGTGGGGTCAGGCATAGGGCGGTTGAGAGCCCGTCTGCCAATGCTGCCTGTGAGGCTGAGATTGATACAGCCTGATAGGGCGCACCCAACCCCTTTGGGTTCAGGATATGCCCCTGATCGCCCTGCAGCATGGTGCCTTCGGGGGCCGAGGTTGCGACGGCGCGGTCCTGCAGTGTGATCCGTTTGGCGACAGCACCGTCGGGCTTGGCCAGCCCGACGCGCCACGGCTCGCCATTACTCCGCTGGCCAAGGGCGGCGACCTCGCCCATATCCACCAGCACATCGCGCAGATCGAAGGATCGCATCAAAGCGGCAATCCGGTCAGTGATCGCACCTTGAGCAATCCCGTTCAGGGTAATCGCCGAGCGTCCGGGATGCGGCAGGCGGATCTCACCGGCGCTTACGTGAACCTTGTCCCAACCAATCGTCTGGCGTGCACGTTCCACCTGCGGCCCCGCCGCGCCACTGGCGAGTGCTAGCCACAGCGGCTGGATCGTCGGATCAAACACCCCGCCCGAAGCGTCGTGAAGCGTGGAACACAGGCTCAGCACCTCCAGCAGCTCAGGCGCCGGGGTGACCAGGTGGCCGATCCGGTTAAGCTGACTGATCTGCGAGTGCGTCTGGTAGAGGCTGAATATATCCTCCAGCCGATTCAGCTCTGCTTCGACCGCAGCAAAGATCGGCGCGGCCTGTGCGTCCGTCGAGCCTTCCAGCCTCAGGCTGGCGGGTGCGCCCAGCGCGATACCGCGCCATTGGGCGACGTTGCCAGCAGCGGCGGGTACGGCGGCGCAGGCGGCTGAGATGGCCAGGAAACGGCGGCGGGTCAGAATGGTCATGCGGGGGTCTCCAGCGCGAGGTCCAGATCGACGGGGCCCAGCACTTCGGCATCGGGAATATCAGACAGTGGCAGGGCGGCGCCGCCATATTCGGCAATGAACGCCTCTGCCGCGGCGGGGTCGCCAAAGGGCACGACTTCTCGCGCACCCATGCCACCGGCCACATCGGCGCCGACGACAAAGGTCGCACCATCGGCGGCGATCCAGTTGGAAATCCCCGGTTGCCGCCAGCTGGGCGCGACGCTCATGTCACTGACATAGACAGCGGTGATCTTGGCGTCACGTTCGGGGCTTTTCAGATAGGCCAGCATGTCGCGCACCTGCGCAAAGAACAAAGGCGCGGGATAGCCTTCCAGATGGATCTGCCCTTTGGGCCCGCCATGTTCCGCGATGTTCATCTGGCAGAAATAACTCAGCGCATCCGGGGTGAGATCAACCGGGTCGGGGGCCTCGGCCACCTCTTCTTTGCAGGCCGTCAACGCGACCAGAGCGATCAGGGCAAGGTATCTCATGGCTCAACTCTCCGAAATGCGAGACGCGCAAGGGCAAAGCCCAGCACCGGCCAGATCAGCAGCGAGGCAGGCGCGGCCCAAACGGGCAGAGCTTGCGCCGCCCCGGTCATGCCGGAGGCCATGGCAACGCCCTCGGTTGCGGCGATGTTCCACAAACGGAATGCGTCGGCCGGGTTGGCCACCATCACCCATGGAAAGACGGATTGGGTGAAAGCGCCGCCCTTGTCCATGACGACGGCCCCCAACAGGCCCAGATCATAGAGGACGACAAAAACCAGCCAGAGCCCGGCCGACAAACCTGCCGCCGCCGTGGCCCCCTTTGCCAGGGCGGACAGCAAGTATCCAAGCGCCAGAAAGACAGCGCCCAGCAGGATAGATGTGAGGATCAGGCGGACCAGAGCCATCAGGCTTTCCGGACCCGCGCCGCCAAAGAAGGCGGCCACTGCGCCAGCGGTGCCGAAACCGATGGTCATGGCAAAGGCCAGCGCGGCCAGATGGGCGGTGAACTTGCCCAACAGGATTTCTCCGCGCCCGGCCGGGTAAGACAGCAGCAGTGACAGGCTGCCGCGATCCACGTCGCCCGCGATGGCGTCAAAGGCGATCATCAGCGCCAGCAGCGGCGCAAGATAGACCGATAGCGTGGTCATTGAGGCCACCGAGACGGTCAGCATGTCGACTCCCAACGTGCCGGTTGGTGCGCTGCCCGCAAAGGTCAGCGCCAAAGCGAACAGCACCATGATCAATGTGGCGACCAGCAGCCAGCGGTTGCGGCGCAGGATCAGCATTTCAGTGCGGGTGATGGCGAGGAAGCGGGTCATTGCAAATCCTCCTGTGCGTAATGGCGATACAGGTCTTCCAGCTTGGGTGGTGTCATCTCCACATCCGCCACCGCATCGCCCAGCCCGGCGATCCGGCGCAGCGCTTCCATCTTGTCAGCGGGGGTGCAGAGCAGTTCCACCGACGCACCGTTGATCCGGTTGCCGCCCAGTTCTGCGGCCAGCACATCAGGATTGGCGCTGGCGCGTACTTTCAAGCGGATCGGCAGACCAGCCAGAGCCGACAGGTTGTTCAGCGTGTCGTCGGCGACCATCCGACCCTTGCGCATGATGGCGATCCGGTCGGTGCGGGCCTCCACCTCGGTCAGCGCGTGTGAGGCAATCAGAACGGCGGTGCCTTGGGCGGCCAGCTCGTCGATGATAGCGTACAGGTCCTGCCGCGAGATCGGGTCCAGCCCGCTTGTCGGCTCATCTAGCAACGCCACTTTCGGTTGACCCAGCAGCACCTGCGCCAGACCCAGACGTTGCCGCATGCCTTTGGAATAGGTTCCGATCCGACGGTCCAAAGCGTCGCTCAGTCCAACACGCTCCAACAGGCCTGGCACATCAGCTTTTGCGCCCGAAAGCTGCGCAAACAGGGTCAACTGCTCACGCCCGGTTAGCGCGGGATGAAACGACACCGCTTCGGGCAGATAAGCCGTCTCGCGCCGGGCCTGCGCACTACCGGGGGTGGCGTCCCCGATCCGAATGGCGCCACCATGGATCGGCGTTAGGCCGAGGATGGATTTGATCAGCGTCGACTTGCCCGCACCGTTATGGCCCAGCAGCGCAACGCGCTGACCGGGGGCAAGAGACAGGTTGATATCGTCAAGAACGCGGGTTTTTCCACGGTCCTTGAGAACATGGTCGATTGCCAGGGCCTTATCCGTCATGAGGCACCTTTTTCATAGCTGGGGGTTCAGGGGCTTGCATCAATGGGTTGCTGTCCATCACACCCCCCGGCAACAGCGCCGGGAAGGCCGATTGAGACCAGCGCACCAGCTGCACGGCAGGGGAGCCGAGCAACAATTTTGCTGAGGGTTGGGTCCACAGCACATGGTCCATACTGTCATTGGGGCGATAGGGGGCATCGGCAATGCCGTTGCCATCCACATCATAAGCGGCGAAATCGGACCAGTAGTTGCCGCGCCCGTCTTCGGACCACTCGACCCATTTGGTCGAGACGTATTTCACCTGCGTCCGGTTCCCGATGAATGAATTGCCAACGATGCGGTTGCGCTCGCTGCCAGCGGTAAAGTGGATGCCGATGCCGCACCCCTCAAACCAGTTATCAGTGAACTCGTTCTTGTTCGAGTTATAGAGGAAGGTGCATTTCTCTTTCGCACCTTTCACAACGTTTCCGGTGATGGTGCTTTTGTTGGCGTAGTTCAGCATGACGCCATGTTCGCGGTCGCCGATCGAGACGTTATTGGCCACGGTCACATTGGTCGTGAACATCACCGCGTAGCCCAGATCATTGCCGATCGAGACGTTGTCGCTGACCACCGAATTGTCGGCATACATGTAATGCACGGCAAAACGCAGATCGCGAAACAGGTTGCCGGTGAAGGTGTTCTTCTTCGACGAGTTTACAAAGATTCCGTCGCGGCCATAGCGAATATCGTTGTCCTCAACCACCGCACCCGGCGCGTTCCAGACATAGACGCCATTGCCACGCTCGTTCATGCGCTGGTCTTGCCGTCCTTCGATCCGGTTGCCCCGGACGATGCTGTCCTTCGCCCCGTGGATGTCGATGCCATAGAGATTGCCCAGCAGCACATTGTCTTCGACCACCGGCGCATGGGCCGTCTTGGTCAACTGGATGCCGCTGTCGATCCCGTCATGGTCCGAGCCCGATCCGATCACCGTCAGACCGCGCACGGTTACACCCGGCCCGGTCACGGTGATGACGCTGCCTTCGCCTTGTCCGTCGATGGTGGCCTGTCCCAGCCCGTCAATCGTGACGGGCCGGTCCAGAACCAGCGTTTCTGTGTAAACGCCGGGGCTCAGGCGGAGGGTGTCCCCATCCGCCGCCTGCGCCAGTATCTCGTTGATGGCCCCTGCCCGGTTGGGCACATCCCAATCCGCCGCCCAAAGGGGCGAGCCGAGCAGGAGCGGTATGAGCAGGGACCAACGCATGGTTATGCGCTCCGCGGCTCAACGAACATCCGGCCGCGCATCTCCATGTGCAGCGCGTGGCAGAACCACTGGCAATAGAACCAATGCACGCCCGGACGGTCGGCAATGAAGGTGACCGACGCGGTGGCTTGCGGCGCAACCTCCATCGCGATGCCGAAGTTCGACAGACACAACCCGTGGGTCACGTCATCCACGTCATCCAGGTTGGTGACATACAACGTTACCTCGTCACCCTGTTTGACGGTGAACTTCTCAAGGCTGAACACCGGCGCGGTCGAGGTCATGTAGACCCGCACCTTGTTGCCATCGCGGATCGGCTCCTCGGCACCCTCTTCCAGATCGACACCATCAGCCTCGGCCTGTTTGCGGGCATCTTCCCACATCGGGTCGTTGCGATCCCAGACATTGACCGGGTTCACCTTGGACCGGTGCACGAGGATCGAGTCATGCGGTTCCGCAAAGGTCGGCCCGTCATGGACCACCTTCATCTTATCACCCGAGATGTCGATCAACTGCTCGTTTTCCGGCTTCAGTGGCCCGACGTTCAGGAAGCGGTCTTTCGAGAACTTGTTCATCGAAATCAGCCACTTGCCATCAGCCTCAGCCGTTTCGCCCATCGAGGTCGAATTGTGGCCCGGCTGATAATGCACATCCACTTTGTCGAGGATTGGATCAACATCCGCACCACCGTAGGCTTCGATGGCCTTGGCGATGTCCCACTTCACCACCTGGCTGTCCAGGAACAGGGTGGTGTAGGCGTTGCCTTTGCCATCAAACGCGGTGTGAAGCGGGCCAAGACCCAGCTGCGGTTCCGCCACGATGGCCGAGCGTGGATCGGCATTGTCGGCAAACAGCGCATCGACCTTTTCCACATCGATCACGGATACGGTCGGGGACAGCTTGCCGTTGATCATGATGTGTTTCTTGTCGGGTGCTGCGTTCACTCCGTGCGGCGAGTTCGGGATCGGGATGTAACGGGTCAGGTTACCGCCCGCCTCTTTGCGCCCGTCCACGACCTTGACGCCGTTCAGCTCCTGATAGTTGCCAGCAGCAATCGCGTCTTCGATGCCTTTCAGGTTGAACACGACCACGTGGTCCAGCTCATTCTCGGTCATCTCGGCCAGGTTCATACCCATTTCCGAGTTATACGAGGTCGAGAATGCGTATTTGCCCTGATAGTCGCAGTCAGTGTTGTCGAGGTTGCCCGACACCATCACCTGCCATGCGATCTCCATCGTGTCACCGTCGATGGCAGTGAAGATGTTCACATATTGCGACGGATCATCGAGGATCTCGCCATCATTGACCAGCGGTGCCTCGTGTTCGCCATTGGCGAAGATATAGCCGGTACGCGGGTATTTCTGCGGACGCAGACCGTGGATGTCATGCGCGTTCGGGATTTCGATGATCTTGTCGCATTTCATCACGTCGCAGCGGATGCGCGCGACGCGTGTGTTGGCCTTGTCATTCATGAACAAATAGCGGCCATCATAGGTGCCATCGGTGAAGGACATGTGCGGGTGGTGCAGGTCGCCATTGTCGTAGGTGACTTTGCCATTGGCGGCCAGGTACTGCTTGGTCTCTGGCAGCAGCCCTTCGGTCAGGATCTTCAGCGACTCGTTGGTCTGGCCCCAGCCGGTGGCCGAGCAGCGGTTGAATACCGGAATGCGCATCAACTCGCGCATCGACGGCACGCCGAGGATACGCACCTCGCCGGTCTGACCCGAGGACCAGAAGCCGTAATATTCGTCCAACTCGCCGGGCTCCAGCGCGGCATTGGCGGCGGCGCTGGCCTCTTTCGCGGTCATCAGGGTGCTGCCCAGACCGGTTCCGGCCAACACGGCGCCGGTTGCAGATGCACCCAGCAGTCCGCGGCGTGTGACGTTCAGTTTCTTATCGTGTTCCGACATGATCGTTCCTCCTTTTTAGGAAACGGTTTGCGGTTTGGCGTTCGGATGGTTCGCCGGTGGTTGTCCGAGGGGGGTTTTCGGTTGAACCGACCCTGTCTTGGCCCGCCGTTTCAACTGGCGGATAACGACGGGACATTTGTCCTCGGACTGGTAGAGCACCTGACAATGCAGGCAGGTGACGCACTCGTTCGGATTGATCTCACCGGTGGGGTGGATCGCCTGAACGGGGCATTCGTTGGCGCAGGTCTGACAGGGGGTGCCGCAATCCTTGTAGCGGCGCAGCCAGTCGAACATGCGGATACGGGCAGGGATCGCCAGCGCACCACCCAAGGGGCAGAGATAGCGGCAATAGAACCGTTCGATGAACAGCCCGATCCCCAGCAGGGTCAGCGCAAAGACCACGAAGGGCCAGTCGCGCATGAACTTCAGAATGATCGCGGTCTTGAACGGCTCGACCTCGGCATAGGTTTCAGCCAGCGGGATCGAGACAAAACTGATCCCGAACAGCACGAGGAAGATCATGTATTTCGCGGGCCAGAGCCGCTCATTCAGGCCCCAGGGCAGAGTCCATTGCGGCACCTTGAAGGCCCGCGCGATCTTGTTGGTCAGTTCCTGCAGCGCGCCAAACGGGCACAGCCAGCCGCAATAAGCACCCCGACCCCAGAACAGCAGCGCGGCAGCGACAGCGAACCATTGGATGAAGACCAACGGGTCCAGCAAGAAGGCATCCCAGGAGAAGCCGGTGCGCAAGCTGCCTGCCAGCGCCATCAGGTTCACCACGCTCAGCTGCGCATTGGCGTACCAGCCGATGAAGAACAGCGTCATGGTCAGGTATCCGATGCGGAACCAATAGAAGACGCGGGCGTTCATGGTGGCGTGGAACTGGAAGAAGAATGTCGCCGTCAGCACCAAAAGCATGACGCCCAGCACCCCGATCTCAACCGTGCGGTCCTTCCAGATGCGTTTCCAAAGCGCGGCCTTGGCTGCCGCCTCGCCGGTGGCGTCATCGACAACTACTGGCGCTGCAACGGGCAGCAGATACTGCTCGGGCAGTTTGTAGCCCAGATCGAAGGTCAGAAAGGTCTTCTCAACCGCGCCTACAGCCCGCTGCGCCAACAGTTGCAGGCGGAAGGGCTCGGCCGGATCAAACTCGGCCTCAGCGGGGATCTTGAAGATGTCCAATTCCGTGAAGCTTGGGGCATCGGGTGCCGCAACCTTGCCCAACCGGCGCTGCTGCTTGTCGAAGAATCGCACCGAATTGTCGCCTTGGATCAACTGAATCCGGTCGAAAATTCCGCCCCGGACATAGCCCGATCCCTTGAAGCTGTAGGCCCCACGCCCCAGCACCAGAATGGCCTGCTCGCCTTCGTCCAGCCAGTCGACCATGTTTTGATATTCGGCCTCACCCAGCAGCGACTTGCCGATCGACGGCACGGATACCAACGCCAAATGCATATCAATATAGGTGTCATCTGGTTCGCCGGGTTCAGGGCGTTTGATGGCGCGCTGATCTCCGGTGGCTTCGAACGCAGCGTTGACCTGCCCGATATCCAACGTTAGTCGCCGGACCGAGCCGTTGCCGGACAGGGTGGTCCAGTCGTATACCGCATCCTGCGCCAGATCGACTTCGCGTTTCGGCCCATCGGCCTGCAGCGGAGACAAACCGCCCAACCCCAGCGCCCGCGCCACCTTGATGCCGCCGCGCACAAGACTGTCATCAATCACCATGATCGTGACGGTGGCCCCCGAGATGATATCGAGGTCATGCCCCTCACCGCCGGTTTCAGCCTCAACCTTCAAGTCCAGACCGGCATAGCCTTCGGTCAGCTCAACCATGCGCGCGTTGGGGATGCCAATCAGAACGATGGGCTCCGAGTGTTTGACCAATTGCACACCGGTCAGCACCGCTTGATCATCGATGGCGGCGACCACATGGATCGGTTTGCCGGAATAGCCGGTGGTGCCAACGAAGTCAGAGGTTAGGAAGGCCCAAGCAACGGTCTCGCCGGCCTTCAGAACGGGTGCAACCGGAACGTCATCGCGGACCGGCCCAATGGCATCAGCACCGGGGGCCAGATCGGCGGGTTCAATCTCGGGCAGGAAGCTGGCGAGGCTGTCGGCATGGGCACTAATCGCCATCAGGCAGGACAGGGCAAGGGCCAGCATTATATGGATTGCGCGACTTACGACCACGGCGCACCTCCGATACTTAGGGTGGACGCCATGGACGCGCGCAGGGCGCGTTCAGCAGTTTCTTGGGTCGGGCGCGGAGGTCCCCGGGTTTCGGGCCACAGCTTATGCGACTTGTACAACATGGAAGATTTGCTGTTCTGAAGCTGTACAACACGGAAGTTTCCGATTTGCGGTATCTGCACCAGCTCGGGTGCGGGCGCTGCACTGGTGACAGCGCACAGCGCGCAATCGGCGCATTTTGGGCAGTACGCGGTCGGGTCTTCGGTGTCCTCCTCAAGATCAACTTCAACCCAGACCGCGCCGCCTTCCGAGCAGATCTCCATCCAGACACTTTCACCGGGACTCGCCAGCACCGGTCCAAAGGCCTGCAACAACAGAAGGAATATGCCTGCCAACCCACATGCCGCGCGAGTTGCGCGTACAGGGAGATTGTGCAGAGGGATCAGGGCAGGCATGGAGTCTCCGACTCGGAAAGCTATGCCTTTGGGGTATTGGATTCTACCGAGTCGCGACTTGACTTAGGTTAGGTGAAGCAAATTTCTGATTTTCTTTTCAAATCAATCGTCTGCCTCATCCATCAGGCCACGCACCCAGCGCCCTGCCAGCCATGAGGCGGGCACGCCCAAGGGGATGGACCATAAGATCGCAGGTACTGGTTCAATCGCACCAAACCCCGCGCTGTGCAGGATCAGCCCAGCCAGAAACAGGTTGATGGCCACGGTCAGAGCCGTGGCCGGATAAAGCAGGATGGCCAGCTTCCAGACCGGCCATTTGCCTTCAGTGGCTGGTGCCTTCCGAGAAGGTGATTTTGTTCCAGACATTGTACTTCCCAGACGGTTTGCGCATCGGCAGGCGGCGGACCTCTTCCAGCGTTTGCGCGTCATAGACGATCACCGCGCCGTCATCTTCCCAGATCGAAACCAGCGCGTGACTACCATCCTTGGTGAATTCTACATGCGCCACGGTCTTGCCTGGGGCGGGGCGCAAAGTTTTCACGATTTCAAGGCTTTGCTTGTCGATCACGTGTATGGCATCCTTGTTCGGGCCAAAGAACACATCGGCCCAGACGTAAGGCGAGTTCTCATGGCTGCGCATGAAAAATCCTGGCCCTTCGGTTTTGATCCGCTTGACGGTTTCCCATGTTCCCATGTCAATCACCGAGACCGTGCCATCGGTCAGATGCGGCGTAGCCATCACGGTGGTGTCGCCCTGCTGCCAGGTGATCCCCGAACCTAAGTGAGGCATCCCCGGCAGGTCCAGATCTGCGATCTTATGACCGATCACCAGATCAATCACCTGCCCGCCCTTGCCATCACGCGAGGCGCCCATAACGTATTCATAACTCTGATCGAAAAAGAAATCGTCCAGATAATCAGGCGTGGTGATCTTGCGCACGGGGAACGGGTCAGGATTCTTGAACTGCCCCTCAATGCGGAAATCGTGGCCAATACCGGATTGCGGCGGGTTGGCCCCGTAGAACACCTCCCAAATCTCGGGGACATCCTTCAGCGCCAGAACAAAGCTTTCGCGCGGTGGTGCCTGATAAACGGCGGAAACACGGCTGGGAACGCCCTTTTTGCTTTTGACTTCAATGACTTTCGCGACCGACAAGTCCTCTGTCGACAGCAGGGTTAGTGAGTTAGGTAAATAGTTCGCTACTGCCACCCATTTGCCGTCACCCGACATGGCGATGTTGCGGCTGTTCAACCCCGCACGCACGCGGCCCACCTGTTTCAGCGCCCAGATATCATATTTCTGTACCCAGCCATCGCGCGACATGATGAAGACATAGCGCCCATCGGGGCTGAACTTCGGCCCACCATGCACGGCGAACGGGGTTTCGAACCGATCCAGAACCTCGAACGTATCGCCGTCCAGCACACTGACATGATGATCGCCTGTTTCCACCACCAGCGTTATGTTCATCGGGTCGCTGTCCCAGACAGGCGCGTCAACCGATACGTACTCATCATCCAGAGTCCGACTGGCCATGATATCGGCCTCACCCCATTCGGGATCGGTCTCCAGCGGAGATTTCAACCATCCCGCCAGTTCCTCGATCTGCAACGCGTCCAACTCGTGCGAAAACGCAGGCATCTGGGTGGCCGTACGCCCTTCGGCAATCACTGCCGCCACGCGTGGCCCACGCATCCGTTTCAACGTCTCGGGGATCAGCGCCGGACCGACCCCACCCAGACGGTTTTCACCATGGCATGAAGCACAGAATTCAGCATAATCCGAAGGTGCATCAGCCCAAGCTGCGCCGGTCAGCAGCAGCGAGCAGAATGTGCCGATTTTCAAGGTGTCAAAAGAATTGATGCGCCGGATCATGGCTTTTCCCTCGGAACGGCGTGACCTGCAGACGCTCGCCTGCGCCCTGCACGCCGATTTCTTCGTTTGATAGATAGCAGGCCGGGTCCTCGGCCCACGGGTCGCCGGTCAGTTGCAGGGCACGGATGCGGGTGTTGCCGCCGCAGACATCCTTTAACTGACAGGCCCCGCAACGCCCCTTCAAAGGACGCGGACGGGTGCGCAGCATGGCGAGCATCGGGTCATCGCTGGTCCAGAGTTCCGAAAACGATTTGGTCTTCACATTGCCAACAGTGTAATCGGACCAATAGGTATCGGGATGCACGCGGCCGAGGTTGTCGATATTGGCCACGCCCAAACCGCTAGAGTTGCCACCCCACGCCGCAAGATGTTCCCGCACATTGGCAGCTTTGTCATGGTCGAAATGCGACCGAACCCAGTTCAGGAAATACCCGGCATCGGCATCGTTATTGCCAGTCACGATATCCAGCGGACGACCGCCCGAGACGGCTTCCCACGCGCGTTCCAACAACAAATCCAAACCCTTACGGGTGCGCAAATGCTCGGCATCCTCGCCTCGGTTCTTGTCACCGCGCCCGGCATAGACGAGGTGAGACAGGTAGAACTTGTCGACACCCTCATCGTCGCACAGTTGCAGCAGGTCAGGCAGGTGATGTTGCGTACCTTCGGTCAGGCAGAACCGCAGGCCCACTTTGATGCCGCGTTTCTTACATTCGCGTACGCCGCGCAGAGCATCGGCAAAGGCGCCTTCGACGCCCCGGAACCAGTCATTCGTGGCCCCGATCCCGTCCAGCGAAATGCCGACATAGTTGAAGCCCACGTCGGCGATCATGTCGGCGGTTTCGTCGTAAATCCGCGTACCGTTGGTCGACAGTGCCAGCATCGGCACCAGATCGCGGGCGCGTTTGGCGATGTCGAAGAAATCGAACCGGTCCAGCGGTTCCCCACCCGAGAGGATCAGGGCCGGGACGCGGAATTGGCCCAGATCCTCAAGGGTTACCATGGCTTGCTCGTGACTGAGCTCACCGGGGAACGCGACATCTGCTGAAACGGTGTAACAGTGGCGGCATTTCAGATTGCAGCGCCGCGTCAGGTTCCAGATCACTACCGGCTTCATCGGGCCGGGACGGCGTCTGCGCACCGGTGTCGGTTTGACGAGCTGCAGCATGTATTCGGTCAGGCGGAACATGTCTCAGCCTTTCTTTTTCAACCGCAGCCCTGTCTTCTTCAGGATGCGCGTGGAATAGAGGATGTCCTTGGCCCGGCAGGCCTCGCCCAGAATGGCGGAGATCTCGGCGCGTTTTTCCTCGACCTCGTCCCGGTCAGAACCGTGGACCATGGCGAACAGGTTATAGGGCCAATCGGGCAGGGCGCGGGGACGTTCGTAGCAGTGGGTGACAAAGGGCAGCGCCCCGATCCGTGCGCCCAATTCCGCGACCTGGCTGTCGTCTACATCCCAAACAGTCATCCCGTTTGCCGTCATCCCCAGCTTGTAGTGGTTCGGAGCGGCGGCGATACGGCGGATAACACCATGCGATTTCAGCTCCGCCAGACGATACAAAAGGGCATCCTCGTCCAACCCAAGCGTTTCGGCAACGGCTGCATAAGGCGCTGGCACAAGCGGCAGGCCGCTTTGCAGTGCTTCGATTATTTCTCTGTCCTGAACGTCGATCATGCTGCCACCCGGAAGCCGATGAAAAATTCCTGTAGTTTGGGGAAACGGAGAACTTCGATCCCCGTTTCCCGTTCGATCGCATCAGCGGCGGCCTCGATCCCTTCAGGCGTTTCGGTAGCCAGCACGAACCACATGTTCAGCCGGTGCGTACGCTCATAGTTATGGGCAACCTCGGCATGCGCATTGACTTTGGTCAGGACGGTTTCGAATTCTTCCTCTGGCACGGCCATGGCGCACAGGCAGAACGCTCCACCCATTGCAGCGGCGTCGAAAAACGGGCCGAAACGTGTGATGATCCGCTGCTCTTTCATTCGTGCGAGACGGGTTAGGAGTTCGTCTTCGGGAATCCCAAGTTCCTGGGCTACACTGGCAAAGGGATGCGCGGTCAGCGGCAGGTCATCCTGCATCCGGTTCAGGATTACGCGGTCGGTCGCGTCCATAGTCATGCGGCTGCCTCTTTCGGTTGGATCAACGCGCCGGTCTGTTTGAAACAACGGGTCGAAAACAGCACTTTGTTCCGTGCGCCTGCCAGTTCGGGCAGAGCGGCGGCTGCGGCCAGAACCTCCATCGCTTCGGGGCGCGAGCGTGCATGGATCATGGAATAGAGGCGATAGGGCCAGACATCCTTGACCGGGTTGCGCTCATAGCAAAGCGTCACGCCGGGATAGGCCGCCAGCGCCGGTCCAGCCGTGTCCACCTGTTCGGGCGGCATGTCCCAAACAACCATCGCATTGGCTGACCAGCCGAGCGCCCGGTGGCGCACGATAACCCCGAGACGAGAGATTATGCCTGCTGTTTGCAGCGCTTCGATACGCCCCATTACGTCGGAATCATCTCTGCCCAGCGTTTGTGCCAATGCGGCATAAGGAATCTCTGTCAGGGTCAGGCCCGTGCTGAGCGCCTGCAGCAACTCGCGATCTCCGGGCTGCATGGCTGAGCGATCCACCTTACGAAGGCCAGGAACATTGCGTGTTTTTCCCGACATACGAAAGCCCAAATCGACGTTGAATGGACGTACGAGGCGCAGGTCCAGAACCCGCAGTCCGGAACGCTGCGATATCCGTGCAAGGGTGTCATCGACATGGGTGCGATCCGGGCCGGTTGCGACGAACCAGAGGTTCCAGTCATCCTCCCGCTGGTAGTTGTGGTTCACGCCCGGTTCGGCGTCGATCAGGGCTGCAATCTCTTCCAACCGATGTTCGGGGGCCGCAACAGCGGCCAAGGTGCTGGCCGAAACCGCGCCCGGAGCGATGGTGGCACCCACGCGTGTAATCCGCCCGGTGGCCTGCATGCGAGTTAGGCGATCAATCACCTCGGCTTCGTCCAGCCCTAGCAAAGACGCCAACACCTGAAACGGACGCTCTGTTATCGGAAAGTCGCGCTGAAACTCGTCCAGCAAACGGCGGTCGATGGGATCGGTGATGTGTTGCATGTCAAAGCCCCATTCTGTGCGCCCGAGCGGTGAAGAAGATGCCGGATGGGCTGTCGGCGTCGATCTCGCGCAGTTTTTCAAACGTTTGCGTGTCGTAGACCATAACCTTGTTGGCGTCGCGCACGCTGATCCAGACCTCATGCCCTCGCGGAGTGAACTCCATATGCAGTACGGCAGGGCCGGGTTTGAATTCGTGAATGATCTCCTTGGTCACAGAATCAATAACCTGAATGGTGTCGTTCAGAGGGTGGGCAAAGTTCACCCAAACCTGCCGCCCGTCAGGACGCGCCATGGCAAAGACTGGCTGACCATAGGTTTTGGTGCGCCCGGTCTCGGTCAGTGATTCAGCATCGATCCACAGCACCTCGTGATGGCCGACGGCAGGCAGTACGAACTCGCGCCCGGTCAGCGCCCAGCCTTCGAGGTGAGGCATCTTGTAGACCGGCATCTCCTCTTGCCCGCGCCCATAGTTGGGCAGCACACGGATGGGTTCGGGCGTCTCGGCCCAAAGGTCCAGCGCGGTCAGGCCATCTTCGCCAAACAAGCCGGTGATATAGGTGCGGCCATTGGCGGTGATCAGCGCGTCATATGGGTTCTTGCCCATTTCGGGGATCTTGGTGATCGCGGGTGCGCCGTTGGAGAAATCAGCAATCCAGGTCTCGCCCGTGTCCCACATGGTAAAAACAAACCGGCGGCCGGGTGCATCGACCAATCCGATGGTTTTGCTGTCGGTAGGAATGTCCGCGACCATCTCCAGCGTGTCCGCATCGAAGACGCGCACACCGCCAGGTTCATAATTCGATACAGCGACCAGCTCGCCGTCATCCGAAATGGCACCGCCAATGGCGTTGCCCGCCTGCACGACCCGGTTCACGATCTGGCGGGTGACGATATCCACCTTAGTCAGGCCGCCGTCTCGTCCAAATACATAGGCAAAGCGTTCATCGGGTGAATAGACCAGCGAGGCATGGGACAGATCGCCCAGACCTTCGATCCGCGCCAGCGCTGCGCGGTCGGATTGGTCCACCAGAAGAACCGAGCCCTTGGCGCGTTCGATCACAAGTCCTAGGTCGCCGGTCGCCGTGGGTTCAGCCTGGGCGGTGGTCATCATAAGGGTGGCGGCGAGGGTAAGGATGAGCTGTTTCATTGTGCCTCCTGTGCCAGCAGGTAACGGGCGATCCATTCGGCCTCTTCTTCGCTGATCAAGGGCCGCCATGGGGGCATCGCGGTGTCGGGGATGCCGTCGAGGATCACGCCGGTCAGTACCTCGGCATCGTAGTGTTCCAGTGTTTTGGACCGCAGATCGGGGCCGAGGCCGCCTTTCAGCGATAACCCATGGCATGAGCCGCAATCCTGATGGACAAGGCGTTTCAGTGCGTTGGGGTCAAGAGTGTCGGCGGCGAAGGCCGTGGTGGCAACAAGCACTGCGGAAGTGAGAACAGCACGTGCCGCCCATCCTTTGCGTCCTCTCACAGCCGGTTGCTGTGCCGGCCTTCTGGAACCGAACTTAGCCATGCGCCTGCTCCAAAAGGTCGGCCACAGGCCGTTCTGCGTAAAGTGAAACTACCTTGCCGATGATGAACAGCGTGGGCGCCTTTAGCCCGGCCTTGCGCACATCAGCGGCCAGCCGATCCAGCCGGGATACCATCCGGCGCTCATCAGGTGTGGTCGCTTTGCCAACCGCCAAAACCGGAGTTGAGCCGGGCAGGTTCTCGGTCATCAGTCCCATGGCGATCTGGCCGATATTGGCGACGCCCATATAGACGACTAAGGTCGAGTCCGGGTCGGCCAGACGTTTCCAATCCAGATCCAGCACCTTGTCGGCCTGTCGGTGCCCGGTGACATATTGCACCGATGTCGCCAACCCGCGATGGGTCAGCGGCACGCCTGTCGAACAGGATGCCCCCTGCGCTGCGGTAATGCCTGGCGCGTATTCGACTGGGATGCCGTTTGCCATCAGGTACGCGGCCTCTTCCGAGCCGCGTCCGAAGATCATCGGGTCACCCCCCTTGAGGCGAGCAACGGTGTGACCGGCGCTGGCTTCCTCGACGAGGATTTCGTTGATGCGATCCTGCGGCTCGGTATGACACTTGGGGGCCTTCCCAACCGGGATCAGCCGTGCGCCATCAGCGTGCAGATTGAGGATATCGGCCGAGACCAGACGGTCATAGACCACCACGTCCGCCTCTTGCAGCATCCGCAGCGCACGCAGGGTCATCAGTTCGGGGTCACCGGGGCCTGCGCCAATCAGAAAAACCTTACCGCTCATGTGCAAACTCGCTTGGTCTGAATGTCTTCGGAGCCCGGAATTCCTGCGCGATCAGGGGACGTTGCTGGGTGAGCCGGGCGTGTCATGCGGCCAGACTGGCGTAATCGGAAAGGAACTTCCTTGACTAAAGTTAAGGAGCGCGGGAATTGCCCCGCGCTCCTTTCGGCTTGCCTGTATGATTGCCTCGGCTCAGGGTTCGACGGTGATCATGCCGATCATGTTCTGTGTCTCCCAATGCGGGCCACACAGATAGTCCTGCGGACCCGGGGAGAGGAAGGTCAGGTCAACCGTCTCCTCAGGAAACAGACGATCGCTTTCGGGCTCGCTGCCGTCTTTCAGCAGGACCGAGTGACTGGTGCGCTTATCGACATTCACCCAGCGCACGGTTGTGCCCGGTTTCACGGTTAGCTCGGCTGGGCAGAACGTGTATTTGTACATCAGCACCACATCGGCATCCTCAACGGCGGAGGAGGGCTGACCGAACAGCTCGACATAGCGCTCTTCGGCTTCGGCACACAGCGCGGCGGTGTCCTCTGCCCATGCGGGCGCGGCCAGAAGCAGCAGCGCAGGGAGAAGGTGTTGGGGTTTCATTGTCCAAGTCTCCTCTTTTAAGCGGAAGGGGCCGGATCGCCCGGCCCCTCTTCCTTATTGTTTGACGACGTTGATGAAGGCGTTGTCGTCGTCCAATGCCAGGCTGGTATCCAGCGTCACGTGGTGGAACCGTGCGGCGGCAAAGTCATCGTGGATGGCAAAGCCCACCGTATAGGTCTGACCGGCCTCCAGCGGCACGTCACCAGCTGCGCCCGAGTTCAATGGGCGCGTGAAGACCACGGTCCACATACCTGCATCAAGGCTGGCCGAGGCGGCGATCTCACCGTCATTGACCACGCGCTGTTCCAGCAGATAGCCGTTGGTGGCGCTGCCGTCCGCGTAGACGCGCATCAGATCCAGATAGGTGCCATCGGCCAGATACTGCTCGATCTGATCGGCGGCCTGCAGCTTGTCCCAGCCACCCAGCGCCTTACCGCGGCGGCCTTTGATCTCGACCTCGGTGCGGCTTTCGCTGATGTATTTGGTCACAGTGTCCTGCGTGCTCAGCCGACCCGAGACATCGCCATTTGCGGCAATCGCCTCGGCACCCGGGTCAAAGGGCATGTAGCTGTTGTCTGCATGGCACGAGGCCCAGCAGCCGACCTGATCGCCCAGCTCAATCCCAGTGCCGGTGATCATCATGGCCACCTTGATCTGGTTGTCCGGGTCCATCTTGCCGCCATCGACAAAGGGGGCGGGGTTGTGGCCCGCATCCGGCCATTGCAGACGGATATAGAGGGTCTCATCATCATGCGCGGCTTGAACGGTGGCGTCTATCACGCCGCGTTTGCCCGGGATCGGGGTTGGTTCCAGATCCCCACCGGCCACGATCTTGTTGCCGATCGCGTCCAGTTCGGCAGCGTGACAGGTGGTGCACTTGTCTCCGCCCTTGGTCAAAGGACGTGCTCCGCCGTGGGATCTGCCGTTCTGAACCCATTCAAACGAGGCCTGACCAGGATAGAACAGTTTCATATCTGCACCGGGGACAGCGGCCCAATCGATATTTGTGCCAACATCGCTGCCGCCACCTGCCGGGGCTGCGGCATCTTCGCCAGAAGCTTTGGCACGCTCTTCCGCGACGGCTGCGTCAACCGCTGCTGCGATCTGGGCCTGTACGGCCTCTTGCTGGGCTACACGCGCGGCTTTCTCAGCCTCGGCATCGGCAGCTTCCTTGGCTTCGATGCGTTCGAGACTTGCCAGGTATTCGGCCGGGATTTCGCGAATGAAATCTGGGTTCGGCGCTTCAAGCTTTTCCAGATACTCTTCGTCGGCCCGGTCGCGGGCGTCCGAGTGCGCAATCCCCTTGTGGCAGTCAATACAGGTCTGACCGACGGTCATCGCGTTTAGGTGCTGCTGACGGGCGCGGGGTTTCTGGAACTCGGGCATCATCGACTCGAAGTCATGGCAGTTGCGGCACTCGCGCGAGTCCGTGGATTTCATCCGCTCCCATTCATTCATAGCCAGATGTACGCGCTTGGCTTCAAACTTTTCGCGCGTGTTTATGGTGCCGACCACCTTGCCATACAGCTCTTTGGACGCCTTGATCTTGCGGATGATCTTGTGAGTCCAATCCTTGGGCACGTGACAGTCGGAACAGACCGCGCCTACGCCCGAACGGTTCACGTCGTGGATTGTGCCGGTGTATTCTTCGTAAACGAAATCTCGCATCTCGTGGCACGAGACGCAGAATTCCTTGGTGTTGGTAGCTTCCATAGCGGTGTTGAACCCGCCCCAGAAGATGATGCCGGCGGCAAAGGCCGCAGCGATCCCGGCCACGGGCATTCCCCACAGGAAATACCGGCGCCAGATTGGTTTTTTCTTTTCCGGTTCGGAGGTCATATCCGGTCTCCGTTTTGGCTTCTTATTCTGGCCCTGGATGTCAGGCCTGTGGATTTGGCTGATGAGTCAAACGAGGAAAGGGCGGGCGAGGGGCCCGCCCTTTCCGATGCTGAGTACAAAACCCGTCAGGTGACGTGGTTCGAACGGTTGTAGACGTTGAACTTGCCGGTGGGTGCAAACAGTCCCTTCACGCGGCCGATCTCTTCCAGCGTCTTGGCGTCGAAGATCACGATCTCACCATTTGGCTCTTTCGAGGTCGAGCGGTTCCACTTGGACACCCAGACCTCGGATCCGTCTTGGTTGAACTCGAAGTGGACGGCGACGTTGCCTTCCTCTTCTGTGATCTGGATCGTTTTCACGATCTCACCGGTTGCCTTGTCGATGACCTGCACCGATTGCTGGATCTCAGGCTCGGGGTGCTTGGTCTGGTCGGCCCAGATGTAGTCCGAGTTCGGATGGGTCCGGATGAACAGACCGGGTCCGTCGGTTTCCACCTCGTAGCAGACTTTCCAGGCATCGTCCGGGCGGCCTTCGGGGTCGTTGCCCCAAACGGTAACCGTGCCCTCGCCCAGGTGGGTCGTACCGGCAACAGGACCGCAATTCGGGTCATCCCAGTTGGCGCCCGGGCCGGGGTGCGGCAGCGGCGCGGTATCGATCATAGCTTCCAGCTTGTGAGTCTCGGTATCGACCACGACCATCTTGTTCGACGCATTTGCGGCGATCTGGAAATAGCGGCCGGTCGGATCAAAGAACCCGTCATGCAGGAACTTTGCGCTGTCGATCTTGTCGATCCGCAGGTTGTCCAGATCGGAGTAGTCCACCTGCCACAGCTGACCGAGTTCCTTGACGGCCACGATCCACGTGGGCTCGTTCGGGGTGGTGTAGATGGCGGCCACGCGGGCCTCTTCCACATAATCCCCGTCCACGTTGTAGCCGCGGGTCGAGACAACCTTTTTCGGCTCCATGGTTTCGGCGTCGACGATGGCGAAATGAGGGGGCCAATAGGCGCCACCGATGACGTATTTACCATCGCCCGATACGGCCACGTCGCGGGCGTCGTAACCAATGGTAACCTCGGCAACCAGCATGTTTTCAGGCTTCTGCCACAGGTCGATCTTGGTCATCTTGCCGTCACGGCCCATGGTGTACCAGAAGCGGCCCGGATTTTCGGGTTCTTCCAGTTTATGGTGCTCGGACGCTTTCAGGACGTGCACCGCATAACCGGTCGGGATATGCGCCAGCACTTCCTTGGTGTCACCGTCGATCACGGCCACCTTGCCCACGTCACGCTCGATGACCACGAAGAAGTTTTCCCAGTTGCGGCCATGCAGCGGCTCGGTCGGGTAGTCTTCGGGTTCGACATAGACCTTGCGGGTCGCCATCATCTGCTCAAGCGACATTTCTGGCGGTTGGGGTGGCTCCATCTGGATGTAAGTCGCCATATCGCGGATTTCTTCTTCGGACATCACGTCCGAGAAGTTGTTCATCCCGCCTTCGGTGCCCCATGCGATGATTTTTTCCAGCCGCTCCTGCCCCAGTTTCAGGGTGCCCGACTCGGTTACGGTACCATCGTCATTCTTCGTTTCAACCAGAGGCTCAAGGCTTTTGCCGGTTGCCCCTTTGCGCAACACACCGTGACAACCGGCGCAGCGCTCAAAGTAAAGTTGTTTTGATGATTCAAAGGCTTCCTTGCTCAGGGTTGGCTCTTCGGCAAAGACTGGCGCAGCGACGCTGCCCAGCAACATTGCCAAACCGACCCCTAAGGCGCGGCCAGTTCTGTTGTAGCTGATTCCAAGTGACATGATCACTCTCCATTTGCTGGTGAGGCAGGTCCTAGGGTGAAACATCACGGCTTTGTCATCCTTGACGAAAGTCAACGGAGCGCGCGCAAATTGGAAATTGACGGGCTATAATGAGCCATAAAACAAAGGGAAAACCTGAGTTTCAGGGACATGTTTTTCGGATGCTTGATTTCGGTTAAGTTCATCACTGGTCGGCCTTGCTAAACCTGTTCCAACAGCCATTGTGGCCGAGGAGAACAGGCATGTCGGCAGTGATCGCGCGCGTATTGGGCGAGGGGTTTCGCATCTTTTTCCTGTCCGCCGGACTTTTTGGTCTGTTCGCGGGAGGCGCGTGGGGTTTTTGGTTGATGACGCAGACCGGGTTGGTCGGATACGAAGACCCAACCTATTCCATGAGTCCCCCAATGTGGCACGCGCATGAGATGATCTTTGGCTATGCCACAGCAGCTCTGGGCGGGTTCTTTCTGACGGCTGTTCCCAACTGGACCGGGACCCCAGAGGCGCGCGCCCGGTTCATCATGCTGGCTGCAGGTCTCTGGTTGGCCGGGCGGGTAGCGATGTGGTTCTCCGGTGCGCTGCCGCCTGTTCTGGTCGCTGTGTTCGATCTGGTCTTTGTTCCAATTCTGGCGGCAAAGATTGCTACTCAGCTGATCCGACGCCCCAAACCGCAGAACATGGTATTCCTTTTGCTGCTCAGTGCGATCTGGATTGCCAACTTGTTAACCCATTTAGAGTGGATCGGTGTGACCAGCGAATCGCTGGACATCGGATTGCGAGCGGGGTTGCTGACGCTTTGTAGCCTAATCGCGATACTTGGCGGGCGCATTACGCCAGCTTTCACCCGAAATGCGATGAAACGCGCGGGAGAGCCCGAATCCAACTGGCCTATTTCGGTAGGAGCGTTTGATAAAGCCGCCATGGGGCTTGCACTGTCACTGCCGCTGAGCGTGCTCGTCTTTGGAATCGCACCTGTATCAGGCGCTATCGCGCTAATGCTTGGCGTTGCTCAGATCCTGCGCATGGCACGTTGGCGCGCACGCTGGGCACTGCGGCAGCCGATCCTGATAGCGTTGCATCTGGGGCTGGGCATGCTGGCGCTGGGCCTGATCCTGTGGGGGCTGGCAGTGCAGGGGTTCGGCAGCGAGATCGGGGCGCTGCATGTTCTGGGCATTGGCTGCGTCGGCGGCATGACCCTTGCCGTGATGAGTCGGGCCGCCCTTGGCCATAGTGGCCGCGCCCTCGTGGCCCCGCCGCCCATGGCGATCGCTTACGGTTTGATGGCGGCAGCCGCAGTTTTGCGCTGGGTCGGGTCGGCGTTTGACCAGGGATATCTGGTTGCGATGCTGGCCTCAGATGGGCTGTGGATCTGCGCCATCGTCTTGTATCTGGTTGCGATGTGGCCCGCGTTGACCGGGCCACGTCTAGCGGCCTGAGCAACGGTTTTTAGATCAAGAAGGTCGGAGCAACGCCCTGTCATTCTTAATATGTCGTTGCAGCAAAGTATGGATTTGTCTTCCGCGTTTTGGAATCTGGCGGGCTGCGATTGGTTGATGGTCTGGCAAAGCTAACTCTGGGAAGAGCGCAACAATTTCGGCCAGCGCCTCGGGCTGTATTCCTTTCAAGGCTTGCTTGCCTGTGAATAGGCTTTCTGACGGCGCGCCTTCCGCCAGCACGATCTCATGCCGGTCGAACAGAATATGGAAATACACCACGCCCTGAGCTGTCTCGTCGACGGTTATGCCGGGTATGCCGACCAGCTTATGGGCTGGGACCAGAACCTCCTCGCTGTCGAACATACGAACGGCGATACTCGAACGGATCAACATGCGATGCTGCGGTGAGACCAACAGATCGCGTCGCGGCAGGTTGCTTCCCAGGCTGCCCGCTGCGATTCGGATCGGGCGCAGCTTGGGATTGAGCGCAAATTCAGACCTATCCAGAGCGCGCGCGCCGATCCAGCGAATTGGTTGTGGTCCATGATCCAAGGTGACAACCTTGTCACCAGCGGAAAGCGTTTCTATCGCGACATCACCATCAGGTGTCGCGATAAGCGTTCCGGCTGAGAAACAAGGAACATCAACGATGGAACCGGGGTCAGTCGTGTCCGGTGCGTTGCTCGGTGTAACGTTGACGACGCTCATCGAATACGTCACCCCGGGATCTAGGGGCTCAGAGGTTATGTAGCCAGCGTTGGTTCCTTCAACCTCGACAAGGTACACAGTGATTGTCCCACCGCCGGGATTCGTCAGAATGTAGGATTCTTCCAGATAGATGTCGCCGCTCAGAAACGTTGTCGAACCATCAAGGTTTGTTACTGTTCCGGTCTGTGTATCGTCGTCGCCATTTTCGTTGTTGAATCTGTCGCCGTTGAAAACATCCCCGGTATCGGGAACTGGCGGGCCAAACCCATTTCGAATGAAACCACCGGCCTCGTCCTCAACATTGAATACCCTTCGGTCCGTCGCGGGGTCATAGCTTGCGTCCAGGGTGATCGTATCAGGCCCAATTGTATTCACCGTAATGACGCCGGGTGCGTATCCGATGTATGAGTAGTTCGCCATTCTTTAACCACCACGCTTCAGGTGCCATCTAAGCACCTCTATTTACCAATAAATCGAGAACGCTCGCTTCAACTGTTCGAACGTCCGGAAACATGCTGTTCTAAGTACTGTTTTTCAAGGCAATCTGAGGGCATTTTAGTGATACTGGCGCAATTATGACCACAGGTGTCCAATTCCGAGCTTACTTTGGCATGCTTGACTTTCGTTAAGGCAGCCCTGCGACCCACCCGCCATTGTCATCAGACTAGCTAATCTGCGCAAAGGAGAGCGCAATGCGAGAAGTCATGACAAAGAGCATGGCTCGCAACATATTCTATGGCGGGTCACTGTTCTTCATCCTCATCTTCCTGGCCCTGTCGGCCCACTCGCACTGGTACATCGTCAACTCCGAGAATTCGGCGAAGCTTGATGACAGTGTGGTTCGGGGCAAACATGTCTGGGAAAAACATGCCTGCATCAACTGTCACACGATCCTGGGCGAGGGCGCCTACTACGCGCCGGAAGTCGGGAATGTGATGACCCGCTGGGGTGTGCTGGACGACCCGGAATCGGCCTTTGAAGCGCTCAAGGGCTGGATGGAGGCGCAGCCGACCGGCATTCCCGGTCGTCGGCAGATGCCCAATTTCAACCTCAGCGACGAAGAGATCCGCGATCTGACCAACTTCTTGATCTGGACGGACAACATCGATGCGCAGGGCTGGCCGCCCAACGAGGCAGGCTGAGAAAGGGAACGGAGCAATGAAATACGAATCCCAAAAAATCGCCTACGCCTACTTCGCAGTAGCGATGGCCCTGTTCGCGGTACAGGTAATCGGCGGCCTGCTAGCCGGTTTCATCTATGTATTCCCGAACTTCCTGAGTGAGCTTCTGCCGTTCAATATCGTACGGATGCTGCACACCAACTCTCTGATCGTCTGGCTGCTGCTGGGCTTCTTCGGTGCGGCCTACTTCCTGATCCCCGAAGAGACCGAGCGCGAGATCCATTCGACCAAACTGGCCTATCTGCAGTTGATCATTCTTGTGGTTGGCACGCTGGGCGTGGTCGTGACCTATGTCTTCAACCTGTTCGAAGGCAACTGGCTGCTGGGCAAAGAGGGGCGCGAGTTCCTTGAACAACCCAAATGGGTCAAGGCGGGCATCGTCGTGGCCGCGCTGATGTTCCTTTACAACGTGTCACTGACCGTTCTGAAGGGCAAGAAGACGGCAATTTCGAGCATCCTTGTTCTGGGCCTCTGGGGTCTGGCGCTGCTGTTCCTGTTTGCTTTCTACAACCCGGGCAACCTGTCGCTCGACAAGCAATACTGGTGGTATGTCGTCCACCTATGGGTCGAAGGCGTATGGGAGCTGATCATGGCCTCGATCCTGGCCTACCTGATGCTGAAGCTAACGGGCGTTGACCGTGAGGTGGTCGAGAAATGGCTCTATGTCATCGTCGCCGCCGCGCTGTTCTCGGGCATCCTTGGGACAGGTCACCACTACTATTGGATCGGTACACCCGGCTATTGGCAGTGGATCGGTTCGATCTTCTCAAGCCTCGAGGTGATCCCGTTCTTCGCGATGATGGCCTTTGCCTTCGTCATGGTCTGGAAGGGCCGTCGTGACCACCCTAACAAGGCTGCTCTGCTGTGGTCGCTGGGCTGTGCAACGCTTGCCTTCTTCGGTGCCGGTGTCTGGGGCTTCCTGCACACGCTGCACGGGGTGAACTACTATACCCATGGCACGCAGATCACCGCAGCCCACGGTCACCTGGCTTTCTACGGTGCTTATGTCTGCCTCAACCTGGCGATCTTCAGCTATGCGATGCCGATCCTGAAGAACCGTGATCCCTACAATCAGGTTCTGAACATGGGCTCGTTCTGGCTTATGACCAGCGGCATGGTCTTCATGACCTTCGTCCTGACCTTCGGTGGTACCGTGCAGACTCACATGCAACGTGTGGTCGGTGACTACTTCATGGACGTGCAGGACCAGATTGCGATCTTCTACTGGATGCGTCTTGGCTCTGGTGTGGTCGTGGTCCTTGGTGCGCTGCTGTTCATCTACTCAATCTGGGTGCCCCGGAAAGAGGTGATTGAACCCGGTGCCTCTGAAACCCCGGCGGAGTAATGGATATGGATGGCTCCATGAAACTGAATGAGGGGGCGGCGAACGCCCCCTTCTACCTCGCCCAAAGCGATGAATGCGATGTGTTCACCGCCGCCTACAACAACGACCTGCCGGTTTTGCTGAAAGGTCCAACAGGTTGCGGTAAGACCCGCTTTGTGGCCCATATGGCCGCCAAGCTTGGCCGCCCGCTTTACACCGTGGCCTGCCACGATGACCTCGCCGCCGCCGACCTGATCGGTCGCTACCTGTTGAAGGGCGGCGAAACCGTCTGGGTTGATGGCCCTCTGACTCGTGCGGTGCGCGAAGGCGCGATCTGCTACCTTGATGAGGTGGTCGAAGCCCGCAAGGACGTCACCGTTGTGCTGCACCCGCTGACCGATGACCGGCGCATCCTGCCGATCGACCGCACCGGCGAAGAGCTTGAGGCCGCGCCCGGCTTCATGCTGGTGGCCTCGTACAACCCCGGATACCAGAATATCCTGAAAACCCTGAAACCCTCGACCAGGCAGCGGTTCATCTCGCTGGAGTTCGACTTTCCTTCGCCCGAGATGGAGGCCGAAGTCGTCGCGCAAGAAAGCGGTCTGCCGCTTGAACGCTGTAAACCGCTGGTACGCCTTGCAGGTAAGTTGCGCGGGCTTAAGGGTCAGGACCTTGAGGAAGGCGTGTCCACCCGGCTGGTCGTTTATGCCGCGACGCTGATCGCACAGGGCATGTCCACCGACCGCGCCATCCTCGCCGCAATGATCGAACCTCTGACTGATGATGAGGATATCAAACGCGGGCTCCTCGATCTTGTCACGGCTGTCTTTGGGTGAGGCCGGCCGATGGTCAGGATCGATTTTGAGCCATGGGAACCCGAAGAAACGATCGGGAAACTGTGGCACACCCTTGCCAGTCGCCTTGATGCACCTGAAGTGCATGATGGAGCCGCGGTCGACCTCTCAGAGGTCGCAGGGCGGCTGGCAGTCCTCTTTCGAGGACTTGGGGGTAGTCCGGGCGTAGAATTGCGCCCGGTCTCGCCCGAGATTTCGCGCCACCGTCTGGGGTGGCGTCGTCGTCTGGCAACCGAGGCCGAGATGATGCCGCGTGCGTCGTTCGATGGCGAAGTTCTGCGTTTGCCGGATCGGCTGGCGGTGTTTCCCGCGCGTGAAGCCAACGGTGCGCTTTATGTCTGGCTGGCCGCCGCCGCTGCACATGCCGGAACTCGTATCGACGAAGACGACCCGTTGCGCGCCGACCTGCATGCGCTTGTTGCCGCCCGACAGATGGTCGAGGCGGCGTTGCACAACGCCCCCGGCCTGCGCCCGCTATATGCGGAACTGTGTAAGGGCGTGCTGTATCAACGCGACATTCCCGGGCTGCCACCCGTCGAGGCAGCGGTTGAAGAACTGGTCCGCCACATGCTGGGCGACCCCGCGCCTTTGTCGCCAAAGGCTGAACATCTTCTAGCGTTGGATGACGACCTCACCGCCCCGCGCGGCTATCAGCATTTCC
This sequence comes from Ruegeria sp. C10, assembly GCF_056537805.1. Taxonomy (NCBI): domain Bacteria; kingdom Pseudomonadati; phylum Pseudomonadota; class Alphaproteobacteria; order Rhodobacterales; family Roseobacteraceae; genus Ruegeria; species Ruegeria sp. C10. Next base: position 137,778 of record NZ_JBQFSC010000005.1, on the reverse strand, counting down.
GGCCTGTCCCGCTGTGGCCCGAGTTGCGCCCGGTCGGGTTCTCCGAACATAACGAAGTGGAGAACCCCGAAACCGAAGGACCACCTGAGGAATCCGGCGAAAAAACCCACCGTGCCCGCCGCCGCAAATCGGATCAGGCCAACCGCAGCGACAGTTTCATCCTGCACAAGTTCGAAGCGATCCTCAGTTGGGCTGAGTTCCTGAACATCAACCGGCGCATCGACGATGACGATCCTGATAACGCCAAGAAAGCCGCCGATGATCAGGAAGAGATTGGCTTGGGTCAGATCTCGAAGGCGCCGCCGACCAAACTGAAACTTCATCTGGACCTCGCTCCGGAGGACGTGAACCGCGAACGCCTGTCGGGACGGGTTTTGTATCCCGAATGGGACGTGCGCATCGGCCAATACTTGCCCGATCATGTCAACGTTCTGACCTCGGATGCCGAGATTCGCGAAGATGCCGCCGAGTTCGGCAAAGACCCCGCCACTGCCCGCCGCATCCGCGCCGTGAAACGCCAGTTCGAGGCGCTGCGCCCGGGCCGCGTGATGACGCGCGGTCATCTGGATGGTGACCAATTGGATATCGAGGCAGCCGTTCGGGCGCAGGTAGACCGTTGTGCAAATGGCGAAGGCACCGAACGCATTTGGATGCAATCGCGCCCCGAGGCGCGCGATCTGGCGGTATCTATCCTGCTGGATGTCAGCCGCTCGACCGAAAGCGCCGTCACAGGCCGCGCCGTAATCGACATTGAACGCGAGGCTCTTGCGGCACTCGCCTGGGGTCTGAACGCCTGCGGCGACGATTTCGCCATCCACGCCTTCAGCTCGCTGAAACGCCAGCGGGTTTACGTGCAGCGCTGTAAACGCTTCGATGAGCCTATGGGTAGTTTGGTTGAACAGCGCATAGCCTCGCTGCGTCCCGGCCACTATACCCGCCTCGGCGCCGCAATCCGCCATTGTTCCGCCGATCTGGCCAGCCAATCGCGCAAACGCCGGTTGCTATTGATCATCACTGACGGCAAACCCAACGACCTGGACCATTACGAGGGTCGCCACGGTATCGAAGACACCTGCATGGCCGTGCGCGAGGCGCGTCGGGCAGGGCAATCGGTCTTTGGCGTTACCATCGACAAAACCGGCAAAAGCTGGTTCCCGCGCATGTTCGGTCAAGGCGGCTTCGCCGTCATCCCCGACCCGCACCGGCTGATCATGGCCCTGCCTCAGATCTACCGCCAACTGGTTGGAGCATGAGCGACGCCTCTTTGATCGATGAGCTTCCGGGCGAGCTGCTGATGTGGGTTCTGATCATCTCGGAATTGCTGGTTTTCGGCGCGGGCCTGATTGCCTTCATGGGCGTTCGGCTGACCGACCCGACAGGATTTGCCGAGGCTCAATCGCACCTTTACCGGACAGGGGCGGCGCTCAACACGGTGGTGCTGGTCACCTCGGGCTATCTGGCGGCGCAGGCGCTGCAGTGGCGAAAAATCGCGCGCCGGGGCGTGGCTCGAATGGCCTTGATCACTGCCGCCGTGCTGGGTGTCATGTTCCTGATCATCAAAGGTGCGGAATACGCGGGCAAAGCTGCACAGGGGATCACCTATGAGACCCACCCATTTTTCCTGTTCTATTATCTGCTGACCGGGTTTCACGCTGCACATGTGTTGGCAGGGGTCGGTATCCTGCTGTTGGTCGCCTGGCGTGACGATCCACGCAACATTGAGGCAGGTGCGCAGTTCTGGCACATGGTCGATCTGGTCTGGATCATGCTTTTCCCCGTGATCTACCTGCTGGGATAATTCCGATGCCTGCAGCACCATCTTTTCCCAAATACTGGCAAAGGGCGCTCCATAGTTCGCTCACACGTGCATGGCTGACCCTTTTGGTGCTCAGCGTCGCATCAGCAGTGCTGACTGTGCTGCCCATCCCGCCAGCCGTTCTGGCGGGGTGTATTCTGGTCCTCGCACTGGCGAAATGTCGCGTTATCCTGGCTTGTTATCTTGATCTCGTAAACAGCCCGACCTGGCTGCGAGGTTTCACCATGGTGCTGACGGGCTTTGCCATCATTGTCTTCGCCCTCTACCTGATCTGACTCATAAAACGCCGCCTCCGGGGAGACGGCGAAGTATTACGCTAGGGGGCGCTTCTTGGTTACTGGGCTGCCATCGGCATGCGCGCAATCTGACAGCGTTGCCAGAGTGTGGACAGCGCGCCAACCAGATGCTCGATATCCTCATCCGTATGTACCGGAGACGGCGTGATCCGCAGACGCTCGGTCCCTTTTGGTACGGTGGGATAATTGATCGGCTGAATGTAGATGCCGAACTCTTCCAGCAGCGTGTCCGAGATGAACTTGCACTTCACCGGATCGCCAACCATCACCGGGATGATGTGGCTGGGGTTAGGAATATGAGGAATACCTTCCGCATCCAAACGGGCCCGAACCTGAGCTACACGGGCTTTCTGCAGGTCGCGTTCAGCATTCGATTGTTTCAAATGCCGGATCGAGGCCGCGGCCCCGGCCGCGATCGATGGTGGCAGGGCGGTGGTAAAAATAAACCCGCTGGCGAAGCTGCGCACGAAATCGCACAGCGCAGCCGAGGCAGCAATATACCCGCCCACCACACCGAACGCTTTCCCAAGCGTGCCTTCGATCACCGTCAGGCGATCCATAAGGCCTTCTCGTTCAGCGATACCACCGCCGCGTGGCCCATAGAGGCCAACGGCATGAACCTCATCCAGATAGGTCATCGCGCCGTATTTGTCGGCGAGATCGCAAATCTCTTTGATGGGGGCGATGTCACCATCCATCGAATAGACCGACTCGAACGCGATCATCTTCGGCGCATCGGGATCAGCTGCGGCCAGTTTGGCTTCAAGGTCATCCAAATCGTTGTGTTTCCAGATCACCTTCTGCGCCCGCGAGTGGCGGATGCCTTCGATCATCGAGGCATGGTTCAGTGCATCAGAGAATACGATCAGGCCGGGGATTTTCGCGGCGAGAGTGCCAAGGGCTGCCCAATTCGAAACATACCCGGAAGTAAACAGAAGCGCGGCTTCCTTTCCATGCAGATCGGCCAGTTCGGCCTCAAGCAGCACGTGGTCGTGAGTGGTGCCTGATATGTTTCGCGTGCCCCCGGCCCCCGCGCCACAGCGATCCAATGCGTCATGCATTGCATCGATAACTGATGGGTGCTGACCCATGCCAAGATAGTCATTCGAACACCAGATCCGCACATTTCGCTGGACAGATCCATCCGTCTGACACGCGTTCGGGAAAGAACCACAGCGACGTTGCAAGTCTATGAAAACACGATAGTTCCCTTCATCCCGAAGGTCACTGAGGCTTTGACTGAAATAACGCTCGTAGTCCATGTTACGTGCTCCCCGGAATACTGGCTTTGAGCCGAGAATAGGGCAGCGAACCAAGCCGCAACATGACAATAGTCAAGTTTAGGCAACATAAAACTATGGTGCACAACTGCCGGCTCTGGCATAGCGTGGAACAGGGATGGACCGACCGCGCCCATGCGCCGGCAGGAAATAACAGGGGTATTCTCTTGTCTCACGAAGCACAAAAAGCGATCGCACGTCAGTCGCTGCTGCTGCGCAGTTTACCGGAACAGCATGTGGAAACACTGCTGAGCCACGCGATCTGGCGTCAGTATGACCGTGGTGAGACAATATTCCTGCAGGAGGAAAAAGCGCAGGCCATCCACGTCGTGCTTGAGGGTTGGGTCAAGCTGTTCCGCATGACCCCCACCGGGGCCGAAGCCGTCGTGAGCGTCTTCAAACGTGGTGACAGCTTTGGTGAGGCCGTAGCTCTGCGTAACGTTCCCTATCCTGTATCCGCCGAGGCCGTATCGGCCTGTGATGTCATGCATATCCCCAGTCCGATCCTGATCTCATTGATGAGAGAGGACCCTGAGATCGGTATTTCTATTCTGGCCGCGACCTTTACCCATCTTCACTCATTGGTGGCGCAGCTAGAGCAACTCAAGGCTCAGACCGGAGCGCAACGCGTGGCCGAGTTTTTGTTGAATCTCTGCGACAGCGACAAAGGCGGATGCGAGGTTTTGCTGCCCTACGACAAGATGCTCATCGCAGGCCGTCTGGGGATGAAGCCGGAAAGCCTGAGCCGGGCGTTTTCGCGGCTCAAGGCGGTGGGTGTGAAGATCAACCGCAACCACGCCGAAATCTCGGATATCGCGCGTTTGCGGGACTATGCGGAAAGCGATCCGGCGGAAAACTGGGGGCGGTGACCCCGGAATTGCCGCCGGGCCCGACCAACCACTTCAGACGGTTGCGCCCTTGCGGCGAATGGCGGTGCCCAGACTTCCGGCGCAGAGACCAACGATAATTGCGATCAGCAGCGCTATCGTTCCAACGTGGGAAATCTGCCAACCCGCAAAGAGCAGAGGCGCGATCAGGCCAACCAATCCACCCATCAGTGCGCCCAACCAGTATTGGCGCGTCATCATTCCCAGTGCCAGACCCAGAATGCCGGGCAGACCCAGTACGTTACCGCCGATGGTTCCAAGTATCTCTAACATCTCAGTCCCCACCTTGTTCCGAGCTTTTGTTCAGGAACGCGCGGATGTCGTCCCCTGATGCTGCAGCGTGTTCCTGCAGAACCTCACCATCTACCTCTTTCGCAATCTTCTCATACGTTTCCAAATAGTTGGGTGGGAGACTGTGTGCGATGCCCTGGTGGCAATCGATGCAGGTCATGCCGGTGTCGATTGCGCGCTGGTGTTCGCTGGCTGCGCGGGTTTCCTGAAGGGTGAAGTCCATATAGTCAAAGTTGTGGCAGTTGCGGCATTCGCGGCTGTCGGATTCCTTCATCTTCTTCCATACGGCCGACGCCATGGAAAGACGATGGTCCTCATACTTCTCTTTCGTGCTGATGGTGCCTGCCAGTTCGTGGTAGACGTCCTTCACGGCCATGATCTTGGCTTTGATCTTGTGGTTCCACTCGTCCGGGACGTGGCAATCGGAACAGATGGCCCGCACGCCGGAATCGTTATTGTAATGGACCGTTTCCCGATATTCGCCCAGATTGGTTTCCATCGTGTGGCAGGATACGCAGAACTCTTCCGTGTTGGTCAATTCCAGTGCCCAGTGGAACCCACCCCAGAACAGGATGCCTGCCAAAAACCCGGCCAGTAGTGTAAAGCCGACGCTGAGGACGGCGATCGGGCTCCAGAACCAGGTCCAGAGGCGCCGGATGAGTCCTTGTTTTTCTTGGGAGTCGGACATGTCGCGCTCTCCTTTTCGACCTGTGTTCAATTTCCGGAGGAAGGTTCAAAAGTGTTATCGACCAGAGGCAGCGCATCGGCCTGTGGTACGTGGCACTGATTGCAGAAATACCGTGTGCCGGCGATCTGATCCAACTCTCGCCCTTCGCGGTCCAGATAGTGAGTCATCGACAACGTCGGAGCGTTGCGTTCACCAGCCTTGGTCCAGTCATGGCAGGAGAGGCACTGATTGGTACGCAGGTCGATCTGGTACTGTTCGATCGAATGTGGGATCAGCGGCGGCTGCTGGCGATAATTGCGCTGCATACGGCCTTCGACTGTCCGATGCACCTGATCCAGGACGGCGGGTTCATCGACTTCGGCACCGCGTAGGCTGTTAACTCCGGCAGACTGCGCGAGGGCCAGGCCACCGAGGAGCAGCGGCGGGATCAGGGCAAGGCCCACTAGGATCGGCTTTTTCATCTTCTCACTCCTTCAAAAAGGTCTTGAGGCGCGCGGCTGGGGCGCGGCGGTTGATTCCGGTGGCGCGACGGTCAGGGCGTCGAACCGATGGGTGAATTTGAAAACGTCTTCAGCGCAGACATCGATGCAGCGACCGCAATTGGTGCAGTCGGGCGACAGGATCAGCGGGTTGTCTTTGCCTTTCAGCGCCGGAGAGATCACATGGTTTTCCGGGCAAACCGCGTAGCAGTCCATGCAATCGTCACAGGCGTTGCGATTGGCGGCGCTGACCCGCAGCATCGCCTTGCTGCCCACCAGTCCGTAGAATGCGCCTACGGGGCAGACATGGCCGCACCATCCATGGCGCGAGACAAGCAAGTCAAACAGGAAGATCGCGGCGACCATCGCCCAGACGAAGCCCATGCCAAAGATCAGTCCGCGATGCAGCATGGTGATCGGGTTGACCAGTTCCCATGCAATTGCGCCGGTCAGGCCGGACACGACCAGCACGGTGGCCATGATCCACAGCCGCGTTCCGCGTTTGGGCTGCCAGCCTTTTTGCAGGCCCAGCTTGCGGTGCAGCCAGTGCGCGCCGTCGGTTACAGGGTTGATCGGGCAGACCCACGAGCAATAGACGCGGCCTCCGACCAACGCGTAGGTCGCCAGAACGATGACGGCACCAATGGCGGCGGTCAGCTCGGGCCAGTGCCCTGCGATCAGACTTTGCAGAAAGACAAACGGATCGGTCAGGGGCAGTACGCCTAGGGTCAGCGACCCGGCCAGAGTGCCCTGCACGATCCAGAGGCCGAACCACGGGCCCAACAGGAACAGTACCAGGAAGAACACTTGGCTGGCGCGGCGCAGCAGCAGGTATTTATGGGCACTCAGCCAACCTTTGGCGGCGATAGCTTCATGCCCCAGCGGCATGTTTGTGCGGACGGTCATTGAGTGACCTCCGGCAATTTGAAGCTGGGCTCAAACCCGCCCGGTGCGACAAGGTTATCGGTGCCCGGTCCCGGCAGGCGATCAGGCAAATCGATGATACCTTCGACGACGGGCGCGCCTTTGGCTTCTTTCTCTTCCCAGCCCTTGCGGTAGTGATCGGCGCTGCTGCCCCGAGCCAATCGGGCGGGCAGCACCTTGATCGCCGCTTCGGGCAGAACGCAGCTTTTCTCGCAAACGCCGCAGCCGGTGCAATGATCGGCGTGAACGGTTGGAATGAAGATTGCATGACTGCCCGAGCGGGCGTTGTGTTCGGTCTCCAGCGTAATGGCCTCGTCGATAACGGGGCAGACGCGGTAACAGACATCGCAGCGCAGGCCGAAGAAGTTCAGGCAGTTTTCCTGATCGACCAGAACGGCGACACCCATCTTGGCGTCGTCGATATTGTCCAGGCCGGGGTCCAGCGCCCCGGTCGGGCAGGCAGCGACACAGGGGATGTCGTCACACATTTCGCAAGGGATATCACGGGCGGTGAAATACGGCGTGCCGGTGGCCACCGCATCGACACCCAGCTCGGCCAGTTTCAGCGTGTCATAGGGACACTCTCGCACGCACAGACCACAGCGGATGCAGGCTGACAGAAAGTCTTTTTCCGGCAAAGCACCGGGGGGGCGCAACGCCTCGGCCGGCAACGCCCGTGCGTCCCGCGCCAGCCAGGCCAGCAAGGACCCGGCTGCTACGCAACCACCCGCTGCGCGCGCCGAGTCCTGCAGGAACCGGCGCCGCTGCGGCGAAAGGGGTGTGCCAACACGAAACATGGGGACGACCTTTGCCTTGCCAGCCTTTTACGCGCGCTCGACCTTACAGGCGCATTTCTTGAAGTCGGTCTCTTTCGAGAGCGGGCAGGTCGCGTCCAAAGTCAGCTTGTTTGTCAACTGGCCTTCGTCGAACCATGGCATGAACACCAGGCCACGCGGCACTTTGTTCCGGCCTCGGGTTTCGACCCGGCTGTTAACTTCGCCGCGGCGGGTGGAAAGAACGATCTCCTGCCCGCGGCGCAGACCGCGGTCGCGCGCATCGTCCGGGTGCATGTAGACAACGGCGGCGGGATAGGAGCGGTGCAGTTCGGGCACGCGGCGGGTCATCGAACCTGAATGCCAATGTTCCAGCACACGCCCGGTGCAGAGCCACAGGTTGAATTCCTCATCCGGTACCTCGGGGGCGGGTTCGTATGGCGCGAAGATGATCTTGGCCTTGCCGTCCTTATGGCCATAGAATTTCACGTCTTCGCCTTCAGGCACATACGGATCATAGCCTTCTCGGAAGCGGTACAGTGTTTCCTTGCCATCCACGACTGGCCAGCGCAGGCCACGCGCCTGGTGGTAGGTTTCGAATGGGGCCAGATCGTGCGCGTGGCCGCGCCCAAACTCGGCATATTCCTCGAACAGGCCCTTTTGCACGTAGTAGCCAAAGTGCTCGGACTCGTCGTTGTCGAAACCCTCTGCGGTCTCTGACAGCGGGAACTTGTCGATCGTGCCATTGGCGAACAGCACGTCATACATGGTCTTACCACGATGTTCTGGCATGGTTGCCAGCAGTTCCTCGCCCCAAACCTCTTCAACGGTGAAGCGTTTGGAGAATTCCATCAACTGCCACAGATCGGATTTCGCTTCGCCCGGAGCTTTGACCTGTTGCCGCCAGAATTGGGTGCGACGCTCGGCGTTGCCATAGGCGCCTTCCTTCTCGACCCACATGGCGGTAGGCAGGATCAGGTCAGCCGACAGGGCTGTTACAGTAGGATAGGGATCGGAGACGGCAATGAAGTTCTCCGGGTTGCGATAGCCGGGATAGCCTTCTTCGTTGATATTGGGCGCGGCCTGCATGTTGTTGGTGCACTGCACCCAATAGGCATTCAGATCGCCGTCCTTCAGCTTGCGGTGCTGCAAAACGGCGTGGAATCCGGGTTTGGGTGGGATGGTGCCCGCAGGAATTTTCCACGCGGTCTCGCAAATCTCGCGGTGTTTGTCGTTTGCAACAACCATATCAGCTGGCAGACGGTGAGCGAAGGTTCCGACCTCACGTGCCGTACCACAGGCCGAAGGTTGACCGGTGAGCGAGAAGGGCGAGTTTCCGGGTTCGGAAATCTTACCCACCAGCAGGTGCACATTGTACATCAGCGAGTTCACCCACGATCCGCGAGTGTGCTGGTTGAAGCCCATGGTCCACAGGCTCATCACTTTGCGGTTGGGGTCGGCATATTGCTGGGCCAGACGCTCAAGCTGAGCGGCAGGAACACCGGAGAGTTCCGATGTGTATTCCAGCGTGTATTCCGATACCGCTTCGGCATATTCTTCGAAGCTGATCGGCTCCATCTTGCCAGAGTTTGGATTCTCTGCCTCTTCCTGCAGCGGGTTGTTATCGCGCAGTCCATAGCCAATATCGGTGGCGGTCTTGGTGATGTTGACGTGTTTGTTGACGAACTCTTCATTCACCGCGCCGTTCTGGATAATGTAGTTGGCGATATAGTTCAGGATCGCCAGATCGGTCTGCGGCGCAAAGACCATTCCATTGTCGGCCAACTCGAACGAGCGGTGTTCATAGGTCGACAGTACATGCACTTCGGATCCCGGTTTGGTCAGACGCGTGTCGGTCAGGCGTGACCACAGAATCGGGTGCATCTCGGCCATGTTCGAGCCCCAGAGCACGAATGTGTCTGCGTGCTCGAAATCGTCATAGCAGCCCATTGGTTCATCAATGCCGAAGGTGCGCATGAAGCCGACAACCGCCGAGGCCATACAATGGCGCGCGTTGGGGTCGATGTTGTTGGATCGGAAACCGGCTTTCATCATCTTGGCAGCAGCGTAGCCCTCCCAAACGGTCCACTGGCCCGAACCGAACATGCCAACGCTGGTCGGGCCTTTCTTGGCAAGGGCCTCTTTCCACTTGGCGGCCATGACGTCGAAGGCTTCGTCCCAGCTGACTGGTTCGAACTCACCGTTCTTGTCATATTCGCCGTTGGTTTTGCGCAGCATCGGCGTGGTCAGGCGGTCTTTGCCGTACATGATCTTGGACAGGAAATAGCCCTTGATACAGTTCAGACCGCGGTTCACCGGCGCATCCGGGTCGCCTTGGGTAGCGACCACGCGCCCGTCTTTGGTGCCAACCAGAACCGAGCATCCGGTGCCGCAGAACCGGCAGGCGGCTTTGTCCCAACGGATATCAGGGTTGCCGACCTGAGCGCTGGCTTGTCCGGTCGCAAGGGGAAGTCCTGCGGCTGATGCTGTCGCAGCGGCGGCGGTTGATTTCAAGAAGGTCCGGCGGGATTCAGAGATGGTCATGACATGGGTCTCCGGCTTTAGATCTGGCGAGAAGCGTTAAGGTGCGGACGGGTCTCCGCGAGGTCTTCGAAATGGTGGTAGGTCAGGGTCAGAGAGATCACACCCGGGATCTGGTGCAGATCCATGATCGTCTCGGACGCCATTTTTTCCGGCGTATCCTCGACCACAACAACAATGCGGCCATCCTCGGATGCCGCGTGAACTTCTGCCCCGTTTGTACCTGCAATCGCGGCCTGTGCACTCTGCGTGGTTTCGGGGGTTACATGGACGAGGCATCCACAGATATTCATAAGGCTACCTCCTGAGCGGGCGGGGTGTGGCGTTCGAAGCTGACAGAACCGGCAGGACAGGCGCTGGCACAAGCGCCACAGCCGGTACAAATATCGGTGTCGAGTTGGGGTTCAGCACGACCACCGGTTTGCAGCCGAAAGCGGATCGCGTTTTGGTCGCACACATCCTGACAAACCCGACAGCTGACACCATTCATCGACAGGCAAGAGGCCGACACCGCAGCGCGCCAAGGCCAATCAGCCACGTGTTCAGGATTCAGCGCCCCGGTCGGGCAAGCATTGGCGCAATCACCGCAAAAAGTGCAGGGGCCTGCGTCCAATTGCACAACAGGCCAGCCTTGCGCGTCGAAACGGATGATATCTTCAGGGCAGGCCTCGCGGCATTCGTCGCATTGAGTGCAAAGCTCAAGAAACTCGGTCACCGCACCCGGTGGGTGGATGGCTGATGTATCCTCGCGCAGCACTTTCCCTTTCAGGAATGCGCGTCGGCTGGCTAGCTTGTTCATTCGCTCGCGACCTTTGAGTGATCGACAGGGGTTGGCCTGCCTGACTCGGGTGTTAGCGTAGCACAGCGTGTAAGGAATTGACCTAGATCATTTTTGAACTGCTTATTTTTTCAGCATCCAGGGGCGGCAACACCCGAATATCAGGCGCGTTTCTCACCGATTGTAGCAACGCCAAGAACCGAAAGCACTTTTGCCTCGATCTGTTCTGCGTTCATTCCTGCGACGGCGTACATATCCGCCGGGCTCGCCTGATCGATGAAGATATCCGGCAGCACCATCGAGCGATACTTCAACCCTTCGTCAAACACGCCCTCATCCGCAAGCAATTGCGCAACATGGCTGCCAAAGCCGCCGATGGCCCCTTCCTCGATGGAGATCAGTGCCTCGTGATTGGCAGCCAGATCAAGGATCAGGTCCCGATCCAGCGGTTTGGCAAAGCGTGCATCGGCGATGGTGGGCTTGATCCCGCGCGCCGATAGCGCCTCTGCTGCTTTCTGCACTTCGGCCAGCCGCGTACCGAAAGACAGCAGCGCCACCCGGGCACCTTTCTTGATCAACCGGCCCTTGCCGATCTCCAATACTTCTCCGCGCTCGGGCAGATCAACGCCCGCTCCTTCGCCGCGAGGATACCGGAAAGCGATCGGGCCATCGTCATGTGCCACCGCAGTGGCGACCATGTGCATCAATTCGGCCTCATCTGCAGCCGCCATGACAACCATACCCGGAAGGTTGGCCATGTAAGCAATATCAAACGACCCCGCATGGGTCGCACCGTCTGCCCCAACCAGACCCGCACGGTCGATGGCAAATCGCACCGGCAGGCGTTGGATCGCCACATCATGCACAACCTGATCATAGCCACGCTGCAGGAAGGTTGAATACATCGCGCAGAAAGGCTTCATCCCCCCGGCGGCCAACGCAGCCGAGAAGGTCACGCCATGCTGTTCGGCAATCGCTACGTCGAAACAGCGCGACGGATAGCGCTCGGCAAACAGGTTCAGCCCGGTCCCGTCCGGCATCGCGGCTGTAACCGCGACGATCTTGTCATCCCGCGCTGCTTCATCGACCAGTGTCTTGCCAAAGACCGAGGTATAGGAAGGCGCGTTGGAGGGCGCCTTTTTCTGCTCGCCCGTCACCACGTCGAACTTGGCGGTCGCGTGGCCCTTGTCGCGGGCCTGTTCGGCGGGGGCATACCCCTTGCCTTTCTTGGTCAGCACATGGATCAGGATCGGTCCGCTTGCCTTCGCCTTGACCGCACGCAGAACCGGCAGCAACTGGTCCAGATCATGCCCGTCGATGGGGCCGAGATAGGAAAAGCCGAGCTCTTCAAATAGCGTCCCGCCCATGGCCATGCCCTTCAGCATATCCTTGGCGCGCTTTGCCCCTTCGCGGAAGGGTTCCGGCAGCAACGACACCGCACCTTTGGCAGCAGCTTTCAGATCGTGAAACGGTTCTTCGGCATAAATGCGCGATAGATAATTCGATAGGGCACCCACCGGCGGTGCAATGCTCATCTCATTGTCATTGAGAATTACGATCAAGCGTTTCTTCAGATGGCCTGCATTATTCATCGCCTCAAAGGCCATGCCGGCGGACATAGAGCCATCGCCGATCACAGCGATCGCATCGCCCAGCCCTTCAGGCGTAACGCCGCCCAGATCACGCGCGACAGCAAAGCCTAGCGCGGCACTGATCGAGGTACTGGAATGTGCAGCGCCGAATGGATCATAGGCGCTTTCACTGCGCTTGGTGAATCCGCTTAGGCCGTCTTTTGTGCGCAGGGTGCGAATTCGGTCCCGGCGTTCTGTCAGAATCTTGTGCGGATAACACTGGTGACCTACGTCCCAGATGATCTTGTCTCGTGGCGTGTTGAATACCGCGTGCAACGCCGTGGTCAGCTCGACGACACCCAGACCCGCGCCCAGATGCCCTCCGGTCACCGACACTGCTGAAATCGTCTCGGCCCGCAACTCATGTGCGACCTGATGCAACTGCGCATCTGAAAACTGCTTCAGATCCGCTGGGCGGCTCACAAGGTCCAACAAGGGCGTATTCGGGCGGTCAGACATTTGGCGTTCCTGGCTTAGCTGTCCCGGGCAATAACGAAGCGGGCAGCCTGCTTCAAGGTTTCTGCAGCGGAGCCATGTTCGTCCAGCGCAGCACAAGCCTGTTCCACAAGCTCAATTGCACGGGATCTGGCGGCGTCCAAACCCAGTAGCGAGACAAAGGTCGCCTTGCCCGCCTCAGCGTCTTTCTGCAGCCGCTTTCCGGCCTTTTCGGCATCTCCTTCGACATCCAAAATGTCATCCGCGATCTGAAAGGCAAGCCCAAGCGCCTGGGCATATTGGCGCAAGGGGGTGGGATCGGCCTGCGCCAATCGCGCACCCGCGCAGGCGGACCATTCGATCAACGCACCGGTCTTGCCCGCTTGCAGATGTGTAATCTCATCCAGTGTCAGCGGCTCCGCCGCCGTCTCAGCGGCGATATCCAGCGCCTGACCCAGAACCATACCCTGTGCGCCGCTCGCTTTTGCCAGCGTTAGAGCCAGTTCAGCGCGTATTTCAGCGTTTCCAACCTCTGGTCGAGCGCAAAGCTCAAACGCAAGTGTCTGCAACGCATCCCCGGCCAGAACGGCGGTGCCCTCATTCCATTTCACGTGCACCGTCGGGCGTCCACGCCTCAGGTCGTCATCATCCATGCAAGGCAGGTCGTCATGGACCAGAGAGTATGCATGCAGCGCTTCGATACCCGTCGCTGGCCAGATTGCCCGAGCTGTATCGACGCCAAGCAACCGCGCGCTTTCCAATACCAGAAACCCTCGCAGACGCTTGCCGCCCTCGGTGGCATAGGCCATGGCCCGTGTCACATCCAGATCATCCAACGCGCTCAGAACCAGATCGAAATGGCTCTGAATCAGCGCGGCATCCTGTGCCAGCTTTTCACGAAACATTTACTGACCTTCGACAGGCGTCGTCCCGGTTGGCTGGCCATCTGCGTCCAGAGTGATCGCGGCCACTTTTTCCTCGGCACGCTTCAACTCATCCTCGCAGCGCTTCTTCAATGCGGCGCCACGTTCGTACAGCGCAATCGATTGATCCAGCGCCACATCACCACGTTCCAACTGGCCAACCACGGCCTCAAGCTCTTTCATCGCTTGTTCGAACGTCATCTGTTCAACTGGGGTATCGGTCATCGTGCTGCCTTTATCAGTTCTTCCACATGGGCGCGTGTCGCCTCGGCCAATGCGTTCAGATCATAACCGCCTTCCAGAGTCGAGACGATACGGCCATCACACACTTCATCGGCAATCTTGCACAGCTCCGCCGTGATCCAGGCGAAATCGCCAGTGGACCAATTGAGATTGGCCAACGGATCATCCTGATGCGCATCAAACCCAGCGGAGATAATGATCAGTTCCGGCCTAAACGCCCGCAGACGCGGAAAGGCTTGCGCCTCATAGGCTCCCCGCATCTCGGCCCCACCCGTGCCCGGAGCCAGTGGTATGTTCAAAACGGTTTCATAAGCACCGGTCTCATCCGGGCGGCCCGAGCCGGGCCATAAGGGCATCTGCTGGCTGGTGATCACCAAAGCGCGTTTCTCATCCCAAAGCAGGTCTTGCGTGCCATTGCCGTGATGCACGTCGAAGTCGACAACCGCTACCCGGCTCAGCCCATGATGATCAAGTGCGTGCTTTGCAGCCAACGCGGCATTGCCAAACAGACAGAATCCCATGGCCGTTTCGGTCTCGGCATGATGTCCCGGTGGACGAATGGCGCAAAACGCGTTCGGTGCTTCACCGCCCAGAACCAAATCAACGGCCCGCACCGCCGCACCCGCCGCACGATAGGCCGCATCGACCGAGCCTGGCGACATGAACGTGTCTCCGTCAATCTGTTTGAACCCATCCAAGGGTCTATGGCCAAGAATATCGCTAATGTGACTCTGCGGGTGCACCCTCAACAGATCGTCATCAGCTGCTAAAGGAGCCGTCACGCGCTGCAGATCAAGATCTTCCAGTGCATGTAGGATATGCTCCAGCCGGGCTACGCGTTCCGGGTGACCCTGCGGAGTTACGTGATCAAGACAGTCTGCATGGGTCAACAAAGCGGTTTTCATCAGGATTCCATCTTCATCTGGCCAGTAATTTCTGTGCCAGAGGTAAATAAACGCCGCACAGCGGTTAAATCAATCCGGCGCCAGCATGTAGCCTGCACCGCGCACGGTCTGAAGATAGCGCGGCTGCTTCGGATCTTGCTCAAGCTTCCGGCGCAATCGTGTGATCTGTACATCCACTGCGCGCTCCTGCGCCTGACCCTTGTCACGACCCAAATCCTCGACAAGTTTGGCGCGGCTGATCGGCTCACCCGGCTGGGCCGAGAATATCTTCATCAGCTGGCTCTCTGTCGCGGTCAGGCGGACGGGATCTTCGCCCTGCCACATCTCACCGCGTTCGATATCATAGCGAATTGGACCAAGATGCAGAATCTTCGCCGCCGTATCCTGTGCAGGTGTCTCTGGCATCCGACGCAGAATGGCATTGATTCTCAGCAGCAACTCTTTGGGTTCGAATGGTTTCGCCAGATAGTCATCGGCGCCTGCCTCCAGCCCGGCAATCCGATGCTCGGTTTCGCCCTTGGCCGTCAACAGCAGGATCGGGGTGGAATGGGTGTCGCGCAGAGATCGGGTCAGGCTCACACCGTCCTCACCGGGCATCATCACATCCAGCACGATCAGATCGAAATCCAGTCCCGACAAAACCCGCCGCGCATGGGCTGCATCCCGCGCTGAGGTCACCAGAAACCCGCTGCGCATCAGGAATTTCTTGAGCAAATCGCGAATGCGCTCGTCATCGTCGACGATCAGAAGATGGGCGTCCATTTCGCTCATGAAGTCGTATCCCGCAGTTTCGTATATGCACGACGCATATCAGCATCCATCATCGCTTCAAGCACTTTGCGAAACCCGGCCACCGCTTCGGGGCCCGCATCTTTGTAGGCCGCACGCATCCGGGCGCGCTGGGCGTCAGATAGTTTGGCCTCGAGTGCCTTTCCTTTATCCGTCAGAAATAGGTGGCGTTCGCGTTTGTCCACTGTTCCGACCCGGCTTTCGACCAACCCATCTTCAATCAGGCTGCGCAAGACGCGATTCAGCGATTGCTTCGTGACACCCAATATGGCCAGTAAATTGTTGACGGTTGTACCCGGCGCACGGTTGATGAAGTGGATGGCCCGATGATGAGCACGGCCATAGGCCAATTCAGTCAGGATACGGTCCGGATCAGCGGTAAAGCCGCGATAGGCAAAAAACATGGCCTCGATGCCCTGCCTCAGTTGTTCATCTGTCAGAAACAACAGGCTTTCTCCGCCAAAGACCGGGGCGGGACGGATGTCGGTCATGTTGGGCCTCATTCGCAATATAACCTGACTTTATGTCAGCCTTATTGACATTCCAAGAGCGCACAGGTATCGAATCGCAGTTTTTGCGCAACATTGTGTCCGATACGGACCTAAACGGCGCAACATTCGGAAATATCGACCGGTTCAGGAGGTTTCGCATGGCTGGATATGACGATCGCGACGGTGTCATCTGGATGGATGGCGAATTGGTGCCCTGGCGTGAGGCCAATGTGCACATCCTGTCCCACGCGATGCATTATGCGTCTTCGGTGTTCGAGGGTGAGCGCGCTTACAACGGCAAGATCTTCAAAAGCCGCGAACATTCCGAACGCCTAATCGCGTCGGCAGAGGCGCTGGATATGCCGATGCCATACTCGGTCGATGAGATCGAGGCCGCCAAGGAAGAAGCGCTCAAAGCCAGTGGTCTTCAAGATGCGTATGTACGTGCGCTGGTCTGGCGTGGCTCGGGCGAGGATATGGGTGTGGCGTCCGCCAAGAACCCGGTTCGGATGGCCATCGCTGTTTGGCCTTGGGGTGCCTATTACGGTGACGCTAAGATGCAAGGCGCCAAGTTGGACATCGCCGAGTGGAAACGACCCAGCCCGGAAACCATTCCAGTCCATGCCAAGGCAGCAGGTCTTTACATGATCTGCACCATTTCCAAACACAAAGCTGAGGCCAAAGGCTGCTCGGACGCTTTGTTCATGGATTATAATGGCAACGTCGCCGAGGCGACGGGGGCAAATGTCTTCTTCGTTAAGGATGGCGAAGTGCACACCCCGCTGGCCGATTGCTTCCTCAACGGCATCACTCGTCAGACGGTGATCCAGATGCTGAAAGACAAGGGCATCACTGTTCATGAACGTCGGATCCGTCCCGAGGAGATGGCCGATTTCGAGCAATGCTGGCTGACTGGCACTGCAGCCGAGGTTACACCTGTCGGGCAGATCGGCGATTATACCTTCGAGGTCGGCGATCTGACCCGCGAAATCGCCGAAGATTACGAGAAATTGGTCCGCGCGTAAGTTAACACCGTATTGAACCCCCGCTCAGGCGGGGTTTTGATTGCAGATCATGCAAATATGCATGCAGATCGTTCGAAGGTATGGACGCCGCCGGGCCAAGCCGTATCGTTGGCTCATGTTAGATCTTCTCAGCGATATCCTTACACGCCTGTCTCTGCGTGGCACATTTTATTTCCGCACATCCTTTACTCCGCCGTTTGGGATACAGGTGCCGGGCTTCGAGAACGTGGCCCGGTTTCACTTTGTGCAACGCGGTGAATTGAAGGTGCACCTGCCAACAACCGGCGAGACCTTGCGGTTGCGGCAGGGTGATCTGATTCTTATTCCCCACGGTGCGCCGCATGCGCTGCTGTGTAATGAAGTCAAACCCTATGATGCCTTGCCCCTTGAGCGGGTGTTAGAGCTGTCAGGCTACAAAGGCGATGGTGTCCTGGTTTATGGCGGTGAGGAAGACGAGCGCGATACGCAACTGATTTGCGGACATTTCTCATTCACCGGGCCAGCCGGGCGAAACGGAACCGGTCATATGCTGATCGACCGGTTGCCACCTTTTATACTGATCGAGAATTACGGTGAAGAAGCGGGTGCCTGGATCGAGGCGACATTGCGTATGATCGGATCTGAAGTGTCCGGTGCTCGTATCGGCGGTGACCTGATCGCGCTGAAACTGTCCGAAGTGCTGTTTGCGCAAGCGATCCGGGCATACCTTGAACATCAAAGTCCTCATGATGCCGCGCTTGCCGGATTTGCCGATCCGCGCATCTCGCGGGCGCTGACTGCATTTCACCAGTCTCCGGCGCAGGAGTGGAGCGTTGCGATGCTCGCGCGAGAAGCAGCAATGTCACGCACCGCATTTGCGCAGCTTTTCTCACAAAAGATGGGGACTACCCCGATGCAGTACCTGACGGACTGGCGGATGCAGATCGCGTGCCATGGGTTGACCGAAAATCGCTGGAACGTTGCGGATGCCGCAGCAGAAGTGGGATACGCGTCCGAGGCTGCGTTTTCACGCGTGTTCAAGAAGCAGGTCGGACTGTCGCCCGCCGCGTACCGTGCGATACACTAATCGTACAGATCATTTGAACGATCTGCAATAAATGCAAAACGAACTGAGATGTTGCGTTCAATCGCGTGCCCCTAATCTTTGATCATCACTGATTGAAGAAAGGAAGTTCACATGTCCCTGCGTTTTGTCACCCGCTCTGTCCATGCCTATCTTGACTACCCGGTTGCGATTGCGCTGATGGTTTTGCCTTTTGTACTGGGGTTGGGCCAGTCCAACCCGCTGGCACTTTGGCTGTCCGTTGTGACCGGCATTGCAGCATTCGTGCTGACCGTTCTGACAGACCATCACCTTGGGATTTGGCGGGTTCTGCCATACAAGTTCCACTTGGCTGTTGATCTGCTTGTCGGCGTCACGTTCCTGTTTGCGCCCAGCCTGTTTGGATTTTCTGGGCTTGATGCGTTGTTCTACTGGGTGAACGGGGCCGCAGTCGTTGTGGTGATCTCGCTCAGCGCGCCCGAACAGAGCGCTATTGCTTGAAGTGAGTCAGAACCGTAGCGATCAGCTGGGCCATGCGGGCATCCGGATGGCCTTTTTTTGTTTTAGACACTAATAAGGCCAAATTTGCCCAATGGGTCGCCCCTGTTGCATCAGATTTTCAGGCTTGAATTTTCCGACAAAAACCATCAGACATAGCGCAACGCCAGATGACACCATCAAGCAACTGGTTCCGGGGCGATCTGTGGGCTCAGCAAAAGCAGATGTGAAAGCCCGCCATCGCCCCGGGAACGACCAAAGGAGCCCGCGATTGCGTGATCGATTTGAAGAACTGATGGCCGATCCCTGCTGTGCATCGTGTGATTGCGACGCGCTAACCTCAGAAGTCGCGGCCTATCTCGATCACAAGACCTGCAACGCCGAGCGCTGCCGGGCGCTCGAAGAACGCTCAGCCGCAACGATGTACGCAGTCAGGCGCGATTCGATGCGCGCGCTGAATGAGGGTGGTGCGCGGACCTAGAAATCCACACCACGTTGGGCTTTGATGCCGGCTTGGAACGGGTGTTTTTCTTCGTTCATCTCGGTCACCAGATCCGCATAGTCCCTTAGGGCTTGCGGGGCATCCCGGCCAGTCAGGAACACGCTGGTCTTGTCAGACCGATCTTTCAATCCTTCGATAACAGTGTCTACTGAAAGGTATTCGTAGCGCAGGGCGATATTGATCTCGTCGAGAACAACCAGATCGTAGTCGCCGCTTTTCATCAGATCACAGGCCTTGTTGAAGGCCGAAGTCGCAGCCGCGATGTCGCGCTCGCGGTCTTGTGTATCCCAGGTAAACCCTTCGCCCATCGTGTGCCAGGTGACCAGGTCGCGTTCCTCAAAGAACCTGCGCTCACCGGTTTTCCACTTGCCCTTGATGAACTGAACCACAGCCACTTTCTGGCCCCAGCCCAATGCCCGGATCACCACGCCAAACGCAGCCGAGGATTTTCCCTTGCCCTTACCTGTATTGATCAGCACCAGTCCCCGGCCGGGATCGACCGCTTCCGAGACTTTCTTGCGGTGCTTGGCTTGCACCTCTTGCATCTTTTCTTTGTGGTTCTGTGCGTCGCTCATCGGGAAACCTCATAGGTGTATCGCGACCCAACCTAGGGAAAGATTGCGAAAGGTAAAGTCAGGCTTTGGGATCCGTTGCTGATCGCGCTTTGGTCCGATCAAGGCCAAGTTGTCGTTCACGCAGGATCACCACGACGTTGCCTGCAATCACCAACGCCGCGCCGCCCAGCATCACCAGGGTTGGCAACTCATCGAACCAGAAATAACCAATGACAATGGCGAACAGCATTGTGGTGTAGTCATATGGTGCCAGCATTGACGCTTGTCCAAACTTGTAGGACGTGGTCACTAGAATCTGCGCCACTCCGCCGATCAGGCCGATTGTCACCAGCAATGCGGCTTGCTCCCATGTCGGGATAACCCAGCCCCAAAACACTGTGAGACCCGAAAGCAAGGTCGCTGTGAGAGAGAAATAGAACACGATTGCGGCGGGATGATCCACCTGTACCAGTTGGCGAATATGTATCTGCACAAAGGCACGGGCAACGGTTGCAGCCAGCACGCAAAGCGCACCTATTGTTGCGGCGGTTTCGGCAGTGCCTGAACCCAGCCGGGGCCAGATCATGATCAGAACGCCGACAAGGCCAAGCGCGACGGCCCCGATACGAATCATTCGTATCCGCTCGCCCAACATGATTGCAGCCAGAATCAGCGTGAAAATCGGGGTTGCATATCCGATGGCGGTTACCTCGGGCAGCGGCAACAGGCTAAGACCAGTAAAGGTCAGTCCCATGGCCGAGGTTCCCAGAACCCCGCGCCAGAAATGGCCCATCGGCTTCTTGACAACAAAGCCATGCACCAGCTCTCCTCGCCAGACCAGCCAGGCGATGATAACCGGAATCGCGAAAAGCGAGCGGAAAAACACCATCTCTCCCGGCGGGAAATCATCTGACAAAGCCTTGACCAATGCAGACATCGTCGTGAACAGCACGAGCGCACTGAGCTTGAGCGCCACGGCCAATGCCGGACGATGCGATGTTAAGGATTTCGCCATGGTCGCGAACCTGCGCCTTTGAGGCGGAAAGATCAACTGGCCAAAGTTGCCGTATCAGAGATTGGACCAGTCCAGCGGAAGCTGAGCTCCGATTTCCTCTGACAGGTCCTTTAGAAACCTCATCATCCGCGCGGCTCGGTCCTGCGCGATGGCCCTGCCTTTTTCGGTCAGCATATCATTGGGTAAGCGCAGCAGTTTTATTTGCCAGTGATCGATTGAAAATATCAGGTCATTCGGCAAACGGTTTTCGGCAAACGGATCTGACGCGTCATAAAGGGTGCGTCCCAGGGCGCCCGATACTGAAAAGTTGCGGGCGATACCGATAGCACCCAACGCATCCAGACGATCGGCATCCCGTAATATTCGCGCTTCGGGTGTTTCGGGCGGGATGTTAGCCGAAAAGCTATGGGCGGCAATCGCGTGCTGCACGGCTCCAATTTCAGTGGTGGAATAGCCGAATTCTTCAAGAATAGGCTCTGATTCAGCGGCGGATCGCATCGAGGCCAGATGCCGATCCGGGTCATCTTTTGACAGGTTGATCAGATCATGCAGATAACACGCCGCCAGCAAGACACGCGGGTTGGCTTCATCATCCGCAATCGCCTGCGCATTAACCCAAACCCGATCCAGGTGCGCCAGATCATGCGCCGGATCCGTCTGCATCCGTTGCCTGACGACCGCGCGCAGCGAAGCGCGCAGATCAGCCAATCCGTCCACGGTTCTCGCCGATTTGACCACGGTGCAGGAGCAGGTGATCGAGGATCACGCAAGCCATCATTGCCTCACCTACCGGAACGGCGCGGATGCCGACGCAGGGGTCGTGGCGGCCTTTGGTAATGATCTCGGTCTCTTCGCCGGATTTGGTGATGGACTTGCGGGTGGTCAGAATGGACGAGGTCGGCTTGACCGCAAAGCGCACCACAAGATCCTGGCCGGTCGAAATGCCGCCCAGAATACCGCCAGCGTGGTTCGAGCTGTATTGAGGGCCGTCCTGTCCCATGAATATCTCGTCGGCGTTGGCCTCGCCAGTCAGTTCGGCGGCGCTCATGCCTTCACCGATTTCAACCCCTTTAACGGCGTTTATCGACATCATGGCTGCAGCCAGATCAGTGTCTAACTTGGCATAAACCGGCGCGCCGAGCCCCGCCGGAACGCCGCGCGCGACCACTTCGACCACTGCGCCGACCGAGTTGCCGGATTTGCGCAGGTCGTCCAGATAAGCGGCCCAATCTTCGGCTGCTTTGGCGTCGGGCGTCCAGAATGGATTCTGTTCGATCTGCGACCAGTCGAAATTGGCACGGTCGATCTTGTGCGGACCGATCTGGGACATATAACCGGTGATTTGAACATTCGGAGCGATCTGTTTGATAGCCTCACGCGCGAGTCCTCCGGCCGCCACACGCGATGCCGTTTCCCTCGCCGAACTGCGCCCGCCGCCGCGATAGTCACGGATCCCGTACTTCTGCCAGTATGTGATGTCGGCGTGTCCCGGACGAAACTTGTCCATGATGTCGCCGTAGTCTTTCGAGCGCTGATCGGTGTTCTCGATCATCAACTGCACCGGTGTGCCTGTGGTCTGGCCTTCGAAAACACCAGACAGGATTTTGACCTGATCGGGTTCGCGCCGCTGTGTGGTGAATTTGTTCTGACCTGGTTTGCGCTTGTCCAGCCAATGCTGGATCATGCCTTCATCGATCGTGACGCCCGGAGGGCAGCCATCTATGGTCGCACCCAAAGCGGGTCCGTGGCTTTCACCCCAGGTGGTAACGCGGAAGAGGTGGCCAAAACTGTTCATCGACATGGGGCATGCTCCTTTGAGCGATGTGATTAGCGGGGAGTGCCTTGGTCCTCAAGCGGATTTGCATTTGCAGAGAAGCAAGCGCCGCCCTGTGGGCGGCGCGATTGGAATAAATCAGGCGGCTTGAGCCACCGCGGCGCGGGTTGCGTTGATCTTAAGCGCTGCAAGTGCCGCCTCGCGCCCTTTCTCGATGAAATGCGCGCGATAGATGGCGTTGTGGTGATCCGTTTCCTGATACTGATGCGGTGTCAGCGAGACCGACAGGACCGGAACACCTGAATCGAGCCCGGCCCGCATCAAGCCATCGACAACCGCTTGTGCGACGAAGTCATGCCGGTAGATGCCGCCATCCACTACAAAGGCAGCGCAGGCTACGGCGGCGTAGCGCCCCGTTTGCGCCAGGTCACGGGCCAGCAGGGGCATCTCGAAAGCGCCCGGAACGTCGAATACATCAACCTGATCGGCTGGAATTAGTTCGAGAAACCCATCCAGCGCGCGATCCACGATATCTGAATGCCAGTTGGCTTTGACAAAAGCATAGCGGGTGTGTGTCATCATGATCTCCTTTCGTAACAGACACGTCACCCAAGGCGATCACGAGCAGGCACACCGCATTACCGGCGTGCTGCACGTTCTCTTTCATCCGGACTGTAACCGTCGGCTCTGGCTTCTCACCAGATCTGCTGACACCCCGGAGACCGGGGCCGCTCGCGGGCTTACGGGTCATGCCCGCATACCGCCGGTGGGGAATTTCGCCCCGCCCTGAGAACGAGTGGGACCTTGCCAAGGAGATATCGCTTCTGCAAGAGAAATTGGCAGGAGGACGAATATGCATCCCAATCCCACCTTTCGCGCCGAAACGCGCGAGCGTCACATCGAGTTTGCGCGTGACCGCGCCTTTGGTGTTCTGGCGGTGTCGACATCGGATGCACCGTTGTTAAGCCACGTTCCCTTTCTTCTGAACGAGGATGCTTCATCGGCTGACCTGCATCTGGTCCGGTCAAATCCGATTGTTAGGGCGCTGAAACAGCCGCAACCTGCGAAGATCGCTGTGTTGGGGCCGGATGGGTATATCTCGCCTGACTGGTACGAAGTCGATGATCAGGTGCCGACCTGGAACTATGTAGCGGTGCATCTGACTGGTGTGCTTGAGATGCGGCCAACGGACGACCTGCGAAATCTGCTCGACCGGCAGGCGGCAGACTTTGAAAATCGCCTGCTGCCAAAGCCGCCATGGTTGGCGTCCAAGATGACACCAGACGCGCTGGATAGAATGATGCGCATGATCGTTCCCTGCCGACTCATGATCTCGGATATCGACGGCACTTGGAAGCTGAATCAGAATAAGCCCGCTGAGGCGCGACATCGCGCGGCTGATCACGTGCACTCAGCAGGACTTGGCAGCGAGGTGGCGCGCTTGGCCTCGTTGATGCGCAAGGCCTGAGGCACGCGTTCTCGCCTTCCATTCATTGAGCGCTGAATGTGGCGAGATAAGCAGCGATGTCATCTGCGCCTTTTTTCAGCTTGACGCTCATGTTCGGGCGGGCGGTGTCATCATCCAGATATTCCTTGATGAACCCGATCGGATCCCGAGAATAGGCGGCGATGTTTTCTTCAGTCCACACAAGCCCTTCTTGCCCGGCGCGGATCATGTCGTCGGTGAACATCCCGATGGGCAAACGTTCACTTCCATAAAGATAATCGTTCTCAGTTCCGGCGGTGCGGCCAACTACGCCAAAGAGATTCGGCCCGGTGATGCCGCCTTTGACCAGAACCTCGCCATTTTTGATGATCGCATGGCACGAAGAGCATCTGTTATAGAGCTGTTCGCCTTTCGCCGGATCGCCGGCCGCGATCGCCTGTACTGAAGTCAGAAACGAAACAAAAACTACGGTTGCTGCTATCTTGAGCATTGAACATCTCCGGCTGGGAATATTGCGCCTGTGGCCTTTCACGCATTCCCGTTTAGAGTGCAATCGAATTCTGGTAGATAATCACGTGTTTGAAATATCTATTTTATATTAATAATTTAAGAGAAATCGTATCGCGCTAAAATAGAAGGAATACAGTGTTCCTAAGGTAGAGCTGCACGTGAAATCGGCGGCGTTCGCATAGGGTGAGGAGATTTCAATTTGGGGATCTACCAGCGCGGGTCGATGCCGAATCACGTCCCACCTGCCTGGCGCCAATTCGCCGCTCTGAGGGATAAAATCTGCATTTGAGATTGAAATTTTGCCCTTTCACCGTGACATGAATGCTTAGATGCGGCGTATTGCGCGTTTAAGAGCGCTGGACGAACTCTATTCTCCCCGATAGATACCCCGTTTAAGACGCCGCACTTGTGCGGTGCGCGAGCTTTATGCCCGTTCGCGGGCGCCAGATAATCGGAGATAACCTCGTGTCCCAAGCTGAAGACCACGAAGGCACCCGCAGAGATTTCCTCTACTACGTCGCTGGCGGCGCAGGTGTCGTTGCCACCGGGGCTGCCGTTTGGCCCCTGGTAAATCAAATGAACCCATCGGCAGACGTCCAGGCGCTGTCCTCGATCCGTGTGGATGTAAGCGGGGTAGAGCCGGGTACGCAGCTGACTGCAAAGTGGTTGGGTAAGCCTGTTTTCATCCGTCACCGCACAGGTGCCGAGATTCAGGAAGCTCAGGAGCAGGACGCTGAAGGTGTCGACGCGCTGCCTGACCCGCTGGCTCGCAACTTCAACCTGAACGCCGACGCACCAGCGACCGATGCCAATCGCGTCATGCCATCGCCCGAAGGCGAAGGAGAAGGGGCGTGGATCGTTCAGATGGGTGTTTGTACACACTTGGGTTGTGTGCCGCTTGGCGATGCTGGCGATTTTGGCGGTTGGTTCTGCCCCTGCCACGGCTCGCACTACGATCTTGCCGGTCGTATCCGCAAAGGCCCCGCGCCTGAAAACCTGCCCATTCCGCCCGTTGAATGGGTGGACGCCACCACCATCAAGCTCGGCTAAGGGAGACCTAACTTATGTCCGGAATTCCCCACGATCATTACGAGCCGAAGACAAATGGCGAGAAGTGGCTGAACAGCCGTCTGCCCATCGTCGGCCTGCTTTATGACACCCTGATGATCCCAACCCCCAAGAACCTGAACTGGTGGTGGATCTGGGGCATCGTCCTGGCATTCTGCCTGGCGTTGCAGATCGTCACCGGTATCGTTCTGGTGATGCACTACACCCCGCATGTTGATCTGGCCTTTGCTAGCATCGAACACATCATGCGCAACGTGAACGGCGGCTATATGCTGCGCTATCTGCACATGAACGGCGCATCGCTGTTCTTTGTAGCAGTCTACATCCACATCTTCCGCGGCCTGTTCTACGGCTCGTACAAAGCCCCGCGTGAGATTACGTGGATCATCGGGATGCTCATTTACCTGATGATGATGGGCACTGCGTTCATGGGCTACGTTCTGCCCTGGGGTCAGATGTCCTTCTGGGGTGCGACCGTGATCACCGGCCTGTTTGGTGCGATCCCGTTTGTTGGTGATGCGATCCAGACCTGGTTGCTGGGCGGACCTGCGGTGGACAACGCCACTCTGAACCGCTTTTTCTCGCTGCACTACCTTCTGCCGTTTGTTATCGCGGCGCTTGTCATCGTGCATATCTGGGCCTTCCACACCACAGGCAACAACAACCCGACAGGTGTTGAGGTTCGCCGTGGCTCGAAAGCCGAGGCAGAGAAAGACACGCTGCCGTTCTGGCCCTATTTCGTGATCAAGGACCTGTTCGCTCTGGCGGTCATTCTGGTCGTGTTCTGGGCCATCGTGGGCTACATGCCGAACTACTTGGGTCACCCGGATAACTACATCGAAGCCAACCCGCTGGTTACTCCTGCGCACATCGTCCCTGAATGGTACTTCCTGCCATTTTACGCGATCCTGCGTGCGTTCACTGGCGAAGTCTGGGTCGTTCAGTTCGCCAGCTTCATCACCGGCGGCATCATCGACGCCAAGTTCTTTGGTGTGATTGCGATGTTTGGTGCGATCCTGGCCATGGCCCTAGCCCCTTGGCTGGACACCTCGACCGTGCGTTCGGGCAAGTATCGTCCGATGTTCAAATGGTGGTTCTACCTTTTGATCATCGACTTCTTTGCTTTGATGTGGCTGGGTGCGATGCCCGCGGAAGAGCCCTATGCGACCTTCTCGCTGATCGCTTCGGCTTACTGGTTCGCCTATTTCTTCGTGATCCTGCCGATCCTGGGTGTCATCGAAAAACCCGAGGCGCAGCCGGAAACCATCGAAGAAGACTTCAACGCGCATTATGGCAAGGCAAACGCCGACGCCACGCCGGCCGAGTAAGAAGAGGGACCGGAAACATGTTCAAGAAACTTGCAATCGGTGCCGCGTTCGCTTTGGCCCTTGCGCCCGCCTCGACTTTTGCGGCAGGTGGCGGTGAGCAGCACATCGAAGATTTCGACTTCTCGTTCGAGGGACCGTTTGGAACCTGGGATCAGAACCAGCTTCAGCGCGGCCTACAGATCTATACCGAGGTCTGCGCAGCCTGCCATGGTCTGCAATATGTACCTCTTCGGACCCTTGAAGATTTGGGGTATTCGGAAGAGCAAGTCATCACCTACGCGGCCGACAACTTCGAGGTGTTCGATCCCGAGCTGGACGATTTCCGCCCGGCAATCTCGACCGACCACTTCCCGGCCAACAACGGTGTCGGCGCGCCTGACCTGAGCCTGATGGCGAAGGCCCGTGCCGGTTTCCATGGTCCTTACGGTCTGGGCATCAACCAGCTGGTCAAAGGCATGGGGGGCGCGGAATATATTGCCTCGCTTCTGGATGGTTATACCGGTGAAGAAAAGGAAGAAGCCGGTACTGTTCTCTATGAGAACAAGGCCTTCCCCGGTGGTTGGATTTCCATGGCTCCGCCGCTGGCAGAAGATCAGGTTGAATTTGCCGACGGACATCCTGCAACCGTTGAGGCAATGTCCGAAGACATAGCAGCCTTCTTGATGTGGACCGCCGAGCCGAAAATGATGGAGCGCAAAAATGCCGGTTTCGTCGGTGTTCTGTTCCTGACAGTTCTGTCTGTTCTGCTGTACCTTGTGAACAAGCGCCTGTGGGCACCGATAAAGGGCAAACGTCTGGACTAAGGTCGACGTATAACTAAAACTAAACCCCCGCGCCATCACGGTGACGGGGGTTTTATTGTTGCGATGGTGTGGAAGGGGCCAGCCCCTTCTTGACCTGCGGCCAATTCATCCCCGAGGTATTTTGGGCCAGATGAAGAACGGATCACACTTGTAATTGAGCTTTGCTGTGCCCCCGGATCGTCGCGATTACGATCTCGCCTTCGGGTTGGGCGTTGCCGAAGGTTACTTCGGTGAATTGTTCGGTGCGGCCCATTGTGGGATTTTCCATCAGGATATTGTGGGTTTTGCCGATCTGTGCCGTCAGATGCTTGATGACTTGTGCATCGCCGGCGGCGCGTAGGCGCGCGGCGCGTTGTTTGATGACATTGCCGTTGATCTGTTGCGGTATGCGGGCTGCCGGAGTGCCTTCGCGTTTGGAATAGGGGAATACATGCAGCCAGGTCAGGTTGCACTCGGTGACGAGCTTGAGGGAATTCTCGAAATGAGTCTCGGACTCGGTCGGGAAGCCAGCGATGATGTCCGCGCCAAAAGTCATGTCGGGTCGTAGTTTGATGGCGTCTTCAGTGAAACGAATCGCATCTTCGCGCAGGTGGCGGCGTTTCATGCGCTTCAGGATCAGATCGTCGCCATGCTGCAAGGACAGATGTAAATGGGGCATCAGGCGCGGCTCGGTCGCGATGGCATGCATCAGGTTCTCGTCGACTTCGATCGAGTCGATTGAGCTGATGCGCAGACGAGACAGATCGGGCACCAGTTTAAGGATGCGCATCACGAGATCGCCCAGTTTCGGCTGAGCGGGCAGATCCGCGCCCCATGAGGTCAGATCGACCCCGGTCAGAACAACTTCGTTGTAGCCCCTATCGACCAATCGTTTGATCTGATCCACCACAACGCCCGCAGGGACGCTGCGAGAATTGCCCCGGCCGTAAGGGATAATACAGAAGGTGCAGCGATGATCGCAGCCATTCTGAACCTGTACATAGGCGCGTGAGCGGGTTCCGAAGCCATCAATCAGATGCCCGGCGGTTTCCGTGACAGACATGATGTCGTCAACCTGAATCGCCTCGGTCTGACCGATGAAATCGGCGGCCATGCCTTTCCAGGTATCCGGTTGCATCTTTTCGGTGTTGCCGATGACCGCGTCTACTTCGTCCATAGCAGCAAAGGTCTGCGGCTCGGTTTGCGCCGCGCACCCGGTGACGATCAGACGTGCCGAGGGGTTTTCGCGGCGCAGCTTGCGAATCTCCTGCCGCGCCTTGCGGACGGCCTCGGCGGTCACCGCGCAGGTGTTGACGATCACAGCATCCGTTAGGCCAGCCTGCTGCGACAGTTCTTTCATCGCTTCGGTCTCATAGGCGTTCAGGCGGCAGCCCAGAGTGCTGAACTTAGGCGGGTTCATTCCAGTGACCTCAGGTATTCAGGCGTCAGCGTGCCCGAAAACACATGGGCTGTGGGTCCCGTCATCCAGACCCCATCCTCGCGCCAGTCGATCCAGATTGTGCCGCCATCCAGGTCAACTTGTACTTTGCGCCCAGTGAGACCTCTGCGTGCTGCAGCGACGGCCGTGGCACAAGACGATGACCCCGAGGCCAGAGTGATCCCCACTCCTCGCTCCCACACCCGCATGCGGATGTGGTCGGGTGTGACTATCTGTGCGACCTGAACATTGGTGCGTTCGGGATAGAGTGGATGGTATTCGTAACGCGCGCCGAACTCTTCCATCGGAATGGCCTCGGCGTTGTCGACAAAGAAAGTGCAGTGCGGGTTGCCCATGCCGGTCGCTGTTGGACCACCTTCTATCGGCAGTTCCAGCGTGTCCATCTCTTCCGCCAGGGGAATCTCGTTCCAAAGAAGTTGGGGGTGCCCCATATTCACCGACGTCAGTCCATCGCCAGCGTCGCGGGCCTGCAGTGTGCCGCGTTCAGTTGTGAGCGTGAGTTCGGATTTGCCTGTTTCGTTCATCAAAAACCGGGCGATACAGCGCGTGGCGTTGCCGCACGCAGCCGAAGTCGACCCGTCGGCATTGTAGAACACCAGATGCGCATCCGCTTCACCGCGTTCGATAACCGCCAACTGATCGAATCCCACGCCGAACTGCCGGTGCCCGATTCCCCTGGAAAGGGCCGAGGTGACCGGCACGGCATGCGCGCGCGCATCGACAACGACAAAGTCGTTGCCCAACCCGTGCATCTTCATGAAAGCCAAACCGGTGTCGAGTATCTGTTGCATGGCGGGCATATAACGCCGGTCCGGACATGAATCCACCCTGTCGCGTAGATTCCTGAAAAAAGGGGTTGACCCCCCAGTTCCACCTGCCTAATTAGGCCGCCTATCGGGGCGCCGAACTCATACGAATGACGGCGAACTGAAGTGCGAAATAAGGTCTTGAACCCGGTCGGGTATTTACCTTACAGAGTGCTGCGGATCGAAGAGATCCTAAAAAGAGTGGGCCGTTAGCTCAGTTGGTAGAGCAACTGACTTTTAATCAGTGGGTCGCAGGTTCGAATCCTGCACGGCTCACCACTTTTCATAAATTTTCCTTTCCTCGCTTGGGTTTGGTGTCGGGATTGACGAACCTCTTGGGAAGGTTCGCCAAATCGCGCTCGCCATTAGGGCGGGCGATGAGTTTTTCGATTGCAGAATCGGCCATGCCTTCACGGCCTGCGGCTTCAGTGTAACGTTGCACAAGGGCCAGAGTTTTGTGGCCGGTGACCGCGCCAATCTCGTGCGCTGTAGCACCAGCCTCGGCCAAACGACGGGCACAAGCCTTTCGCAGCCCGTGCGCGGAGCATTGGGGCAGTTTCGCATCGTCGGTCCAACGCTGCATGAGATTGCCCAAGCCGCCAGCGGAGCGCATCGTGCCTTTCTGGGTGGCAAGGAAGGGCCGATCCTTCGGCAATCTGTCCACCACCTCAGCCAAATCCGGGTGGATCGGAACGGAAACCAAAACCCCTCCAGAGCGCTGCGTTTTCTGCCGCCGGTACTCTATCTTGCCGTTGCGGATGTTCTTCGGCCCCAGCTTCACCGCATCGACGCGCGCTGCGCCGGTATAAAGCATCAGAGTCACTGCCGTGTGCGCCAGCGAACCGGGCTTGTGTGTACTGAAGAATTGCGCCAGTTCGTCCTCGTCCCAGGTATGAAAGCCATCACCGCCGACGCGGAACGGCTTTGTCGCGCGCGCCGGGTTGTCGCCGCGCCAATCCAGCGTGATCGCGAAATCCATTAACTGTATTAGCCGCTTGCGCAAGTTGTTCGCCGCCGTGGGCGTTTTGGCCTTCTTTGCGAGGATCGTCTGTACATGCCTCCGCTGCATCAGACGCATCGGCTTGTCGCCATGCTCTTCCCGGAATTTCTCGACAATCCCGCGATAAACTTTCTGCGTGCTCGGGGCGAGATCGAGGAACTCTGGCGAGCAGTACCATAGCGCGACAAGCTGGCTAACGCTGTAGGGCTTGGTCCGATCCGCACCGATCAAACCACGCGTTTTATGCCCGTTGATGGCATCCTCATAGCGCCGAACAAAATCCTCCGACCCGTAGTTGCTTCCCAGTTCTGCCGAGAATCCGCTCTTCCGAAACCGCCATCGCCGTTTGCCGTGCCGGTCGAAATAGGCAGTCGCACCGGGAAACTGTTTCCGGCGCTTCACGGGCGATCCCACGGATTGTTGACCTCGTCGATCTGCTTCTCGGTGCTGTAGATCACAACTTTGCCATCGCGGCTGATCTCAGACCGCACGACCGGTATGCCCGCGTCCCGGTAGGCCTTGAGGTATCGTGTCAACTCGCTCTGTGTCAGTGTCGCGCGGGGCATGGCCATCGGTTTTCCCCTCACTCAATCAATTCGCATCGGAGGCTGCATTTGGCCTCTCGCTTGCAGCTTTCACAGTGAATTTTTCGACGTACCGCTCCCAAGCGCCCTGAGGGATCTTAGGATTGCGACGACCTGGTGCGGTGAAGATGTGATCCAGCATATCTTCGCGGATAAGATAGCGCACGTTGGACACAGGTATGCCCACGCGCTCGGCCAGTTCCTTGGGGGTTTCAAGCAGCTTTCTCACGCTTCGCCTCCTGTCGTCGTTGCTCACGAACTGAAGCGAAAGAAATCGCTTTGCATCCAGAATGAAACAAAACTACGCTGAAACTGCATGAATCAAGCGTATCGCCATCGTTCGTATCTATTTCTAATATAATTGACTACGAATGAGGTCAACGCAAATACAAATGAAAGTTGAAAATGGCTGTTTCTGGCCTTGGGCATCGCCTTGCAGCAGTACGAAATATGGCTCGTCTCTCCCAAGAGGAGATGTCGCACGCGCTTGGTATCAGCCGAAGCGCCTACCAGAACTACGAACGTGGCCAGCGTGACCTGACGGCTCAATTGCTTCTAGAAATCTACGAGAAGTTCGATGTCGATCCTCTTTGGATGCTCGAAGGGGATTCCGAAGACGGGAAGAGCCGTCGGCACGAAGAGATCGCGACCGCCTATCGCAAGGTCGGTATCGCCGTAGAGAGGCGGATCATTGATCGAGATTTGAATGTCACGCCGGAAAAGAAATGGGACGCCATCATGTTCCTTTTCGACGAAATCCTGAACAGCGATGCATTGGCGAATGAAGGTAGTGCACCGGACATAACAAGAATTGACAGTGTTTTGAGGCTAATTAGCTGATGTTGAGAGAAGAACTTCCCGAAGACGTGCTCAAACTCCGGCCACGCAAGCTACGGCTCGGTCGCGATACCAAAAGAATTTTGGATGACCTTTGCGGAACTGACGATGAAACTAGGTTTGAAGGTGGCAAAAAACGCTTACGTCCACATGCCGACAGCATCAATGCGATCCGCTGCGCGGATAGTGGGCAGATCGAATACATAACGCGCGACTATTGCCGCTGTGGCCATTATCTTGCTGGCCAGGTTATGGACGAATTCCTGTCGTGGGAAATTGATCTGGTTGAGGCCAGTAATCGTTCGGCTGCTGAAGCAGAAGAAGCAATGAAGCCGGTCAAGCGCATCAGCTTGGTCGCAATGTTGTTCTTCATTTGGCCTCTCTACCAAGGGGTTTTGACAGGGGGGAAAATGCCAATAACGACGTGGCTGTGGTTCCTACCGGGATTGATAGTTATTTTGCTGTGCGCTCTATTTGAAAGATCTGTCACCGCGAAACGCGACGCAAACGCTCGCTTGGTTGACGCGGCCACTTTCGAGCAGTTTTTGATTGAACGAACAACCTCACCGAACAGCTGATTTAGTATAAGCTTTACCGTTAAGGCTGATGAACGCATCGTCCCCAGAAACACATTTGAGGTAGCGAGCATGCATTTTAGACCGGCGACCAAAATGTGTGTTCAGTAATACTCAAGAGAATTGTGAAGGTACTTTTAACATAATGTTTAACCCGCCTCCTCGTCACCGCAATTTGGTAGTATCCAGAGACCGAATGACCTTAAATTCATTGAGTTCCCTTGATGAAGATCGAGCCAGTTCCGAGGATGGTCTAGCGTTAAATAGAGGTTACATAGATTGCCGAGGGTGCTCGGTTCACGATGTCCGAGATGCTCTTGAGGAAGAACGGGAAATTCTAAAGATGCTAGCCGCTGTTGGTTGGACGACTGGTGATGCGAACGAAATTTTAGACACAGACTATTTCGAGAGATATGAATTGTCGGCTTTTGACGCCGGAATGAGCGCTGCGGTAGTAGCACTCTCGGCGACAGGCTACACCCCTATTAGTTCATGCAATGGCGGTACCATAGGAAATGACAGTCATTCAATGGAAGTGCCGAACATTTTGTTTGCTGCTGGTCCAAAGTCAAACTCTGAGGTTGTATGGGAAGCAGCTGTCAGAGCCGACTTAGGCCTCTTAGAGAATGGCGAGTTTGTGGAAATTTATGCAGATCAGGTCCTTAAGTTCCATAGTTTTGCTGCTGAAATCCTAAGGTTGTTGGAGGCAAGTTGAGAACTTATCGTTGCGAAATTTCAAGTGAACTCGCGGGATTGAATGATCGCGAGTTGACTCACTGAAACTGCTTAGTGGATAGAGCAGGTTCGCGTGGATGCGACACACTCAAGTTTCTTCGGAAGTACAGCGACTTGCTAATCTGGAACACTGAGTGCAAAGCTGTTACGCATGAAGCGCTTCAAGCCTTTCCTGAACGACGCCTCTTTAGGTTCACCAGAGAGGTAAGAGTGGATTTCGGCGAGATGGATTCGCCAATACTTATGGAAGGATCTGGTGAGTATGACGGGAACAATAAAGTATACGTCACTAGATAAGTTCTTCTTAGACCCACGAAATCCAAGACTGGGTCGTTCAGCGCATGCTCAAAGCCTTCCGCAAGACGAGATCTACAACCGCATGCGCGATTGGTCTCTCGAAGAGCTTGCTACATCTTTTCTTGAAAGTGGCTTTTGGGCGCACGAAGCTGTTCTCTGCGCAATTGAAGAGATCGACGGTGAAGATCAACTCGTCGTAATCGAAGGGAACCGTCGGATTGCTGCACTAAAAAGGTTGCAAAACACATTCGATGGAGCGGATGGTTCGAAGAAATGGGCGGATCTTATCAATGGCTTGGATAGGCCGGATGGGCTCTTCAAAGATGTCCCATACATCCTACTAGGGGACAGGTCAGACGTCGATGCGTTCCTTGGGTTTCGTCATGTAACCGGCATTAAGGAGTGGGCACCGCCAGAGAAGGCTCAGTTTATTGCGAAACTCATTGATGAACGTGGTTTGTCTTACCGCGAGGTAATGCGGAAAATAGGAAGCAAGACACCGGTCGTTGAGCGTAACTACATAGCCTATCGCATCCTTATTCAGATGGAGAACATTGAGGGCTTAAGTGTCGAAGAAGTGGAAAAGCGCTTCAGTGTCTTGTTTCTATCTTTGCGCTCAAAAAGCGTGCAGAACTTTTTGGGTGTTTCGGAGAAATTTGGCATAGAGCCTGCGAAAGTTAATCCTCCTGTTGGAGACAACTACATCCCTCAGCTTTTGGAGTATTCTCGCTGGCTCTTTGGCGATGCGGAAACACCACCGGTTGTCACTGATTCCAGAGAAGTTGATAAGTTCGCGACGGTACTGGCCTCGGAAGAGGGTCTACAATACCTTCGTACAGTTAGATCACCAAGCTTAGAAAAAGCTTTTGTCATAGCTGGCGGCGATCAAGAGGAAATCTATGAGCTTGTATCCACAGCAGCTTATAACTTGCAGGAAGCACTGTCATCTATCCACCTTTATAAAGATGATGAACGCTTGATAGCAGTTTCCAAACGCCTGGTAGCTAACGCTGAACAAATCAAAAAGACGCTTGAAATCTAATCATGATCCAATTGCCGGAGTCTGGTTTCAGACGATCTGTTACAAAGTCAAACATCGACCCTAACGCACTAGCGGATTGGCTGGAGGCGGTTGTCCTATTTGAGGGGGAGCCGGTTAGCAAAAGCGATGTTGTCGATATCTTAATCGAATATGAAGTTTGCCCTGATGGCGCCCAGGATCTTGCTCACTGGATAGCTGAAACCGGTTGGCAAGAACTGCAGAAGCGAAAGAATTGGGGCGGCTTGCCAGCCTCGTTTACAATCGGGACTACTCGAATTGTTGACGTGATCCAGTGGGAAAACGATCCTATCCGATCTTTCTTCTTGCTTTTAAGCATCCTGCGAATTTTTCCTGACTGGGCAAAAGGCCAGGTAGATCACGTTGTCCAAGGCAATCTTTTTGAAAAGGTGGTTGAGGCGATTTGCCCTGCCATGCTGCCCGGTTGGCATGTTTTCCGTGCAGGATGGTCACCTGACGAGGCTCAGGATATACCCGCCATTATCTCGGAACTGCGTGATCGCATTAACGTCAAAGGTGCTGTAGATCCGTACGAGTACGTGGCAACTGATGCCAAGGATGCCGGGTTAGATATTGTTTGCTACCGTCCATTTGGTGACACGCGGGAGGCT
Source organism: Ruegeria sp. C10 (assembly GCF_056537805.1). NCBI lineage: Bacteria > Pseudomonadati > Pseudomonadota > Alphaproteobacteria > Rhodobacterales > Roseobacteraceae > Ruegeria > Ruegeria sp. C10. Next base: position 102,099 of record NZ_JBQFSC010000005.1, on the reverse strand, counting down.
CTTCCTGTGTACTTGCTTCAATGTGCTAGCGGAAAGAACTGGCGGCAAAAGGTTCATACCCCCAACCCGCATGTGTGGCAGAAGCTGCTTGATTCAGCTGTTCAGCCGAGTACTGGAATTGCTGCTCCGTTTGTTATTGACACCCCAGAAATGAAGCGTGCGGCGCTGGAAGGGCAAATAACCGTGTTGGATCGTATAAGGATGCTACGAGCTGCAACCGATGCCGATGTGACCTTGGACGGTGAAACTCTTGCTGAAGTCATTGACTGGCTCGCACCCAGAATCGAGGCTCTACCAAGATTTGTTTGAGCCTCCCCAGTTTGCTCGGTGTTTTCCGAACTCAACGCTCAATCCAAAGGCTACGCAGTAAGCGGGTTGTTCAGTGCGAAATCACACTGGGTTGGAGTTGATGGTTTTGCGTTTGAAGGGCGAGTATAGTAGTTGACGGCAGCCCCGTACACAATATCATGCCCTACGCAGGTATTGTGAATTAATGGGTTCACTGACCGGGCAGCTACAGTCAGACAAGAAAAACATGTGACCATGAAATTTATAGATCTGTTCGCGGGATTGGGGGGCTTCCACCAAGCATTAAGCGCCCTTAACGGCGAATGTGTTTTTGCGTCAGAGTTGAACCCCGCGCTTTCCTCACTTTATAAGAAGAACTTTGACTTAGAACCTCACGGGGATATCCGTGCCGTCGCGTTAGAGTGCATTCCGGACCATGATGTCCTTTGTGCAGGTTTTCCATGCCAACCATTTTCGAAGGCTGGAGAGCAAAAAGGACTAGAATGTCCTCAATGGGGCGATTTAATCGACTATGTGGTAGAAATTCTAAGACTGAAGAAACCGCGTTACTTCATTGTCGAGAATGTTCCGAATCTGGTGAGACATAATGGTGGAAAAACTTGGCACGTGATCTGCGATAAACTCCGAGGTGCTGGATACGACATATCTGGAGCCAAGCTGTCACCTCATATGTTCGGAGTTCCCCAAAAACGCGAACGCGCTTTTTTGGTCGGTGATAGGCAAGGCCTTCAAGGGTTTGTTTGGCCAACTCCTTCAAAGTTGCCGAAGGTGTCTATCTCGACGATTTTGGACCAAAACCCTTCAGATGCTCTCAGCCTCAACTCAAACCACCTAAAGTACATGGAGACTTGGCAAACTTTCTTGGAGAGATTTCCAAAGGACGAAGAGTTGCCGTCGTTTCCAATTTGGGCGATGGAATTCGGCGCTGACTATCCCATCCATGGTTTGACCCCATATGGAAGGTCCTATCGAGGCCTTGAAGATTATAAGGGAGCCTTTGGCGTTCCGCTAAACGGTTTGGCTTATGAAGCCACCGAAGAAGCGCTCCCGAACTATGCCCGATCGAAACAAGATGAATTCCCGGGGTGGAAGATTGATTTTATTGAAAAAAATCGGAGATTTTATGCTCGACATCGGGACATCATAGACCCACTGATACCTGAAATTCGAACGTTCCCTCCAAGTTTCCAGAAGCTGGAGTGGAACATTAAAGGTGGCGAACGAGATATTTGGAAGCAGATTGTCCAATTCCGAGCTAGTGGAATACGAGTTAAGCGCACTGATACAGCCCCATCTCTAATTGCTATGACCACAAGCCAAGTTCCGATTGTGTCGTGGGAAAAGCGCTACATGACTCCCAGAGAGTGCAGCCGCCTCCAAAGTATGGGCGAATTGAAATACCTACCGGACACCAAGAACGGTGCCTACAAAGCGTTCGGAAATGCAGTGAACGTGGAGGTTGTGAAACAGATCATGACTGCACTGCTAGAGCGAGATAACGTGCAGACCGAGATGCCTTTGAACCTCGCCGCAGAGTAAATGACAGATTTAAACACAATAAATATTCGCCCAGGAGTGAACGTACTCGCTGTGCTTCCACACCTTAACTACAAAGCGTGGTTTGCTTTGGCGGAGTTTGTAGACAATTCTATTCAAAGCAGCATCAGCCGTCGCCGGGAGTTGAATCGAGTAGATGGTAAAAGCTACAAACTACGGGTCGACATCGACTTTGACCCGACTGAGAAAACGATCACAATAACCGACAATGCTGCCGGTATTTCTTCCTCAGAGTATCAGCGTGCATTTCGGCCCGCAGAAATCCCTCCCGATGCGACCGGTTTATCCGAATTTGGTATGGGTATGAAGAGTGCTGCTTGCTGGTTTGCTCCGAACTGGAGTGTGAGAACGAGCGCTCTGGGTGAAGCAATTGAACGCACAGTATTTTTTAACATCGATAAAATCGTGAATGACCAAATCGATGAACTTAACATAGGTTCGCTGGTTGTAGGTGCTAACAAACACTATACAGAAGTGCGCCTGGACAATATTCGGCGTTTTCCGCGCGGAAAAACGGTTCACAAGATAAAAGAACACCTCGCGAGCATCTACCGTGTATTCTTGCGAGAGGGTGACCTCGAACTTCGAGTCGATGGTGAGGAGTTGGCTTACCAAGATCCAGAGGTGTTGACCGCTCCATCCTATAGGAACCCAGATGGTCCGTTAGTTACGTGGAGGCAGGAATTCAACATCGACTTGGGTGAAGGTCGGACCGCCTCTGGCTTCATTGCGATACGAAAAACAGCAAGCACCAGGTTGGCAGGCCTTTCATTATTTCGCAGGAAGCGACTCGTTCTAGGTAGTGTTGACGAAACCTACAGACCAGAAGAAATTTTTGGACGCTCAAACACTTACCCTTATCAAAGGCTCTTTGGGGAAATCAATTTGCGCGGGTTCTTCGTCAGCCACACGAAGGACGGCATCAAATGGGAAGAATGTGAGGACGAACTCCTAGCAAAACTGCGCGAAGTCATTTCGACCGAAGAGTTCCCACTATTGCAACAGGCTCGAGAGCATAGAAGTAAAACTGGTGCCAAAGCCAGCCGACAAACGGCTGCACAGGCTTTGGAAAACACTGCTGCACGTTTGCAAGACAAAGTGATTCCGCTTGCAAATAGTGAACAGAGTGGCTTACCCGGATTTCTAGACCAGGCACTTGAGATTCCATCGCCAATAGACAATGACCAAGCGAAGCGCGAAAAGGAGCTGGAAGAACTCCCAGAAACTGAAGCCGAAGTCGCTGAAATTAGCCTGAGTTTTCGTGGTTCCCCCTGGATAGTTCGGGTCGAGCTTTCTTATTCCGAACAGGATCGCGACTGGTTGAACATAAGTGATCGCCCTTCAATCGTTGACCCAGATCCTCGTCGGGTTGGCGTCCGAATTTCAATGCTACACCCATTTATGGCCCAGTATCCAACTCTAGACGCCGATGCATTTTCAGCGATTTTGCGCTTGGCTGCGGCGATGGGGCTGGCTGAAATTATGGCTTCGGAATTGGCCGAAAAAGGTCCCTCCTCGATCCGCCGCCTGACAAATGAAATCCTCCGTAGCGTAATGTCTAAACCGATTGAAAATGTCTGAAGAACACATCATCGAGATCACAAAAAGCACACACAACTCTGCTTGGAGACCTGTTCAAGGTCAAACTTTTACAAACTTATTAAACGAGAATAATGCACTGTCTGAGAGCGAAAAGGACAGGTTAACAGAAGAAACTCTGGAGATTTTGAAACACTGCTCTGACCCGGAAATTGCCGCGACAAACAATACCGGCCTAATAATTGGCTACGTGCAAAGCGGCAAAACGCTGTCTTTTACGAGTCTCGCAGCATTGGCACGGGACAACAAGTATCAGATTGTCGTTTTGCTGGCAGGAACCACAAACAATCTTGTAGAGCAATCCTTCGAACGATTGAAGCAGGATTTGAAGATCAACAAGAATCGAGAATGGAAGTTATTCTCTACTCAACAGGGTGGTTTCCAACAAGAAGAAGTTGATAGGGTTGCCAGCGAGTTGGCTAAGTGGCAACGCGGAAGTCGCCGTGCTAGGACGATTTTGATTGTTTCGATGAAGCAACATCAACACCTAAGAAATTTGGCACAACTCTTGTCCGAAGTGGATCTTGCTTCGGTTCCGACGCTCATAATCGATGACGAAGGCGACCAAGCGGGCATGAACACAAAAGCGCTGCAAGAGGAAGAAAGTACTACCTACACTCGGATCAGTGAACTTCGCGAGGTTTTCCCACATCACAGCTACCTTCTATATACAGCAACACCTCAAGCTCCTCTTCTAATCAGCCGGATCGATACGCTTTCCCCAGACTTTGGTAAAGTTTTGACACCTGGAGAGCGCTATGTCGGCGGACAAGAATTTTTTATTGATGGTAAAGAAAGTTACATCAAATTAATCCCTTACTCAGATGTTCCGGATCGCAGCGAGCCACCAACGCAACCTCCTGCGAGTCTTCTCGCCGCGATGCGAGATTTCTTCGTCGGTGTGTCGATTGGCTTGCTGGAAGGCGAGGACCAGAAGGGCGCTAACCGATCAATGATGATCCACCCTGCGGTGCCGAGAGACATGCATTTGCTGTTTGTTCGCTGGGCTCGAAACCTTAAAGAAGATTGGTCGAATATCCTCAGCGACGACGATCATCCCGAACGACCAACCCTGCTGAACGAGTTCCAAAACACATACGACGGTTTGTACGCGACGTACTCAACAAAGTTCTCGTTCGTAGACATAGAAGAAATCTTGTACGAAGCCATCAAAGATACAGCGTTGCTTGAGTTAAACACTCGGGCGCGATCCCGTATACCGTCGGTGGATTGGAATAGCGAATACAGTTGGATTTTGATTGGCGGTGTTGGTCTTGATCGCGGTTTCACCGTGGAAGGTCTGACCGTCAGTTATATGCCACGGTCTGTGGGGGTTGGAAACGCAGACAACATCCAGCAGCGTGGAAGGTTTTTTGGCTACAAAAAGGGATACCTCGGCCTTTGTCGAATTTACCTGACAAGTGAGAACATAGATGCATTCGAAAGTTACGTGAGCCACGAGGAGTCCATTCGTGGCTCAATTCGTAGACACTTGGAGAATGGTCGGACTCTAAAAGATTGGCGTAGAGCGTATTTCTTAGATTCTCGACTTAAGCCGACACGCTCTTCAGTCGTCCTGCTGGAAATGTACCAGTCAAAAGGACAAGGTGGATGGATAGTCCCAGAATTTCCCTATCAAGGACTCGACGTCGTAGCGGATAACCGCGTCGTTATGGACGAACTCTTGGCCTCCTTCGATTTCCACCCATATGCAGAAGAAGGTTGGAATACAAAACAGGTCATTCCGAAATTCAGTTCATCAATTAACCTCGGCCAGATTATTCCTTACATCGGACGTATTGGATACAAGACTCCCGAAGACAATCTGCAACATGCGGCGCTTTTGCTGGGCTTAGATCGCCTCGCGACAGAGTTTCCTGACATGAGTTGCAGTCTGTATGCGCTCTCCGGTCCTTGGTCAGGTGTAGATGCAATTCGTACTCTGAGCGATGCTAGACCGCCAAAGATAAAAAACCTTTTTCAAGGTGCTAACGCTAGAACCAATTACCCCGGCGCACGCGCCTTGGCATCCCAAGACAAGATAACGTTTCAAATACACCGCTACGATGTTCGAACAGCAGATCGTTCACGGATTCTGAGAGATGTTCCAATTCTTGCCGTGCATGTGCCTAACCACTTAATCGAACGAGTATGGATAGAGCACTAACCTCATGCTCTACGAGAATTACAATCTTCTGTGCGACAAACAACGCCTCCCGGAGGGCGATCAGCTACTTGCAACTCAACTGGACGCTTGGAGTGGCGTATGGCTTGCCATAGACCGGAACAGTCGGCCAGCGTTGTTGTTTTCGAATGACGACCGGGCGGAGTTAAGCGATTTGAAGTTGCATCTCGTCGATGCAGCTTTCTCGAAGCAAAGCCATCTCATTGATTCTTTTGGCAGTAAAACAAGTGGAAAATTTACTATTGTCCGACTTAATGACAATGATCCTGACTTGGCGCATTTATTCCTACGCTTGCTCGAAGTAGCATTTTTGGAGCTTAGTACAGATTTTTCCAACCGGAGTATCAGACAGGAAATTATAAAACTGGCGGATTTGTTCCGCCGAGCAGAATCTGAATTAAACGACGTTATTGGCCTTTGGGGTGAACTGCACATCATCCAAACATCGGGCCAAATTGAACGTGCGGTTCGAAGTTGGTGCACTAATACAAGTGCAAAATTCGATTTCGTCTCTCCACGCTTCTCGCTAGAGGTGAAGTCGACCTTGAAGGCTAGGCGAGTTCATCGGTTCTCACTTGATCAGTTGAGACCAGCGGCTGTCCAACCTCACTTTATCGCATCGCTTCTGTTGTTGGAAAAGCCTGACGGACAAGCCGTTGGGTCATTGGTCGATTCAATAAGCGACCAGATATCTGATTCACAATTGAAGGGCACGTTTTTGAAGCAGTGCCTGCTAAAAGCGGGCCAGAGTCTGTACAGTTCCGATATTAAGATTGGCACTTTACCCCAAGGTGCTTCGTTGGCAGTGTTTGATGCAATTAACATACCCACGCCGAGTGTGGACCCAAGCCAACCTATCTCTAATATTCGTTTTGACATTGACTTAACTGATATGGGGGCACTGCAGCCAGCAGCCAAGCAAGAGTTGTTAAGGTTTGATGGCTAGGGATTCAACCAAGTGAGTTCGCGCGACCAGTTCGGTATTTGCTATTCCAATAAAATGTCAGAGCGTAGCTCTGAAAGGAAGCAAATGGAAATCAATACAAAATTGAACTACTGAAGCGAACGAGACGGAATCCCGGAGCAATTTCAGCTCTACTCATTTGGTACTACGACTTGTCCCACTGCGATTTCCTTGGCATCAAGATCAAGCTCTCTGATCAAAAAACCCTTGTCGCCCCACTTGGTGATATTGCGCATGTATCTCGTGCCATGCCTATCGATAAACAAGCAACGTATGTTATTGAAATCGCCCCAAACGCCCGCAATAGCGATCAAGGGAACATCCCCTGGCAAGTAGCGCACTTTTTCGAACATTCGATAATCGATTCCGTAGTCGAGAGCTTGACGAAAACTCATGGTGAAGCGTTCGTGTGGAAACAACATGATTTCTCCAGATCAAAGATGGAAACCGTAATCGCGGTCTCTTTCAAGCAGCCGCTCGTCTAGCTCTCTTTCAGCTGAATTTCGGCGGCTCTCGCTAGCTTCAAACTGGTCTGCAAGTTCTCTTCCAGCGTCGTGTAGTTCTGTTCTTCGGTCAGCAAGTCGGTCAATGTAGCTACGGACTTGAGATGTGATTTCATCAGCAACTCGATGCACTGCGCTAAGCCATTTAGTCTGGCCTCGATCCCGCTCGTCGAGCGCTCTTCCAAACTGCGCAACTCCTTTGTGGAGGTCTCGCAAACCGTCACCAATCGTTCTACGCAGGCGAGTAAGTCGCGTTCTAAGGCTGTCAGAGGCTGATCCATCTACTTCGGCTCCATTTTCACGCAGGAAATCAAACGACTCGCCACTGTGCAGGTGCGAATGCTGGATGTTTCGGAAGGTAGGATCAGATAGGTCGCTCCCTCGTGAAGTACCGTCTGAATGCCCAACCTCTCTAGCTGTGTCGTGGTGGCTATCGTTGAGAGTTTCCAGCTCCACAGAAAAGTCAGTCCTAAGGTTGCTGCGATCAACACCATACAGGCCGTTATCACCACCCAAGGTGAGATCTGAATCAAGAATTTGGTCTTGTCGATGTGCCTCTGCCAAGTCGTCCCGCTCCAATCCAAAAACGTGCGGGTATCGGCTTCGATTGTATTCCGCGCGAGTGTTACACATGCTTGAATATCGGTCCTGAAGCTCTGCAGTTGAGAATCCATCAAGGCGGCGTGCTCTTTTCGGATCTTGTCCATATCCGCGTTCAATTTTTCGCTCAGCCGGGTAGGCTTGCCAGTCGTCATGAAAAATCTCTCCTTTCAATCGCCAGCGTTCGCCCGTGTCGGGGTCTTTCACGGTGATGTAATTTTTACTTACGCGGGGGATGTCGAAACCTGCGTCGGTCAGGGCATCGACCATGCTTGCACGGTCGGTGATGGTGCCGACGCTGATTTGGTCCAAGATCCATTCGTGCAGTTCTTCGCGGCCCCGTGCCCTGGTTGGGGCCTCAACGGTGGTTTGAACCTCCTGCGCGTGATCCAGATCCATGGGATCGGCCCAGGCATGAGCCTTGTTCATCAGGTCGCGCAGACTGTCATAGGCTGTCTGATAACCAGGTGGCGCAATGTTGAGACTCTTGCCGGTTGTCAGCTCCAAACGCGGTGTGCAGAAATGCAGCTCAACGCGGTCTTCGTGGCTGTGCCGGACCCAGAGCATGTCGAATTGCTCACTGTCCATACCAGCGAATGCCAGTGCCTCGAAGGCGTTCATGACTTCGACCTGCTGGGCTTCGGTGGGTGCGTCCTCGCTGGCAAAGCTGATGACGCCTGCGCGGTAGGTCCACTGATTGCGACTGGCGTCGATCAGGGCTTCTGTGCGGGCGGGATCGCCGCGCAGCACTTCAGGCAAAGGATCGCGTATGACCGTCATGGGCTGGCCATCAGCATCGCAGATTAGATCGCGATTGGCGTCATAGGCCAAAACCTCACGCGTGACGAGATAGCCAACTGGACCAGCACTCGCGCCTTTGCCATTGGGAAAGAACTTGATCAGCATTGTCGTGCCTCATCAAGGATCTTGGTAAGCTGGCGTTCAATCACAACCAGTTGTCGGGCGACGGCTAGCGTATCCCTGTCAACCCGACCAATCAGAAGCGCCCGATTCACAACCCGCGCAACCTGGTTGAGGTTACCGCCAATGCGCCCTAGTGCCAGGACCAGAGCGGGGTCAACGCGAGGCGCAGGCTTGCGACGACGTGCTTCCGCCAGACCCAAGGCTTCGCGCAAGAGGGTCGCGGCAGACACTCCGGCAGCTTCGGCTTTGGCGCGAAGCTCAGCCTTCTCAGCAACGCTACATCGAAAGACGAAGGTCTCGGTGAGCGGCGCTTTGGTGTGCGGCGTGCCTCCGCCGGTGGGGTTCGAAGGGGAGGCTTGCCACCCCTCGCAAGGTCCCGTGTCAGCAGCGCCAGCGTATGACATGGGTCGCCTTGCTCTTTGCTCAGACCGCATTGCACAGTTCCTGCTTCGATGGTGCAAGCAGGGTCCAGCCTTCGGTGAGGAGCCAGCTGCGCAACGCGGGCCACTTGTTTTTGTTTGTTGGAGGGAACTTGCCGGGGAGCCAGTAGCCGCGCTCGTTGTTTTCGATGGCATCAGGAAGTACTCGGTCGATCCAAGCACCAAACATACGTTCGGTGAACTGCTCCCATTGGCGGCAGCCGAAAGATTGGCGCGAGACGAATACTGGTTGCGCACAGCCCACGCGCGCCGAGCCGGATCGCTCTCCGTCCGGCAGAGCCGGCTCAAGCGCGAGGTTTTGTTCTATGGATTGTTCTTTCTTTTTATAGGAAAGATCACCCATGCTCCCCTTGTCTGTCACAGGCGAACCCTTTCGCTCATCTGAAAGGCTCACCGGTGCATCCTTTGTCTTCCGGCGAAACGGGATGATTTTTGCAGGGGAGCGAAGGTCGTATTCTGTGTGATTGCCTGCGCCACGCCCTTCAGTTCGAAACAGCCAGCCGAACTCGACAAGCTGTTTGAGGCAGCGTTTGATGGTCGCCAGCGACATTCCGGCCAGGAACTCATCAAGCGTTTTTAGTGAGGGATTGAGTTGGCTGGTCCTGTCGTTGGCGAACTGTACCGAAAGCGCTGAGGCAACTGCCTTAGTCGACGAGTTGAGGTCAGCGCATTGCAGAACTGCCTTGAGCCATTCAAAGCGATTGAGTTTAGACATATGCGCCTCCCGCGATTGCGGTTAGGCCGTCAATTTGGTATTCTGTTCGAGCAGATAAATTTGCATTGCCGTTGAGGTGGGTGGCCGCCCCCTCAGCGGTTCTTCTTTGAGTTTCAATGTTTTTTTGGTTCGTCAGACGCACATTTTTTTCAAAGATTTCAATGCGCCATTTCTCGGGGTTCGTCAGTTTAAGTTGTTGATTTCGTTCAGCAGGTATACTCCTGCACGGCTCACCACTTAAGCCAAGCAAATACAAAAGCTTAGAGTAGGTGGTGCCCGCCCTGCGGGGTGGTGTGTTTGCCCAAACCAGTACAATACAAGCAATGCGGCTTGCTGTGGTGACTCGCTCAGCAAAAGCGCCCCGGAACTCATGCCCCCGAGGCGCTTCACCGATGCAGGCAGCAAGGAGACACTGCCGAGGTTTGCTCTGTTGGATTTACGAGGGACGGTCTCCAATGCCTTGCGCGGCTGGCGAAACAGCTTGCCGTTACTCTGCCATCTCCTGCGGCAACGGCTATCGTGAATGACTTTGCAATCGGGTCGGCGTCTTGCAGTTATCGCGGATGCGAATCCCTATTGCAACCAAGCTCCATAACGGTTTCGTACAGTTCAGGCAGTGGTTCCAGACTGTCTTCCTGACCACACGCGGCGGGGTGTGGTCCAAGTCCATGACATGTTCACGCCGCTTATGCGAGCACGACGCTTGACCCCGCCAGTCCCAAACGCAAAGTGCTTGGCATTGACATTGATATTCGCGCCCACAATCGTGCAGCCATAGAAGAGCATCCGATGGCCTCCAGAATCGAGATGATTCAAGGCTCATCTATCGACGAAGACATTGTGGACCAGGTTCGAACTGCTGCTGAAGATTACCAAAAGGTACTTGTTTGTCTCGACAGCAATCATACACACGATCATGTGCTTGCCGAGTTAAATGCGTATGCCCCGCTTGTTTCTTCGGGTAGCTATTGCATTGTGTTAGATACAATCGTTGAGGATATGCCTCCCACTATGTTCACTGATCGTCCATGGGGACCTGGAGACAACCCAAAGACTGCAGTTCATGATTGGTTGAAAGTCAATCCTGATTTCGAGATCGACAAGAGTATCGATCACAAGCTGCAAATTTCGGTGGCACCGGACGGCTTCTTACGACGCCGGTAGTTTTGTCACGGTGGATTTCGACCAAACAGACAAAGTCCATGACAGGCCCGCGCTGATTGCCTAGAAATGCCTATTAGATTTGCTTTTGGAACCAGGTGATCCCAGTGGAGCAATTGGCGTTTACATACGAAATGGGTGTGGTCTCGGCGCTTTTGGCCTTCACGGTGTTCTTGTTTGTGTCCGAGATTGTCAGGATCGATCTTTCGGCCATCCTGGTGTTGGTCATTGTGGGTCTGTTGAGTTATGCACCGGGTCTCGAAAATCTGGCAAATGTTCCTCATCTGTTTGACGGGTTTGCGTCCAATGCCGTGATTTCGATCATTGCGGTCATGATCGTAGGGGCGGGTTTGGATAAAACGGGCCTAATGAACAAGGTCGCGTCCGTCATTTTGAAATATGGTGGTAAGTCTGAAAACCGAGTGCTGCCGATCGTTTCGGGCACAGTCGGTGTTATCTCATCATTCATGCAAAATGTCGGGGCGGCGGCGTTGTTCCTACCGGTGGTTAGCCGTATCTCATCGCGATCGGGTATTCCGTTGTCACGTTTGCTTATGCCCATGGGGTTTTGTGCCATTCTGGGGGGGACAATGACGATGGTCGGGTCCTCGCCGCTTATTCTGTTGAATGACCTGATCCAAACTGCAAACGAAGGGCTGCCCGAAGCCCAGAAGATGGAACCCTTTGGATTGTTTTCCGTTACCCCCATCGGTGCGGTGCTGATCCTGACGGGGATCGCATATTTCCTGCTGCTGGGACGTTGGGTGCTGCCGGGCGATTCAGGGTCGGAGAGTACGGGTACCGGGCGCGGGACTCAGGAATATCTTCAGCGGGTCTACGGGCTGAAGGCCGATGTGTTCGAGGTTGTGGTTCCGGCCGACAGCCCGCTGGTCGGGCAGATACTGGCCGACATCAACTTTGAAAATCATCTCTATATCATCTCGACCTTTTACCGTGGCAAGACCTCGATGGTTCAGGTGCTAACAGCCGAGATTGCTGCGCCTTGTCGTTTAGCGATTGTGGGACGGCGCTGGGTTGTCGAAGAGTTTGCCGAAAAGTACGGGCTGACGGTGCTGCCTGATCTGGATGTGTTTGTCGAAGAGTTCGCACCCACGAATGCTGGGGTCGCAGAGGTGGTCGTGACGCCTGACAGCAAACTGATCGGCAAATGCCCTCGCGAATTGCTATTCCGCAAAACCTACGGAATGTCTTTGCTCGCCATCCACAGGGGTGAAGAGACGCTAAGTCATGTCGAGACTGAGACGCATGAATCCACCCAGATCGGGCTTGAGAAGTTCAAGGCTGGCGACATGTTGGTTGCTCATACCCGCTGGGACAACCTGATGCGGATAAAGCGTGATCCGGATTTTGTTGTGGTCACGTCTGATTTCCCGCAGGACGAATTGCGCCCGCAAAAGGTAGGCTGGGCGCTCTTGTTCTTCTTGATCTCATTGTCGCTGATCCTGTTCACGGATGTGCGGTTGTCGCTCTGTTTGCTGACCGGAGCCGCAGGAATGATGTTGACCCGGGTGCTCAGTGTTGACGAGGCGTATCGAGCAGTTGGATGGAACACGGTCTTTCTGCTGGCGTGTCTGATCCCGTTGGGTCAGGCGGTGCAGAATACCGGGACTGCGGCATGGATTGCGCAACAGATCATGATCATCTTGGATGGATGGCCGAATTGGGCGCTACAGGCGGGCGTCGCCATTCTGGCGACGGCATTTTCTCTGGTCATGTCAAACGTCGGCGCGACGGTTCTGTTGGTGCCCCTTGCGGTTTCAATTGCGGTTGCGGCGGGTGCCAACCCGGCGGTCTTTGCATTAACCGTCGCGATTTCGACCTCGAACAGTTTCATTATCCCGACCCATCAGGTGAATGCGCTGATCATGGGGCCAGCTGGGTACAAAGTGACCGATTTCGTCCGTTCGGGCGGGATCATGACGATCATTTTCTTGATCGTCTCACTGTTGATGCTGAATGTGATTTTCTGACCCTGTTAATCACCCAGCTAGGCTGATCGTTTGGCCCTGCTCTGACGCCTGTTGTGCGGCAAGACCGATACGCACAGCCCAGATCCCATCATGCAGTGAGACCTCGGGTTTGGCGCGCTCGCCCCTGACCAGCTCCAGAAAGCCTTTGTGCTGATAATAAGTCGAGCCATTGTGGTCGCCAGCCGCCAGCAACTCGGGATCAACGGGGATGTCGCGCTGGATTGGGCCTTTCGGTGCACGAGGGCTGATGATCAGCTGTGGTACAGGCGCGTCGCCCAAATGTTCGGGCCAGAAGCGGCCCGGGCCGGGCACAAGCGCTTCGATCTTGGCATCGCGCCCAATGGCCGAGATTTCTTCTTGATACCGCGAACCCTCGGCAAACATGCAAAGCTCGAGCATCGCGCGCGCGCCCGAAGCAAAATCGACAATGACATAGCCGTGGTCCAGAATATCTGGAGTATCGCCGTCATAAACTTCGTCCAAATGATTGACGGCTTGGCCTCCGCTTGCGGAAACACGAACCGGGTCTGATTGCAGGATCAGGCGCATGAGGTCGAAGAAGTGGCAACATTTTTCGACGAATGTACCGCCAGTGTTACGGTTGAACCGGTTCCAATTGCCGACCTTCTCGAGAAACGGAAAGCGGTGTTCGCGGATCGTGAGCATCTTGATCCCACCACCGGCGGTCGCTGCTTCATCGATCAGCGCCGTGATCGGGGGCATATAGCGATATTCCATCGCGACCCAGATCGGGTGCGGAAAATTGCGTTCCAACTCCTCAAGCCGTGCAAGATCGGTGGGATCAGTGAACAACGGTTTCTCGATCAACAGTGGCAGTGGGCGGGTTTCCGCAATCTCGGCCAGTTGATCAACATGCAGGTGGTTGGGGCTGGCGATGACTAGACAGTCCAGATCATTGACTGCCAGAAGGTCCTGAAGGGAAGACACCATATGCGCGTCGGGTGCAATCGCCTGCGCCTTATGCGCCATCTCCGGGTCGGGTTCGAAGATTGCGGCGACGCGCGTGCCCTCAAGCAGAGCAATGTTGTGCAGGTGTTCCTGCCCCATCATGCCGCATCCGATCAGCCCGTAATTGGTGGTCCGGGTCATGCGCAGTTCCTTTTATTTCAGGCGTTGAACATATGTGGCTCGATCTGGATCAAACCATGTTTTTGAAAACTCGATAGGTTCAGCTTTCTCAGACCAACTGAACCGTTCGATATACCCTGCGGCTTGGCCCGCAGGTTTGGTGAAGCCTTCAGGTGTCCAGTCGGGCAGGGCACTGACAGAAACGCGATCCTCTGCCCGTGTGATCCAGAAGCCAAGTTGTTGCTGGTAATAGCGATAAAGCGAGTCGGACAGCAGGTTCTGGTCGATGGTCCCGGCTGATTCGTCCAGCCAGATTTCTTCGACCGCGATGATTGTGTCATTCAGATAACGCATCCGGCGTACGCGCGAACCGCTATCAGACAGGCCGAATTCCGGCAGCTTCGCAGGCTTCTTGAGATGATCAACTGACAGAATATCGGCACGCGGCAACCCGCCGCCTTCGGGCAGTTCCAGCCGGAACATGGCATAGACGCTGTTCTGCGTTCCGGTCTCACGAATGTAATTGCCCGAACCCTGAATACGCTCCAACATGCCTTTTTTCTCAAGCTCGGCGAGCGATTTTCGCAAGGTCCCGACCGAGACATTGAGGTTCGAAGCCATGTCCCGTTCAGGCGGAAGACGTTCACCATCAATCAGACGGCCCGCAGCTATATCGCGGATCAGAAGCTCTGAGATCTGGACATAGATCGGCAGGGCATTTGGATTGCGGCTGTTGGCGGACATTGAGGGCGCTTCACTCGGTCGCAGGAAAAATTGATACACTATTGATCTACATCAATGCGCTTGCTACGCAAGAGGAAAGTCAAAGATGTACGGAGCGTGAATCAAATGACCATCGTCCCCATCACATCCCCCGACCTGGATGCGGCCGAGGTTTCGTGGTTTGCAGCGCTTTGCTCGGATGACTACCAGTTTCTGGGCGTGCCCGATGGTGAACTGCGATCCAGTTGGGAGCATTGTTCAGGCATCGTGAAAGAGGCCGAGGCGCAAGGCTTTCGCAACATCCTGTGCCCATCGTCTTATCAGGTCGGACAGGACACCCTGAGCTTTGTTGCAGGTTGCGCGCCGATTACCGAAAACATCAACCTGCTGGCCGCCGTGCGCTGTGGCGAAATGCAGCCCATCATGCTGGCCCGTACCATCGCGACGCTGGACCACATGCTTAAGGGGCGGTTGACGGTCAATATCATCTCGTCCGATTTTCCCGGTGAAAAAGCCGATAGCGCTTTCCGATATCAACGCTCGCGCGAAGTGGTCGAGATACTGAAACAGGCCTGGACGCAGGACGAAATCAACCATGCGGGCGAGGTCTATAACTTTTCAGGCCTGACCACCGACCCGGCTCGGCCTTACCAGACCGGTGGCCCACTGCTGTATTTCGGCGGCTACTCGCCGTCTGCTTTGGACCTGTGCGGCGAGCATTGCGATGTCTACCTGATGTGGCCGGAAACAAAGGATCAGTTGGCCGAGCGGATGAAAGCCGTTCATGCGGTTGCCGAGAATTACAATCGTACTCTGGATTACGGCCTGCGCGTCCACATGATCGTGCGGGATACCGAGGCTGAGGCACAGGCGTACGCCGACTACATCGTCTCGAAACTGGATGACGAATATGGTCGTGCGATCCGCGAGCGGGCACTGGACGCGACATCCTTGGGCGTGGCGCATCAATCCAAGAACCGCGATCTGGCGGATGAGTATGGCTATGTCGAACCCGGGCTGTGGACCGGCGTCGGACGTGCACGTTCGGGCTGTGGCGCTGCGCTGGTCGGTTCGACCGATCAAGTTATGTCTAAGATCGAAGAGTATCAGAAGATGGGCATTCGCGCTTTCATCTTCTCGGGCTACCCGCACATGGACGAGGCCAAGCATTTTGGCGCCCGTGTGATGCCCAACCTGAAAACCTGCTCGCTTCCCGAAGCCTACGGGCGCGTGCCAGCAACCACCCCGGCAACCCCGCTGGGCAACGGAGTTCGTCGCTGATGCAACGTGTGAAACTATCTGACACGCTGGAAATGAGCCGTCTTGTCTATGGTATGTGGCGCTTGGGTGATGACAGTGACACCTCGACTGCGCATGTTGAGGCCAAGATTCAGGCCTGTCTGGATCAGGGCATCACTACCTTCGATCAGGCCGACATTTATGGCGGATACGCGGCCGAAGCCGTTCTGGGCAATGCCTTGCGCACCAATCCCAGCCTGCGCCAGAAAATGGAGATCGTCACCAAATGTGACATCGTCGCGCCGATGGGGCGTTATGCCGAGGCCAAGGTCAAATATTACGACACGTCGCGTGCGCATATTCTGAAATCGGTCGATACATCTCTGTCGGAAATGGCGATCGACCACATCGACTTGCTACTGATCCACCGCCCGGATCCAATGATGGATCACCATGAAACCGGTGCGGCGCTGGATGAGGTGGTTGCCAGTGGCAAGGTCGGCGCGGTTGGTGTGTCCAACTTCCGCTCTTGGGACTGGTCTTTGCTGCAGTCGGCGATGAAAACCCAGTTGGTCACCAATCAGATTGAAATCTCGCTTGGGGAGATTAGCCCGTTTACCAATGGCGATCTGGCGTTCCATCAACAGCATGGTCACCCGCTTATGGCGTGGTCTCCACTGGGTGGAGGCCTTTTGATGGCCGGGAATCCACCGGTCGGCGTTGTAGCGGATGAGATCGCCGCAGAATTCGGGGTGGATCGCGCCGCTGTGGCCGTTGCCTTCCTGCTCGCGCATCCAGCAAGCATACTGCCTGTTCTGGGCACAAATAATCTGGGCCGTATCAAACGCGCCTCGGATGCGTTGAAGGTCAAGCTGGATCGTGAAAGCTGGTACCGCCTGTATGAGGCGGCGCTGGGGCATGAGGTGCCATGATGAACGCAATCTCGCGCGATATGAACCACACATTCGTCCCGCATAAGGACGACACGCGAACCCTGCGCGATGCTTTTGGCCGTTTTGCCACCGGAGTTACTGTCGTGACCTGCGACAGTGAGGATGGACCAATCTGCATTACCGCCAACAGCTTTTCGTCCCTGTCGCTGGATCCGCCGCTGGTGATGTGGGCGGGCGACCGCAATTCGCGCAGGTTTCGTTATTTTCACGCGGCGCGTCATTTCAGTGTGCATGTTCTGTCTGCTGAACAGGCCGAGCTGTGCTTTGGCTGTTCAAAAGACGCCCATGCGCTGCGTGATATCGAACATGACCGTTGTGAAAACGGCACCCCGTTGTTGCCGGGTAGTCTTGCCCGGTTCGAATGCGAGCAGCACGCTTATCACGATGCAGGCGATCATGTGATCGTGGTGGGCAAAGTTCTGAAAGTCAGCATGGCGGATGGAGACGCGCTGACGTTCTTTGCCGGAAAACTCGGCCAATTCGCGCAGAGCTAAGCGCGATATGAAGACTGCGGGTCAAACCCGCAGCTGACAGTGGGAGGATCCGCATGGGCGGACTGGCATCGGCGTTGACGCCGATTGCATTCGTGAACGAAACCGTGCTGCGTCTGGGCCGCGCGGTCGGTGTTGTTGCGATTGCAGTTATGGTTATCGCGATCCTGATTCAGGTGTTCTTCCGATATGTCTTGGGCAACGCCCTGCCATGGCCGGATGAGGCTGCCCGGTTCTGCATGCTCTGGATGACGGGCCTGATGGCCCCCACAGCTTTCCGTCGCGGAGGGTTCGTCGCCATCGATATGCTTGCGCGCTTCCTGCCGCGCGTGCTTGGTCAATCGCTCAATTTGTTCCTGCTGCTGATCTCGCTGGCCGTGCTGCTTGTTGCGGTCAATATCGGCTGGTCTGAGGTTACGGGCTTTGGTGGCCGGTTCGCCACTGCGGCGTTGTACCTGCCTACCTCTTTCGGGTTCGATGAATGGTACCGTATTCCGCGCAGTTGGATGATGGCCTCGCTGCTGGTTGGGATCATCTTGCTGATCTCGGTCAATATCGAACTGATCTTGCGGTCGATAGTAACCATGTTGGGCGGAGCACATCTTTTGCCTGAAATTCCCGAAGCTGCGGTGGGGGCTGAATAAATGCTGATTTGGTTCCTGCCCACCTTCCTGATTTTCCTGCTGATCGGCCTGCCGGTCTTTTTCGCACTGCTGGCAGCGCCCGGCATTCTGCTATGGCTTAGCGGTCAGACCAACGACATTACGCTGCTCTATCGCAATGTCTATAACGGTATGGATAGCTTCCCGCTGATGGCGATCCCTTTCTTCATGCTGGCCGGAGAACTGATGAACCGGGGCGGCATTACCATCCGACTTGTGGAGTTCAGCCAGGCCCTGATGGGCCACCTGCGGGGCGGCCTTGCGCATGTGAACGTCCTCAGCTCGATCCTGTTCGCGGGCCTTTCAGGATCCGCTGTCGCCGATACTTCGGCGCTTGGGTCAATGCTGATCCCGGCGATGGAGAAGCAAGGCTATACCCGCAAATTTGCCGCCGCGATCACGGCAGCCAGTTCGGTGATCGGGCCGATCATCCCGCCCTCGGGCATCATGATCATCTATGCCTATGTCATGGGTGAAAGTGTGGCTGCGCTCTTTCTCGCTGGCATCGTTCCTGGGGTCATGGTCGGTGTCGGTTTGATGCTCATGATCAAGCTGATGGCGGATCGCTACGACTTCCCGGTCGCCAGCCGTAAATACACTTGGCCGGAACGCCGTCAGGCCAGCCTAAAGGCGTTCTTCCCACTGATGACCCCTGTGATCATCCTGGGCGGAATACTGGGTGGCATCTTTACCCCAACCGAGGCCGCCGCAGTCGCAGTAGGGTATGCCTTCATCATCGGTTTCTTCGTCCTGCGCACATTGACGTGGAAAGAAGTCCCCGAAGTGCTCAGCAATGCAGGTATGACCTCAGCTGTCGTCCTGTTGTTGGTCGGGGCGGCAATGGCCTTCAAGACGGTGGTCAGCCTCAGCCATGCGCCCGAACAACTGGCCTCGCTGATCCTCAGCCTGTCGGAAAACCCGCTGATCCTGCTGTTCCTGATCAACCTGCTGCTGTTCATTGTTGGAATGTTCCTGGATGCAGGCCCTGCGATCATCATCCTTGGTCCGATCCTCGGTCCGATCTTCACCAGCCTCGGTGTAGACCCGATCCATTTTGCCATTATCATGAGCGTCAACCTGACTGTCGGTCTGGCCACCCCGCCCATGGGGCTGGTGCTGTTCGTAGCCGCCGCCGTGTCTCGGGAACGGGTTGAAACCATCGCCAAGGCAATCCTGCCGTTTCTGGCGGTCGAAATCATCGTGATCTTCTTGATCACATACATCCCCGCACTATCCATGACGATCCCGAGGATAACGGGATTTGCAAACTGAACTGAGTATCACAGGGAGGAAACGCATGCTCAGAAGATTTATCAAAACCGCAGCGGTGGCCACGTCGCTAGTGGCCGCGTCTGCGATTGCTGCGGCTGCCGCCGACTACACGCTACGCGCCACAGCAAACTCGAATGAAAACGACGAAGACTATGACGGTCTGGTCGTTTTCAAGAACTACGTTGAGGCGGCCTCGAACGGAGCCATTGAGGTTGAGCTGTTCATAGGTACGCAGCTCTGCTCGAACGGTGCCGAGTGTCTGCAGGGTGTGGCAGACGGTACGATCGACATCTACATCTCAACCTCTGGAGGGGCCTCGGGCATCTTCCCTTACGTGCAGGTTCTGGACCTGCCTTACCTGATGGCCGATGACCGCATTGCCGAACATGTCCTATCTGGTGATTTCACCCGGCAGATGCGCGACATGGCGCTGGAGGATTCCGGCGGTGCGATCCGTCTGATGACAATCGGCAATACAGGTGGCTGGCGCAACTTCGCCAATACGCAACGCCGTGTTGCTGAGCCGGCTGACATGGAAGGTCTGAAAATCCGCACCGTGGTTGCCGACCTGCCGCAGGAGCTGGTCAAAGCACTGGGTGCATCACCGACCCCGATCCCGTGGCCAGAACTGTTCACCAGCTTCCAGACCGGCGTGGTTGAGGGCTCAAAAAACGGCATCACTGACATCATGGGTATGAAGTTCCCTGATGCAGGCCTGCAATATGTCACGCTGGATGGGCATGCCTACATGGGTGCGCTGTGGTGGATGAACAACGCCAAGTTCCAGGAGATGCCAGAAGATATGCGCCGCGTGGTAGTCGACGGGTTTTATGCGCTGCAGCAAGCGACCTTTGCCTCACCCAAGCGCAAGTCGATCCAGGCGTATGAGGATTTCGTTGCCGGCGGTGGTGACCTTTATGTCCTTACACCCGACCAGAAAGCTGCTTTCAAAGAAGCCGCAACCCCGGTCTATGACTGGTTCCAGTCCAATGTGGCACGTGGTGATGAGATCTTTGTAGCGTTGACTGACGCTGTGGCAGCAGCCGAGGCGGATGTTAATGCCTCACGTGATGCGGATCTCAACTGAATTGCTGGGCCGGGCCCTGGGGTCCGGCCCTCACCGAAACGGGTACATCCACCCTTTGTAGTCGTTGACCAGAACATGCGCCTTCTCGATCTGCTCCGGCGACATTTTTTTGACCACTTCTTCAAGGCTGATCGCCGCATCGGGGTCGCCGCCAATGGCGCTGAGCGTGTACCACATGTACGCTCGAACCAGATCAGGCGCGGGCATGCCCAGACCCAACTCGTAGTACCAACCGATACCAGATTGCGCCCCGGGATGACCTTTCATCGAGGCGCGCAAGTACCATTCAAACGCGCGTTCATAGTCCTGTTCGACTCCAAGTCCCAACCCGTACATCACACCGATCAATTCCTCGGCTTCGGCATTGCCGGACCGCGCTGCCGGCAGCAATTCCTCACGCGCGGCTTCAAACTCTCCGGCCTCCATCAGATCGCGTGCTTTTTCCAGTTCAGCCAGCGCTGGGGTCGCGAGAAGGCACAGGGCAAATACAAACTGGCGCATGGGATTTCTTTCCTTTTGGCAGGGACTGTGGCTGCTCAGGATCTGCCGCGCCCGCTGACGGATGACGATTTCATCCCCTTTGATATGGAACAGGCCGCTATCGGTCATCAACTGTTTTACGATCCCATTTTATCGGGAAACCGGAACATAAGCTGCGCCCATTGCCATCACCCGGATTTCGGCACCTCGGACGGCTTGTCGCTTGGCATCGGAGAAGGCGGGATGGGCTTGGGGCCAGACCGGACGCCGGGCACCGGAGCGGACAAAATCCGCAAGCGTATTCCCCGCAATTCGCCGGGGCTTTGGAACCTTGGGGCAAAGGACCTTCACACGGTCTTCCATGACGGTCGCCTAAGTATCTCTGACGTCTACGGTAACGGTTTCAACTCACCCGCGCAGGAGTGGTTGCCGGACGGCTTGAATTCGCTGCTGGCCGCGCAGGCGCTTTTCCCGCTGACTTCGCAGTTTGAAATGGCCGGGAATGTGGCCGAAAATCAGGTCACCGGCGCGGTGCATGACCGCATCGACAAGGGCTGGCCGATCCTCGCCAAACGCGTGCGCACTGATCCGCGCTATGGGCCTGCCATGGTCAAGGCATTCGATGACATCGACACGACCGAGGACATCACGATCACCCAAGTAGCCAACGCGCTGGCGGCATTCATGGCGCTGGAATGGCGCAGCATGGACAGCCCGTTCGATCAATATCTGGCCGGAGATAACACAGCCCTGACGCCTCGGCAAAAGGACGGCATGACCCTGTTTTATGGTGAGGCAGGTTGCGCAAACTGCCATTCCGGCCCGTTGCTATCGGATCAAAAATTCCACGCGCTGAGCCTGCCGCCATTTGGACCGGGCAAGACCCGCCAATGGGACCCCTATGCCCGCGACGTGGGTCATATGGGTGAAAGCAACCGTCTTGAGGACGCCTATCGTTTCCGCACACCGATGCTGCGCAATGTGACAGAGACGGCGCCCTATGGTCACAACGGTGCCTTTCCCGATCTGGAAGGCATTATTCGCCACCACTTGAACCCATCTCAGAGCCTCGCTGCCTGGACCCCTGATTTGGCCGGGCTGCCCAACGTGCCGTGGCTTGAGAATGTGGATTTCATCGTCTGGCAGGACCGGTTCGAGATGGAGCGTCATCGTCAGAAAATTGACATCGAACCGCTGGAACTGACCGATGCCCAGGTCGCAGATCTGGTGGCGTTCATGGGTGCATTGACCGGGACCACACTGGATGCGCCACTGTTTGGTGTGCCAGATGGGTTTGAGCCCTAGAAACCCACCAAACGTCATTGGAAATTTACGTGAAATCTCATAATGATCGGTGCAAAACAGCCGCCGAGAGTTTCAATGCAGTATCACAACAAGCCCTTTGATCAGCTTCAGATCGGAGACACCGCCGAGTTGACCCGGTTCTGCACAGAGGATGATTTTTATGCCTTCGCATCGAATTCCGGCAACCATAACCCTTTGAACCTGGCCGACGAAGATGGGGACGGTGATAACGTAAACGAGGCGATCGCGCCCGAGATGTTTCTTGGGGCTCTGATCTCGGCCGTTTTGGGGAATATCCTGCCGGGCGCGGGTACGTTGTATAAGTCGCAAAGCTTGGATTTTAGCGCCCGGGCATATGCGGGTGAGGAACTGCTGGCCAGAGTTACGGTTATCGAAAAACGCGATAACCGCGAGGTAGTTCTGAAAACTCAGGTGATGCGCCCTAGTGATGAGGTGCTGATCGTGTCCGGCATCGCGGTCGTGATCGCTCCGGAGAAAGAACTGTCATTCAATGAGATTGAAGTGCCTGGTCTGGTCGTCGAGCGGCACCGGCATTTTGATGCACTGCTCGATCGCTCGCGCCCGCTGCCTCCGATCCCCACGGCAGTTGTCGCCCCAGAAGAGCCCAACTCGCTGGGGGGGGCCTTATTGGCGGCGCGTGAAACCATCATCAAGCCGGTCCTGATAGGTGACCCCGACAAGATTGCTGCAGCAGCGCGTGAGATTGAGTTGCCCTTGGGTGACGTTGAGATCGTTCCAGTTAAGGGCCATCTGGACGCCGCCAACAAAGCGGTTGATCTGGTTGTCGAAGGACATGCTGAAGCATTGATGAAGGGGCATCTTCATACGGACGAACTGCTACGGGCGGCGTTGCGGCGGGATCGTGGACTTCGCGCAGGGCGCCGATTTACGCATGTCTTCGTCATGGATATACCCGGCCAGCCGCATCCCTTGCTGGTGACCGATGCGGCCATCAATATCGAGCCGGATCTGGAAACCAAGATCGACATCACGCAGAACGCGATCGATCTGGCAATCTCAATCGGAATTGGCGCTCCGAAAGTGGGTGTTCTGTCGGCGGTCGAGACGGTGAATCCGGCTATCCGGTCGTCGATTGATGCCGCATTGCTGTCGAAGATGGCCGAGCGGGGGCAGATCAGGGGTGGCTTGGTCGATGGGCCGCTTGCCATGGACAACGCGGTCAGCCTGGCCGCGGCGCGCACCAAAGGGATCGTGTCCGAGGTGGCCGGACGGGCAGACATTCTTGTCGTACCCAATCTGGACGCAGGCAACATGCTAGCCAAGCAACTGACGTATATCGCGCACGCCGAGGCTGCCGGGGTGGTGCTGGGCGCGCGCGTACCGATTATTCTGACCAGTCGCGCAGATGGCGAAAAGGCGCGGCTGGTTTCCTGTGCCGTCGCGGCCCTGCATGCGGCGCGGATGTCGGGTAAGATCTGATGGACCATATCATCACACTGAATTCAGGCTCGTCCTCGCTGAAGTTTGGGTTGTTCTCCGCGGGCGAAGCAGATCCGATCCTTGTCTGTTCGGGAGAGGTGGAACGCATCGGCAGCCGCGCGGCGCGCATCAAAGCAGAGACCACGGATGGCCGTGTGCTGGCCGATACCACATCCGAGGCGCTGCGCGATCAGGCCAGCGCCCTGGACTATATTCTGGATTTGCTGGAACGGCAGTTCCCGTCGGCGCGTGTTGCGGCTGTAGGGCATCGCATCGTGCATGGCGGACCGGATAATGACAGACCCATTCTGCTGACCTCCGAAAGCTTGCAGATGCTTGAAAAGCTAGAGCCCTTTGCGCCCCTGCACCAACCTTACAATCTGCAGGGCGCACGTACTGCGATGGACAGGTTCCCCAATGCCAAGCAGGTTGCCTGTTTCGATACCGCTTTTCACCGCCACCACCCTTGGGTCAATGACACCTTCGCATTGCCGACCGAGTATTACGATATGGGCGTTCGCCGCTATGGCTTCCACGGTCTGAGCTATGATTACATCTCGGACCATCTGGCCAAGACTGCACCGCTGATACATGGCGGACGGGTGGTTGTGGCGCATCTTGGCAACGGTGCCTCGATGTGCGCCATGATCGGAGGTCGCTCGGTCGGTTCAAGCATGGGGTTCTCGGCCATGGATGGTTTGCCGATGGGAACGCGTTGTGGCCAGCTGGATCCGGGCGTTGTGCTGTATCTGATGGATCAGCAAGGCATGAATGCGGATGAGATTTCGGATCTTCTGTATCGTAAATCCGGGTTGCTTGGCCTTTCCGGAATGACCAATGATATGCGTACGCTTGAGGCGTCGAATACGCCGGGTGCACGCAATGCCATCAACTACTACACGTTCCGGATACGCCGCGAGCTGGGCGCTTTGGCCGCTGTGTTGGGAGGTCTGGACGCCGTCGTGTTTACCGGCGGGATCGGTGAGAACTCGACCTATATCCGTGATCGTATCTGCACTGACATGGGGTGGTTGGGTCTTGAACTGGACCACGATGCAAACGCGGACAATCTGCGCGTCATCTCGACCGACCTGTCACGTGTGAAACTGATGGTCATTCCGACGAACGAGGAACTGGTGATCGCGCGTGCCGCGGCTGAGAAAGCCGCATAAATCCCAGTTTTTAGGCTTCTGCGCGCAAAATAATTTGGAAGATCGGGAAAAAAATCGCAGCACTACGGGAATCCCCCAATTTCGCGATCCGCGCAGGTGCGTTAACTTTTCATTAACTACCGGGCCAGTGCGCCCAATCCACTTTCACTAATTTCCCCCGATGAGGGGCTGGCTTCTTACCCCCTTGGCCGGCCCCTCGACCTTTTTTGGGGTCTATGCCTGCGTCAGGATTTTCCGAACAAGTGCAGGCAGTGCGGTACTGTAATCATAGCTGAGCGTGTGCGGCATGTCCGAAACCGGCGACTTTCGATATCCCTGTTCAAACAGCAAAAACGGAACCTGAGCCCGTTGCGCAGTTTCGGCATCAACCTCACTGTCGCCAACGAAGATCTGTGGGCCTGCGGCTTGAAGGGTCTTGAAACAGGCGTGCAAGTGCTCTGGATCGGGTTTGCGTATATCCAGCGTGTCTCCACCAAAGACCGTGTTGAAATAGGGTAGCAGGCCAAGTTCGCCCAGCACATGCCGGGCAGGGGCTTCGGGTTTGTTGGTGCAGACCCCAAGCGCACAGCCCATATCGCGAAGCTCATCCAGCGCCTGGATCACGCCGGGATAAACTACGGTCTGATCGCAGGCGCCTGCATTGTAGTGCTTCAGAGTAAGCTGTGTCAGGTCCTTGTGAAGCGTTGGCTCCAGCCCGCAATGCATCATCGCCCGCTCGACCAGCTTGGGTAATCCGTTCCCGACGAATCCCCGGATCGTATCCTGAGGCAAGGCGGGGTGCCCCTGATCGTGCAGCATTCGGTTTACCGCAGCTGCAAGGTCGGCAAGGCTGTCTATCAGGGTGCCATCCAGATCAAATACGACAACTGCTGCCATCTGCGAATCCGCCTTTGTTTGTTGATGTCCAATGCCTAGGTCGTGCTGTGCGACGGCGCAATAGAGACCCGTGGGAGCGATTGAAAAAACAGCAGCTTGACAAACCTTACTATTTTTATCAGATTAATCACACGAACAGATAGCCAGCCCAAAACAGGGTCAGCCAGATCAAGCGAAACGAAGACAGACAAGGCCAAGTGCCACAGATGCTCTGGAGATGCCCCAATGAACGCGCAAACCCCTACCTCGACCCTTAGCTACGCTGTTTCGATGCTTCCGGCCCACAAGGCGGAAGACCTCACCAATGGCGGCAATTTGGCCCATATCGAGCTGGGCGATCAGCTTTATACGCTGCGTATCACCCGCGCAGGCAAACTGATCCTGACAAAATGAGCGCACCTTCTTCGCGTGGCGGGGCGGCTGTTGGCCGTCTGGCTGACCTGAACCCCATTGAGGCCGGAGCCGTCATGTATCTGCGGCTTTGGGGTGATGGGGTCGAAGGCCGGGCAAATGCCGCAAGCGATTTTGACATCGCGCTGGGTGCAGATCAGGGACGCGCCACGATGCTGACGCTGGACCGGCTGTGTTCACTTTGTGCACATCACGGTCGCCGTCCGCTGGTGCGTCATGGGCTGGGATGTGCATGTCTGGGCGCTGATGAGAATTGTTTTGCCCAGATGATCGGTGCCGCCTCTGAGGGGGCGCGTGAAGATGCAATGATGATGGCCTCGCTGATCGTACGGCCCGATTTCGCCCCGGCACTGGCCTCGTTGTCCGAGGAACTGGGCTTGGCGTTACGCCGGATGACCGTTTCGATCCCTATGCCGACGACCGGGCACCACCCCCCACATTCAGTGCTCCACTGATCGACGGCGACAAAACCCCAGCAATTTCGCTGGGGTTTTGTGTTTCTTAGCAGCAGCCGCAGCCCGCATGATGATGATCGTGATCGCACATGGGGGCAGGGCTGTAGTCACCCACTTCGCCAAGAACCTCCCGCAGCGCCCAAAGAATCATGTCGACGTCCTCTGCTTCGATGGTTAGCGGTGGCCGGATTTTCAGGATATTGTCCTTGGATCCCTCGCTACCGATCAGAATGCGATGATCGCGCATCCGATTCTTGACGTAGCTGCAAATCTCACCGCTTTCCGAGCCATCCGGGTTAATCAGTTCCACACCCAAGAAGAGGCCGATACCGCGCACATCGCCGACACAGCCAAAGTCAGCTTCGATCTGTTTGAGGCCATCCAGCAGGTGAGCCCCCATCACACGGGCGTTCTCTTGAAGGCCTTCATCGTCGACGATGTCCAGCACCTCTTTTCCGATCCGGCAGGACAGGGTCGATCCTCCGAAGGTCGAGAAAAACTCGATCCCGTTGTCGAAGCTTTCGGCGATCTCTTTGGTAGTGACCAGCACACCCAGCGGGTGGCCGTTGCCGATGGGCTTCCCCATTACCACTATGTCAGGCAGCGCGCCCTGATGTTCAAAGCCGAAGTAATAGTCGCCCAGGCGCCCGAGGCCAGTCTGGACTTCATCGGCAATGCAGACCCCTCCGGCGGCGCGGATTTTTTCATAGACCGCAGACAGATAGCCTTTTGGTGGAATGATCTGTCCCCCGACCGAGGGGAATGTTTCAGCGATGAACCCAGCTAGGCCTTGCCCTTTTGCCTGTAATGCCGAAATCGCCGGATCAATCAGGTCAGCAAACTTCCGTGCGCGCTCGGGGTCATCACGCCGGAACGAGCCGCGATAGTCATCCGCGACCTCAATCAGTTCCACCCAATCTGCCTGCCCAATACCGCCAGGTTTGTTGAATTTGTAGGCCGAGATCGCCACCGCAGCGTTTGTGTTGCCGTGATAGCCGTGATCGGGCGTCACGATCCCTTTTGCCCCGGTGTGCGCGCGCGCCAGACGCAGAGCCAATTCGTTGGCCTCTGTCCCTGAGTTGACGAAGAAACAGACTTCAAGGTGATCCGGCAGTTTCGACAATACCTTGTCGGCAAAAGCGGTTTGCGCCGGGTGCAGATAGCGTGTGTTCGAATTCATGCGCTTCAGCTGATCCGCTGCAACCGCCTGAATACGCGGATGCGCATGGCCTACATGCGGAACGTTGTTGTAGGCATCCAGATAGGGTCGCCCCCATTCATCGAACAGGTGATGCCTCCAGCCACGCACCAGCATGACCGGGTCGTCGTATGTCAGGCTGAGATTGCCGCCGAAGTGTTCGCGCCTGTCCTGTAGGATCGCCTGCTTGTCGGTTGGTCGATAGAAAACCTTTTCATCAGGCAAGTTCAACAGTGCTGCGGGGTTGGGGCAGACCGCGTGCCAAAGCTCGAGCTCATCAGGATCCGCTACGCCCGGCCAGTCGGCCTGCATACCGTCGGTCGTCAGCGCCAGTTGGAAATGCACATGCGGGGCCCATCCGCCATTCTGACTGGCATCGCCCAGACGGGCAAAAGCTGCACCCTGAGCCACCGGGTCACCTGGTTTCAAACGCTCACTCACCTCAGGGTCCAGATGGCCATAAAGCGTGTAGAATGCATCCCCTTCGGGCGTTTCGTGGTGCAGGATCACAACCCCGCCATAGTCGAGATGCGCGTCCCTGTTTTCAACCGCTTCGACCCGACCGCTGAGAGGTGCATGCAGCACTGTTCCGGCGGGTGCAAACACATCCACGGCCAGATGCACTGTGCGCCGATCCGACGCTTTCCACGGTCCCTTGCGAAACCCCGGCTCAGCATAGATCAGGCGTGGCTCGCTGTAATACCCAAGCCAGGGACCATCCCCAAACTCCTCACCAACCCGCGCCGCCTCGTCCAGCGGCATGTGGAACGGGTTTTGAGGCCAGGTTGAGTTTTCCACCGACAGTGAGCCCATCGGTGCGTCGCTCAGATTCTGCCCGAACATCTGCGCGAATTGTCCGCGATGGCCGGACAGGTAGGCGTGAATGCGCTCGGCTCCGTTCACAACCGGCAAGCCACACGCTGCGCGCAATCGGGCGGGCATGAGTGCGCCATTGATTGCCTCATTTTCAATCAATCGCCACGCTGGGGCCTGGCTGATCGTGACATACGGATCATCCGGGTTCTCAATCGCCATCAGCGTCGAATTCACCACGGACACCGCCAACCGTGCTTGCAACAAAGGCCAGATCAGGTCGATCTCATCCGGGCGTAACCGATTGGCGGCGTGATACCCGCGTACCAGCGCAGCCAATGCGCGCTCGGGTTTAGGGTGGTCCAGAACGACATAGGCCCCGGCAATAGCCAGATCGCAAACGCGCGGCGCCGCGCACATGTCGCCAAGATCGATCAGACCCGAGATGCTGCGTCGTTCGCCCAGATTGCCTTCGACAAGGATATTGTAATCATTGGCATCATTGTGAATCGCCTGCTTTGGCAATGCACCCAGTTGATCAGAGATTGCCTCAAAATCCTCAGCGATTTGTTGAACGCGCGCGCGTCTTGCCGGATCAGAGATGGCCTCTAGTTGGTCGACGATCCAACTCGCCCGCGTCAAATCCCATTTGAAATCGGCGCGATGCAAGCCCTCGTGGGTGAACCCCTCCAGCGCCCGGTCGGTTGCGCCCAGAACACGGCCCAGTTTTAGTATCAGGTCTTCGGTCTTGGGCGCGCTGCTTGCATAGCATGCCCCCGGCAGTCGTTCCTGCAGCCAGACCTGTCGCGGTTGCCCATGCGCGTCGGCAATCTCAGGCAACATCATCCCGTTCAAATCGGGATAAACGGCAGGAAAGGGCAATCCGGGCGCTGCTGCGCTGAGATGTCCCAGCGCCTTGATCTGTAGATCGACCAATGCCGCATCGCACCCCGCGTGCATCACCTTGAGCACATAATCCTGCCCGTTGGTGGCTTCGACCAGAAAGTTGAGGTCGTACTCCCCATCCAGACGCGTCAGACGGGCGTCCAGACCCCAGTGTTCACGCAGGCGACCAGCCCAGAAAGTGTTCAAGTCGCTCATGCGCTATCTCTTGCAACTGCCACGGTGATCCTCTTCATCTGGCCAAAAATATCTTCGGGCGGAGTCGCGCCCTGGCGCGATGGGGCAGACAGCCCCCTCTTTGCTCAGTCCAGTGCTCGCAACCGTTTGAACAACGAGGACGTATCCCACCGGCCCCCGCCAAGTTTCTGCACGTCTTTGTAGAACTGGTCGACGAGCGCCGTCACTGGCAGTGAAGCCCCGGTCTCATTGGCGGTATCCAGACAGATTCCCAGATCCTTGCGCATCCAGTCGACTGCAAAGCCATGCTCAAAATGGTCATCCAGCATGGTTTCATACCGGTTGGCCATCTGCCAGCTGCCAGCCGCGCCCTGACTGATCACTTCGACCACAGCTCGGCCATCCAGCCCGGCCTTCTCGGCAAAATGTAATGCTTCGCTCAGGCCCTGCACCAGCCCGGCAATCGCGATCTGGTTGCACATTTTGGTCATTTGACCCGCGCCGCTGTCTCCAATGCGGCGGCAGATTTTGGAATAGACCTGCATCACCGGCTCAGCAGCACGATAAGCGTCCATGTCACCGCCGCACATGATCGATAGCACACCATTTTCGGCTCCCGCCTGACCGCCCGAGATCGGGGCGTCCACAAAAGCAACCCCCTGTGTCTTGCCAGCCTCGTACAACTCGCGCGTGACCTTGGCCGAGACGGTGGTGTGATCAACAAATACCGCACCCTTGGCCATTCCGTGAAAGGCGCCATCTTCACCTGTGCAAACCATACGCAGATCGTCGTCATTGCCAACGCAGGCCATCACGAACTCTGCCCCTTCTGCGGCTTGCCGCGGTGTCAGGGCCATCGCGCCGCCATGCTGGGCGACCCAAGCCTCGGCCTTGGATGCGGTGCGGTTGTAGACGGTGACTTCGTGGCCGGCAGCCTGAAGATGCCCGGCCATCGGGTAGCCCATGACGCCTAGGCCAAGGAACGCAACTTTTGCCATGTGATGATCCTCTCTGTTATCCGCTCCTGCCTCGAGCGGACGGCAGGTCGTGATGTTTAGAAAGGACAAAGCAAAGCTTGGACCAAAGGGCAACCCTGCGTCACAATTTGCCGCTCAGATCCATAGCGATCGCGCGCCATTCGTTTCACATCTGAACCGGCGCGGATTTCATCTTCGAAAAACGGCCGCAGCTTTGAGCTCAGCCAATTCCCTCTGTAAACGCTGGTTTTCTGATTGCAGAACAGCCAGTTGCTGACCCAGATCATTCAGATGTGGCCGAAGCTCGGCCTCGGTAAAGCGCGGCGTGATGTGGCGGGGGCAATTCCAGTCAAGCGCTTCAACTTTGATGATCGCGGCCCGTTCTGCCTGGGTCTCGGAGCCTTTGGTGTAAAGATCAGTTGCTGCCGCGGCACCTTCCTTGAATGTCATCCGGCCAAGTATCTTGAGGCGGCGCTGGTTCGCGTAATCCATCAAGATCAACGCCACATGGTCGTTTCCATCCAGGTTGCCGCGCGAGATATATTGTTTGTTACCAGACAGGTCCGCATAGCCGATGGTGTGCGGGTCCAGCACTTTCAGAAACCCTATCGGCCCACCGCGAAACTGCACATAAGGCCAGCCGGTTTCTGAGACGGTGGCCTGATAGAACCCGTCGCGGGCGCGAATGAACGCCTCTTCGGTCGGTCCGATTTGATGGCCCTGTTTTGGTCCTCGGCTCAGGAATTTCGCATAGGTCGCGGCGGATCCCATCCGCTCTTGATGGGCGCGAACGGCGGGTGTGAAGGTCAGTTCAGAAAAGGCGCGGGGCATTATGCTGTCTCCTGGGTCTTCCGGGGCGTTTGCGCAATATGGTCGATGATGGCCTGCTCTATCAGGCGTGGGAACACAGATGTGAACGTTTGGCCCCAAATTCGGCAACGGTGCCAAGGACGTTGCGTAGTATCTGTCCTGGACGCCACGTCACATGGATTGGAAGGAATCACACACCCGGCTAGTTTTGGGCAAACACCTGATCTGGAGAGCTATTTGATGTCGCTTTTTACCAGCACCGCCGCCTGGGTTACTGACGAACACCGAATGTTTGCTGAAATGGCGGGCCGGTTCATGGATGATGCCTTGGTACCCAATACCGAGAAATGGGCCGAGAACGGGGCGGTTGATCGTACCTTTTGGTTGCAGGCGGGAGAGACGGGTCTGATGGCCGGTTCGATTGCTGAGGAATATGGTGGCGTCGGCGGCGGGATGGGTTTCGATTCCGTTACTTTGTATGAGCAGACTGCGCGCGGGGACGCAGGATGGGGATATGGCATCCAGTCTATCGTGACCCACTACATCACCGCTTATGGCAGTGAGGATCAGAAACAGAAGTGGCTGCCGAAACTGGCCTCGGGTGAGATGATCGGCGCGCTGGCCATGACCGAGCCGGGCACGGGATCGGATGTGCAAGCCGTGAAGACGACCGCTGAGAAGGATGGCAATTCTTATCGGCTCAACGGGTCCAAGATATTTATCACCAACGGGCAATCGGCTGATCTGGTTATCGTGGCTGCCAAAACTGACAAGTCGTTAGGGGCGAAGGGTGTCTCTCTGATTGTGGTCGAAACCGACGGGGCTGATGGATTCCGGAGGGGGCGGAACCTCAAGAAACTGGGAATGAAGGGCAACGACACAGCCGAGTTGTTCTTTGAGGATGTCAAAGTTCCAATGACCAACCTACTGGGTCCGGAAGAGGGGCAGGGGTTTTATCAACTGATGAAACAGTTGCCGTGGGAGCGGCTGACCATCGGGATCATGGCGCTGGGCGCGATCGATTTCGCCATATCGCAGACGGTGGACTACGTGCAGGAGCGCAAGGCGTTCGGACAACGGGTGATGGATTTCCAGAACACACGTTTCAAGTTGGCCGAGTGTAAGACCAAGGCCGAGGTGCTGCGCAGTTTCGTCAATGACTGCATTGGAAAACTGGAGGCCGGTGAATTGGATGCTGCGACGGCCTCGATGGTGAAATACTGGGGCTCTGAGGTGCAGAACGAAGTGATGCACGAATGCCTGCAACTGTTCGGCGGCTATGGGTTCATGATGGAATACCCAATCGCGCGGCTCTATGCGGATGCGCGGGTCCAAATGATCTATGGCGGGACGAATGAAGTCATGAAAGAGCTCATCGCCCGTTCGCTGGACGTCTGAACCAAAACACTCCCGCCCGTCGTCCACATTCCTTACGGAACGTCTCCTCCCGTTGGGCCAGGCAGGCGCGGACGCAGCCCGCGCCTGCCTGGCCCCCTGCCGTCCGCAGGACGCAAGGCCGAAGGCCGCGCAGGGTTTGGCTGTTGCTGGCGTTGATGCCTGACACGTCGCCTGCCATTGTGATCACGGAGTAGTCAGACCTGAAGGGAACCCGGTATGGAGAAGTCCAACAAAGATCGCATATCTGCCCTGCTCAAAAGCATCGAAACGGGCGATCCGGGTCCGGTTTCGGTGGTAAATGAAGCACGATATATCCAGCACAATCCGCAAACCCATGAAGGCAGCGAAGGGCTTGCATCCCTATTCAAACGGCTGTCCCAGACCTCACCGCGCGTGAATATCGTACGCGCCTTTGAAGACGGCGATTTTGTCTTCGCACATACGGAATATGATTTCTCACGGCGGAATATCGGCTTCGAAGTGTTCCGGTTCGAAGACGGGCAAGCGGTAGAGCACTGGGACAATATCCAGAAACGGATGGGGCCAAACGGCTCGGATCACAGTATGGTGGATGGTCCGACCGAAGTTCGGGATGTCGAGCAAACCGAGGAAAACCGGGCCTTTGTTCGCGCCTTCGTCGAAACCGCGTTGATTGCCGGGGATCTCGACCAGATAGAGGCCTGTATCAACACTTCCGCTTACGTAGAACACAGCCCGCAGCTCTCGGATGACTTGACTGCCTTGAGGACCGCATTGGCCGATAGGAACGCCCTAAACTATCAGCATCTGCATCGGGTATTGGCGGAAGGGGATTTTGTACTGACCGTGTGCGAAGGTGAATATCAGGGCACTCACAGCGCATTGTATGATCTGTACCGCGTTGCAGATG
Source organism: Ruegeria sp. C10 (assembly GCF_056537805.1). Classification (NCBI taxonomy): domain Bacteria; kingdom Pseudomonadati; phylum Pseudomonadota; class Alphaproteobacteria; order Rhodobacterales; family Roseobacteraceae; genus Ruegeria; species Ruegeria sp. C10. The sequence goes on along the minus strand of NZ_JBQFSC010000005.1, from coordinate 68,310 downwards.
GCAAGATCGTCGAACACTGGGACACGGTTGAGTCCATTGCACCACGCAGCGAATGGAAAAATGACAACGGCAAGTTCTAAGGCCGCGTTAGGCGTGGGCGTCTGCCCCAATCTGTTCACTGATCCAGGCTTGGAAAGACCGTAGAGGCTCGGGCATCGAGCGGTCATTCGGCCAGACCAGATAATAGCTGCCAAGGCTCACGCGCGGCCCGTCCCATGCCTGGACAAGCCGCCCGGTGCGCAAATCATCCTGCAGCAGATATGACGGTAACAGAGCCACGCCCAACCCATGAATCGTGGCCTGAATCATGGTCGAAAACTGATCGAACAGCATTCCCCGTAGGCCGGTGACGGGCTGGCCCTGTATCTCAAACCAGCGCTCCCAGGCATCCGGACGCGACTCCAGATGCAGCAGTGGCGCGGCGCGGAGAGCACCCAAGCTATTGAAATTGACAGCGGTAAGGGCAGGGGCGCAGACGGGCAGGACTTCTTCCCGCATGATCGGTAAATACTGAACGCCCGCCCAGTCTTGCTGACCGAAATGGATCGCGGCATCAAATGGTTCAGACATGAAATCAAACGGTTTGAGGCGGGTACCCAGATTGACGGTGACCTCAGGGTGCCGTTGCGCAAAATCCTGAAGGCGGGGTGCCAGCCAATGCATGCCGAACGCGGGAAGGATCGATAGATCAAGTGACCCACCCGCCGGGTTGGCTTTGAGTTTCAGTGCGGCCTGCGCCAGATCCTGAACAGCAGACCTTGCGGTTTGCACATAGTCTTTGGCTGCTGGCGTCAAGTGCAATCGCATCTGGCTGCGCTCAATCAATTGCACGCCCAGCTGATCCTCCATCGTCTTCAATTGCCGGCTGATCGCGCTTTGTGTCAAGGACAGCTCAGCCGCAGCAGCAGATGCGCTGCCCAGCCGATCTATGGCTTCAAGCGCAAGCAAGGACGAGATTGAAGGCAAGAAACGGCGGGGTGCAATCATATGACAATTCCTCATACCTATTGAACGCAATAGCACTGGTTTTTTCCTACCGCCAGAGCGATGAGTGGTGCGCCACATCACTTTTGTGGTCGAGCGGGTGCCGTACCATCCGCGATCTTGAAATTCACGTCGGAGCGCGGGACAAATCAGCAAGCGGGTCGGGCCCGCGCAGAGGTTCCCCAAGGCCGATGACACCAACAAGACAAAAGCGAGAGACATGGACCGCGCCCAGATCGTACATGAGAATTTCCTGACCCGTGTCGCAAATCGTGATTTTCCCGACGGAGCCCCACCGAGCGTCGGTCTGGGCGATGCTGAAGCCGTTTCGCTATTCCGGTCGCAAGTTCTCAGCCGCGCGTTGGATCGGACCAGCCGGGCGATGCAGAAGGCGGGGCAGGGGTTCTACACCATCGGCTCATCTGGCCACGAAGGGATGGCCGCCGTCGCGCACGCATTGCGCCCAAGCGATATTGCCTTTCTGCATTACCGGGATGCTGCGTTTCAGATCGCGCGTGCCGAACAGGTGCCCGGTCAGCAGATCGCGTGGGATATGCTGCTCAGCTTTGCGTGCTCGAGTGAGGACCCGACCTCGGGCGGGCGGCACAAGGTGTTGGGATCAAGGGCGCTGATGATCCCGCCGCAGACCTCGACCATCGCCAGCCATTTGCCCAAAGCCGTTGGTGCGGCTTATGCGCTGGGGGCAGCCCGGCGACATGCGCCCGAACATCGCGTGTTGCCGGAAGACGGGATTGCGATGTGTTCATTTGGGGATGCCTCGGCCAATCACTCAACCGCGCAGGGGGCGATCAACACGGCAGGCTGGACCAGTGTGCAATCGACGCCGCTGCCGCTGCTGTTCGTGTGTGAAGACAACGGGATCGGGATTTCGGTCAAAACGCCCAAGGGCTGGATTCAGGCGTCGATGGAGCATCGTCCGGGGATCAAGTATTTTCAGGCCAATGGGTTGGACATTTATGAAACCCATGCGGTCGCGAAAGAGGCTGCAGATTATGTCCGCAAGCGCAGGAAACCGGCCTTCCTGCATCTCAGAACCGTGCGGCTTTATGGCCATGCCGGGGCGGATGTGCCCACGACCTATCTGCCGAAAACTGAGGTTGAGGCGGATGAGGCCAATGATCCGCTTTTGCACACCGTACGACTGCTGGATCAGGCGGGTGCATTGTCGCCGGATCAGGCGTTAAAAATCTACAGCGATACCTGCACCCGAACTGATCGTGTGGCTACAGAGGCTGCCAGCCGTCCCCATCTTGCCAATGCGACCGAAGTGATGGCAAGCCTGATCCCGCCTAAGCGCCCTTGTAAAGCGACCAACGGCCCGAGCGCTGAGGCGCGTGCGAAGACCTTTGGCGCAGATATGCGCGCGATGGATGAGCCGCAGCCGCTCAGCCGCCTGATCAACTGGGCGCTGACCGATCTGATGTTGGAACATGCCGAGATCGTTTGCATGGGCGAAGATGTGGGCCGCAAAGGTGGCGTCTATGGCGTCACACAAAAGCTGCAGCAACGCTTTGGTTCGGACCACGTGATTGATACGCTGCTGGATGAACAATCCATTCTGGGTCTCGCGATCGGTATGGGCCATAACGGTTTCATCCCGATCCCCGAGATCCAGTTTCTGGCCTATCTGCACAATGCCGAGGATCAGATCAGGGGGGAGGCGGCAACCCTGCCGTTCTTCTCGAACGGGCAGTTCACCAACCCGATGGTGCTGCGAATTGCGGGGCTCGGGTATCAGAAGGGCTTTGGCGGACATTTCCATAACGACAACTCTCTAGCCGTCTTGCGGGATATCCCTGGTGTCATCATCGCCTGCCCGTCGACCGGGGCCGATGCAGCACTGATGCTGCGCGAATGCGTGCGGTTGGCGCGCGAAGAGCAGCGGGTCGTGGTGTTTCTTGAACCGATCGCACTCTACCCGATGCGCGATCTGCATGCGGCGCAGGATGGCGGGTGGATGACCACCTATCCTGCGCGGGATCAGAAAATTGCGCTGGGCGAGGTGGGAGTACACGGGGACGGCACCGATCTCGCCATCGTGACCTATGGCAACGGGCATTACCTGTCGCAACAGGCCCTGCCCGAAATTGAGGCGGCGGGTCTAAAAACCCGGATTATCGATATGCGTTGGCTAGCTCCTCTGCCAGAGGAGGCCTTGCGTGAAGCCACCAAAACATGCGCGCATGTTCTGATCGTCGACGAATGCCGCAAGACCGGCAGTCAGTCCGAAGCGCTGATGACTTTCTTCGCCGAAGAAAGTCCCTCCACCCCAACCGCCCGCGTTGTGGCCGAGGATTGCTTTATCGCAACCGGCCCGGCCTATGCCGCGCCTCTTCCTTCGAAAGACGGTATCGTTGCCGCAGCGCTGGCTTTGACAGGAGCAGCCTCATGACCCGCACCGCCGTTGTGATCTGCCCGGGCCGGGGCACTTATAACAAGCCTGAGCTGGGCTATCTGCACCAACATCATTCGGATCGAATGGACTTGTTACGCAGCTTCGACGCCATTCGCGCCGGAACCGGACAGGATGCGATTACTGCCTTGGATGGGGCTGATCGCTTTAGCGTCGGGAAGTACTCGCGCGGCGATGTGGCCTCACCCCTGATCTATGCTGCCGCGTTGGCCGATGCGCAGGCATTGGCCAACGATATTGAAGTCGTCGCCGTCACTGGTAACTCGATGGGCTGGTATATTGCGCTAGCCACCGCAGGGGCATTGACCCCTGGGGACGGGTTTCGCGTGGTCAATACGATGGGCACGCTGATGCAGAAGCACCTGATCGGCGGTCAACTGGTTTACCCATTCGTCGATGAGACATGGGCGAATGATCCTGCCCGCAAAGCCGCATTGCTGGATGAGGTGGCGAGGATCGATGCGTTGCGCGATCATTCTCTGGCGCTTTCCATTGATCTGGGTGGGATGCTGGTGCTTGCTGGCAACGAGGCGGGTCTGACGGCGTTTGAGGCGGCACACCCTACGGTGCAGGATCGGTTCCCCCTACGGCTGGCCAATCACGCCGCCTTTCATACGGCGCTGCAGGCCCCGGTGGCGGCGGAAGGTCGGGCGCAATTGAGTTCTGATCTTTTTGCTCAGCCCAAGTTCCCGATGATTGACGGGCGTGGCAAAATCTGGTGGCCCGGCGCAACTGACACGAGTGAGTTGTGGGACTACACCCTGGGCCATCAGGTGACCGAGACCTATGACTTCACACATGCGATCCAGACGGCCGCACGCGAGTTCGCGCCCGATCTGTTCATCGTCACCGGCCCCGGTGCAACGCTGAGCGGCGCGGTGGCGCAGTCACTGACACTGGGGCGCTGGCGGGGCATGACAGATAAGGCGTCATTCCAGTCGCATCAGGAGGCGGATCCATTCCTCATCGCCATGGGGCGGGCTGACCAGCGCGCCCTTGCAACCAACTGAGACCAGCCTGATGATCAGCGAAACTTTGGCGAGGCCCGGGCATGCGCGACTATGATCAATCGTTATGGCGGCACACCTGTCGCGAGCGTATCGACACGCAAAAGCTTTCTGATGACGTAAGCGTTGATCTTGCCGTGATCGGCGGTGGTTACACCGGGTGTTCTGCGGCCTTGACCGCAGCAAAAGCGGGGGCTTCGGTGTGCCTGCTCGAAGCGCATCAGATCGGCCATGGTGGATCGGGGCGGAATGTCGGTCTCGTCAACGCAGGGCTTTGGCTGCCACCCGATCAAATTCGGTCGCATCTGGGGCAAATGGCGGGGGATCAGTTGATCGATCTGCTGGCTAACGCGCCGTCAGACGTGTTCGAGTTGATTGAAGCGCACGGGATTGACTGCGAGCCTGAGCGGCAAGGCACGTTGCATTGTGCTCATTCGGCATCGGGCTTTGGTGATCTGCGTACACGCCACGCACAGCTGAGCGCTTCTGGTGCGCCGGTTGAATTGCTTGATCCTGATGCGTCGCGCCAGCGGACGGGCAGCCCGGCAGTCCACGGCGCATTGTTTGACCCCCGCGCGGGTACAATTCAGCCGCTGGGCTATGCGGTGGGACTGGCCCGCGCCGCACAGAATGCGGGGGCGCAGATATATACGCAAAGCCCGGTTCGATCTTTGCGGCAGGAAGCCGGGGCTTGGGTGCTGCAGGGGGATGGTGGAACCGTACGCGCAAGATCGGTTATTCAGGCGACCAACGCTTATCATCAGGGCATCGCCGATATGGCGCCCGACTATGTGCCGGTCTATTACTTCCAATACGCCACCGCGCCGCTGTCCCATAACCTGCGGGCCAGCATATTGCCGAAGGCAGAAGGATGCTGGGATACCGGCCTCATCATGACATCCTTCCGTTTGGATCAGACGGGGCGGTTCGTCATTGGCGGCATGGGGGATCTAAGCAGCGCCGGAGGATTTGCCCACAAATCCTGGATCAGGCGCAAACTGGCGGCGCTGTATCCGCAACTGGCGGATCAGCCGTTGATCGAGGGCTGGCATGGGCGGATTGCCATGACTTCGGATCACATTCCCAAAATCACTCAGATCGGGCCAAATGCGTTAGCCGCGCATGGGTTTTCTGGTCGCGGGATCGGGCCGGGCACCGTGTTCGGGCGCTTGATGGCAGAGAGCCTGCTGAAGGACGATCCGTCTTTGCTGCCGGTTCCGTCAGTGGCTGAGTATAGCGAAAACTGGACTGGCCTGCGCCGCGCTTTCTTCGAAACCGGCGCGGCGCTGACGCATCTTGTTAAGGCGCGGTTCTGAGTTCAGACAGACCGGGTGATACCGCCATCGACGCGGATGTTCTGCCCGGTTATGTAGCCTCCGCCTTCTGAGGCGAGCATAGCCACGACCGAGGCGATCTCATCATAGCTGCGCCCGTAGCGGCCCATCGGGATGCGTGTGCGGAACTCTTCTTTTTCCGGAAGGCTGTCGATGAACCCGGGCAAGACGTTGTTCATGCGGATGTTGTCGGCGGCGTATTTGTCCGAGAACAGCTTGGTAAACGCCGCCAGCCCGGCGCGGAATACGCCCGAGGTAGGAAAAACCGGGTCCGGTTCAAACGCAGCAAAGGTTGAGATGTTGATGATCGATCCACCGCCCTGCGTTTGCATGATAGGGGTCACTAGTCGCGTAGGTCTTACGGCATTCATGAAATAGACATCCATGCCGGTGTGCCAGTCCTCATCGGTCAGCTCAAGCACCGCAGCGCGGGGCCCGTGCCCGGCTGAGTTCACCAGCACATCGATCCGCCCCCAATGGGACATTGCAGCATCGACCAGTTTCTGCAGGTCATCATTCGACTGGTTCGAGCCCGTGATGCCCACGCCACCCAACTCATGCGCCAGCGCCTCACCCTTGCCTGACGAGGAAAGGATGCCGACTTTGAAACCATCCGCCGCCAATCTGCGCGCGGAATCCGCGCCCATACCGCTGCCGCCTGCCGTGATCAAAGCTACTTTTTCCATCTTCACGCTCCTTTGCGATGTTTGGTATAAAGATGGCTGGCAGCGTTCACTTTGACCAATCAGTTCTATTGCGCATAGGCTGTAGAAAATCTACAGTCTAGTTATGCCCGCTCTTCCACCTCTCAATGCGATGCGCGCCTTTGAGGCCTCGGCACGCCACTTGAACTTTCGCTTGGCTGCGGAAGAAATCGGCGTAACCCAAGGGGCCGTTGCGCAGCAGGTGCGGGGGTTGGAGGCGCGGCTGGGCACTGCACTCTTTGAACGACTACCACGTGGGTTGCGCTTGACCGAAGCGGGGCGTCGGTTCCACGCGCCGCTGCGTCGGGCGTTTCGGCTGATTGAAGAGGCTGTCGATGAGCTGGCTGATCAGCGGCAGATCACGATCTCGGTCACGCCCAGCTTTGCCTCAAAATGGCTGGTGCCGCGTCTGAATGATTTTGTGACCCGCCATCCCGATATCTCGGTGCAGGTTGACGCGCGCGAGCGGTTGGCGGATTTCCAGTCTGATGGAATCGATATTGCAGTACGCCAGAGCCGTTCACCGGTTGCTCGAGATCTGCAAGCAACACCTTTGTTCTCGACCGAATTCGTTGTCGTGGGCAGTCCGGACCTCGCATCGCAAATTTCAGGTCCAGACGACCTGATGCAACACGTTTTGCTCAGCGATTCCCATGGGCTGTGGCCGTTGTTTCTTGAACGCGCCGGGGTCGAGGGGAAGCCGCGGATGATGAGTTTCAGCCAGACAAGTCTGGCGATAGACGCCGCTGTCTCGGGGCAAGGCTTTGCGCTGGCCAATGCGCCACTTGTGTCTGCGGAACTGGCTTCGGGTCGATTGATGCAGCCGCTCTCTGAGGTGCTGGTTGACGATTTGAGCTTTTTCATCGTCACCCCGCAGAAACCGCGCCAACCGGAGCTGGTGAAACAGATGCGCGACTGGTTGCTATCTCAGGTCTGAAGCGAGGCCGCAATCGCGTCGATCCGGTCGCGTAACCAACGATGTGCCGGGTCGTTGGCCGAGCGTTGGTGCCAGACCATATAGATTGACACTGCTTCGCATTTGAACGGCAGTGGCGCACTGTCCAGCGTGGCAAGCGGCCCGCATTTCATCAACTCCGTATCGGTCGAGATCAGGTCGCTGCCTTTCACGAATGGCGGGATCGCGTTGAAATGCGGCAGGGTTACGACGGGCGGTCTGATCTGGCTTTGATCCACGCCACGCATCACGGCACGGGCGTTGCGCCCGTCGGCAAATCGCACCTCAACATGATCGCTATTGCAATAGGATTGCCAATCCTCAGGCGGATCACGGTGAGCGGCATCATAGAATACCAACAACGGGCTGGTGATCAGCCGCTTCTGAAAGATATCCGGCCCGTCCGGTGGCAGCGGGGTGAGCATCAATTGACACCGGTCGCTGCGCAGCAAGTCCGGGTCGGGAACACCCGACGGGATGAACTCCAGCCGCAACCTGACGCCTTCGGCGCGTGTCGCCCGCAGAAGTTCGGGAAAGATCAACTCACGCGGCATGTCGTTGGTGGCGATCTGAATGTCCATCTGTTCGGACAGCGGATCAAACGGGCGACCTTCGGTCAGGGCGCGCATGTTATCCAGCACCTGTTGCACCGGCTCTTTCAACGACAAAGCGCGTTCGGTCGGGGTCAGCCCCTGTCCGGATCGGACAAATAGTGGATCGCCCAGCACTTGCCGCAACTTGCCCAGCGTATGGCTGATGGCCGATTGCGTCACCCCTAACCGGTCGGCAGCTTTCGACACCGAGCTTTCTTCGAGTATCGTCAGGAACACCCGTAGGACCTTGCCGTCCAGATCTGTGAAATCAATTCTGCTCATACCATTTATGATTATTCATGAATGGATTTGGTGTCCATGCCGGGGTAGGGGAAAGGGCAGCTAACTGGAGGCGCGCGATGGGGATCCGCTTTTTCTCGGACAAGAACAGACCTGTTCACATGGGTCCGTTCCCGCTGGAACGGCTGGCGCGGCAGGGTCGGATGCCTGATCTGGCGCAGGTCGAACCGATGTGTGCGCTTAGCTTTCGCAGGCCCGAGCAGCCCGAAAGCATCGTGAATGCGATGGGCGAGTTTCAGGCGATGATGGACGCAATTCGGGATGGATTTGTGAACCCCGTAGCATCGGAAATTCCTGCCAACCCAGCAGATCGTGCCAATCATCTGAAAGCGTTTGGCTATTTCAACGATGCGTCGATGATGGGCTGCGGGCCGCTACCCGCGGAGGCGATGCTGGCTGAGCCTCGGCGTAACCCGGATATCGACCGGCTGGCACATGCGCTAAGGACACGGCAAACCAAAACGCTGGCCTCAGGCATCGATGTGATCATGGCGGATCTAAAAGAAAGCATGGAGGCCGCGCCACGCCCGATGGACCGTCATCGCCATACGCTCGTGTTTCTCTATGAGTTCAACCGCGATCCGGACCCCTCGGAGCCCGGGTCCGATTGGATCATGGATGCGCAGGATCACCGCGCCTGTTTGCTTGCCACCGAGAATGCTGTGGTCATTGCCAACTACATCCGCCTCCTGGGTTTCGATGCGCGGGCGCATACGGCGATGTCCTCTGAGGTTGATCTGGGCAAGCTGGCAGTTGCTGCGGGTCTGGCCTCGGTTGAGGATGGTGCGGTTGTGGTGCCTTGGTTGGGTAAGCGGTTCGGATTGGCCGCTGTGACCACCGAAATGGAGATCGCGCATGACCGACCCTTGCGACCGCTGGCCGAACAACCGTGGTTCCGCACGCAAGGACCTGCATGGTGGCTGGGTGCAGGCTTCGCCAAGAACGCTGTGAACCGGGATGCCTATGCCAAGCGGCGCTATGTGGACGGGGCACATCCTTTTGAAAACCTCAAACGAGTCGACACACCGACCACCTATATCGACGAGCAAAACGTAGCCCGGGTGCCCAAACGCGCAGACATGTTTGCGCGGGCTCAGTTCGGCGACATGGGAAAATCGCTGCAGGATGCGACAAAGGGCGGGCATTACGTGCGCAAATCCGCCCCCAGCTTCGCCCAACGCCGCGCGCTGGGCGCATTTGTTTTGCTGCAGGACGGTGACAGCGCCGAGGCTGTACAGCCCACAGATACCGAAAGAAATGCCGCGAATATCAAGGCTGCAACCTATTTCCTTGGGGTCGATGCGGTCGGGCTCAGCCGGTGCCCCGAGTGGAGCTGGTATTCCCATGACGCCACTGGAGAAGAAATCGTTCCGCCCCATGATCAGGCGATCAGCATGATCATCGACCAGGGCTATGAGACGATGGAAGGCGCCAGCGGGGATGACTGGATCAGCGTGGCCCAATCCATGCGCGCCTATCTGCGGTTTTCACTGCTGGGGGGCGTGATCGCGCAGCAAATCCGAAATCTCGGCTACAAGGCCAAGGCGCATACGGTGATGGATGGCGAGGTGCTGCAACCGCCGCTGCTGCTGTTGTCGGGGTTGGGGGAGGTCAGTCGGATCGGTGAGGTGATCCTGAACCCCTATCTTGGCCCGCGCCTGAAATCCGGTGTCGTGACAACCGACATGCCGATGACGCATGACAAACCCATCGATTTCGGCCTTCAGACGTTTTGCGAAAGCTGCAACAAATGCGCTCGGGAATGCCCTTCGGGCGCGATCACTGCCGGGCCAAAGCTGATGTTCAACGGCTATGAAATCTGGAAATCCGACAGCCAGAAATGCGCCACTTACCGTATCACCACGCCCGGGGGGGCGATGTGCGGACGATGCATGAAGACCTGCCCGTGGAATCTCGAAGGTATATTCAAGGAACGCCCGTTCCGATGGGCCGCGATGAATATTCCGCAGGCCGCGCCTGCATTGGCCAAACTGGATGATGCGGTCGGCAATGGTGGTCTAAATAACATCAAGAAATGGTGGTGGGATATCGAGCTGGAACCTGACGGGGCCTATCGCCCGTCGCAGCACCCATTGAACCGGCGGGACCTACAAAAAGACCTCGATTTGAAGTACGAGGATCAGACGCTTGCGGTCTACCCCGCTCCGCTCGCTCCGCACCCATGGCCCTATCCCTTCAACATGGACCGGGAAGCCGGAATTGCCGCCTATGAGGCGATGGTCACAGCTGAAGACTACAAAGCGCGAAAAGCGGCCGGCGATATGTCTGTGATCCACCGTTATCAGGTCGCAGGGGACGCCCCGGTGATGCGGGTGGAATTAACCAAGGTCGACAAGATGACCTCGGATGTCACCAAGTACGAGTTCTCAACCCTCGACGGTGCGCCCTTGCCGAAATGGACGGCGGGTGCGCATCTGGACGTGCTGGTTTCGCCCGAATTCCTGCGGCAGTACTCGATGTCGGGCGATCCCTCCGACCGCAACACTTATCAGATCGGCGTGCTGCGCGAGGATGAGGGGCGCGGCGGCTCGGCCTTGCTGCACCGCATCTTCAACGAAGGGCGCAAGGTCTTCATCTCAAAGCCGATAAACCATTTTGAGCTGGACGAGACTGCAACCAAAACCTTCCTGATGGGCGGTGGTATTGGCATCACGCCGATGATTGCTTTTGCCCACCGACTGTATGAGTTGGGCAAACCGTTCGAGTTACACTATTCCGCCAGCACACGAGCAGGTGCCGGATATCTGGATGATCTGGCGGCTGTGCCATGGGCCGATCACGTGCACTATCACTTCTCGGACGAGGGCACACGGGCCGATCTGGAGGCTGTTCTGGGCGGATATCAGGACGGATGGCACGTTTATACCTGCGGCCCTGACCGCTATATGGACGGCGTCATTCACGCAGCCGAACGGCAGGGGTTTCCGGAAGGTGTACGGCATCTCGAATATTTCTCGGTGCCGGAACAGCCCGAATATGAGAACCATCCGTTCACTCTGAAATTGGCGAAATCGGGTCGGGAGTTGACTGTACCCGCTGACAAAGATGCGGCGCAGGTACTTAATGAGGCGGGCTTTCACGTGGATGTGAAATGCGCTGATGGGATCTGCGGGGTCTGCAAATGTGACGTGATTTCAGGTGAGATCGAACACCGCGATTTCGTTTTGTCCAACAAACAACGCGAAGGTGCGATCATACTGTGCCAAAGCCGGGCGGCCCGGGCAGACGGGGTGATCGAGATCGATCTGTGATTGCTCTCGATAAAACGACATTTTGAATCCCAAAAATTGGTCGTTCCAGCCATGGACGCCGCCGACTTGCTGCACTAACGTCCCCGGCGAACCCCAGTCTATCCTGATCAACAGGTGCGAGGTACTTTCATGGATTATCACAGCCCCGCCAGCTTTGCCGAGGCGTCGGCTCTGGCCGCAAATGCAACGGGCATCACTCGGTTTCTGGCAGGCGGCACCGATGTGCTGGTGCAGTTGCGCTCGGAATTGGTGACGCCCGATACGCTGATCGACATCAAGAAGATCGATGGCGTTAGCGAAATTACCCGCAATGCCGATGGCAGCTGGACGCTGGGCGTCGCCGCGACCGGCGCCGAGATGAGCGAGCACGCCGCGTTGGGCCGCGATTGGCCGGGTGTGGTCGAGGCGATGGACCTGATTGGATCGACTCAGGTACAGGGGCGTGCGACGCTGACCGGGAATCTGTGCAATGGCTCTCCGGCGGCGGATTCGGTGCCAGCTATGGTTGCGGCAGGCGTTACGGTTACCGTGACTGGCCCGGACGGCACACGAGAGGTGGCGGTCGAAGACATCCCGACGGGACCTGGCAAGACCTCACTGGCCAAAGGCGAACTGATCTCGGCGGTCAACATTCCAGCGCGTGGCGACAATGCCGGTGACGCCTATCTGCGCTTTATCCCGCGCACTGAGATGGACATCGCGGTGGTTGGTGTGGGCGTAAGCTTGCGGCTGGATGGTGATACCATCACCGAAGCGCGTGTCTCGCTGGGCGCTGTCGCGCCGACCGTACTGCTGGTCGAAGACTGTGCGAAAGCGATTATCGGCAGCACGTTGGATGACGCGGCGCTGGACGCGCTCGCTGCAGCGGCCTCGGCTGCCTGCAACCCCATTGATGACAAACGCGGCACTATTGCATTCCGCACCGAAGTTGCTGGCGTTCTGGCCAAGCGCGCCGCAAAAATCGCCTATGCCCGCGCAAAGGGAGAAGACGTATGAGTAAGTTCCACGTATCCACCACCGTAAATGGGGACGCGGTTGAATACCTCTGCGACCCACGCGAAACCCTGCTGGACTGTCTGCGCGACAAGCTGAACCTGACCGGCGCGAAAGAGGGCTGCGGCACCGGCGATTGCGGTGCTTGTTCGGTCAGCGTCGATGGCCGTCTTGTGTGTTCATGCCTGATGTTGGGCGTCGAGGCTGAAGGCAAGCAGATCGAAACGGTCGAAGGGATCGCGGACGGCGACGTCCTGCATCCGCTGCAAAAGAAGATGATCGAGTATGCCGCCCTGCAATGCGGCATCTGTACCCCGGGCATTCTGGTGGCGGCCAAGTCGCTGCTGGAAAAGAACCCCAATCCCACCGAAGAGGAAACCCGGTACTGGCTGGCAGGCAATCTCTGCCGCTGCACCGGCTATGACAAAATCATTCGCGCCGTGATGGATACGGCGGCTGAGATGCGGGAGGCTTCGTAATGGCACTGGACGATCGCAAATCTGACTTCACGTTTGTTGGCACCCGACCCGATCGCCCTGACGGTCTGGACAAGGTGACGGGCCGCGCCAAGTTCGGTGCGGATATCTCAGCCCCCGGCATGTTGCATGGCGCCATCCTGCGTTCACCCCATGCCCATGCGCGGATCGTCAAGATTGATGCTTCAAAGGCCGAGGCCCACAAAGACGTCAAAGCCGTCGTGACCCGCGCCGATTTCGCCGATGTTCCGTTCAAGCCGGGGCTGGAAGGCGAATTCTGGAACGTGCTGGAAAATGTCATGGCGGGCGAAAAGGCTCTGTATGACGGCCACGCGGTAGCAGCAGTTGCAGCGACATCAGCCTTGGCGGCACGCGATGCGCTGAAGCTGATCGAGGTTGAATATGAAGTTTTGCCCCATGTCACAGATGTGGACAAGGCGATGGCCCCCGACGCGCCCGTCATCCGCGAAGGCGCGGCGGACTACTCGGTGCCCGAGGGGATGCACCCCAACGTAGTGCGCTATCACGAAAGCGGCCACGGAGATGTCGAAGCCGGATTTGCCGAGGCGGATCTGGTAATTGAGGACAGCTTCGTTACCGAAGCAACCCATCAGGGTTACATTGAACCTCATGCCTGCATGGGGTCTCTGGGTACTGACGGCAAAGGTGAGCTTTGGTGCACCACCCAGGGCCATTGGATCGCACAGAAAACCTGCGCGGCGTTGCTGGGCATCGAAACCTCACAACTGCGTGTGACCGCGTCTGAGATCGGCGGCGGCTTTGGTGGTAAGACCACTGTGTTCATCGAACCGGTTGCGTTGGCGCTCAGCCGCAAGGCCAACCGCCCCGTAAAGATCGTGATGACCCGGTCCGAGGTGTTCCGTGCGACCGGCCCGACCTCATCGGCGTCGATGGATATCAAGATCGGTATGAAGAAAGACGGCACCATCACGGCGGCTCAGGGCATTTTCCGCCTGCAAGGTGGAGCCTTCCCGGGTGCGCCCGGCGACATGACCGCCATGTGCGCCTTTGCACCCTACAACCTGACCAATGTGCGTCAGGTCGGCTATGACGTGATGGCCAACCGCCCGAAACAGGCCGCCTATCGTGCACCGGGCGCTCCGATGGGCGCGTTTGCGGTCGAATCCGTTCTGGATGAGCTGTGCAACAAACTGGGCCTCGACCCGGTGGATGTGCGTCTGAAAAACGCGGCGCATGAAGGCACCAAGGCCAGCTATGGCCCGACCTATGAGCGCATCGGTCTGGTCGAAACGCTGGAAGCTGCGAAAGCGCACCCGCATTACGCGGCGCCGCTGAAACCGGGGCAGGGGCGTGGGATCTCCTGCGGGTTCTGGTTCAACCATGGCGGCGAGACATCCGTGTCGCTGGCCCTGTCCGAGGACGGCTCGGCCCAAGTCATGGTCGGTACGCCGGATATCGGCGGATCACGCGCGTCAATGGCGCTGATGGCGGCCGAGGTTCTGGGTATTCCCTACGAGAACATCCGCGTCACCGTCGCCGATACCGCAACGCTGGGTTATAATGATGTAAGCCACGGCAGTCGCGTGACCTATGCCTCGGGTCTTGCAACCATCAAGGCGGCGCGCCACGCGGTCGAGCAACTATGCGCCCGCGCCGCAGCCAGCTGGGGCATTCCGGTTGATGCGGTGAAGTGGGAGAATGGCTGTGCCGTGCCTTCGGGCCCCAACGCCGGTGACTTCGATCCGCGCCCACTGGCCGATATCACCGCCCATATGGGCGCGACCGGCGGCCCGATCTCGGGCCATTTCGAGGCTACACCGGAAGGTGCGGGCGTGTCGTTCGGCACCCATATCGTCGATGCTGAGGTTGATCCGGAAACCGGCAAGACCAGCATCACCCGCTACACGGTCATCCAGGACGCGGGCAAGGCGATCCACCCGACCTATGTAGAAGGCCAGTTTCAGGGCGGTGCCGCGCAGGGCATTGGCTGGGCGCTGAACGAGGAATACATCTATGGCGACGACGGTCGTCTGCAGAATTCGATCTTCCTCGACTACCGCATCCCGGTCGCCAGCGACCTGCCGATGATCGACACGGTGATCGTCGAAGTGCCCAACCCCGGCCACCCGTTCGGTGTACGCGGCGTGGGAGAGACCGGCATCGTGCCGCCCTTGGCCGCCATCGCCAACGCGGTCTCCAACGCGACCGGTGTACGCCTGAAGCAACTGCCAATGTCCCCGCCGCGCATTCTTGCCGCGCTCAAGGACAATGGTTGAGGTCCACCTCTGGTCTAGCCTCCGGTCTTTGACCGGGGGTCTCGAGGTGGTCGAGGTTGAGGCCGCCACCACGGGCGAATTGCTGCAGGAACTGGTGCGTATACATCCCCGGCTGCAGGCACCGATCGATGCGGGGGTCTCGGTGGCGTTGGACGGGCGCATCATCGCGACCGGACTGTCCGAGCCGATTCCGGAAGGTGCCGAGGTTTATCTGATGCAGCGTCTCAGGGGCGGTTGAAGGCGAAAGGTCTAATCGACCCCGTCCCTCACGCGAAATCACGGGACAGGATGAACGCGCAACACTGCTCGGTCAGATATTGGAAGCGCGAACGCTCGCGGACATAGAGATACACTTGCCTTTTGTCGTGAAGGTCCGTGATCGGGCGGTAAGACACCGCCTCCGGCAAGAATTCGGCAACGGTTTGAGGAAGCACTGTGATCCACTCGCCCGATCGCACCAGCGTGATCAATGAATGCGTGTTGTGAATTGTGATCTCGGCGTTTTTGATTGCCGTATGGAAAGCCGGCGTTTGAATCAGATCGCACAACGTGTTTCGGACAAAGGGCGCGCTGGCGATGTCGGGGATATTCAGCGGTTCTGCGCGTGTGATCAGAGGATGATCCGAGGCCGCGACCAATCCAAAGGAGTCCTGAAATAGCGGAATGGTTTGGATGCCGTTCAGGGCGTGATACCCGGATGCGATTCCGATATCTGCCTGATCCTGAGCGATGGCATCCAACACCTGCTGCGTGTCGGTGTCGCGCAGCTCGATCTTCACCCCGGGGGATTCGCTGCTCATGTGGTGCAATAGTGGTGGAAAGATCAACGCGCCAACCGACGGGACGGATACGATCCGGATCAAACCCTGTTCGGCCAGCGCGGCGGCCTCGATATTCTGGACGGTCTGATCGAATTGGCGCACTTGCCGCAAGCCCAGATCGAGTACCTGCTCACCCAGCGGGGAAAGCTGGTTCTTGCGCTCGCCTTCGAACAGCTTTTTGCCCAGATGGTCTTCGAGCTGCTTCAATGTCATCGAGACGGCTGATTGCGTTCGACCAAGGCGGTCGGCGGCCTCGGACAGGTTCCCGGTCTGGGCCACCGTGCAAAAGCAACGCAGCATCTCAATCTTGATTACCAACTTCAGGTTCCTTGAAGTTTGTTTAAGTTATTTGAGTTTGACTGATGTGCATCGGAAAATCCATCCTGTGACAAACGAATTCTGACTCTGGGGCGCATTGTGACCAAACTGAACCTGATCGCTGGCGAATGGCTGGCAGGCGAAAGCGAAATCGAAAACCGCAACCCTTCTGATTTGACTGACCTGGTTGGTATGTTCGCGCAAGCCAGCAGCGACCAACTTGAAGCGACGCTTGATCAGGCGCGTATCGCGCAAGCTGAATGGGCTGCCTATGGGCTGGAACGTAAGCAGGCCGTTCTGAACGCCATCGGTAACGAGCTGATGACCCGCGCCGAGGAACTGGGCACGTTGCTCAGCCGGGAAGAGGGCAAGCCGCTGGCCGAAGGTAAGGGCGAGGTCTATCGAGCGGGTCAGTTCTTTACCTACTACGCCGCTGAATGTCTTCGTCAGATTGGGGAAAACGCCGACTCCGTTCGCCCCGACATCGAGATTGACGTGCGCCGCGAAGCGGTGGGTGTTGTCGCCATTATCAGCCCGTGGAACTTTCCCACCGCGACCGCTTCGTGGAAGATTGCGCCCGCGCTGTGCTATGGCAACGCTGTGGTGTGGAAACCGGCGAACATCACCCCGGCCTCGGCCGTGGCACTGACCGAAATCATCGAACGGCAGGACATTCCCAAGGGTCTGTTCAGCCTGGTGATGGGCTCGGGCCGTTCGATTGGCCAACGTCTGGTCGAAAGCCCCAAGGTCAACGCGATTTCCTTCACCGGTTCGGTTCCGGTCGGCAAGGGCATCGCGGCGGCGGCGATCCAGAACCTGACCAAGGTACAGATGGAGATGGGGTCGAAAAACGCGCTGGCCGTGATGGACGACGCCGATCTGGATCTGGCGGTGAAGCTGGCGCTGGGTGGTGCATTCGGCGGCACCGGTCAGAAATGCACCGCCTCGTCGCGGCTGGTGGTGCATGCAGGCATCCATGATGCTTTTGTCGAGAAACTCGTCGCAGGCGCGCAGGCGATGAAAGTTGGCCACGCGCTGGAAGAAGGTGTTCAGATGGGCCCCGTCGTAAGCCAGCAGCAACTAGGCGAGAACCTCGCCTATGTCGATCTGGGTAAATCTGAAGGGGCCGAACTGGCCTGCGGTGGACAGCGCCTAGAGATGCCGCATGAGGGCTTCTACATGTCGCCGGGCGTGTTCCTGAACACCACCAACGACATGCGCATAAACCGCGAGGAAATGTTCGCGCCGCTGACCAGCGTCATCAAGGTTGGCAGCTATGACGAGGCGCTGAGTGTGGTGAACGACACCAATTTCGGCTTGACCTCGGGCATCGTGACCAAATCTCTGGCCCGCGCCACCCATTTCCGCCGCAACGCGCGCACCGGCGTGGTGACCGTGAACCTGCCTACGGCAGGCACCGATTATCACGTACCCTTTGGCGGTCGCGGCGACAGCTCTTACGGGCCGCGCGAACAAGGCAAAGCAGCGGCAGAGTTCTATACCACCGTCAAGACCGCCTATATCAGCGCGGGCCCCGTCTGATGCGTATCGACGGGCTGCAATATGCCAACTGGTCGGAGAAGATTTTCCGCCAACTGCGCGAAGGCGGCGTGGATGCGATCCACGTCACCATCGCTTATCATGAGAATTTCCGTGAAACCGTTCTGAACTTTGAGAAGTGGAATCGCTGGTTCGAGCAATACCCGGACCTGATCATGAAAGGCCGTTGGGCCTGCGACATCGACATCGCGCGCGAAACGGGGCGGACGGCTGTGTTCTTCGGGTTTCAGAACCCATCCCCGATCGAAGACGATATCGGTCTGGTTGAGGTTCTACATGATCTGGGCGCTCGCTTCATGCAGCTGACCTATAACAACCAGTCGCTGCTGGCGACCGGCTGTTACGAGGCCGAAGACACCGGCATCACCCGCATGGGCAAGCAGGTGATCAAAGAGATGAACCGCGTGGGCCTTGTTGTCGACATGAGCCATTCGGCGGATCGGTCGACCATCGAAGCGGCGGAATTGTCCGAGCGCCCCATTGCCATCACCCATGCCAATCCGCACGAATGGTCACCTGCTTTGCGCAACAAGCGCGATGCGGTGATCCGGGCGGTGACGGAAAATGGTGGGATGCTGGGCTTTTCGGTCTATCCTCATCACCTGAAGGACAAGTCCGACTGCACGTTGGAGAGTTTCTGCGAGATGATCGCCCGCACGGCAGATACATATGGCGTCCAGCATCTGGGGATTGGCACCGACCTGTGTCAAGATCAGCCCGACAGTGTGGTTGAATGGATGCGCGTGGGGCGCTGGACAAAACAGATCGACTATGGCGAGGGTTCGGCCTCGGCCCCCGGTTTCCCGCCAATGCCGGGCTGGTTTCGGGACAATCGCGACTTCGGCAACATCGAGTCCGGCTTGCGCGCCACTGGCATGAACTCCGACGAGGTCGCGGGGATCATGGGCGGCAACTGGTACCGCTTCTTTGCCGATAATTTTGGGCCACAAGGCACATGATGGACCAAAACCCGCATATCGTACGCCGCGACCCGGCCACTGTGATGCGCCTGTCCCGTCTAGGATCGTTGCATCAATGCCGTCTAAGTTTCATGCGGCAATTGACCCGTCGGATGGCTGCCGAAAACTGGACGTTCACCCGCCCAGTCTTCCAGATTGATGAAAAGGGCGTCGGTCACGCGGTCTACACTGCACAAGGTCCGGAACGCGCTTATTCGTTGGTGGCGTTTGCCCATGATCTGCCACCCGAGCAACGCTCGGATCGGGTGATCGCCGAGGCATGGGACGCGACCTTTGCGTTGTTTGACGGAATTCCTGACCCGGAAGACATTGAGCGGCTTTCGCAAAACGTACCTCTGCAAGAGGCCGGGCGTGTAAGCGAAAGCGAGCTGTCCTTGTCACGGGCCAACCGCTCGGTGCGTCTGTGGGCACATGTCGTGGATCGTCTTGCCACCGGTCAGCAGCCCGACCTCGAACAGATTTACAAGGTCGGTTACCTGATGCGGACAACCGCCGTGTATGGCTCGGGCAAGTTCGGCGCGGCAGATCGTGAGAGGATTGCAGACCGAGACGAAGTCAGCGCGCCATTTCAGGCCGAGATGCTTTCGGTCTACCTGACGCGGACCTTCGTGCGCGATCTGGTGCAACATATGGCCCGCGCCAAGGGTGGCGACCAGACCGCAGAGTTGAACCCGGAAATCGCGCGTTGGCTGGGTATAGGCAATTCGACCGGGCTAGGTATGGCACCTTTCATCGTCAATCACCCGATCCTGTTCAACAACTGGATCATGGTCCGGGAAGAGGCGATCTCGCGGGTTCGGTCCATTGAGACCGCAACAGAGGCAGAAGCGGCCAATTTTCGCAACATCTTCGCCCGTAGCAAATTGTCGATCTCGTGGTGGAAGTCCGAACATCCAATCCAGATCGAAAAGCTTGCGGCGCTGAATGCTGACTTGTGCGCAATATCGGACTATCTCGACAAGACCGATCTGACGGGCAATCAGCCGTGGGACCGCTTGATATTGTGGTCTCAGGCTGCGCTCAGCGAAGAAGGGCAGGAGTTGCTGGCCTCGCTGATCCTTGAACCCTACGGAGAACTGGTCGATGGGCTGACCAGCTGTATGGCAGACAGCAACAGTGCGGCGCATGTGATTGATGGCACGATGACCGTTGGCGCGGTGCGCGACCTGATCCGCGCCAGCTTTGGCTGGGCAATGGGTCTGGACTGGAACGCGCCCGAACACTGCGCGCGCGCTTGGTATGTGTCCGAGGAAAAGCTCGAGCCCCGGCTGGGTGAGCGGTTTGACGAACCGATTGCAGACTACGAACAGCCGCTAGCCCCGGCGCGCGACGCGGCTCTGGCCGAAAGCGCGCTTTCGGAATGGGCGGATGGTGCACCCATCGCCGAGTTCCTACTTGAACACCCTGAACACCGCCACACGATCCGTCGCGCGCAAATGAGCCGCGTCGCGCCTTACGGCGAAATTCGCGACAACACGATCAGCGCGGATGTTCTGCCGATCGACATGCTGCGTGCCAAACTCTCGTTCTTTGGTGCCACGCATTTCGATCCTCGTTCAGACCGCTGGGTACGTATCTGCATGTATGCTGGCGCGCCTTATCCCGAAGAGTTAAGCAGCAAGACTGCCGATCTGTGGGTCTATCCGGAGCTAGGATCGTGAACGTATCGCTGAATGAGGTCGAAGCCACGGCCAAACGCGCCGCGCGCGGAGCCGGATATCCATGGGGTCTGGCGGAAGAGGCGGGCAAAGCCACACGTTGGTTGTGCGCACACGGGATTGATGGCACGAAATCCCTTGCGCAATTGTTGGAGCAAGGTCTGGCGGCCTCACTCAAGAATCACCGCCCGGTTGAGATGCAGTCGGCTTGGGCGGGGCAAGGCGTGCTTTGTCCGATCATTACGGGCGCGTTGCTTTCTGATCGGTCTGACCTGCTGCACGCAGGTCCCATACGTATCCAGAAGCTCGCAGTACCTGTCTTTTTGCTGCCCTTCGTAGCCTCGGCAGCGCGCGCCCAGAATAACGTGATCACGCATACGTGCGATCTGTTCAGGGCCGCAACGGATGGCGGTCGTCTGGAGGCGGGGCAGGATTGGCCATCGTTTTCTGATCACACCCAGATCACGCTGGGCGGCCAACTTACCACCCCTCGACCGCACGTGACCCGCGCAACCCCGGACCCGGTTTGCTGGGACACCCTCAACCGATTTGCCCATCGCACCTACGCGCCTGCTACCGATGAATCCCGACTGTTGGGTGCCGGCGCTGGCCTGTCCGACAATGACTGAATGAGAGAGCGACATGATCGAAACCCGTACCCTTAGCCTAGCTGAAATCGAGGATCTTTCTTTCCGTGCGTTGGTGTCCGCGGGCACCAGCGAAGAAAACGCGCGCCCATTGGCAATTGCAACCGCCGCAACCGAGGCGGACGGGGTAGCGAGCCATGGTCTGGCCTATATCCCGATCTATTGCGAACATGTTCAGTGCGGCAAGGTAGATGGGCAGGCCACCCCTCAGCTGTCCCAGCCGCGCCCCGGCGTAGTGACGGTCGACGCCGCGACCGGGTTCGCCCACACGGCGATCGACGCGGGGTTCGATGCATTGATCGCTGCGGCGCGCACGCAGGGCGTTGCGGTGCTGGCGATCCGCAACAGCTATAACTGCGGCGTGCTGGGGTATCACACCTACCGGCTGGCACAGGCTGGTTTTGTGGGACTTGGGTTCACCAACGCGCCCGCCTCCATCGCGCCGTCCGGGGGTGCCAAACCGGTGGTCGGAACCAACCCATTTTCAATCGCGGTCCCTGGAAACGACGGCCAACCCGCATTACTGATCGATCAAAGCGCCAGCACCATCGCCAAAAGCGAGGTCATGAAACACGCGCGCGAAGGCAAACCAATCCCGGTTGGCTGGGCGTTGGACGCAGATGGCAACCCTACGACCGACCCGAATGTTGGGCTTAAGGGTTCCATGGCCCCATCGGGTGGGTACAAGGGGGTTGGCGTTGCCCTGATGACCGAGGTTTTGGCTGCAGCGCTGACTGGTGCCACGCTTGGGATACACGCCTCACCTTTTTCGGGAACCGCCGGTGGGCCTCCGAAAACAGGCCAGTTCTTTATTGCAATTGACGCTTCTGCGACTGCGGATGACGCATTTTCTTCCAGAATTGTCGATCTTGTCGAAGCGATCCGATCTCAGAACGGCGCACATTTGCCCGGTGACGGCCGCCAGGCAAAGCGTTTGGTGGCCAAGAACGATGGTGTGGCTGTCAGTGTAGCGACCCTCGACAAAATAGAAGCTCTGCTGACGTAGGGCTCGATGGCGAAGCTCCGGGACGCTCATGAAGATCTTTCTGGAAATCAGGACACGTGCGAATAGGGAGGAAACACATGTCTATGAAGGAACCTTTTACCGATCTGGAGATCAAGCGATCTTCGGGCGGGTTTTATGAAGGGCACAGTGTTGAGATTGCCTTGCTGAGCAAGTCAATCATGGTCGCGCTGGTTATCTGGGCGCTTGTCTGGCCCGCAAATGCAAACGGAGTTCTTGGAAGCCTGAACTCGCGTCTGCTGGAAGATTTCAACGCCTTCTATATCATTATTGTCGGCTTTTTTGTCTTTTTCCTGTTTGTCGTGGCGGCGCTGCCGCAAACCGGTAAGCGGCTTATGGGCCCAGAGGGCGAAAAACCAGAATTCTCGGATTTCTCATGGTTTTCGATGATGTTTGGCGCGGGCTTGGGCGTCGGTCTCATGGTGTTCGCTACCGCTGAGCCTTTAGGGCTGTGGGGATCGAACCCGGTTGTCATCGCGGGCGATGTCGTCGGCAATAGCGAAGACGCATTGCAGTCGGGATATCGCTACACTTTCCTGCATTACGGGTTTCACGCCTGGGCGATCTATGTGGTGACCGGCCTGTCGCTGGCCTATTACGCCTACACGCGCAACATGCCCCTGACTATTCGCACCGCGCTGACACCTCTGTTCGGCAAGCTGATGAACGGCTTCCTGGGCCACGTCGTGGATGTGCTGGGCGTGGTGGCAACCATTTTGGGTGTTTCAGTTACCATCGGGTACGGGGTTTCGCAGTTCATCGACGGCCTATACGCCATTTCGGGTATGGAATGGATGATGGATCTGACCGGTGACGCACCAGCCCCCAGTACTGTTGGTCTGCTGGCTGGCCTCATTGTGATCATGGGCCTCTCGATCATCTCGGCTGTCTCTGGTGTTGGTCGTGGCGTCAAGTACCTGTCTAACCTGAACCTGGTGTTGTCGCTGATCCTGTTGCTGGTCTTTGTTGTCTTTGGGTCGTTCCTGTTCGCGATGACGACTTACGCAACTGCATTTGTCGATTACATCCAGCACTTCATTTCGCTCAGCTTTGGTGCTTTCAATCCGCAATCGGCGGCGGCGTTTGATGCTGCCCTGCCGAGTGAAGCAGCGCCGTTTGCCGATGCGCTTTATGCCGGTGCGACCAATCCTTGGGGATCGTTTGACGGGTTCAAATCTGGCCTGGAAGGCGACGCCGCCGCGCTGCCGGACTCTGTTCTGGCTTCGGTCTACGCCGCAGGTGATCCGGGTCGGCAGTTTGGCTGGCAAGCGGGCTGGACCACGTTCTACTGGGCCTGGTGGATCGCGTTTTCGCCTTTCGTCGGCCTGTTCCTGGCGCGCATTTCCAAGGGACGCTCGGTGCGTGAGTTCATCATCGGTTGTGTCTTTGCCCCTGCGCTGGTCTGCTTTGCGTGGATGACCATTCTGGGTGGCACCGCGATCGATCTCGAACTGAATGGCACCGCCGAAGGCGCCATCATCGGGGCGTCGAACACCGCCAAGCTGTTTGTCACCTTGCAAGAGATGATCACCGGTGGGCTGTTGTCTGGCATCACCGTGATGTGCGTCGTCCTGATCATGACCTTCCTGGTCACGTCGGCGGACTCGGGCATTCTGGTGATGAACACCATCATGTCTGGCGGAGATCAGAACATCGGCAACAAGCACAAGATCGTCTGGGGCCTTATCCTGACAGCGGTGATTGGCGCTCTGATCCTGGCTGCGGGTGAAAACAATCCGATGGACGCCTTGCGAAATGCGATGATCATCGGTGCGCTACCCTTTACGATGGTCATGGGCCTGATGTGCATAGCGCTCGCCAAGGCGCTTTATCGCGATGGTCTGAGGCAAAAGCAGACCACAGCACCTGCGGAATAAACCTAGGCACGGGCGGTTGTGATGCAACCGCCCGCTGTCATCAGGCGCTTGCGCGCGCGTCAACTTCAACTCAATTCAATGAAAATGCCAGTGGCTGAGACGCCACGTGATCGTGCACCATTCGAAGCATTATGTCGGACATGAAGATGGTGTGCCCGGAGGGAATTGAATTTGGATGAGGGAGTGCCAATACATTGATTTAATGATATAAAACCATACGTAGAGCAGCTATGTGTGGCGGTCCTGCGGAGGCGTATTGGCCAATATCATGACTAACATAAGCTACAATGTAACTTCGGCAATTGTTGAAGGAATATCCTTCGCAAGCTTCACGATAGCCGAACACTTCTACCTACGCGTCCTCGCATTTAGTCAGGATATCGTGAATGCACCGCGCAGCCTTCAGCTCAAAGCAAAGTCACTCTACAAACTTTGCAGATTCTCAGATACGCACCAAACATCATTTCGCCACCGTTTCTACAGTGAACTTTATTGGTCAGCTAAATAAAAGCTGCCTCCTGTAACCGTGAATTCACTGCCGGACGACACTGGAGCTGTCTCCTAAAACGGGAGAGGCAATCTGGCGCGAGACACAGGTTGTCGCCAACCGAAAGTTCACCTCTAACGAGGATTCTGGCTTCTCGCCGCAAAAAAGATGATCCCGGCACAAATGTTCATGCTAATCCAGTAGAGTATTAGTGCAGATGCAAGTGAATAGACCAACGCAAATAGAACAACCGACACGATTAAGTAACGGATCAATTGATCCTTTTGGTTATGCCAGCGCAATAGGGCCTCGCTAATTCCAAGGAGCAACATTAAGATAGGGAGTAAATTTAATCCAAAAAACAGATGATCTTGTTCCGAAAGATCACTAATTAACAAAAAGCTAACGCCTTTCAATTCATCCGAGCCTCCAAAAATAAAGATCGCCGAAATCAGAAATGGAAGCATAACAACGAACGATGTTCCGGCGACGATCGATTTGATTGGATGATAGCCGTGTTTTTCATAAACTTTTTCAACTACTTCGAATCGTTTTTCGCCTTTTAGTCCAGCAGCTTGCTTTGCGATATCGATGTCGACCAACTGCTTGACCGCAAGAAATTTATCCTCGGACTTTTTCGCCCACTTCTTAAGCGGGATGGTCAAAATCGAGATCACCATTGCAAGCAGAATTATCGATAGCCCAGCAGAATTCGTTGCTGTCCACATCAAATCGAACAGCAAGTCCATCGGATATATAACCGGCAACAGGACCGTATAAACAACATCCCCTATCACTGTGGCTCAATATGGTAAATCACGCGCTTACCGCCTTTGAGGTCTTTGGAAGTACGCACTTTAAAGCGCTCTTTTAGCTCGTGCTCGAAGGCCACGCGGTCGTAATCCAGATACTGTTCCGTTTTGTTCTGCAGCAATTTGACGACCATCTCGTCGTGCCGATCAACGAACTCAATAACGATGTCGCAATTGAAAGACCGCAACCAGTCTAGGAACAATGCCATCGGGATATTGGCAGAAATCCGAATGTGGTGGACAAGGGCCAGAACCAGAATTGCATCTGGATTGGCGCGACTGTCGAATGAAGAGCGTTCCTTGCCTGCCCATCCCTGATTGGGGGAGACGTTGGACAAATCCAGCACTAACGGCAAGATGTTGTTGTGCACCGAGTGACTGGATTCATGCATAAACAGTTTCTGGACCGCATCGTGGTCGCCATCAGCTGCAATGACCAAGTCTGCATGTTCCGCAGCAATTTTTGAAAAAGTGCCTGTGTTGCAGCCGATATCCATTAGGCAATAAGGTTTCTTTTCTTGTACGAACTTTTGTACGAAACCTTTTTTCGCTTGGAGTTCCTCGTCATCGTAAGTGTGGGTTTTGTCGTATTCCGACCAGTCCGTGTGCTCGATGTTCACAGAGAGCGACTTGACCAGTCGCGTTACACTTTCAACAAGTGCCAGTACGTATTTTCGACTGACTTTGCGCTGACTTCGGTCCTGAGCGGGAACGGCATCGCGTTCACGCGCCTCAATCCGCTTTTCTACGCGAGCAGGTAGCATGATGTGGCTAGCGACACCGCGCTTGAAACGGGAGAAACCTCTGAAAAAGTTCGCAGCCTCAACCGGAGGTATACCGTCCAAGTAGGACCGTAATAATGGAAGGTGATTGATGCCCAGATGACTACGCATCATCAACGGCGTCAGAAAACAGCAACAAAACTGTCGGTATGCCAACCAGGGTTCGCCTTCCTGCCAAGGCACAAACGATGGGATGTCAATAAAGACTGGTGCCGTACCTTCAAACTGGATGTTAAAAGGTGTTGAGTCCTTAATGGTCCACCCAGCTTCCAGCGCGTCGGTCAAGATACGCAGATGCAATAGAGCCGCTCGTCTTAGCATGGCGAACGACCATTCGTAAGAGTAAGAAACGATCGAGACAGGCTCATGCTGCATCACACCTGCCCATCCGGCTTCTAGGATTTCCTTTGCAACAGGATCGTCAGGCGCGCAAAGCTTGGTTTTTACAACGCGCTTTTCGATCTCAAGTTGTTGGTAGAAGGGCTCAGTCTGGAGCTTTTTGAAGTTCTCAAGCGTTTTATTGTCGACGCCTCGAAAAATCGCAGAACTGCCATTTTCGGGTAAGTCAATTGTATATACACGGCTGCTGGGGTCACGAAAGGAGCCACTGTTTGCCTTAGTCATCGAGCGCTCGACTGTCTTCTTCATCGCTTTTTGTGCCAAATATCTTTCGCTTCAGCTTATAGAAGTACTTGCGGAACGTGTAAGCAATCGCTGCGAAGAACCCGAGAATTGTGGTTACAATGACGCTCCCCGAACCTGGATCCACGTATGCCAGAGCAACGGATGGGTGCACAATGGCAGCGGCAATGATGAGCAATGCCAATTTCTTGCGGCTATTCATATACATAGTCCTCGAATTTATCACTTACGCCGTCAACGCTTTGGTTGATTCTATAGACTTGATCCAGTTCCTGATAGCGACCCTCGGTCAGGCACTTTAAGATTGCTTCCGCACCTTGAACGCTCGTCGTATACGTCTGCTCATTTCTCAGGTCCACATAGGTTTTACAACGCCCCTTCGGAAAAACGCCCCCTAATATCCCAAAACGGTCATGTACAAAGAACTCTGGATCTTTCGCAAAACGGGTCTCCCAAGTTCCCCGGCTCCGCCAAGGGCCGTGATCACCGAAGATATAAAGAATCGCCGTGGGATCTTCCCGCTCAAGCTGGTCCAGAAGCTGGTTCAACGTTTGCTGTGCTTCCAAAGAACGCTCCAGGTAGAAGTCATTGTAAGCGGCATCGGCTTCTTCGTCTTCGATCAAAAAGTCTTTGCCGGTGTGGCCGGGGGAGTAGATCGAAGCGAGCAAGAATTGCGGCTCCTTTTGACGTGACAGATAAGACACGAAATCAAGTACATGTGCTGCTTTGTCGACCTTTGTATCGGACTTGTTTTTGTCGATGAATCGGCAGAGACCAAACAACGACACCTGTCGAAACTTGCTATCATTGAATTCGCACGCGCCCGCTGTTCGCGACGGAATATGATACCGATCCACATAGCTGCCCTGTTCGGTCCCAAAGTATTTTCCGGCATAGGCCGTGTTGATTTCGTAACCATTGTTGCGGAAAATTGCGTTTAGTCGACCGTCGTACTTACCTGTATAGAGTTCAAAACTTTTACGTTTGCCGCGATCAAATTCATCAACCTCCATCCGTAGCATCAGATTCATCGCATATTTTGTGGGGACACGGACCGAAAACAGATTCTCGAACCTGTCCATTCTGGTATAAACCGGTTCGTGGAAAGCTGTCTCTTCAATGCCCATGTAGCGAGATGTCAGGCTTTTGGGGTGAATTGAGTCAAACGAGATAAGATAGACATTTGGTTTTGTATCAAACGTGATATCTTCGATGCCTGGAAACTCTGTGTTTTCAGCCTCTTCATTCGCATCCAGCATGTCCCGCCCAGGGACAAGGATGAAAATCACAGCCACGATTACAGCAACTATTGCCCGGCCCCGAACACCCAAGCTCAGAACGATGTAAGTCAAATAGATCGCAAGGAGGCAAAGGCCAGCCATTGCTATCATCGGAAGCAATACGAATGCTTCGACCATCGACCAATTAATCGAAAAAACAGCGGCAGCGAAAAGCACACCCGTCAGAGCTCGGGCCGCTATTGCAAGCTTTGAAGGCAACAAATTTGCAACGACAACCATTGCAATAAGGGCGGAAGAACAGGCCAGAAAGGCTGTTCTGATGTAGTCCAACTCAACGGGGCGAAATTCATTTCTAGCGCTGAAAACTGTATCCAGCGTAAAAATCGATAGCGCTACAACTAATATGAATGCGCTTAAGAAAATACCCAGGAGTCTTTTGCGATTATTCATTGCAGAGAAATCAGCTTTCGGTCTTCAGACGAGTGTTTAGAGAAAAGTACCATTTTCTTCAATTGCGGGTGGTTAAGGCTGGTTGAGAGCTCGAGAGGGACCGGTACTACACACTAGGGCTTTTGAAAAGTAGCTAGAGACAGTTCCGAGAGATTTTTAACGTGTTTTGCAGATCGGTCTTCGATGCAATCTGATTGGAACTGGCTCGCGGGCTCTAGTGATTTGGTTTTCTTCCGTTGGACTGGTCCTCCACTATGTTTAGGAAACCGGAGGAGGCACATGGCAGACAGGCGATCGAAGCCCGGGGAGGCAGTCACGAAATTGCGACAGATTGAAGTTCTGGCAGGGAAAGAGGTACCACTTTGCCTAACGTGAGGAGCATTGCACGTCAGAGCCACCCGTCTCGATGGTGACCAAAAGGTCCCGTAGGGATCACATTGAAATAGACCGGTCTGGCACCTTGACGGGAGATCTCAGCCCAGGCCCTGGCCATTCCGCAGCTGGTTCAAAGTCGTCATAATCGTCCACCACGTCATCACCCATGTGGACGTACCGCTTTAGTTCCATGAGGCGGCAGCGGCATGCATTAGTGCAAAGACAGAACTGCACCTCGTCGGTACCTAAAGAGCGCTTATTGATCGTCCATCGGTAGCTTCAATCCTTTTTCGTCTCGAAGGTAGTCACACTAATCTGCAATGTCCTTAGGCCTTACTCGAGAGATATCCTCGTGCTCCGGATAGGCAGCCAACGTGTCTTTCTTATGAGCGAAGTCTCAATCGTTGCATACATTCCCGTTGCTCAGGTGATCTTTCTGTCACCGCTCCGTGAGATGGGTGAGTGCTGGGCCTTCTGCCGCCTCTTTTTGATACGCCTTCGGGTTCCCATTCGGGGAAACGCATGACCTGAGGGTCCGGGGTGAAATCGCCTTCCGTTCTCTTCAACTGCTGGCTAGCCGCCTGCATCCAAGACCTGTGGACTTCACGTAGTAATCGCGCACGCGTCGGTTCGTCTACAGCAATACCTTCTTCCGCCAGGATCTCGTCAGCGACATCTCCGTACCATTTTAGTGCCGCCTTCGGTAGCTTCCGCTTGTTGGCTCAGGTGCAGTACACGGTTCCATATCTCAGGTTCACCCGGTTCACTATCTAGCATTTCCATCAGGCGGAAATACACGCGACCAGAAAGAGCAACGATCTTTTTCAAAGGGAGGGTTTCAGGCTTTGCCCGCAGGCACGCCCACTGCTTTTGGATTTTGGCGTATTCAGCCGCAAATCTCTCTTTGGCCTCTGCAGGGTCTCTGGTGCGGAGTGACTTTGACACCTCGGCACGGTCGACGATTCCCTTAAGGTCCGCCGGAACTCGCACCCTGATGTAGTATATTCCGCTGTTTTTGTCTTTGTCTGGTGTAGGCATGATAAGCGTCACTGTGTAGAACTCCTATGTAGGAGACTGCAAGCGCAAGCCGCTGTTTTATCGTAAGTTTCTGATGTAGATAAGGAAATCATGGTGCTGCTGGAGAGAATTGAACTCTCGACCTCTCCCTTACCAAGGGAGTGCTCTACCTCTGAGCTACAGCAGCGCTGTGGGCGGGTGATTAGACTCAAACGAAACGCGGCGCAAGGGTGTCTGGACGGTTTTTTTCTACTCCTGTAGAGAAAGGCAATGGCAGACAAAAATTCACCTAAAAAACACGGCAAGTCCGGGGAAACGCGCGAAGACCGTCTAAAGGCGGCGCTAAAAGCGAATATGGCGCGACGCAAGGCTCAGGCCAAGGCGCGAGCCACCTCCGGGGACAAAGCCGGCAAGGACGAGGGATAAGAGCAAATGGATTCGATTCTGGTAACGGGCAATGGCCCGCTGAACGGGCAGATTCCCATTGCGGGGGCCAAGAATGCGTGTCTGACGCTGATGCCCGCGACCTTGCTCAGCGAAGAACCGCTGACGTTGACCAATGCGCCGCGTTTGAGTGACATCAAGACCATGACGGCGCTGCTGCGGTCGCTGGGTGCCGAGGTGTCTTCGCTGCAGGATGGTCAGGTCATTGCGATGTCCAGCCATGACCTGAACAGCCACACGGCGGATTATGACATCGTGCGAAAAATGCGCGCTTCGAACCTGGTGTTGGGGCCGATGCTGGCGCGGCTGGGGCAGGCCGTGGTGTCGCTACCTGGTGGATGTGCAATTGGCGCGCGCCCGATGGATTTGCATGTCGAAGGGCTTGAGGCGCTGGGCGCCGAGATCGAGCTTAAAGATGGCTATCTGCACGCGAAGGCGTCGGGCGGGCTGAAAGGTGCTGTGCATGAGATGCGCTTTGCCTCGGTTGGCGCGACCGAGAACATCGTCATGGCCGCCACGCTGGCCAAGGGCACCACGGTGCTGAAAAACGCCGCGCGCGAGCCCGAGATTGTCGATCTGGTCGAATGCTTGCGCAAGATGGGCGCTCAGATTTCGGGTGAGGGGACCTCGACCATCGAAATTCAGGGTGTCGATCGTCTGCACGGCGCGACCCATCAGGTGGTGACCGACCGGATTGAACTTGGCACCTATATGCTGGCCCCGGCGATCTGCGGGGGCGAGGTTGAGCTGCTGGGCGGGCGCATGTCGCTGGTCGAATCCTTCGCTGCCAAGCTGGATGCGGCGGGGATCAGTGTTTCTGAAACCGACAAGGGGCTGAAAGTTTCTCGTAAGAACGGGCGTGTGACCTCGGTCGATGTGGTCACCGAACCCTTTCCAGGTTTCCCGACCGATCTGCAGGCGCAGATGATGGCGCTGATGTGCACTGCCGAGGGTGTGTCCGTGCTTGAAGAGCGTATTTTCGAGAATCGCTTTATGCATGCGCCCGAACTGGTGCGCATGGGCGCGAATATCGAGGTACATGGCGGCACGGCCACCGTAACCGGGGTCGAACGATTGAAAGGTGCTCCGGTGATGGCGACAGACCTGAGGGCCTCGGTCTCGCTGATCCTTGCCGGAATGGCGGCGGAAGGTGAGACGGTTGTCAGTCGGGTCTATCATTTGGACCGCGGATATGAACATGTGGTGCGCAAGCTGGAAGGCGTGGGCGCAAAGATCGAACGGATTAAAGGTCAATGACAGACGCGAGTTTCAAAGACGGCCGCGAGGCACCGCTGAACCTTGGAGCCGAAGATGCCGATGACCTCCAGGTGATTGCGACCCTGACGCAGGATGCGGTTTTCCCGGTGACCGAGATGACATGGCAACCCGGCCAGCGCCGCTTTGCGCTGTTGCTCAATCGCTTTCGCTGGGAAGACAAGGATGCCGCTGCCCGGCGCGGTCGCGCCTACGAGCGGGTGCAGGCCGTTTTGATGTTCGGCTCGGTTCTGTCGGTAGCCAGTCAGGGCATCGACCGCAGCGACAAGGACATGATCCTGTCTCTGCTCTCGGTCGAATTCGAGTCAAGCGAGGATGGTGCGGGACAAATCCTGTTGACCTTGGCAGGCGACGGCGCGATCCGCCTGTCGGTTGAGGCCATCGATGCAACGCTCAAGGATGTGACGCGTCCCTACAAGGCGCCTTCTGGACAAGCGCCCCATCACCCCGAGTGAAGAATAAACGTGGCATCGCTCAGGCCTTCCCGAATCCGCCACGCGGCATCGCGGTGCGGCGGGCAACCGTGTTTGATGTATTCGACATCAGCCGTGTTCTGATCCGATCGATCCGTGACCTCTGTCGGGCGGATCATCTGGATAATCCCGAAAACCTTTCCCGCTGGTCTGCCAATAAGGATCCGGCTTCGGTCCGAAACTGGATCGATAGTGGAGCAATCCTTTGGGTCGCTACGCAAGTGGGAGTGGTTACTGCAGTGGGCGGTTTAAGTGGCGAGGGTGAGATATCTCTGCTCTATGTCGATCCCGATCACGCAGGGCGCGGGCTCGGAACAGCGCTGCTGCATCGGTTGGAAGAGGAACTGCAGACACGTGGCGCCTCTGAGGCGCATCTGCACGCGACCAAAACGGCACATTCGTTCTATCTGGCGCACGGCTGGCATGATGTCGGCGACCCGACGGAATGGCACGGCATCCCCCAATTCCCGATGCGCAAATCGCTGCACCCAGCGGCATAAGGGTTGAGGCCACCCGGCCCGGGCGATAAGACCCGTTGAAACGCTTCCGGAGTCTCTCACATGCCCGCTTTCCTCGATACGACCTCCGCCGATTTCGAAACTGCATTTCAGACGCTGTTGTCCGCCAAGCGCGAGGACAGCCCCGATGTGGATGCGGTTGTGGCGCAGATCATCGATGATGTGCGGACCCGTGGTGATGCTTCGGTGATCGAACTTACCGCGAAATTCGACCGGCTGGAGCTGACGCCCGAGACCATGGCCTTTTCATCCAATGAGATCGCCGAGGCCGTCGCGCAGGTCACGCCCCAGGACCGCGCCGCGTTGGAACTGGCAGCAGAACGCATTCGTGCATATCACGAAAAGCAGATGCCCGAGGATCATCAGTGGACCGATGAGGCAGGCGCAACACTCGGCTGGCGCTGGTCGGCGGTGTCGGCTGCGGGGCTTTATGTGCCGGGCGGATTGGCTTCATACCCGTCGTCGGTTTTGATGAACGCAATACCTGCGAAGGTGGCGGGCGTAGACCGGTTGGCCATTGTCGTCCCCACACCTGAGGGTCAGGCAAACCCGCTGGTCCTGCTGGCGGCACAACTGTCGGGCGTGGATGAGATTTATCGCATCGGCGGCGCGCAAGCTGTGGCCGCGCTGGCTTATGGCACCGAAACCATTGCGCCGGTCGATAAGATCACCGGACCGGGCAACGCCTTCGT
The DNA here is from genome assembly GCF_056537805.1 of Ruegeria sp. C10. Classification (NCBI taxonomy): domain Bacteria; kingdom Pseudomonadati; phylum Pseudomonadota; class Alphaproteobacteria; order Rhodobacterales; family Roseobacteraceae; genus Ruegeria; species Ruegeria sp. C10. The sequence continues at coordinate 34,907 of NZ_JBQFSC010000005.1, read as the reverse complement.
GGCCGCCGCGAAACGCCGTGTATTCGGCAAGGTCGGCATCGACATGATCGCGGGCCCCTCGGAAATTCTGGTCATTGCAGACAAGGACAACGACCCCGACTGGATCGCGCTGGACCTGCTCAGCCAGGCCGAGCATGACGAAAGCGCCCAATCCATTTTGATCACGGATGACGCAGAATTTGGTCAAGCCGTGACGCAAGCGGTGGAAAAACGTCTTGAGACCCTGCAACGCCGCGCCATCGCCCGGGCCAGCTGGCGCGACTTTGGTGCCGTAATCACTGTGCGCGACCTGGACGAGGCTGCCGCGCTGTCCAACCGCATCGCGCCTGAACATCTGGAACTCTGCGTGGCCGACCCGGTGGCGTTAAGCCAGCAAACGATCCATGCCGGTGCCATTTTCCTTGGCCAGTACACGCCCGAAGCCATTGGCGATTATGTCGGCGGCCCCAATCACGTGCTGCCCACAGCGCGTTCGGCGCGCTTTTCGTCTGGCCTTAGCGTGATGGATTTTCTCAAACGCACAACGCTCAGCCAGATGACACCCGAAGCTTTGCGCGCCATCGGCCCGGCGGCTGAAACGCTCGCGCAATCCGAAAGCCTCGAAGCGCATGGCCTGTCCGTTTCGGCGCGCCTTAACCGGCTGAATGGCTAAAGTGACGCAAAGACTTGGCACGCATGGCGCTTCTGTACGTTGCTCAATGAAAATCGTTGTTATAGGTCTGTGCAGACGCAAGGATTGTGACCGTTAAGATGACCCGTATTTCGCATATCGAACTGGACGACCGAAATCTGCCCCCGCCGACACCGGAGATCGAGCAGGAGCGGAAGGTCGCCATATATGATTTGCTTGAAGATAACTCGTTCACGCTGCCAGCGCGCGACGATCGGATGATCCCCGACGGGCCCTACCATGTGCAGCTATCAATCCGTGATAAACGACTGGTTTTCGATATCGCCACCGAAGCCAGCGAGAAGGCGGCTGAGTTTCATCTGTCGCTTGGTCCATTCCGGCAGGTCGTAAAAGACTATTTTCAGATCTGCGAGAGCTATTTCGATGCGGTGAAAACACTGCCGCCCAGCCAGATCGAAACGATTGATATGGCTCGGCGCGGCATCCACAACGAAGGCAGCCGCGTGTTACAGGAAAGGCTGGAAGGCAAAGCTGAGGTTGATACTGATACTGCCCGCCGCCTTTTTACGCTCATCTGCGTCCTTCATTTTGGAGGCTAACGGGTGACGCCTCTGCCGCAGTCCATTCTGTTCTGTTGCGACCACAATTCGGTTCGGTCACCCATGGCCGAAGGCATCATGAAGAAGTTTTACGGCACCGGCACCTATGTGCAATCCGCCGGCGTGCATAACGATCTTGAGATCGATGGGTTCTGCATCGCAGCCTGTCAGGAGATTGGCGTTGAGCTGTCCCGTCACCGCTCGCGTTCTTTTGACGAAATGGAGCAATGGGGCGATGACCTCAGTTCATTTGATCTGATCGTGGCCCTGTCACCCGCCAGCCAGCGAAAAGCGCTGGAACTGACGCGTTTTTTTCACCTCGATGTCGATTATTGGCCAATTATGGACCCTACCGGACTAGGTGAAACCCGCGAGGACAAGCTACGTCATTATCGACAAACCCGAGATCAGATCATCGCGCATCTGAAAGACCGCTGGGGTGAACCGACGGAGTGACCATGAACCCGACCGTGAAAACTTACTTTGATGCCTTCAATGCCGGTGACGTGGATGGCATGTTGGCCTGCCTGTCGGATGACGTGGCCCATCATGTCAACGAAGGTCAGATTCGCGTCGGCAAAGAGAAATTTGCCGCCTTCTGCGCGCATATGAACCGCTGCTACCGCGAGAACCTGACGGATATCGTGATCTTTGAAGCTGAAGGCGGTACCCGTGCTGCGGCTGAGTTCATCGTCAACGGAACCTATCTGGAAACTGATGAAGGTCTGCCAGAAGCGTATGGGCAGACTTACCGCTTGCCTGCGGGTTCGTTTTTTGACCTTAACGACGGCAAGATCACCCGCGTGACCACGTTTTACAACCTTGCGGACTGGACCAAACAGGTCTCGAATGGCTGAGATTTCGCAGGTCCGCGCAATGACCGGATCGACATTGGTCGACGCGTTGGATGAAGTCGCGCGCCTGCGGATCGACGTATTTCACGCTTGGCCATATCTCTATGATGGCGATCTGAAGTATGAGCGGAAATACCTGCAGTCCTACGTCGATAGCGCCATGGCCATCGTTGTCGGAGCGTTCGACGGTGATACTTTGGTGGGTGCTTCGACGGGTGCACCTTTGACGGATCACGCCGACGATTTCGCGGCCGCGTTCGAAGGCTCGGGCCTATCGCTGGGCGATATCTTCTATTGCGCAGAATCGGTTCTGCTGCCGGAGTATCGCGGGCAGGGAGCAGGCCATACGTTCTTTGATCTGCGCGAAGCCCACGCCCATGCGATGGGATTCACCAAAAGCGCCTTCTGCAGTGTAGTACGCCCTGACGACCACCCCATGCGACCAGATCATTACCGCCCGTTGGATGCCTTCTGGCGCGCGCGGGGATATGCGCCGCTTCCTGGCGTCGTGGCGCTATTCTCGTGGAAGGATCGAGGCGACGATTGCGAAACCCAAAAGCCGCTTCAATTCTGGATTCGGGATTTATAAGCCATCCATGCGCGTCGCGCCGGGTGTTTGAAACGGGTTGTGGCATTGTGAGTTGGCGATGACATGTGCGGCCGAATTTGCCTGAAACATCCTATGATTGTATAGTTTTACCTATTCAATTGCGCGTTTTCATGGGGAAATTTGATGAAGTCCGTTTTCAATCGCCTGATTCCGGCCTTGGTGCCGCTGACTTTGATCACCGGTTGTGCCTACGAGAACAGGGCCTTTAATGCCGAGCAAACCGTGCTGTCGAATACATCGGGAGACGTTATCCAGCACGCTGTAGGGATCGGGGGTGCGTTTGAAACGGCACCAAAAACATTTCAGTCCACCAGCCTGTTGCTTGAACGCGGTCCTATTCGTACGTCGTATTACGCGCTGCAACTTTCAGATGCCTACAAAAGGCTGGGCGACGAAGCAGCGCGCAATCGGGACCTGACAGCGGCGGCACTGATCACTGTAGCAGGCGGTGCCGCGCTTGGAAGTGCGGCCTCGATCTCAGGGAAAGACCTGGCCTTGGTCTTGGCCGGTGGAGCTTTGATCAATGAAGGCGTTAAATACGTAAACCCTAACAGCGCGGCGCAGGCTTTCTACGTGGCATCCGAGTCAATGGCATGTGCAAGTACTGCGATTGCCGCCCATGTGCCTGTGGACACTCCACCTGACATTCGTGTGTCTTCTCTGACCCTTTGGTACATTCGAAAAATTGAGGTTTTGCTGCGCGCGGGATTGAAGCGGGACGTACCGGACTGGAACACGTTGCTCAAAAACCTTGGTTTGACGAGGCAAGGAGCCAATGACGTGGACGCTCTGCGAGCTGGAGACATAAACCTCAGTGCATTGGAAGTAGACTTGAAAAAGTGCCTGAGGCGAGAACCGGTCGAGAAAGGTTAAGCCAAGGCTCTGTACGTCGTGCGGTGGACTTTTCCGTAGAAAAAAAGTACGCCTCTGTTTTTGACCTCAATCCGAAAACTGCCGCCGTTTTGCCGCGCGGATCTCGCGAGCTTGTTGTTCTTGTCCAACGCGAAATGAATCCTCGACGAAATCCATATGCGTGCGTGCGGCGGTTTCTGCACGGCCCGGGTCGCCATCGATGATGGCCTGCGCGATTGCCTTGTGCTGATCAAGCAGTGCTTCACCCGTGCCGTCCATCGAGCGCAGGAAGCGGCGGTTGTAGAACACGCCTTGGCGCGTGAGGTCATAGATGGATGCCATCATGTGGATAAGGGTCGTGTTTTGGCTCGCATCGACAACGGCGGCGTGCAGTCGAAAATCAGCCTCTTCACTGGCATCCTGATCGTCATTTTCCCAGGCTCGCTGCATTTCATCGATGATTTCTGCAATCCGTTCCTTGTCGGACTGTGTGGCGCGCTGTGCGGCGAGGCGGCTGGCAAAGGCCTCTTGCTCGCGCCGGTATTCAAGATAATCGTAGAAAGCACTGCCGTGCCGGGCATAGAGAGACAGAAGGGCGGGCGACATGGCACGACCGGTCAGTGGGGCGATAAAGGTGCCCTCGCCATGTCGCACGGTCACCAAGCCGCGATTTTCGAGGATTTGGAGTGCTTCGCGCAGCTTGGGGCGTGAAACGCCTAGGGCTTCCGCAAGCTCCCGTTCAGACGGGATTTTGCGACCCTCTTTCAGGATTCCATCAACAATCATTGTCTCGATTTGTGCGACGACCGCATCGGCAATTGATTCGTGACCAACGGGATCAAAGAGGCTGTTCGTGCTCATAATTCCTGTCCGGTAGTTAGATTAGAGATCGTCGAAGTTGTTTATAATATTTACCACTAGCTTTCGACATTGCAAGAAAAACTACCCAAAAATACGGATACTCGCTGCGCGTATAAGCGTATGTTTTTATTGAGTGTCACAAAATTATTCGAAAATTCCGGGTTATGAAAGGTCAATCTTGGTTATGAGCCACATCACCACGGCGTAGCCAAATTGGTAAATTAAATTGTTGACTGAATGACAAGGTAAATAATATTTACCACTTAAGCCGTGCTCGCGGCGAGAGTGACAGCCAGACCACCGGCTGATCTTTACCTTGGAGGAGAACCCATGAAGACCACCCTGACATCGCTTGCCGTTGCGGCCTCGCTGCTGGCAGCCCCGGTTGCCCACGCGGCGGATAAGATGCTGCTGAAAACCCCAATCGCGTTTTCAACCGCTCTACCGGGCCTCGGCTCGCCGATCCCGCGCGTGGCCGAACAGCTGGACCTGATGTCCGGCGGCACGCTGAAGATGAAGGTTTACGAACCGGGCAAGCTGGTCCCGCCGTTTGAAATTCTGGATGCGGTGTCTTCAGGCAAGATCAATTCGGGCTATACCACCGCCGGCTACTGGGCGGGTAAGATCCCGGCTGCACCGCTGTTTTCGGCCGTTCCGTTTGGCCCTGAGGCGGGCGAATACATGGCGTGGCTGTACTATGGCAACGGCATGAACCTGTATCAGGAGATGTATGATCAGGCAGGCTTCAACGTCCATGTCATTCCCTGCGCAATCATCGCCCCCGAAACCTCGGGCTGGTTCGCGAATGAGATCAACAGCCCCGAAGACCTGAACGGCTTGAAAATGCGCTTTTTCGGTCTGGGTGGCGAAGTGATGCAGAAGCTGGGTGTGGCCACCTCGCTCCTGCCCGGAGGTGAAATCTTCCCGGCGCTGGAAAAAGGCGCGATCGACGCGACCGAATTCTCGATGCCTGCCATCGACGCACGCCTCGGCTTCCACAAGTTGGTCAAGTACAACTATTTCCCCGGCTGGCACCAGCAAGCGACGGTGTTTGAACTGATGATCAACAAGGACGTCTGGAACGAAGCCAGCGATCAGCACAAAGCGATCATCGAAAATGCCTGTAAGGCTTCGATGGCTGACAGCTTTGCCGAAGGTGAGGCGATCCAACACGCTGCGCTGCTGGACAACGTTGAAAACAATGGTGTTCAGATCAAGCAGTGGAACGACGAGATGCTGTCGACCTTCCGCGCGACCTGGGAAGAGGTTGCCGCAGAACAGGCCGCCAACGACGAATTCTTTGCCAAGGTTCTGGCCGACATGAACGAATTCCGTGACGGTTATGCGGTCTGGAAAGAGAACGCATTCCTCCCCCGCAAGTAAATTTGCCACTTGCGATTGTCCGGGGGCGGCTTCCTTCCGCCGCCCTCGGACCCTTCTGATTTTCTTTATTTTCCCCAACGACCCGGGCGCATTCACGTCCCCACTGCCAAACTCTTGAGGAGGAGACCATGGCCGAGACACAGCGTCATCAGGACGACCCGATTGAAGTCTATGAAAGTATCCTTGAGCATGGTGAGCCCGACCGTCAAAAGCTGGCAGTAGCGATCGACAACGGCGTCAAAGCGGTAGGTCATGTGGTCATGTGGGCCAACCTGTTGCTGGTTGGGGCCATCGTTTCACAGGTGGCGATGCGCTATCTACTGAACCAGAACTATCCCAAACTAGACGAGATCCAGTGGCATTTCTACGGGTTGGTGACGATGGTCGGCATCTCGTATGCGCTGGTCACCGACAGCCATGTGCGAGTGGACTTGCTGCATATGCAACTCAGCCAGCGTGCGCGGCGGATTATCGAGATCATCGGAATTTTCACCCTGCTCGTGCCGTTCATCTATCTGATGATCGATCAGGGCTATGACTATTTCTACGAAAGCTGGAGGGTCAACGAATCCTCGGACAGCCCCACCGGCCTGCCCGCGCGTTGGGCCTTGAAAGGTGTGATCCCGGCCAGTTTTGTATTGCTAGCATTGGCTGCAGCGGCGCGGCTGATTCACGACGTGCACGCGCTATTCATGAATTTGGATGAAGAGCGTCAGGGCAAGGGCCTGCGCCTGATCATCTGGGCCCTTCTGGGCTTTGCTGTGGTCGCAACAGCGCTGACCTTCCTGGTTGAAACAACCGAGGAAAAACTGGTCATCGCCATGTTCCTGACCTTCATCGCGTTGCTGTTCACCGGATTCCCGGTGGCGTGGACGCTGGCCGGGGTTGGCGTTGCCTATTGCGGTCTGGCCTATCTGTTCGACAATGGCATGATGAACTGGACCGGGCTTGAGGAAACGCTGACCGGTCTGGACTATCTGACGCTGGGCGCGGTGGTGAACCGGGTCTATGCCACCATGTCAAATGCGGTTCTGGTGGCGCTGCCAATGTTCATCTTCATGGGCCTGATGTTGGACGAATCCGGTGTGGCCGAGCGTTTGATGTCCTCGATGCAGCGCCTGTTCGGCACGGTGCGCGGCGGGCTGGCGATCACGGTAACGATGATCGGCATCATTCTGGCTGCTTCGACAGGTATCATCGGGGCGTCTGTGGTTCTGTTGGGCGTGCTTTCGCTACCGTCGATGATGGAGCAGAAATACAGCCCCTCATTGGCCGCCGGTGTGGTCAGCGCTTCAGGCACGCTGGGCATCCTCATCCCGCCGTCGATCATGCTTGTCATCATGGCGGACCAGATGGCGCTATCGGTCGGCGACCTATTTATGGCTGCAGTGTTCCCCGGCGTGATCATTGGCGGGCTCTACCTGTCCTATATTTTTGTCATCGCCCTGATCAAACGCGACGTGGCCCCAGTACCCGAAGGCGCAACCCGTCCTGACTGGAACGCAGTCAAGGACGTGCTGATTGCAGTCTTGCCGACGCTGGCCCTGATCCTCGCCGTGCTGGGCTCGATCTTCGCGGGTTTGACCACACCGACCGAAGCCTCGGGCGTGGGCGCGTTGGGAGCCACTCTGCTGGCGCTGGGATATCGCAAGCTGACGCTGGCCAAGCTGGTGAATGTGCTGAAAGCAACGTTCAACACCACCGCCTATATCTTCGCGATCTTCCTTGGTGCGACGGTGTTCTCCTATGTCTTGCGCGAACTGGGCGGCGACGCGCTGATCGAGGATATGATCCACGGTACCGGGCTTGGCCCAAATGGCACTGTCTTCATGATCCTGTTCATCGTCTTCCTGCTGGGCTTCGTGCTGGACTGGATCGAGATCACGCTCATCGTTCTGCCCTTGATGCGCCCCATCGTGAACGGGCTGGGCCTGGATATCGACGGCTTCGGTGTCATCGATGAACCTGCGCTGGTGTGGTTCGTAATCCTTGTGGCGGTGACGTTGCAGACCTCTTTCCTGACACCTCCGGTTGGATTTGCGCTTTTCTATCTGAAAGGGGTCTGCCCGCCCGAGATCAAGCTGACTGACATCTACAAAGGGATTATCCCATTCGTGATACTGCAGCTGACCGGCCTGTTCTTTGTCTTCTTGTGGCCACAACTGGCCACGTGGTTGCCCTCGGTCGCGTATTAACGGAGGGTAGCGGGATGAACGATGCCGATCTGATCAAGAGTCTTCAGGCCATTTGTGGGCGGCGGCGCGTTTTGACTTCGTCGCGCAGCACCCGCCGCTTTCGCCGGGGGTTCAGATCAGGTGAAGGGGACGCGCTCGCGGTGGCTCAGCCCGCCACGCTGCTGGAACAATGGCAGGTGCTTCAAGCCTGCGTTGCCGCCGACAAAATCGTCATCATGCAAGCCGCCAATACCGGCCTGACCGAAGGGTCTACGCCCAAGGGTAGCTACGATCGTGATGTAGTGTTGATCAACACGCGGCGGATGGACGATCTGCATCTGATCAATGATGGCAAGCAGGTCATCAGCTTTCCGGGCAGCACACTGTTTGCGCTGGAAAAGCTGCTGGACCCGATTGGCCGCCAGCCGCATTCGGTGATCGGATCTTCGTGCATCGGTGCCTCAGTCGTTGGCGGGGTGTGCAACAACTCGGGCGGTTCGCTGGTCGAGCGCGGCCCCTCCTATACCGAGCTGTCACTGTACGCGCGGATCACTCAGGACGGCGAGCTTGAGTTGGTCAATCATCTGGGCATGCAGTTGGGTGATACACCCGAAGAAATCCTGACCCGGCTGCAGAACGGTTATTTCTCAGCAACTGATATCGAGACCGACAATCGCAAAGCCTCTGACACCGATTACGCCCGTCGGGTGCGTAATGTAGATGCTGAAACGCCAGCACGCTTTAACGCTGATAAGTCGCGTCTATACGAAGCAGCGGGCTGCGCGGGTAAACTGGCGGTTTTTGCGGTTCGGCTGGATACATATGCCAAGAACGAAGCAGAACGTACTTTCTACGTCGGGGCGCACGACACCGAGGCATTCACGGAATTGCGCCGTCGCATCCTGTCCGACTTCAATACCCTGCCGGTCAGCGCTGAATACATGCATGAGGAGGTATTCGATATCTCTGACCGCTATGGCAAAGACACCATGGTGATGATTGACAAGTTGGGCACCGACCGTTTGCCCACTTTCTTTGCGCTGAAGGGCGCGGTGGACGCGCGTTTGGAAGGCATTCCGGTTCTCGGCAATTTTACTGATCGTTTCATGCAGTTCGCGATGCGACTTTGGCCCGATATCCTGCCGCGCCGAATGCGGGCCTATCGGGATCGGTATCCGCATCACCTCATACTCAAAATGCGCGATGGCGGTATCGATGAAGCGCGCGATCTACTCAATGACATGACTGGCGAAGACAAGCTGGATTTCTTTGAATGCGACCTGCGTGAGGCAAAGATCGCCGGGCTACATCGTTTTGCTGCCGCAGGTGCAGCCATTCGTTATATGAAGGTTCATGCAGCCGAAGTGGAAGATATCATCGCCCTAGATATCGCGCTGCGCCGCAATGATGTCGACTGGTTCGAAGACTTGCCAGTTGAGATCGCGGATCAACTGGTCGGCAAACTCTACTATGGCCACTTCATGTGTCATGTTCTGCATCAGGATTACATCGTCAAGAAAGGCGCAGACCCAAACGCGTTGAAGGCCGCAATGCTAAAGTTGCTGGACAAACGCGGCGCTGAATACCCGGCGGAACATAATGTTGGCCATCTCTATGCAGCCAAACCCGATCTGGCAGCTTTCTACAAGTCGATCGATCCCACGAACAGTATGAACCCGGGAATCGGAAAGATGTCCCGCAACAAGCACTATTCGTGAGACGGAACGCTGCTGACCCGTATCCGTTGGATACTACTTGAAGCTGCGGCTGTCCTTGATCTGATCCCAGGCCCAGACGACCTCTTGCAACTGCTCTTCCTGAGATCGGTCACCACCGTTCATATCCGGGTGCAGCACCTTGATCAGCTTCTTGTAGGCTTTGCGAATCTCTGCCTTCGACCAGCTATCTTGCGCTTCGAGGATCTCAATCGCGCGGCGCTCAGTCGGCGGCAGGCGTCGACCGCCGGAATTGGCGCGGCCGGGATTTTTGGTGGCGTTTTCGCCTAGAACCTGATGCGGGTCCTCGATCCCCAGACGTGCCCAGGCACGGGCCTCGGGATCGCCCATCGGTTTGGTCTCACGCTCCCACACTTTGTCCTTCGAACGCTGCGCGTTCAGTTCGGCCTCGGTGGTGCCGTCGAAGAAATTCCACTTCTGGTTATATTCGCGCACATGTTGCTGGCAGAACCAGAAAAAATCATCCAGCACGTCCGGAGCTTTGGGCGCGCGAAACTTACCGGGTTCTTCACAGCCCTCATGATCACAGATTCGCACCGAAGTTTCGGACGCACCTGACATACCCCGACGGCCGCGCGGCTTCTTTTTCTTAGCGCTCGACACGGACATATCGAATCCGAAGGGATCTGACTTTACCATCTGCACAACCTCACGAAGGCATCTTTTCGACTCGGAGGCAGCAGTTTAATCTAAGCAGCCGAAAGTAGAAGAGGGGGACGGCAATTTATTTGCCGTTGAGCATAAAAATGAGCGTGACCGACGAAATCCGTGAACGATTGCAGGCAGCATTTAACCCGCGTGAGCTGGAGGTGGTTGACGACAGCGAGAGCCATCGTGGTCACGCTGGATATCAGGAGGGCGGTGAGAGTCATTTCAACGTCCTTATTCGTTCTGCGGCTTTCGAGGGGCAATCCCGCGTTGCTCGCCATCGCGCAGTACATACGGCATTGGGGGATATAGTCCCCCGTATCCATGCGCTTGCTCTGGATATCGACATCTGACAGTCGCGGCCTTGGTTCAGATAAGCGACGATTACGTCGCCAATTCTCTGCGGATTTAATCTCGATCAAGGCATCGCGATACATGACCCTCTAATGTTCGCCTCGTCGATCTCCGGTTAACCGGAGCGATCAGATTTGCGGATAATGAGGGCTTTTTAAATGATGACCAAAGCCAGAACGTGGTTCTCGGCACTGTCGACAGTTTCATTGCTGTCGGTGGGTGTTGCGTTCCCGGTTCACCATGCCCAGGCGGAACAGCCGGGCCCGGTAGAAGCCATTGAGTTCGACCAAGCCAAGGCGGCACTTGGCAAACGTTTGTTTTTTGACCCGCGCCTGTCTGGCGACACCGAACTGTCTTGCGCCAGCTGCCACCAGCCGGAAAACGGCTTTACCGACGGGCAGGCCCTATCGGATGCCTATGCCGGCAGCCTGCATTTCCGCAACGTGCCGACGTTGATTAACAGCGCCAAGCGCGCCGCGTGGTTCCATGACGGGCGCATTGGCACCAACCTCAACGACGCGACCCGCGAAAGCATCACCGAGACATACTCGATGAACATGGATATGCGTTTGATGCAAGAACGCATCAAGCAAGATCCGGTTTATGTCGAGATGTTCGAAGCCGCCGGATTTGGCGAGCCGTCGAACGGCGGGGTCCGTAACGCCATCCCGGAATATCTGAAAACGTTGATTTCGCGCGGCGCGCCGTTCGATACCGGCGAGATGTCGGAAGACGCCAAGGCGGGCTATGAGCTGTTCAATGCCAGCGGCTGCAATTCCTGCCACTCGGGCGAGCGGTTCACGGATGATCTGCCGCACAATATCGGCGTGGGCGACAACCCCGATATCTGGGCGACCCCGGAACGTCACATCACCTTTGTGACCATGATGAAGTTCCTCGGCGTCGAGAATTACATGAACCTGCGCGCCGACCCCGGTGCGTATATCCGCACTCACACCGCCGATACATTCGGCACGTTCATGACCCCCACGCTGCGTGAGCTGACCTATACCGCGCCATATATGCATAACGGCTCGATTGCGACGCTCGAGGATGTGGTGGCCTTCTACAACGCCGGTGGTGGCGAAGATGAAAACAAGGATCCGCGCATCAAGCCACTTGGCCTCAACGAGACCGAACAAGCACAGCTGGTGGCCTTCCTTAAGGCGCTGTCTGGTGAGCCGCTAACCGGCCCCGACTTCGTCGCCGAGGACATCGATACGGACTATGCGCCGATCGAAAACTGGCAAGACGCGACAAACTGAGGAGTGGACCCATGAAAGACCTTAAGTCTTACCTTTCAGGTACAATCGCCACCGCTGCTCTGGTTGCCGCCCTTGGTTCGCAAGCCTTTGCAGAAACCAGCATGGAGATTGAGGCCGGTATCGGCGGGGCAGACCCCGACCCCGATGCGCCATTGGTGGCACTGGGTGAGCCGCCCATACCGCTGGACAACCCCCAGACCGAGGCCAAGATCGAACTGGGCAAGATGCTGTTCTTCGATCCGCGTCTGGGCGGCAACCCGTCGACCCCCTGTTCGGCCTGTCACATGCCGGATGTGGGCTGGGACGTCGAAGCACCAATCTCGTTCGGCTATCCCGGCACGACCCACTGGCGCAACAGCCAGACGGTTGTGAACTCGGCTTATTACGGCAAGCTGTTCTGGGCGGGCTCGTCCAAGAGCCTTGAGAGCCAGGCCAAATCCGCCGCAGGCGGTGCGGTCGCCGGCAACGGCGAGGCCGACATGATGGAGGCCCGTCTGGCCTTTGTCCCCGAATATGTCGAACGCTTTAACGATGTCTTCGGCGATCAATGGCCGCGCATCAGCAACGCATGGCGCGCCATCGCAGCGTTTGAACGGACCATCGTTCAGACCGACACGCCCTTCGACAACTATCTGCGCGGGGATGATGCGGCGCTAACCGACGAACAGAAACGCGGGCTGGAACTGTTTACCGGCAAGGCGCAATGTTCCGAATGCCACAACGGCGCGCTGCTGTCGGATGAGAAATACTACAACACCGGCGTACCCGCCTATGATGGTTGGCAGGACGATGGTCTGGCGCAGGTCACCTTCCGGTATGAGCTATATGCCAAAGGCTCGACCGAAGAGATGTATCGCCACACCAAGGACGACCCCGGCTTCTATTTCCGCACCAAGGAAAAGGCCGACAAGGGCAAGTTCCGCACGCCCAGCCTGCGCTACACCCTCTATACCGAACCCTACATGCACAATGGCATGTTGGAGACGCTTGAGGATGTGGTCGAGTACTACAACCAGGGCGGCGGCGAGAATGAGTTCGCTGAAAACAAATCCCCGCTGATCCAACCCCTTGGCCTGAATGATCAGGAAAAGGCGGATCTGGTGGCCTTCCTGAAATCCCTGTCCGGCGAGGAAATCCTGATCGAGGAACCCGAACTGCCGGACTACCAGCCGCTTCCTGCGGTTGCAGCAGAGGAGTAAGCGTCATGACAGATCATAACGCAACCGGATGCAGCTGTTCGGGCGACGCCAAAAAGGCCTGCACCGTGAACCGCCGCCAGTTCCTGTTCGCCTCGGGTGCCACCACCTTTGCCGTGATGGTGACCATGCCCACCCGCCATGGCCAGGCGGAACAGGTGCCCGCTTTGGTATCGACCTATCCGCGCAAGCTGATCGGCAAACTGTCCGAACTGGAACAGGATGTGCCGGTCGAGTTCTACTACCCGGACGAGGGCGACTATTCGGACTCGATCCTTGTGAAAACCGGCGTGGAAAGCGGCGGCGGCATTGGTCCGCAAAAGGATGTTGTGGCCTTCAACCTCACCTGCACCCATCAGGGCGGGTCGATGTATGACAGCTACAAGCCTGAACATAAGGTGCTGGGCCCGTGCCCGTTGCACCTGTCCACCTATGACGTGACACGGCACGGCATCCTCGTCTCGGGGCAGGCCTACCAATCGTTGCCACAGGTCCTTTTGGAACTGGATGGTGACGATATCTACGCCGTTGGCATGTTCGGCCTGATCTACGGCCGTTACGACAACCTCATTGCATAAGGGAAGCGGAATCATGGCAACCCCGTATTACGTACCCGAAACCAACGTTCCGCTGCCGCCCAAAGGGGCCGAGGTCATCTCGACCGCCTGCGACTACTGCATCGTGGCCTGTGGTTACAAAGTCTATCGCTGGCCTGTGACGGCCAAACCCGGCGGCCCCACCGCGGACGAAAACGCGTTTGGCGAGGATTTCCCTGTTGCACCGCTGGGTGCGTGGGTCGCGCCGAACCAGCACAATATCGTACTGCACAAAGGTCAGCCGCACCACGTGGCGATCATCCCTGACAAGGACACGCAATACGTCAACACCGACGGCGACAGTTCCTTGCGGGGCGGATGTATCGCGCAGAAATGCTATAACCCGCAGACGCCAACACGCGACCGCCTTAAGACGCCGCTGATGCGGATCTATGGTACCTTGATGCCGGTTCCGTGGGATCTGGCGCTGGATGTTGCGGCTGAGGTGGGCAACCACGTGATCGCCAAGCACGGTACCAATGCCTATGGCGTAAAAACCTTCAGCTATCAGTATATCGAGAACACCTATGCGATCTCGAAATACGCGCTGCGTCATATCAACACCGCGAACTTCACCTTCCACGACACGCCGTCCGACGTGACCTCGACCCCCGGTTTCCGGGATGCGGGTTTCGACAATTTCGGCCCGTCGTACGAAGATTGGCGCGACGCGGAAACCCTTCTGGTCTGTGGCACCGACCCGTATGAGACCAAGACTATCCTATATACCCAGTGGATGATGAAGGGGATGCAGAACGGTCAGAAAGAGATCTATCTGATTCCGCGCCGGTCTGCCGGTGTGGCCCATGCTGAAAAGATGGGTGGCCTGCATATCGACGTTCTGCCCGGCACCGACCTTCTGGTCGTCAACGCCATCGCCCGCGTCATCGTGGAAAATGGCTGGGAAGACAGCGACTGGATCAAGAAATGGGTCAACAACAAGTGGGAAAGCTCGTCCGGCTTCGGTCAGGGTACGCGCAACACGCCATGGCAGTGGCGCACGACCTGGGGCAAGTTCCAGACCAAAGGCTTTGAGGATTGGAAAGAATGGCTGCTGTCGCAGGACGAATTCGCGCCTGAAACCGCTGCAGCCATGGCCGAGATCGACGTGCAGAAAATCTATACTGCCGCCGAATGGCTTGCCAAGCCCAAGGCGGATGGCACCCGGCCCAAGACCTCGGTCATGATCGAGAAAGGGTTCTACTGGTCGAACAACACCGGCAACACGCAGGCGATCTCGGCTCTGGGCATCATCTGCGGCTGTGGTGGTCGTCCGGGTCAGGTGATTGGCCGGGCCGGTGGTCACCAGCGGGGCGGCGTGAAGGGCGGGAAATACCCGCGCAACAAATCGCCCGAGAAACTGCCGGGTCGCCGTCGCCGCGCCATGGATACCGACCGGTATCTGATCGCAGGTCATACCCGTATGGCCCATGTGATCGGCACCACATGGATTCAGGCGATGTGTGGTTCACAACAGTTAGCTGACAAGTTCGAGGAACTGACCGTCCGCAACCCGCATCAGATCGCCAGCTTCGACAAACAAGAAATGATCGACACGCTGAAGGCCCGCGCCGACAGCGGCGGTATGGTGGTCATCGACCAGGACATCTATCTGCAGGATCCGATCGGCAACCGCTATGCCGACATCGTGTTCCCCGCAGCGACCTGGGGCGAAGAGGACTTTCTGCGCGCCAACGGCGAACGCCGCCTGCGCCTGTATCAGAAGTTCTATGATGCGCCCGGTGCGGCCAAGCCCGACTGGTGGATCATTGCGCAACTGGCACAGCGGATGGGCTTTGACGGGTTCGACTGGCAGAACTCGAACGAAGTTGCCGAAGAGGCCGTGCGCTTTACGCGCGGGTCGCGCAAGGACTTCCACGCGGTCTACCGTCTGGCCAAGAAAGAGGGCAAAGGTCTGCACCAGAAGGTCCGTGAGTTCGGCACCGATGGCGTGCAATGCCCGGTCATGCTGGATGCCGACGGTGTCACTCTGATTGAAACCAAGCGTCTGCATGACACAACCCGCACGCTGCCTGATACCGGTGCGGCTGGTGCGGATGTGTTCAACAAGAAGCTGACGCACTTCAACAGCCAGACCGGCAAGTGCAACATCCAGAAATCGCCGTGGGACCTGTTCTCGGATTACTGGGAATGGCTGAAACCCAACAAGGACGAAGGCGAGTTGTGGGCCACATCCGGTCGGATCAACGAACGCTGGCAGTCCGGTTTCGACGACCGCCGCCGCCCCTATATCGTGCAGCGCTGGCCGGAAAACTGGGTCGAGATTCACCCCGACGATGCGGCTGAGCGTGGCATCGAAAGCGGCGACTATGTGATGGTTTATTCGGAGCGCGTTCCGGGTAACAAGCACACGCTGCTCGGTGTGGAAGGCGACGACTTCCAGTTCTCGAAACTGATGGAGAACGGGCATATCGAACTGACCAAAGCGGCGATCACCGCCGTGGCCATGGTTACGCCCGCCATAAAGAAAAGCGTCGTTTACATGGACTTCCTGCACATGCAGCAGCCTGCAAACGCGCTTGAGGGCCGGATCGTCGACTGGATCAGCGGCAACTACAACTACAAGATGGGCGTCGCCAAGGTCCGCAAGCTGGGGCCGAGCCCCTACAAGACCTCGTTCCGCACGATGTCCTTCGCGCCGCGCGATATCGCCTGACGCTTTTCCGGGGGGCGGACGCCATGCCGCCCCTCGGGTCCGGTCCCACTGCAGAAGGGACCACCTGGAAGGCAGGCTTCGGTTGGGAAACCTGTCTTCCACTTTACCCAACCCATCCCAACCGCAAACATGGCAGACCTTATATGAACATGCATTCCGATACCGCCCTGCGCGATGAGGCCACCGGCCTGCTTTCCGACTACGCCAAATCCGAATATGACGTGATCCGCCTGCGCGCCATTCAGGCCCTGGCGGCCATTGGGGCCGCCAACAGCCCGGCCTTGATCGAGGCGCTGCTGGATGATGACGAAGACGTCCGTCAAGACGCAGCCCAAGCGCTGGGCGCGCTGGGTGTAACGGAGGCCGCGCCGCAACTGCTGGAAAACCTGATCCACGATCCCTGCGGTGAGGTGAAACTGGCCTGCGTCACCGCCTTGGCACAGCTGAACGCCAAGGACGCCACGCCGTACCTGCGCACCCTCGTCACTGGACGCGGCGAGGATATCACGTGGGACGAGGACGAGCTGCATCAGGATGAATGGGACGACTGGCTGGATACTCAGATCGCGGCGATCAAAGCGTTAGGTCGCATGGGCGATGCGGCTGCGATTGAACCCATTGTCATGGCCCTGATGGACGAAGACGGGCAGGAACTGGGGGATGTGGCCTGCGAAGCGTTGGGCCAGATCGGTACGCCGTCCGTGCCGACCTTGGGTGTGTTCGCCCAATCCTCGAACCGCCGTCTGCGTCACCGCGCTCTGCGCACGCTGGCCGGGATCGGTGGAGCCGAGGCCGAAGCCATCTTGCGCAAAGCCACCACCGACAAGGACGGGGCCGTGCGTCTGATCGCATATGAGGCGCTGATTCCGAACGACCCGGCGCTGGTCGAACAGGCCCTGACAGATGCGGTCGAGGATATCCGCATCGCAGCGCTGAACCAGTCCGGCCTTTCCGAACCCGAACTGCTGGACCGCATGATGCGCGACCCCGGCGCCAAGGTGCAACTGGCGCTGATCGACCGGCTGGACCGCAGCCAGCCTATCGTTGATCAAGACGACCTGCGCTGGCAGGTACTGGATTTCCTCGCAACCGGACAACAGCCTGAGGTCTCGGCGCAGGCGCTGGGCCTGCTGGCGGCGTTGGCCCCGCAACTGGTGGCAGATCGGCTGAACGCGCTGTTCTCGGTCGATGCCGATGACCTCAAGGCCGAGCGTATCCAATGGGCCATCGTCGACGCGCTGGCGACCTCGCCCCTGCGCGAGGCGGCAGAATGGCTGCAACGCGCCTGCCGCGCGCCCTTCCGGTCGGTGCGGCTGAAGGCCGTGGCCTCGCTGGCGATGATTGTTACTGACACCGACCGCCCGCATGTGAACCAGCAGCAGGGCCGCGAATTGCTGCTGTCCTTCGCGCTCGCCCCGATGAGCGTGGTCGAAGACGCGCACGAGGAAGAGGCCCCGCAAACCGACATCGCCGCGCTGGAAGAGGCAGGGCTGGATGTATCCGACGGTGGTGAAAACGGCCCTACCTCCAGCCTCGGCGCGATCCTTGGCCATGACGCTATCGCGGCAGAGATGAAGAAAGAGGCCGAGGATGATGACCTGCACCCCCTGACGCCACGCGAGCAGGCATTGTTGGTCAAGGCCACCCGCCATCCCAAACGCCGCCGCGTGGCGTTGGATGACAATGCCGAAGCCTTGGAGCGTGAGACCCGCATTTCGGCCATCCGCCTGCTGGGCGACGTCACAGGTATGCAGATCATGCTGGCCCAGATCGCGCAGGACCCCGAGACCGAGATCGCCGCGCAGGCGCTGGCGGCACTGGGCTTGTCGGTCGCGCGCAACGGGTCCGAACTGAACCAGTCGCATTTGATCGAGCTGATCACACAGGGGCTTTCGCATACCGATGCCAATCTGTCTCTGCAAGCGCTGAACCTGCTGCAACAGGCTGACCTGCCACCGCAGGATGCGCTGCGGGGCAAATTGCGGGCTATGCTGAAAACCGGAGATACTGCCTTTCGTATCGACGCCATGCAGATTCTGACCCGCTGGGACGGGACGGCCGATGTGGCGCGCAGCTTGCTGGACGATGTCTCGGCCCCGGTACGGCAGGCGGCGATGCGGCTTTTGTCTGAAACGGCCCCGGATCAGGCAGGTGCGGCCATCGTACCCTTCCTTCTGGCCAATCCTGAGCAACGGATCGTGACCTATGTCAATGACAGCGCCCCTGCCTTGGTGTCCATTGGGCGCGAATTGTTGGCCGGATTGCGCGACGAGAACCGCCGCGCCCAGTGGCCGGTGTTGATCAGCGCTTTGGCCGACCTGTTGGGAGACCCCTACCGGGCGGTCTGAAACCGGAGGGATAGATGGCGATTTCGCTGAAACTAGGCGCGGCGATTTTAACGGGGGCAATTGCTTTTGGTAGTGTCGCACTGGCCGAGGAGATCCCCGAGGTTGCCGTAGTTCATCAGATCATCGACCTGAACGCCGACACTCCGGCGCATGCATTTCGGTTCGAACCCAAATTCCTGCAGGTTCCAGCTGGGGCGACTGTGCGTTTCAAAGGCTCGACCGGGCGGCACACGGTCACTGCCATTCCTCGAATGATACCCGTGGGCGCGCGCGTCTTCGAGATTCGGGGCAAACCCGAACTGGATCTGACTTTCGAGAAAGAGGGAGTCTACGGCATCCGTTGCCGCGTTCATGGGCGTCACGGAATGGTCATGCTGCTGGTAGTTGGTGATCCAAGCTCGAATCTCGAAGAAGCCAAGGCCTATCTACTTAAACTTGGAGAGGCCGAGCGGGTCGGTTTCGAAGAGCTCTTTGCGTATATGGAGGCCCAAAATGGCTGATGGATGTGCCTGCGACCACCATGCTCATATGTACCTGACCGTAGATGACGCCCTGAGGCGCGGTTTGTCCGTGGCCAACCCCATCACGGATATCGAAACACTGCCGCTGGTGCAGGCCATTGGCCGGATATTGGCCGAGGATTGCGCTAGCAATGTAGACATGCCCGCCTTCGATAACTCGGCCATGGACGGCTATGCCGTTCGCAGCGCCGATCTGGGCGAGGGGCCTGTGTTCGAACTGCTAGTTGGCGGGCGCATAGCCGCCGGTGATAGCGGCGCACACGATGCGCCGGATGGCAGTGCCTTGCGTATATTCACAGGAGCGCCGGTGCCGTCCGAGTTCGATGCGGTATTAATGCAGGAAGACTGTGAGTTACAGTCCGATCGCATCCGGTTCAACCGCCGTCCAAAATCCGGTCAGCATATCCGTCGCGCGGGCGAGGATTTGAAAGCTGGTGCCCCGATCCTGCGGCGCGGGTGTGAAATTACTGCGCGTGAGGCCGCCGCGTTGGCCTCGGCTGGTTATGGCGAGGTGAAGGTTTATCGCAAGCTCAAGGTCACGATCTTCTCGACCGGTAGCGAGCTGCGCCAGCCGGGTGAAGCGCTTGGCCCCGGACAGATCTACAACTCGAACCGGTACATGCTTTTGGCTTTGCTGGATAAACCCTGGATCGAACTAGCCGACCGAGGCCCGGTCGAAGATGATCCGGTGCTGCTGAAGCAGGTCTTGAGGGATGCCTGTAATAGCTCGGACCTGATCATCACCACGGGCGGTGTTTCGGTCGGGGACGAAGACCACATGCCGCGCCTGTTCAGTGAAATCGGTGGCGAAACCGAGGTGATGAAAGTGGCGATGAAACCCGGCAAGCCGATCATGTTCGGTTGTCGGGGTGATACGCTTTATGTGGGCCTGCCGGGAAATCCGGTTTCGGCTTTTGTGACGTGGCAGATCATTGGTGCGCGGATGATGGAACGCCGTGCCGGTCTGCATCGGAACGAACGCACCCCCGAGCAGGCGGTTTTGGCAGAACCTATTCAACGCCGCGCGGGGCGGCGTGAGTACCGCCCGGTAAGCATCGACGGATGTACACCGAATGGCGCACCGCGATTGCGCCTGATGGCCGAGTCTTACAGCGGGCGCGTTGCCCTTCTTGCACAGGCCGATGGTCTGGCAATTATTCCGGCAGAAACTGAGAAGCTGCCAGCCGGAGAAGCTCTGGATTTCCTTCGATTCTAGATGGATCCCGATGCGCTTGAGGTATCAAATTCTTTGGTCAACGAGCGCCCTTTGCTGTCGATTGCGCGCGGCTGTAGGCCTTTGATGCCGACCTATGTCGGGACCTTTGGGGATCGCCGAATGCTCTGTCGCGAATGTGCGCGCGACGGGCAGCTAGGTGACGTCCTTGAACATGTAAGTGGTCGGCTCCAGCCGATCCTCAAACGGGTTTCGGCAATAGTTCGGGATCTCTCCGGCAATCTGAAAACCCATCGACTGATACAGCAAGCGTGAAGGATCGCTGCTACGGGTGTCCAGCACCAGCATCGTGCGTTTCAATTCCTGAGCACGTTCATGCAGTGCCTCCATCAGCGACCGACCCAAACCACGACGGCGAGCCTGCGGATGAACCAGCAGTTTTGCCACATCCGCGCGATGCGGCTGGTTTGGCATTGCGGCGGGGATCAGTTGCACTGTGCCCAGAATGCGTCCGTCACCATATGCGACAAACAGATCGAGTGTCTCCGCGCGGAGTTCGGGCTGCACCCTGTCCCGCCAATAGGCGCGGGCATCGTCTCGCGAAAAAGGAAGGATGAACCCGATACTGGCACCGGTATGGACACAGCGGTGCAGGATATCGGTCAGATCTTCAAGCGCTTCGTCGAAATATTCCTGTGGCAATCGCGTAATCATATCAGCACCAACAGATAGCGCGCACCGCGTTTGGGTCCGGTTTCGAACTGCGTTGGCCCCGACAGGTGATAGCGAAGGCAGTCGCCGCCGCTGAGCGCATGGGCAATCCCGTCCACTGTCAACGTTAGCCCTCCATCAAGTAGGATCAGGTGGTGCTCCTGTCCCGGCTTGGGCGGAGTATCGTAGGTGATGACAGTACCTGGGGGCAAATGACCTTCCATTACTTCCCCACTGAGGCCAGTCGCCGGTGGTGAAACCGAACGGCGGGTAAACCCGCTTTCGGGGTCATGCCATTCAGGCTGCTTCTCGAAAGGTACTTTGGGATCGAAACTGTCTTCGACCATCATCAGCAGGCGTGACATGGGCAGGCCGTATGCCGCGCATAAACGGCCAAGCGTTTCAGCGGTAGGGCTGACATCACCGTTTTCCATTCGCGACAGTGTCGCCCGGCTGATCCCACTTTGGTCTGCCAGCTGCTCAAGCGACCAGCCATGACCCTGGCGCAGCTCGTTCAGACGCTTAGCGAGGCGGTTTGATAGTGTGTCGAGCATGGCTCACATATGGGAATCAGTTACGAATATGGGATTATTGCCATACTTTACTTCAAACACAATAGAAAAAGGGCGCAGAAACCTGCGCCCTTTTGCTGCTCGGGTATCGGACTGGATTACTTCCAGCCAACTTCGTTATAGATTTTCTGTGCCTCGGGGATGTTTTTGGCGGCCTCTGAGAGGTTCACCTCATCTGCTTTGAACTCCCCCAGAGCGGCCACGTTCTCAGCCAGCGCAACGCCTTCGACAGCGGGGTATTCATCGTTTCCGTTCGAGAAGTAGACCTGCGCCTGATCGCTTGCGAGATACTCAAGGAACTTAATCGCGTTTTCTTTGTTCGGCGCGTTTGCTGCAACACCCGCACCCGACAGGTTCATATGTGCACCTTCGGCGTCCTGTGCCGGGAACTGCACGCCGATCATCTCGATATCCGCGCTTAGACCCTTGACGTCTTTGCGCATAGCGCGGGCCATATAGTATGTGTTGGCAACCGCAATCTCGCACTCGCCTGACACGATGCCGCGCAGCTGGTCTGTGTCACCGCCCTGAGGTTCGCGTGCCATGTTGGCGGCGACACCTTCAGCCCATTTCCTGGCTTCTTCCGCGCCGTGATTTGCAATGATCGATGACAAAAGTGTCTGGTTATAGATATTGCCGGACGAGCGAATGCAGATCTGCCCTTTATACTCCGGTTTTGCCAGATCCAGATAGGTTGCGGGTGGGTTGGCGACATCAGCCTTGTCAAAGAAGATGATCCGTGCGCGCTGAGAAAAGCCGTACCACTGATTGTCTTCGTCCTGAAGGTTTGCCGGAATACGCTCCTCTAATATTGCGCTCTCGACCGGCTGCAGGATGCCTTCGCTCTTGGCACGGGCCAGGCGCGAGCTGTCGACCGTCAGCAGGACATCAGCGGGCGAATTCGCGCCTTCTGCTTTCATCCGTGCGATCAGTTCGTCGGCCTTGCCTTCGATGCGGTTGATGGTGATGCCGGTGGCCTCTTCGAAGTCGGAATACAGGCGTTCGTCGGTGTCGTAGTGGCGCGAGGAATACAGGTTCAGCTCGCCCTCGGCTGCGGCAGAGGTGGCGATCAGGGCCGTCAGGGTGGCGGCAAAGCAGGTAGAGGATTTCAGCATCATTTGTCCCAACATTGAAAATCGTGACGGGAATTAACCCGACTGATTTGGTCAATTAAACGATTCTCGGTGGGATGCAAGGAAATCCGACAAAATTAGTTGGTCAAAACGTCGCTGAACTTACCTTGCCGGACGGCCCCTTCAGGATTGACGCCGCCTACTTTGTTTTCTTTCGGGTTGCGGTGGGACGGGGGACGGTGCCGGCTCGGGATCCGGATCGTCGCTGAGCACCGATTCTTTGTCAGCATCGCCTGAGTTACCGCTTCCATGTATTTCTGCAGCATGACCGGCGGATCGGCTGGGGCCAGTTTGATTGACAGCCTGCTTGCGCCTTCCTGATTATAGGCATAGCGCGAGGAATAACTTGCGTTGACCTGCGCCGCCACGGGTCCCCAGCCACCTTTGACCGATGCGCTGCCTGATTTCTCGGTCTGTTTGGTCATCGAGATCGCCATCTTTACCTCGATCTCGGCCTCTTGCACCGCATAGAACGCGGGCAGGAAACCCATCGACACGAGGCTGAATTCCTTTGGGGGACCATCGGGGTTGGATAGGTCGGGAAGCTGGATCTTCTGATCCGCCATGTATTTGGCGATATCAGTCGAATGTCTATCCAATTCAGTTTGCGACTCTGCCACGGAAATCGCCAGTTTCTGAACCATTTCCGCGAAAGGGACGTTTAGCAGTTCCTGCCCGATACTCATTTCCAATCTCCTTTGTGAATTCAGTCTCTATCAATAATCTTCGTTGCGGACCGTCTTTTGACCGAGAACGACACCTTCGCTGCGTTCTGGCTGACCGCCTGTTTCTTCGCGTTTGTAGCGAACTGGGCTTTGTCGCCATCCCGACCAAGCCCAACAAAGGCTTCGACCTGGACATTGTCGATGGCGAAATCGTCGCTGCCGTCGGATCCTGCAAGGATCTGTTCGCCCATGGCCTGCGAAAAAACCTGCGCATCCACGATCTGCGTATCTTTGTCTTCAACCTCCATTCCGCTCTGGCCTCCGGCCATTGGGTTCACCACCGGAGAACCCGAGCCCATCAGCATGCCACTGCCTCCTTCTTCCAGATCGTCGATCTGGTCTTGCAGGTCCTGGATCGTCTCCAGCAACACGACCTCGCGCGCCTCCAGCGCGGTCAGGCGGTTTTCCAATGACTGAAGCAGTGTGGTGAAGGCCTCGAGCAGTTCGGTGACGCGCACATCTATAGGCTGTTTTTTGGGGGTCTTGTCCTTTTTTGTCGCCATCGACCCCTCCACCAGGACCACCTTCATCCACCGATCCCGGCGCGAACCGCATCCGCATGGTCGACGCGCTGCTGGCATCGAGCGTATCTGTTTGCGTCAGTTTTGGCCCACACAGAAACGCGCCAATGATCCCGCGTTTGCCTTCTTCTGTGGTGCTGGTCATCTCCATGACGACCTTCAATTCTACATCGACATCCTGCATGTGGTAAAAGACTGGCGGAATGCCCATCTCGCGCAGTTCCTGAGGATAGTTCTTCAGCGCGTTCAACTGATCCAGGCTAAGCTGTTCGGCGGCTTGGGCCACGCTTCGGCCTATATCGGCCACCATCTCGGTCAGGGTTGTTCCTAATATCGTATCCAGATCATCGTTGGCCAACCCAACCTCCCGTCATAAAAAACAGAGAAAGCGGAGCACGAGACCGTCTCATAACAATACTAAATCTCAGAGCGGGACTTTTGGAGCGATTTCCGGCACTTCCGCCGACACGAAAGGGCGCTAGAAGCAGGGCATAAAAAAAACCGCGCCCGAAAGCGCGGTTTTTTAATTAGGTTCGTGCAGCCCTTAGCCCTGGCGAGCTTTGAACTTGCGCTGCGTCTTGTTGATCACGTAGACGCGGCCTTTGCGACGCACAACCCGGCAATCACGGTGCCGGTTTTTGAGCGAGCGGAGCGAGTTCTTGACCTTCATGGGTCTGTCTCCAATCTGCGGCGCCTTCATCAAAGACGTGGCCAGCGCCTGGGTTAATCGGGTGCCCCGGAAAGACCAGAGCAATGAATTCATGGTGGGCGGTACAAGGATCGAACTTGTGACCCCTTCGATGTCAACGAAGTGCTCTACCGCTGAGCTAACCGCCCATGAAACCGTTGCGTGACCTGCCCCATAACGAAATGGGGCGCGGAACCCCGCGCCGGTAGCGGGGTCTATAAAAGGAGTCGTTGGGGGGATCAAGGGGTTTGGCAGAACTATTTTACGGTCTATGTTGAGTGCGAACAACGGAGAGCCCATGCCCGACGCCGCCACCAATGCAGCCTATATTCTGGATATGCCCGCAACGCGTACGTCCTGCGTGGTATTTGCCTCGCCCCATAGCGGTCGGACCTATCCCGAGTCTTTATTGAAGCGGTCTGTTTTGAACCGCAATATGATTCGGTCCTCCGAGGATGCGTATGTCGATCAGCTTTTTTCTTCAGTCGCTGAATTCGGTGCACCGCTGCTCGCCGCGGCCATGCCGCGCGCCTATCTGGACCTGAATCGCAATTCGGATGAATTGGACCCCGCTTTGATACAGGGTGCGCGTCGTCACGGACATAATCCGCGGGTTACTTCGGGCCTCGGGGTGATTCCACGCGTGGTCGCCAACGGCAGGGCGATCTACAGCGGCAAGCTGACGATGGATGAGGCGCGCCTGCGGATCGATACCTATTGGCGTCCATACCATACTCGCCTGAAATCTCTGCTGGCGGAATCGCATCAGATGTTTGGGCAGGCCATTCTGATTGATTGCCACTCGATGCCGCACGAGGCGGTGGCGCTGGCCGGCGGCTCGCGCCGGGCCCGACCGGAAATCGTTTTGGGCGATCGGTTCGGTGCGGCCGCTTCCGGTGTGATCGTTGATCAGATCGAGGCCGCTTTTGCCGACGCGGGTCTGAATGTGGCGCGCAACACGCCTTTTGCAGGGGCCTACGTCACCCAGACCTATGGTCGACCTGCCCGCCATCAGCATGCGGTTCAAATCGAGATCGATCGTTCACTTTATATGAACGAGGAAACGATCGAGCCGAACGGCAACTTTGAGGCGTTGCGTGATGTGTTGCGGCAGGTCACCGCGCAGATCACCAGTATCGGGTCCGATCCAATGTCACTTGCCGCCGAATAGACCTAGCGCAGCGCACGACCTTTTACGATTGCATCACTGCCGAAACGGCGCCGGATTTCGTCCGTCGCACGTTCGGCCTGTGATCGGCGTTCTGCACCGGGATCCAGAAGGTCGCCCGAGATATCGGCCTGATCCTCTGAGCACAGGTCAGACAGGCCGCATCCCAAAAGGCGATAGGGACCCTGATCGCCAACCTGATCAAATAGCCCACGAGCGGTGCGATAAATCCGATCCGCTATCTGAGTCGCATCGCGTAGCGATATCCGCCGGGTGATGATCTTGTGGTTGGCCTGTTTCAGCTTCAGCGTCACCACTCGCCCAGCCAATCCCTTGGCTTTGGCCCGGTCGGCTACCTTTTCAGACATACGCCACAGATGCCCGTCCAGAATTTCAAGACTGGCGGTATCCTCGAAAAAAGTGGTCTCATTGCTGATCGACTTCATCGGCTCATGGGCCGATACGCGCCGTTTGTCCTGCCCTCGCGCCAGATGCCACAGACGGTAGCCCATTGATCCGAACCGCGCGGTCAGCGCCTCCTGATCCCAGCGCAGAAGATCAGCAAATGTGCGAATCCCCGCGCGATCCAGAGATTCCTGCGCCGCCGGACCAATTCCCCAGATTAATCGCACCGGCCGGTCATGCAGGAAATCAGCCGTCTCGGCCTTGCCGATCACTGAAAAACCCCGAGGCTTGTCGAGATCCGAGGCCACCTTGGCCAGAAACTTGTTATGGCTCAAGCCAATCGATCCCGTCAGGCCCAGCTCATCTTTCATCCTCTTGACCAGACGCGCAAGCATGACCGCTGGCGGTGCACCATGCAGCCGCTCGGTGCCGGATAGGTCCATGAACGCCTCATCCAGCGACAGCGGTTCAACATCAGGTGTCAACTCGTCCATCATGGTGCGTATCTCGCGCGAGACGCTGGCATAGACCGACATACGCGGTTTGATCACCACCGCTTCGGGGCATAGTTGAAGCGCCTTGAACATTGGCATCGCTGAACGTACCCCGCGAACGCGGGCCACGTAACAGGCAGTCGAAACCACCCCGCGCTTGCCGCCGCCAATGATCACAGGCTTGTCGACAAGTTCGGGATTGTCGCGCTTTTCGACCGAAGCATAAAAAGCATCGCAATCCATATGCGCGATCGTCAGGTCAAACAGCTCTGGGTGCGATTTGACCCTCGGGCTGCTGCAAGTTGGGCAGCGCGGCCCTTGCTTAGTTTCCTTCAGGCAGTCGCGACAGATGGCGGGCATGATGTAGTTTCTTTCCGGCCAGCGGCGGATTGGTCAAGACATTCGATAGGTTAAAAGGTATCGCGAATGGATTAGGATAAAAAGAGGACCGATGGACTTCGCCCGGGCAAAAATAGCGTTGTTTCTGGGGCACAAGCTGCTGGTCATTCTAAGAGATGATCGATCAGATATTCCGTTTCCAGGGCATCTCGATTTTCCAGGCGGCGGGAAAGAGCCAGGCGAAACACCGATCGAATGCGCGTTGCGTGAAACAGATGAAGAGGTTGGACTGCGCCTGTGCGCAACCGATCTTGTCTGGTCACGGCAATATGGTCAAAGCTGGTTCTACGTCGCCCTGCGCCCGCCGGAAGATGTTGGCCTGATCCGTTTTGGAGACGAAGGGCAGGGGTGGAGGCTGATTTGTCCGCGGGATTATCTGTCGAATCCGTTGGCCATTCCAAATTTTGCAGATCGCCTTCGGGATTATTTGTCGGAAACGGCGCAGCTTTGAACGGGACTTAACGGCGCAGCTTTGATCGGGACTTCGAAAGAAAACCCCCCGCGCCTGCGGGGGGAGGTAACGAGCCTCAGGAAGAGATGGCCCGTTGGGGAGTGTCTTGTGTGTAGAATCGCCGAAAATGGCGTTTTTCGATAGCCACAAGCCGAACGCCATAAAACTCATGTTTTTCATGTGTGTTTTCGGGCACAGGGACGATTTGGCGCGGCGGCGCAAAAAATTGACCTAACGTCAATTGCTTGAGCACTGTTCCTTCCGCAATTTTTGGCTTTTCGCCTAATGGTGAGTCAATGAATTTAACTCGCTCAAAACTGCTTGTGCGGCGGCTTTGGGGTCATCCGCCTGATAAATCGGGCGGCCCACGACGATATGATCGGCCCCATCGCCGATTGCACTGGCCGGGGTTGCGACCCGCTTTTGGTCGCCCAAAGCTGCACCAGCAGGGCGTACCCCAGGGGTTACAATCAAACGACTTTCGGATTGGGGCAGGGCGCGGATTAGCGCGGCTTCCTGAGGGCTGGCGATTACGCCATCAGCTCCGGCCTCGAAAGCCTTGGCCGCGCGTTCTACAACGAGGTCCTGCACGTCACCCGCTTTCAGAAGGCTTGCATCCAGATCGTCCCTGTTCAGTGATGTTAGGACGGTTACCGCCAGAATTTTCATGTCCTTGCCTGCAGCGCCCTCCTTTGCGGCGCGTACGACATGCGGATCACCATGCACCGTCAAGAAGTCCAGATCGAACTGAGCCAACCCACGCACTGCATTTTCTACAGTGTTGCCGATATCGAACAGCTTCATGTCCAAGAAAATGCGCTTTCCGTGATCCTGTTTCAACTCGTTGGCCAATGCCAGACCGCCGCCAGTCAACATACCCAGCCCGATCTTATAGAACGAAACCGAGTCGCCCAGCCGCTCGGCCATGGCTAGACCCTGCAGGGCGTTTGGGACGTCGAGGGCTACGATAAGGCGGTCATCGGACATGGGGCGCTCCTTTTTGGCAAACGTTTGCGTCCTAACGGGTTCAGGGCGATCTGTCCATGTGTGAAGCCCGAGGTGACGCAGTTCACTCACTATTTTGCGCAATGTGCTAAAGTGCCGACGTTCAGAACAGGGATAGAAACGATGAAAAAGGTAATTGTACTTGGCGCGGCACTGATGTTGGCCGCATGCGAAGACGCGCCTCAAAGCGATCCGCCCGAAACCGGTGTCGCGCCGGCTCCAACCAATGACAATCTTCTGTTAGTGCGTGGGTACCGATCGGAAGACGACTGGTGTCAATTGACCGGGGAAACAGCCTATACCGGCAACTTCCTCGATCATACAGCAGATCTGGTTTCATGCCCCACAGGCAGCAGTGCCGAGCAGTCTTTGGTCGAAATGTATAACGCTGAATTGATGGGAGAAACTGGCGGTTATTCCGTCTACTCGATTCCGCGCGGATGACGCCGATTTATATGCTCTAGCCCCTTGAATGGGAAAAGACATTTCCCAAATTGAATGTGAGGCCCAGACCGACGCGTGCCGCCAAGCGGGCGCATCAATACGGGGCGCTTAAGAAAAGGAGAATGCTATGGACTTGAACAAGTTCACCGAGCGGGCACGGGGTTTCGTGCAAGCCGCGCAGACCATTGCGCTGCGCGAGGGGCACCAAAGGCTGGAGCCCACACACATACTCAAAGCATTGATGGACGACGATCAGGGGCTGGCCAGCAACCTGATCACACGCGCTGGCGGCGCACCGAACCGCGTGGTTGAGGCGTTGGACGCGGCCATGGGCAAAATTCCGAAGGTCAGCGGCGACGCGAGCCAGATCTATATGGACGGCCAGACCGCCAAGGTTTTGGACGAGGCAGAGAAGCTCGCCACCAAGGCGGGCGACAGCTTTGTGCCGGTCGAACGCGTTCTGATGGCGCTGTGTATGGTGAAATCTAAAGCCAAAGAGGCTTTGGAGGCCGGTGCTGTATCGGCCCAGAAACTGAACGAAGCGATCAACGATATCCGCAAGGGCCGCACTGCTGACACCGCATCGGCGGAAGAAGGCTACGACGCGCTTAAGAAATATGCGCGCGACCTGACCGAGGCTGCAGCCGAAGGCAAGATCGACCCGATCATCGGGCGGGATGAGGAAATCCGCCGTTCGATGCAGGTTCTGTCGCGCCGCACCAAGAACAATCCGGTACTGATTGGTGAACCCGGCGTCGGTAAGACCGCGATTGCCGAGGGCATGGCCCTGCGCATAGTCAATGGTGATGTGCCGGAATCATTGAAGGACAAGAAGCTTCTCGCGCTCGACATGGGTGCGCTGATCGCCGGTGCTAAATATCGCGGTGAGTTCGAAGAACGACTGAAGGCCGTTCTGACCGAGGTGACCGAAGCCGCCGGGGAGATCATCCTGTTCATCGACGAGATGCACACGCTGGTAGGTGCAGGTAAATCCGACGGTGCGATGGATGCCGCCAACCTGATCAAGCCTGCGCTTGCCCGGGGTGAGCTGCATTGTATCGGCGCGACGACGCTGGATGAGTACCGCAAATACGTCGAAAAAGACGCGGCGCTTGCGCGGCGGTTCCAGCCGGTGATGGTCACTGAGCCGACAGTTGAGGACACGATCAGCATCCTTCGCGGTATCAAGGAAAAGTACGAGCTGCACCACGGTGTGCGCATCTCGGACTCGGCGCTCGTGTCGGCGGCGACCCTGTCGCATCGCTACATCACCGACCGCTTCCTGCCTGACAAAGCCATCGACCTTGTCGATGAAGCGGCTTCGCGTTTGCGGATGGAGGTGGATTCCAAGCCCGAGGAACTCGATCAGCTGGATCGTCAGATCCTGCAAATGCAGATCGAGGAAGAGGCGCTGAAGCTGGAAGATGACGCGGCCTCCAAGGATCGTCTGGAAACCTTGCAAAAGGATTTGGCCGACCTGCAGGAGCAATCCGCCGAGATGACTGCTCAGTGGCAGGCAGAACGTGACAAGCTCGCGGGTGCCCGTGATCTTAAGGAACAGCTCGACAAAGCTCGCGCTGATCTGGAAATCGCGAAGCGCGAAGGGAACCTCGCCAAAGCGGGTGAGCTGTCCTACGGTGTCATCCCTGACCTTGAGAAAAAGCTGACCGAGGCTGAAAACGCCGAAAGCAACGCCATGATGGCCGAGGAAACGGTGCGCCCAGAACAGATTGCGTCGGTGGTCGAACGCTGGACCGGTATCCCGACCTCGAAAATGCTGGAAGGCGAGCGTGAGAAACTGCTGCGGATGGAAGACGATCTGCATTCCCGCGTGATCGGTCAGGATGCGGCGGTCACTGCCGTTGCCAACGCCGTGCGCCGTGCGCGTGCCGGTCTGAACGACGAAGGGCGCCCGCTGGGCTCGTTCCTGTTCCTCGGGCCGACCGGTGTGGGTAAGACCGAGCTGACCAAGGCCGTGGCGAACTTCCTGTTCGACGACGACAACGCGATGGTGCGTATCGACATGTCCGAGTTCATGGAGAAACACGCGGTCGCCCGCCTGATCGGTGCCCCTCCAGGCTATGTCGGCTATGATGAAGGCGGTGTGCTGACCGAAGCCGTGCGGCGCAGACCCTATCAGGTCGTGCTGTTTGACGAGGTCGAAAAGGCACACCCGGATGTGTTCAACGTGCTGCTGCAGGTCCTAGACGATGGCGTCCTGACCGATGGTCAGGGTCGTACCGTCGACTTCAAGCAGACGCTGATCATCCTGACGTCGAACCTTGGGTCTCAGGCACTCAGCCAGTTGCCCGAAGGAGCGGACAGCGCGCAGGCGCGGCGCGACGTGATGGATGCGGTCCGGGCGCATTTCCGGCCTGAATTCCTGAACCGTTTGGATGAGACCATCATCTTTGACCGGCTCAAGCGGGCCGATATGGAAGGCATCGTCGATATCCAGATGGCACGTCTGCAGAAACGTCTGGCTGCCCGCAAGATCGAGCTGGCACTGGACGATGGCGCGAAGGAATGGCTGGCCAATGAAGGCTATGATCCGGTCTTCGGTGCCCGCCCATTGAAACGCGTGATCCAACGCGCCCTGCAGAACCCGTTGGCCGAAGCACTGCTGGCCGGTGAGATAAAGGATGGTGAGACCGTTCCGGTGACCGCCGGAACCGATGGTTTGATCATCGGCGACCGGCTGGGAACGTCCGAGCGTCCGCGCCCGGATGATGCAGTCGTGCATTAAATCTCAGGTAATGAAGAGACCCGCCATCCAGGCGGGTCTTTTTTTGGTGGCTTGTATTGCGACTAAGAGCGTTCAGGCCTGCCCGGTCAGATCCTGCGCCAGCATCATTGCGTTGCCGTCCGGGTCGTAAAATGTGGCAGTGCTGACCATCCCCTCAATCGTCTCGGTTTCGCCGTCAAACCGAACTCCAGCCCCTTCCAAAGCATCGCGTGCGCTTGCGATATCAGCAACACCAAAGACCGGAACGGAGTTTCCGGGCGCTGGTTCTGACTGCTCGCCCAAACCAAGGGTCACGCCTTCGGTTTTGGTGAGCATCTCGCTCCAACCCGCCTCATCAATATGATGGATCAACTCAAACCCGAGCTTGTCATTATACCAGCGCGCACTGGCGTGGCGATCTTTGACCGAAATGGCAAGAGTGATGGTGTTTTCTAAGGAAACGAGGGCCATGGAACTTTCCTTTTGTCCTAAAATAAAGTAACTATACTTTATGGACATTAAGGCACTTGTCAAGCTCACCTCTCGGGCCTGGTCGCTGAACATTCTTGCGCAGCTACACCAGGGGGTTCCGGGCAGGCAGGCCCCGTTGCTCGCCGCGACGGGGGCAAGTCGGACGGCGTTTGCGGCAAGTCTGGAGCATCTGGCAAGCCTTGGCTTGCTTGAACGGAATCCGGGCCACGGCCACCCTTTAAGACCTGAGTTCCGTTTGACCAAAGCTGGGGTTCAGGCGGCGGCAGTAGCGGCAGAAATCATGGCCTTGGTGCCGGATGATACTGAATTGAAGCTACTGCGCCGCAGCTGGACGGTTCCTATTCTGGCGCTGACGCGCCAACCGCGGCGCTTTTCAAGGCTCAGGTCGGATCTTCAGGTGATCACTGATCGCGCATTGTCATCCTCGCTCAAGCAATTAGAGGAGCAGGACTGGGTTCGGCGCGATATCGAAACTTCGGCCCGGCTGCCCTTTCCGACCTATCAGGCGGTCAATCTTGGGTGCGAAATAAACCGTGTTGTCGGCTTGAACATCGGGTGACCGTTATCCTCGCGCCCAAGCGTACCTAATTTTCGTTACAATCTGTTCGCTCAATCGTGACGCCTGTTTCCTTGGCTCTGTGCTATCAGACCTTACCTCAGTTTCGAGGTTAATGGATAACGGAGAACCAAATGGCGCATCGCTGGACCAACAAACTGACGCATGCGGACGTCACCCCAAGGGCGGCGTTTCTGAACCGGCGACAGGTCATGGCCGGTTTTGCGGGTGTCGGGCTGGCGAGTCTGGCGCGGCCAGCGGCGGCCGAGGCGCTTGAACCGAATACCTGGGAAGAGATTACTTCCTACAACAATTATTATGAGTTCGGGACACGCAAGGATGATCCGGCGAAATATGCACACACACTGGTGACCGAGCCCTGGAGTGTAACCATCGACGGTCTGGTCGACCGCCCTGGTGAATATGATTTCAAAGACATCATGTCTGAAATGACTGTTGAGGAGCGAATCTATCGGTTCCGCTGTGTAGAGGCCTGGTCGATGGTGATACCTTGGAACGGGTTTGAACTGGCAGATCTACTCGGCATGGCTGGTGTTCAGGACGGCGCGAAATACGTGGCGTTTGAGACCGCCTATCGTCCCGATGAGATGCCGGGTGTGGCGTATCCGGTACTAGACTGGCCATATCGCGAAGGGCTGCGTTTGGATGAGGCGATGCATCCGCTGACCATTATGGCTACTGGGATCTACGGCAGCGACATCCCGAACCAGAACGGCGCGCCTTTGCGATTGGTGGTACCGTGGAAATACGGCTTCAAATCGATCAAATCGATCGTGCGGATTACCTTGACGGATACCCAGCCTCCGACAAGTTGGAACATGGCAGGTCCTAGGGAATATGGGTTCTACAGCAATGTGAACCCCAATGTGGATCACCCCCGATGGTCGCAGGCCTCGGAACGTCAAATCGGCGGAGGTCTGTTTGCCAAGCGAATCCCGACGCTGATGTTCAACGGATATGAAGATGAGGTCGCCAGCCTTTACGAAGGCATGGATCTGGCGAAGAACTACTGAGATGATGCGGCGGCTCAACGACCTCTTGCGACGGCTTCCCAATTGGGCTGTTTATCTGCTGGGCGCGCTGCCTGCGCCCTGGTTGTTTTATCAGGGCATGACCGGGGGTCTCGGGGTCGAGCCGATCGAGGCGCTCGAGCACGAGTTTGGCGAACTGGCGCTGCAGTTTCTGATTTTGGGTCTCGCGATTTCGCCCTTGCGTCGCTTCGCTGGCCTAAATCTGATGAAGTTCCGCCGCGCGATAGGTGTACTGACATTTTCCTATGTCGCATTGCACCTGTTGATCTGGCTGGTTCTGGATGTTCAGATTCCCAGCCAAATCTGGGCGGACATTATCAAGCGGCCCTATATCACGGTGGGCATGGCTGCCTTTGTACTGTTACTGCCGCTTGCAATCACGTCCAACAACTGGGCGGTTCGCCGTTTGGGGCCTCGTTGGCGCAAATTGCATCGTCTGGTCTACCCGGCAGCAATTCTGGGCGCGCTTCATTATGTGATGCTGGCGAAGGGGTTTCAGATCGAGCCATTGGTCTACCTGGCGATTATTCTGGGCCTTCTGGTCTTGCGCCTGCCGGTAACATCATTCCTGATCCGGTTTAGGCAAGCCGATTCAGCCTGACTCGCAGGCGAGTCTGTGGGTAACAGTGTGAATAACATATCCATGGCGCTGATTTGCGATGGTCTGTGTCCGCGACTTCCGGGTTGAATGGCTGGATGCTCTTCGTAACCATTTGTTTTAGTAATATAAAATTCTGCTTTTGCGTTTTTTTGCGGTTTTTTGATTTTTCCACTTGCGGCTTTTGGGCGATATACTTAGAACGCCCTTCACCGGCGCTGCTGAGGTGCTGGGACGCGGTGGAAGCTGCGGAGACGCTCGGGAGAGACTGGGGGCATCTGAGGTTTTT
>NZ_JBQFSC010000004.1:0-411914 GCF_056537805.1 Ruegeria sp. C10 | reverse complement strand
CAAATCCTGCTCCCGCAACCAACTTTAGAAAATCCAAACACAGCCCGTGCAGACTACAAACAGTCCACCGGATCAATTGCTTAACGATCAAACCTCGTCAGGCTCATAACCTGAAACTCAGAGGTTCAATTCCTACTCCCGCAAGCAAAAACACCGTGCAACATCAGATGTTTACGCACCGCCCTAGGGCGGTTTTGTTCATTCTGGGACGCCCCCAAAGTAAGCAAATCCGCAAGTTCCCCAACAAGTTTAATCGCATACTTCCGTTCTTCGGGGACCTACTGGGTCTCCGACAGAAGGCAGCGGATGATCGTCATCACCTCGGCTTTTGTGTATAGATCATTCAACGCTTCTTTTCAAAGTTAACTTGATGATTGGCGATGACTGGAGGCAGCTGTTGGGACGAAAGCGGTTAAGTGTCATTCATTAAACGCTATAGGTCAAAACCAGCCAATCCGGTGCGATGTCTGCTGCAGATACTGACGTTTACTGGAACTCCAATCTGAGAATGGCAACCTTTCAAACTGCCTATTCGAAGCGGTCTAAGTACGCTTTCGATTTGTCAAATTTTGTGTTGAAGGAACCCTTATCAAAGGTCTGAGACGGTATTGGCGCAGGTGGTAAGCCGGCAGAGACTACACTTCACACGACCAAGTTACTCGCAGCGAGTCAATGCGTTACGGAAAAATCAAGAAAACGTAGTTGAAGTAACATAATGCTTGCTGCGAATCGATGAGAGGCTTATTAACCGACCTATCGGTCACTTAATGATGTGAATTCAAATTCGGAGTAATCGACCTATGGACGCCTTTATCTGCGACGCCCAGCGCACCCCGATCGGACGATATGGTGGTGGACTTAGCCAGGTGCGCACAGATGATCTTGCCGCCCTGCCAATCGCTTCGCTTGTCGCGCGTAACCCACAGGTGGATTGGTCCAGTCTGGACGACGTGATTTATGGCGATGCGAACCAAGCCGGTGAAAGCAACCGCAATGTGGCGCGGATGGCGGCGTTGCTGGCAGGGCTGCCTGTGGATGTACCGGGAACGACAATCAATCGGCTCTGCGCGTCTGGCATGGATGCGGTGGGCATGGCTGCGCGCGCCATCAAGGCTGGGGATTATGACATGGCGATCGCGGGTGGGGTCGAAAGCATGTCGCGTGCGCCATTTGTGATGCCCAAGGCAACATCCGCCTTTACGCGTGCCAATGCCGTTTACGACACCACGATCGGCTGGCGCTTTGTGAACCCGAAAATGGAAAAGGAATTTGGTATCGACTCGATGCCCGAAACAGCGGATAACGTAGCGGCAGCTTATGGTATCAGTCGCTCCGATCAGGACGCGTTTGCCGAACGCAGCCAGGCCCGCTGGGCCGCGGCGCACCAGACCGGGGTGTTTCAGGAGGAGATCACCCCGGTCACAATCCCCCAGCGCAAAGGTGACCCGGTGGTGGTCGATACGGACGAGCATCCACGTCCGGGGACTACAGCAGAGAAACTGTCTGGCCTAAAGGGCATCAACGGGGTGGACAAGACTGTGACCGCCGGAAACGCCTCGGGTGTTAACGACGGCGCGGCGGCGATCCTGATGGCAAATGAATCTGCTGCGGCAAAGAACGACCTGACCCCGATTGCCCGTGTGGTTGGCATGTCCGTTGCTGGAGTGGAGCCGCGCGTGATGGGCATCGGCCCGGTTCCAGCCAGCCGTAAGGTGCTTGCACGGACTGGGCTCAGCATCGATCAGATGGATGTGATAGAATTGAACGAGGCGTTTGCCTCGCAGGGCCTAGCCACGCTGCGCGAACTCGGGGTGCCTGATGATGCGCCGCATGTGAACCCAAATGGCGGGGCGATCGCCATTGGCCACCCGCTTGGAATGAGCGGTGCGCGGCTAGTGATGACTGCTGCCTATCAACTGCGCCGCACCGGAGGCCGCTACGCGCTCTGTACCATGTGTGTCGGGGTAGGGCAGGGTGCCGCACTTATTCTTGAACGTGTGTAAGGGAGGAGACCTCACATGTACGCTCAGATGATCAAAACAGCCGGAACAGGCGTGAAAACCCGCGAGGAGATGACCGAGCAGGAACGCGCGTTTCAGGACAAGATCGACGCCGATATCAAGATCGAGCCCAAGGATTGGATGCCCGACGACTATCGCGCGACACTGATCCGTCAAATTGGCCAGCACGCACATTCTGAAATCGTAGGCCAGCTACCCGAAGGAAACTGGATCACCCGAGCGCCAACGCTGGAGCGCAAGGCGATCCTGCTGGCCAAGGTGCAGGATGAGGCCGGGCATGGGCTGTATCTCTATTGCGCGGCAGAAACGCTGGGTGTCAGCCGGGATGAGATCACCGAGATGCTGCTGGACGGGCGCATGAAATACTCGTCGATCTTTAACTATCCGACCCTGAACTGGGCTGATATCGGCGCGGTCGGATGGCTGGTCGATGGCGCTGCGATCATGAACCAGGTTCCGCTGCAGCGGACGTCTTTCGGGCCGTATTCGCGCGCGATGATCCGCATCTGCAAGGAAGAAAGCTTTCACCAGCGCCAGGGCTATGATGCGATCCGCAAGATGGCAGAGGGTACGCCAGAACAGCGTAAGATGGCGCAGGATGCAATAAATCGACTGTGGTACCCGTCGCTGATGATGTTCGGGCCGTCGGACAAGGAAAGCGTGCATTCGGCCCAATCCATGGCGTGGAAGATCAAGATCAACACCAATGACGAGCTGCGCCAGAAATTCGTGGATCAGACCGTGCCTCAGGCCGAATATCTGGGTCTGAGTATCCCTGACCCGGACCTGAAATGGAACGAAGAACGGGGCCATTATGATTACACCGACCCGGACTGGTCCGAGTTTTTCGATGTGATCAAGGGCAACGGCCCCTGCAATGTCGACCGGCTGGCCGCGCGTAACAAGGCGTGGGACGACGGTAAATGGGTTCGCGACGGGCTGCTGGCTCATGCCCGCAAGAAACGCGCCGCAAATCTGGCTGCAGAATAAGACTGCCCTGAGGAGGATACCAAATGAACAACGAATGGCCCCTGTGGGAAATCTTCATCCGCGGACAACATGGCATGAGTCACCGCCATGTTGGATCGTTACACGCCCCGGACGCGGAAATGGCGATCAAGAACGCGCGCGATGTCTACACGCGCCGCAACGAAGGCGTTTCGATCTGGGTGGTTGAGGCCAACAACATCTCGGCCTCATCACCCAGCGACAAAGGTCCGCTGTACGAGCCCAGCGAAAGCAAAGTGTACCGCCATCCAACCTTCTTCGATATTCCCGAAGAAGTGGGGGCGATGTAATGAGTGTTCCGGTTTCCAATGACGCTTTGCTGCAGTTTCTGCTTCGGATGGGGGACAATACCTTGATCCTCGGCCATCGCGTCAGCGAATGGTGCGGTCATGCGCCTGTGCTGGAGGAAGACATCGCGCTGGCCAATACCGCGCTGGACCTGATCGGTCAGACTCAGATGTGGCTGGGTCTTGCGGGTGAGATCGACGGCGGCAAATCCGCCGATGATCTGGCCTTTCTGCGAGATGCCTGGGATTTCCGCAATGTGCTGCTGGTCGAAGTGCCGAACGGCGATTTCGGCCGCACGCTGATGCGTCAGTTCCTGTTCGATGCGTGGCATTCGATCATGCTGGGGCGTCTGATGACATCCTCTGACGACCGGGTCGCTGCGATTGCCGCCAAGGCCAGCAAAGAGGTCACCTACCACCTCGAACGCTCGGGCGACACGGTTGTGGGCCTCGGCGACGGGACCGAGGAAAGTCATGCCCGCATGCAAGAGGCGCTGGACTATCTCTGGCCATATGTCGGCGAGATGTTTGCCAGTGACGATGTTGATGCAGAAATGGTTGCGGCGAGGATTGCCCCGAACCCGGCAGATCTGCGCGCAGAATATGACGCTCTGATCGAGCGTGTGCTGTCCGAGGCGACACTAACCATTCCCGAAAGCCGCTTTGCCCATAAGGGCGGGCGCGACGGTCGCATGCATACCGAGCATCTGGGCCATCTTCTGACACAGATGCAGTGGTTGCAGCGCGCATATCCCGGCGCGAAGTGGTAAGGATCAATGCGGGCTTCAACGGATCAGGTGTGGGAATGGCTGGACGCTGTACCAGACCCTGAGATTCCGGTGATCTCGGTCGTCGATCTGGGCATTGTACGCGATGTGCGATGGGATGAAGACACTCTGACGG
This sequence comes from Ruegeria sp. C10, assembly GCF_056537805.1. Taxonomy (NCBI): domain Bacteria; kingdom Pseudomonadati; phylum Pseudomonadota; class Alphaproteobacteria; order Rhodobacterales; family Roseobacteraceae; genus Ruegeria; species Ruegeria sp. C10. The sequence continues at coordinate 407,695 of NZ_JBQFSC010000004.1, read as the reverse complement.
TTACCGTCACGCCGACCTATTCAGGCTGCCCGGCGACCTCGGTCATCAGCATGGATATCGAAACTGCGCTGCGTGATCATGGAATCGACGATCTGCGGATCGAGACAAGTATCGCACCGGCTTGGACCACCGATTGGCTCAGCGACAAGGGCCGTGCTCGGCTCGAGGATTACGGCATCGCCCCGCCGCAGCCTGCAGGTGGACCTGAACGCTGCCCACATTGCGGTAGCAAGGCGGTTGAAAAGGTCAGCCAGTTTGGCTCGACCCCTTGCAAGGCCCATTGGCGCTGCACCGACTGCCTGGAACCTTTTGACTATTTCAAGTGCATCTGAGGGAGGATCACCGGATGGCACGCTTTCATGATCTGGAAGTTACCGATGTTCACAAAACCATCCGCGATGCGGTGGTCGTGACGTTGAAACCTGTAAACGGTTCAGCCGATGAATTCGACTTTACCCAAGGCCAGTACCTGACCTTCCGCCGCGATTTCGACGGGGAAGAACTGCGCCGGTCCTATTCGATCTGCGCGGGCAAGGATGAGGGCATTCTGCAGGTGGGGATCAAGCGCGTGGATGGCGGCGCATTCTCGACCTGGGCCAACTCCGATCTAAAGGTGGGCGATACGGTGCAGGCGATGCCGCCGATGGGCAGCTTTTACACCGCAATCGATCCCTCCGCCGAAAAGCATTATCTGGGCTTTGCGGGTGGGTCGGGCATCACGCCGGTTCTCTCGATCCTGAAGACGACGCTCGCCCGAGAAACACATTCGCGGTTCACATTGGTTTATGCCAACAAGGGCGTGAACACGATCATGTTCCGAGAGGAGCTTGAGGACCTCAAGAACCTCTATATGGGGCGTTTGAACGTGATCCATATTCTGGAAACAGACGCGCAGGAAATCGAGCTTTTTACCGGTCTGGTCACGCAGGACAAATGTGCCGAACTTTTTGAACACTGGATCGATATTCAGAACGTCGACACGGCTTTTATCTGCGGCCCCGAGCCGATGATGCTGGGCATTGCCTCAGCCCTGCGGGCGCATGGGCTGAACGACGGGCAGATCAAGTTTGAACTCTTCGCCAGCGCTCAACCCGGTCGGGTCAAGCGCAAAGTGAGCGGGGCGGACACGGCGTCTCAGGACAACCAGACCAAAACATCAATCACCATGGACGGGGCAACGCAAACGATCACCATGCCGAAGGATCAATCGATTCTCGATGCCGCGTTGGAGAATGCGATGGACGCGCCTTATGCCTGTAAGGCCGGGGTCTGTTCAACCTGCCGCTGCCGAGTGCTTGAAGGCGAGGTCGAGATGGTCGCCAATCACGCATTGGAAGACTACGAAGTCGAGAAAGGATACGTCCTGAGCTGTCAGGCCTATCCGATGACCGACACCGTTGTCGTGGACTACGATCAGTAGACGGAGGGAATGATGGCTGAAGACATGACAATCGAGAGCTATTTGGCAGCGGGTGGTGTCCTGAGTAATCCAACCAACGTGCCTCCGCGCTATCGTGCAGAGCTCATGAAACTGATGGCGACCTTCGTGGACAGCGAACTGGCCGGCGCAGCGGGCTTTGCCGACATCATAAATCTGGGCCCGGGCATCAAGGAACGCATCGCGGCGGCCAAGATTGTGCTGGAAAAGACCGACAACGCAGATCGTGTCCTGAAAATCATGGGCGAGTTCGGAGCCAACACTGACCGCTATGCAAATCACCATCCCTGGACCACACGTCTGGATCGTGATGCGGATATCGGGGCTACGCGGTCCGAACACGACATGCGCCTTGCTGTATTCAACTATCCGATCGAAGGATGGGAAGATGCCGTGGTTATGAACCTGCTGATGAGCCTGGCGGTTGACGTCCAACTGGCTCAGTTTTCGCAGATATCCTATCAGCCTCTGGCCGAGGCCTTCCGCGAGATTTCCCCGATCGAGGCGCGCCATGGGGAGCTTGCGCTTGAGGGTGCGGGCAAGCTGATCGAACAGGGAAAGGCTGCAGAAATGCAAGCGTCGGTCGACTATTGGTGGCCCCGGGTCGCGGCAAGTTTTGGGGCAGGCACAGCCGAGAAAACCGAAACGCTCCGCAAGCTGGGGCTGCGGCAATTAACCGGGATTGAGATGAAAGATCAGTGGACAGTAAAAGCGACCGAACAGATCGAAAAGCTGGGACTTAAAGTACCCTAGCTTTCAAAGTTGGCGTTTGCGGCTCAGCAACCCATACTTCACGGCCAATCCGCGAAGCGTGCGACGCTTTCGCCGATCTTTCTTCAATGACTGCTGGGCTTTAGCACCACATTTCCGATTGAACTCAAAAACGTCAATCACCCGCTCGGCGCAGCCACAGGCTTCGCCCAGACCTACTTTGGCGAAATAGAATTTATCGAAACGATCAGGGCGTCGCATGGGTAACCTCCGCCCTTATTGAACCTCATCCTGACCGAAGAGCCAAATCAACTCTGTGCCAACAAGGGTTCAAAGGCCATCAACACCTGATAATGTCAGATTGCTTACCAACGCGGCGTAATCGCTGCGCGCGTTGGCATCCGCCCCGGCATTCCACATGTAGAACCAGTTCAACATTCCGAAAACGGACATGGTCGTGGCCCGAAGCTTGGCCGGATCATCCTTGAAAGTTGCAGGCGAGATGCTGGCGATGATGTCACTGACGAACACCACCAGATCCTTCTGATAGCCACGCAGCAGATTCTGCTGCTCTTCGGGCAATGCGGACATGCCGCTGGTTTGCACGCGATGCTCATCATCCACGCCTTGATAGGCCAGTAGGATTTCCCGCACCACCCGTTTCAAGCGATCCGCGGGTTCCATCCCATCAAGGTCCAAGCCGCAAACCTGGTCACGCAATTGCAGCAGGTAACTGTCGAGAATATCGAACAGAATGGCGTCCTTGCTGTCGTAGTAGTGATAGATATTGGCCTTGGATATCCCGCACTCCCGCGCCAGCTGAGACATTGACGCCCGATCAAATCCTTCCCGCGCGAAGACGCGGGCGGCGCATTTTAGGATGCGAGTTCGTTTATGGTCGTGGTCTTTTGCTATCGTGCGCGCCAAATCCTGACCCTCCGTCTGTCGCTTAACTGTCCCGATTGTCAATCACACGCCGGGCCTTGCCCTGTGAGCGTTCGACCTCGCCCGGCTCGCCTATATCGATCTCGGTCGAGATGCCAACCACCTCTTTAATCCGGCGAGATAGCATCCGAGCAGCGGCGGTTTTGCTCAGCTCATCGGCTGCATCTGGCGTTGCTTCGACATGCACGCGCATCGCGTCCATCCGGCCAGCTTTATAAAGTTCGATCTGGTAGTAGGGCGCCAGACCGCCGGTTGCCAGAACCTGCTCCTCGATCTGACTGGGGAAGACGTTGACACCCCGCAGAATGATCATGTCATCCGAGCGGCCCGTGATCTTTTCCATCCGACGCATCGACCGCGCCGTGCCGGGCAAAAGCCGCGTCAGGTCACGGGTGCGATAGCGGATCATCGGAAGACCTTCTTTGGTCAGCGTGGTAAAGACCAGTTCACCAATCTCACCATCAGGCATGACCTCGCCGGTCTGCGGGTCGATGATTTCGGGGTAGAAGTGGTCTTCCCAGATCACGGGCCCGTCTTTGGTTTCGACGCACTCATTGGCGACGCCCGGTCCCATGATCTCGGACAGGCCGTAGATATCGACGGCATGCATATCGAATGCTTGTTCAACCTCGGAGCGCATCGAATCCGTCCAAGGTTCAGCGCCAAAGACGCCGACAGCCAAGGAACTTTCGCGCGGATCGAGTCCAATCTTGTGATACTGCTCAAGAATGTTCAGCATATATGATGGTGTTACCATAATCCCGTCTGGTTTGAAGTCAGTGATCAGGTCGACCTGCTTGCCGGTCTGCCCACCGCTCATCGGGACGACCGTGGCCCCCAGACGTTCGATTCCATAATGCGCACCCAGACCGCCGGTGAACAGGCCATAGCCATAGGCGTTGTGCACCATGTCGCCCCGGCGCAAACCGCTGGCACGCAATGACCGCGCCACCAGATCCGCCCAGTTGTCTATGTCGCCTTGCGTATACCCCACGACGGTTGGCTTGCCCGTCGTTCCCGACGAGGCATGAACACGAATGATCTGCTCACGCGGGACCGCAAACAGACCAAAAGGATAGTTTTCCCTCAGATCGTTTTTGTAGGTAAACGGAAACCGTGCCAGATCACTGAGGGACTGAAGGTCGTCAGGATGCACACCGGCCTCATCAAACCGCTGCCGGTACATAGGCACGTTGTCATAAGCATGGCGCAGCGACCATTTCAGCCGATCCAACTGTAGGTTGCGGATTTCATCAATCGAGGCGATCTCTATCGGATCAAGATCCGCCTTGTTCGGAGTAAGATCCTTCATGCCATCCCCCTCATCTCAGGTCTCGTCAAACACCGGGCCTTTGACCGCGCGGGAAAAGCCCCGAAATTCTGCGATCTTTTGTCCGGCTTGGTTGGTTATGGATACGTCATAGATGCCGCTGCGCCCTGTCAGGCTCAGTTCCGTTGCGCGGGCCGTCAGCAGATCACCGGATCGCGCGGGCGCGACGTAGCTGATCACATTGTGCTGGGCGACTGTGGACTGGTTGCGACTATTGCAGGCAAAGGCAAAGGCGCTGTCGGCCAACATGAATGTCACGCCGCCATGGCAGATCCCGTGCCCGTTGCAGTGATGGTCAGCCACCTGCAACGCCAGCGTCGCAGCGCCTTCATCCATCTCCACCAGTTCCATGCCTGCCCATTTCGAGGCATTGTCCCGCCCCCACATTGCAGCAGCGGCTTTCTGTGCGCGTTCCTTCGGCGTCATCTCATTCTCCCCGAAATACTGGCGCGCGCTTTTCCAGAAACGCAGTAACGCCCTCGGCATAGTCGACGCTTTCGCCGCAGGTTTTCATTGCGTCCGCCTCAATCTCGAGATGATCGGTCAGGGTATTCGTGGCAGCCGCCTGTATCGTCTGTTTCGTCAGGCCAAGTCCCAGCGTTGGACCATTGGCGAACTGTTCCGTTAGCGCGCGCGCCTCGGTCATTAGTTCAGCGTCTGGAATTGCTTTCCAGATCAGCCCCCAATCCGCAGCCTGCTTTGCTGGCAGGGGTTGCCCAGTCAGGGCCAGCCCTTTGGCTCGGGCTTCACCCAGCAAACGTGGCAGATGCCAACTGCCGCCGGTATCAGGTATCAGGCCCACTTTGGAAAATGATTGGATAAACTTGGCAGAGTCAGCGGCAAGTACCACATCACAAGCCAGGGCTAGATTCGCACCCGCCCCGGCGGCAACGCCATTGACGGCGCAGACAACAGGTAATTCCAAAGACCTGATCAGGCGGACCAAAGGTGCGTAGAACGTGCGAACCGTATAGCCCAAATCCGGCGGACCCTCCATCGTGGCAGGGTTTCGATCGCCCAAATCCTGCCCTGCGCAGAACCCGCGCCCCGCGCCGGTTAACAGCACCGATCGGGCACCACCGTCACGCGCGGCCTCAAGTGCAGCGCGCAGGGCATAGTGCATCTCATCAGTGAAACTGTTCAGGCGATCAGGGCGATTGAGTGTAATTTCAACCCATTGACCCATATTCTGCGAAATAATCGTGTCGGACATGCCCGGTTCGCTTTTCATAAGTTACAACAAACTTCTTGCATAAACCGAACGGTTGGTCAATAAATTCTATAGCCGTTTGTGACTCGGCGATCGGAAATGCACTTTGGCCAGCGGGCGGAACAGCATTTCTCGTCGTTGATAGTTACAAAACGTACCATTAACACATTCACGACTTGCGATTTTGAGGAGGAGACCCGGTCATGAAATTCACCAAGCTCACCACATTGTTGGCGTCTGCAACCTTGGCGGTGTCCGGCACCATTGCTTTTGCGGCTGACTACACCCTGACAATTTCCAGCTGGGCCCCACCCACCCACGGCATCAACGCAAAGATGTGGCCCAAATTCGTCGAAATGGTAGAAGAGGCCACTGACGGGCAGGTCACCGCAGAGCTTAAGCTGGGTATCGCTCCACCGCCTGCGCAGATGGATCTGATCATGGATGGCGCGGCCGATGCCTCGATTATCTTTCACGGCTATCAACCGGGACGCTTCGTCACCACCAAGCTGATCGAACTGCCTGGTTACGAAGGCTCGGCCGAGGACGCTTCGGTTGCCTACTGGCGCGCCTACGACAAGTACTTGAAAGCTGCTGACGAGCATCGTGGTGTCAAAGTCATCGCCTTGCACACGCATGGACCCGCGCAGCTGCATTCCAGCGCGCCAGTAACCACTCTGGATGAGGTTTCGGGCCTGAAAGTACGTATCCCGGGTGGCGTTGGCGGAGACGTTGGTGCGGCGCTTGGCGCGACCGGCATTCAGGTGCCCGCTCCGAAAGTCTATGAAACACTGGCATCGAAAGCCGCTGACGGCGTGGTCATGCCATTGGAATCGCGCAAGGGTTTCAAGCTGACCGAGGTTGCGCAGAACGTCTATGAGATGCCCGGTGGCCTCTATCGTGGTTCGTTTGCATTCATCATGAACGAAGACACCTTCGCAGATCTGCCACCCGAGCTGCAGACGGCGCTGGAAGAAAACGTATTCGGTGAACCGCTGAGCCGTGAGATCGGCAAAATCTGGGATGAGATCGACGCCACTGGACGTGAGGCAACCGAGGCGGCGGAGGGCAATGCCATCAACGCTGCCACTGACGCGGATATGGAGAAGTTCTCGGCCATCGCCGAAGACATCCGCGGCAAGGTCATCGCCGAGGTTGACGCAACAGGAGTCGACGCACAGGCCGCATATGACATGATCAAATCGGAAATGTCCTCGAACTGATCCGACTGAAGGGCGGCTCTTGCGCCGCCCTGACTTACCCTGCGCGAGTTTCCCATGACCCCTATTATTCAGCTTGTGCGCCGTGCCAGCGCCCTTCCCGTGATCGTGGCCTGCATTGCACTGTTTATCCTGATGGTAATGACATTTTGCGACGTGATCCTGCGTTCGGTCTTCAATGCGCCCATTGAGGCCGCCACCGAGCTGACGCGCATTCTGATGGCAATTCTGGTGTTTTCTGTCCTCCCGATCGTCTCCACCACCAATGGCCATATCGCGGTTGATCTGACAGACGGGTTCTTCCACCGTCTGCATCTGTCGCGTGCGCGGGACGTTGTGATCTATGTGGTCAGCGGCATCATGCTGTTCTGGCCGGTCCAGCGCGTTTGGGTCCTGGCCGAGCGAGCGCGGGATTATGGGGATGTAACCGAATATCTTTCAATCCCCACCTACCTGATCGGCTGGTTCATTACCCTGTCTGTTGCCATCACTGCACTGGTGATGATCGCCACTGGGCTGCTAAAGGCCTTCGCCCCAAATACACTGTCGGAGCCTATGTAATGACCGCAGCGCTAATCGGATTTGCGATTGTATTGATCTTGGTGCTGGTGCGCCTTCCTATCGTCTTTGCCATGGGTCTGGTCGGCACATTGGGATTTGCCTATGAGCGTGGCGGCTCAATCTTTGATGAGCGCGGGATGAAGGCTGCCATGTCCATGGTGGGCCGACAGATCACCGACACTGCGCAGGACTATGGTCTGTCGGTTGTGCCGCTGTTCATCCTGATGGGCCTGTTCGTGAACAAGGGCGGCATGGCGCGCGAGCTTTATGCGGTGTCCAACGCCTTTCTTGGCCACATGCGCGGTGGTATTGCCATGGCAACGGTTGCGGCCTGTGGCGGATTTTCGGCTATCTGCGGATCGTCGCTGGCAACCGCCGCCACGATGTCAAAGGTCGCGATGCCGCAGATGCGACGCTATGGCTATTCCGACGAACTTTCGACCGCATCGATTGCCGCCGGTGGTACGCTTGGCATTCTGATCCCTCCATCGGTCATTCTGGTCATCTACGGGTTGCTGACCGAGACCTCGATCGGGAAACTGTTCATGGCGGGCATCATCCCCGGCATCCTCGGCATTCTGTTCTACCTCTTCGCCGTGCGCTGGACCGTCTGGCGCAACCCCGAGGCCGGTCCAGCCGGAGAGCGTGCCACATGGTCCGAACGCATCCGTGCGCTGGGCTCGGTTTGGGCTGTGCTGTTGTTGTTCTTCCTAGTGATTGGCGGGCTTTATGGAGCCTTCGATTTTGAGCCCCTAAACCTGACATTCTCACCCACCGAGGCCGCAGGTATGGGGGCCGCTGGGGCCTTTCTGATTGCACTCTTTCGTGGGGGTCTCACGGTTGGCTCGACATTCGAGGTGCTGAAAGAGACCTGCTTTACCGCGTCTGCCTTGTTCGCGGTGTTGATTGGTGCGCAGATATTCTCAAATTTCATCAATCTGGCCGGTTTGCCCGAAGCCCTGATCGCGATGGTGACCGCCTATGATGTGGCTCCGTTTGTCGTGATCCTGATGATCCTTGGTATCTACATCATTCTGGGTTGCGTCTTCGAATCTCTCTCGATGCTGTTGCTGACGGTTCCGATCTTCTTCCCGTTGGTCACGTCTCTGGGCTATGACCCAATCTGGTTTGGCATCGTCGTCGTGGTTGTCACCGAAATCTCGCTGATCACTCCACCCGTAGGCCTGAACGTCTTCATTCTGAAAGGCGTGGTGGGTGACGTCTCGACCGGCACCATATTTCGTGGCGTCACTCCGTTCTGGATCGCCGATATCTTCCGCCTCGCGCTGATCGTGCTGGTGCCCATCGTGGTGCTGTATCTGCCGCAGCAAATGGGCGCTTTGGGACACTAGTCCCACCGCATCAAACAGGAGAACACCATGTCCCTGCATCAGATTTCCAGCTTCGCCGCTGGTACTTGGGTCGCGCCTGGAGAAGGCGCACGCACCATCGCGTCCGCCATCACTGGCGCACCGTTTGCAAGCGCTGGCAATGCCGCGCTCGACGTGCAGGCGATGCTTGACTATGCGCGCAATACCGGTGGCCCCGCGCTGCGCAAGTTAACGTTCCACGACCGTGCTCGGATGCTCAAGGCGCTGGCGCAAGAGCTTTCGGCGCATAAACAAGCCCTTTACGGCCTGAGTTTCGAAACCGGAGCTACGCAGAAGGACCACCTGATCGATATCGATGGTGGCATCGGCACGATGTTTGTCTTTGCCTCAAAAGGCCGGCGCGAGATGCCGGATGCGCAGGTTTATCTGGACGGCGAAATTGAGCAGTTGTCACGCAATGGCACCTTTTTAGGGCAGCATATCTGCACGCCCCTGCAAGGGGTCGCGGTTCATATCAACGCCTTCAACTTCCCGGTCTGGGGTATGCTGGAAAAGCTGGCCCCGACGCTGCTGGCTGGCGTGCCTGCAATCGTCAAGCCGGCTACCAACAGTTGCTACGTCACCGAACTGGCAGTGCGGATCATGCTGGATAGCGGCATCCTGCCTGCCGGTGCGCTACAGCTGGTCTCGGGCGGGTTGGGCGACATGCTCGATCACTTGGATTGTCAGGATGTGGTCAGCTTCACAGGCTCGGCGAACACCGCGTTGAAGCTGCGGCGGACGCCTGCGATCTTGCAGAACTCGGTCCGGTTTGTGGCCGAGCAGGACAGCTTGAACGCTTCCATCCTCGGGCCCGATGCCACGCCCGGCACGCCCGAATTTGACCTGTTCGTCAAGGAAGTCTCGCGCGAGATGACCACAAAGGCGGGCCAGAAATGCACTGCGATCCGACGCATCATCGCGCCCCAGCTGCAGGTCGACGCCATAATTGCCGCGCTGTCTGACCGATTGGCAAAGATCACCATCGGCGACCCCCGTTCCGACACCACCCACATGGGCGCGCTGGTGTCGAACGGGCAGAAAGCCGACGTTCTGGAAAAGGCCGCTCTGATCGGGCAAGAGGCTGAACGGGTTTATGGCAACCCCGACGCGTTCGACCTGCACGGCCCTGAAACCGGCGCATTCGTTCCCCCGATGCTGTTTTACTGTGCTGACCCCGACAAAGCGCAGCGCGTGCACGATACCGAGGCCTTCGGCCCAGTTTCGACCCTCATGGGCTACCGCGATCTGGATCATGCGGTGGCACTTGCCAATCGCGGGCAGGGGTCTCTGGTCACGTCGCTGATCACTCACGACACAAAGGTCGCGCACAACGTAGTGATGGGGGCCGCAGCCTATAACGGGCGGATTTACATCAACGACCGCGACTCGATGGCTGAATCGACCGGCCACGGATCTCCGCTGCCCCATATGGTGCATGGTGGGCCGGGCCGTGCGGGCGGTGGTGAGGAAATGGGCGGCGTGCGCGGTGTGAAACACTATATGCAGCGCACGGCCATTCAGGGCTCCCCGCGCATGCTCAGTGGTATCAGCACCAAATGGGTGCCCGGAGCGCCCGAAATCCAAGGTCCGGCACATCCGTTCACCCGTAAATTCGGTGAGTTGCAGGTCGGCGAGACGCTGCACACAGCCTCGCGAACCATCACGCTGGAGGACATCGAACACTTCGCCAATTTCACCGGCGATACCTTTTATGCGCATATGGACGAGGACGCGGCGGCGCGAAATCCGTTCTTCCCCGGTCGTGTGGCGCATGGTTATTTGTTGCTCAGCTTTGCGGCTGGTCTGTTTGTCGAGCCGAACGAGGGGCCGGTGCTGGCCAATACCGGGCTGGACGGGCTGCGGTTCATGAAGCCCGTTGTTGCTGGCGACAGCATCAAGGTGCGCCTGACGGTAAAGCAGAAAACCCCACGCAATGACGACTATGGTGAGGTTCGCTGGCACGTGTCCCTGACCAATCAGGATGACGAACCGGTCGCAGAATACGAACTTTTAACCATGAACGCCCGCTGAGCCGCTATACTACCTGTTTTTCTTATTGGGCCTAATGGGTTAAACTGGGTCCATGACCGAAAAGAGCTCGTGGTTCGAAACGGCTGTGGCCGAACTGGCGGACCCGCAAGACCAGCGGGTCTGGTCGATTATCGTCTCGCTGTTTGGTGACATGGCACAAGAGCCCGGCGCGCAAATCTCGGGCGGTGTTCTGACCCGGATAATTGAGCCGATGGGCATCAAACCCGAAGCGATCCGCGTCGCTCTGCACCGGCTGCGCAAGGACGGCTGGATTGAAAGTGACCGGATTGGACGCGTCTCGCGCCATGTCCTCTCGGAATTCGGCCGGACGCAATCCGCCGCCGTCACGCCGCGCATATATGCGCGCGTTCCTTCGCCCATTGAAAATTGGCATCTTCTGATCGCCGAAGACGGGTCGGGCACTCAGGTGCTTGAGGACGTGATGCTCAGCGATGACTACATCCCCATTGGGCGCAACGTAGCGATGGGTGCGGGTCCCGTTCCAGATCAGTCGGACGGTTTGCTGGCCTTGGACATCTCTCCGCACGCAGCCCCCAAGTGGGTGCAGGATCGGTTGTGTCCACCCGAATTGCGCGCCTCTTGCAAGGCTCTTCTGGGCGCGGTCGAACGCGCCGCGAAGTCCCGTCCCGAAGGCTGGGCGCCTACACCCTTGCAGAGCGCAACACTGCGCACCCTGTTGGTGCATCGGTGGCGGCGCGTCGTGCTACGCCAGCCGGACTTGCCTCCGGCTTTTTATCCTGTGGATTGGGCTGGTCCGGCTTGTCGCGATAGCGTGTTCGGGCTGCTTGATCTGCTGCCACGCCCCTCGGCTGACGTACTGAGCGGTAGTAGTTGACCGCTGAGCGGTCTGTTCAACCATATTATCAGTGCGGCGCACATACCGGGTGCTGGGAGCTTTTCTGACCAAGTCATACCAATTTACACTTCAATAATTAGGTTGCGGTTATCTGCCTGCCAATTCAGCCGTTCAGAAAACGCATGGTGCAATCGGGCCCCGGGCAATACCATCGCCTGCGCAAACCTACCGGAGATCCGTGATGTCGATTTTGCTAACGATTGTCTTGTTTCTGATGTCCCTTTTGCTGGGGATGCACATCTGGACTCGTCGCCTAACGCGGCAGGGCACCGAAGTGGTGCCGCAACTGGGGCGGATCGTGCCCGTTCACGGTGGCAGCATTCACTATGTCGAAAAAGGCGACCCTTCCAACCCGACAATTGTCATGATCCATGGCCTTTCAGGCCAATTGCAGCATTTTACGTATGCATTGGTGGATGATCTTGCTCAGGATTATCACGTTCTCGCGGTTGACCGTCCGGGCTGTGGCTATTCCACGCGCGATGCTGCCCAGTTGGCGGAATTGCCCGAACAAGCCCGCATGATCCACGAGTTTCTGGAAATAAAGAACGTCGATCAAGCCACACTGGTCGGTCATTCTCTAGGTGGCGCCGTGTCTCTTGCGATGGCACTGGATTATCCCGACAACACGGCGGCGTTGGCGCTTCTGGCCCCCTTGACGCAACAAATGCCGGAACCGCCCGCCGTTTTCAAACCACTTGAAATCCGTACCGAGTGGCTGCGCAACCTTATTGGCAATACAATCGCCGTCCCGATGGCCCGAAAAACCGCACCCCTCGTCCTGAAAGACGTCTTCGCACCCGAGCCCGCGCCCTCAGACTTCCTGAACCGTGCTGGGGGTGCCCTTGGTCTTCGCCCCTCGGCCTTTATCACCGCCTCACAGGATGTTGTTGGGGTAGAGACCAGCATGGGTGCCCTGACTTCACGCTATAACGATCTGCGCGTGCCCGGAGGCATCCTGTTCGGCACAGAGGACCCGATCCTGTCCGCCGAGCTACACGGTGCTACAATGACGAAATTCGGCCTAACCTTTGAGGTCATGGAACACCGGGGTCACATGATACTCATCACAGAACCCGAAATCTGCGCGCATTTCATCCGCCAGATCGCCGAGAATTCCCGCACCCGGCTGGCAGAGCAGGACGCGCATTGAATAACGCAATAAAGAATCTCGGCAGGCACACTTTTCCCTCTTGACCCTCCCCGGCCCCTCGCTTAAATCGCCTCTCACTCGTGGCGGAGTAGCTCAGTTGGTTAGAGCAGCGGAATCATAATCCGCGTGTCGGGGGTTCAAGTCCCTCCTCCGCTACCAGAACTTCCCAAACAAATACTGCGGCCCTGTTAGCTGGGTTTCAATTTGGATCGCGCCCTCGGGTTACGTGCGAGTTCAGACCAAACGCTGCAGTTCTTTGCGCTTCGTCGGTCTGAGGCCGCGAAGCGAGTTCTACCGCAACGTAAAAGGTTGGTTCCGGGCATGAACCGCGTGATTATGGTACTAAATCCGAGAAAATCAAATAAACCGAACGATCGGTCGAAAATGTAGTTGAATACGAACGCAGACCGGGCCAGTCTTTGATCGCGCCGTGTCCGGGGATTCCCCGATTTACTACCGGCATCGCATTTCGTCTGAGGAGGCAGGATCATATGACCCAAGTCATCGGGTATGAGAAAGTGGGCGATATCGCCGTTTTGTCGGCTGAGAACCCACCCGTTAACGCGCTGGGCGTGGATGTGCGCCGGGGTTTGTTGTCTGCGATCGAACGTGCCGAAACAGAGGGCGCGCGCGCGGTTTTGATCTATGGTGAGGGTCGGACTTATTTTGCAGGCGCAGATATTCGCGAGTTTGGCAAGCCGCCACAGGACCCGTGGCTACCCGCACTTTGTGATCGGATTGAGGCGTCGCCCTTGCTGGTGGTTTCTGCGTTGCATGGAACGGCGCTTGGTGGTGGGCTTGAGGTTGCTTTATCCTGTCATTATCGCGTTGCCGTGCCGTCTGCGAAGGTGGGGTTGCCCGAGGTTAATCTTGGTATCATTCCTGGCGCTGGCGGCACCCAGCGCTTGCCGCGTGTTGCCGGAGTCGAGGCTGCATTGGACATGATCACGACGGGGCGGCACGTCCGAGCTCCAGAAGCGCTTGAGATGGGTGTGCTGGACAAAGTTCAGGATGGTGATCCGCGCGAGATCGGCCTGGCCTATGTCAGAGAGCTGCTTGCAACTGATGCACCTCGGCGTCCTGTTTGCGATATGGCCCGGCCCGCCCCAATCGATTTTGATGCGGCCTACAACGCGGTGCTGAAGAAGGGCCGGGGCCAACTGTCGCCTGCGATTGCAGTGCGGGCAATACAAGCCAGTTGCGAGGCCGAGGATTTTGCATCCGGTTTGGCCCGCGAACGGGAATTGTTCATGGACCTGATGGCCTCGGATCAGCGCAAAGGGTTGATCCACGCATTCTTTGCGGAACGTGCGGTTGCAAAATTGCCCGAGTTGAATGGGGTCGAGCCGCGGGACCTGCAACAGGTCGGCGTCATCGGCGGCGGCACGATGGGCGCTGGGATTGCCACCTCAGTTCTGCTGGCGGGGCTTCCTGTCGTGCTGCTTGAGATGTCACACGAGGCAGGGCGGTCCGCTAAAGATCGTATCGCGGCAAATCTGGCTGGCGCCGTGAGGCGCAGAAAGCTGAGCCAGGACAAACATGATGATATTCTGCAGAACCGGCTGACCCTGGCCACGGACTATGACGCACTGAGTGGCGTCGATCTGGTGATCGAAGCCGTGTTCGAGGACATGGCAGTGAAGAAAAAGGTTTTTGCGCAACTGGATGCGGTCTGCAAAAGCGGTGCGGTATTGGCGACCAATACCTCATACCTTGATATCAACGAAATTGCCGGATCGACCGAAAGGTCACGGGATGTCATCGGTCTGCATTTCTTCTCCCCAGCACATGTGATGAAACTGCTTGAGATCGTGGTGGCGGATCACACCGCGCCCGAAGTTGTGGCAACGGGTTTCGCGTTGGGCAAGAGGTTGGGCAAGGTGGCCGTTCGGGCAGGTGTGTGCGACGGGTTCATAGGTAATCGGATTTTGGGCACATATCGGAACTGTGCTGATCACATGGTGCTGGATGGGGCGAGCCCATTCCAGATCGATGCCGCGCTGACCGGGTTTGGATTTGCGATGGGCCCCTATGCAGTGTCAGACTTGGCCGGATTGGACATTGGCTGGGCGGCGCGCAAGCGGAAACGGGCCGCAGGCCAGGATCCACGCGTTCGCGACAGTTTCTATGCCGACAAGCTGTGCGAGGCCGGACATTTCGGCCAGAAAACCGGCAAGGGCTATTACATATATGAAAATGGCAAGCGGGGTGGAGAGCCGAACCCCGAGCTGACATCATTGATCGAAGCCGAGCGTGCGGCTCAGAACATAACTCCACGCGCGTTTACGGATGAGGAGATCATCCGTCGCTATATGGTCGCGATGGTGAATGAGGCGGCGAAGGTGGTAGGCGACGGCATCGCGCGTAGACCGCTGGATGTGGACGTTACGCTGCTCTATGGCTACGGTTTTCCGCGCTACTGGGGTGGGCCGCTGAAATGGGCAGATTTGCAAGGTTTGCCGGGCGTATTGAACGATATCCGCAAGTGGGCTGAAGAAGATGCCTATTTCTGGCAACCTGCACCCCTGCTTGAACAACTGGTGGCCGAGAACCGCTGCTTTGATGATCTCAACAAAGGTGCCTGAAGTCTCGGGGCAAAGGCTCCCGCGCCTGCGCAACATTGGCTGCGCCAATATTGCTAGCCGCCTTGGGCCCGGCACCGCGCAAAGCGCGATGCCGGGCCCAACAGGAGGAGGCGTTTCGTAAGAAACGTCGACGACTGGCGGGAGGGTTTGTTGTTAACCCAGTGCACCTTCGGCAGCAGTCCGCACAGCGCGAATATTGTCGCCATAGACCGACGGTTTTGAAACTGACCCGCCTTTAAAAACTGCTGATCCGGCGACCAACACGTCAGCGCCTGCAGCGGCCACCAGAGGCGCTGTTTTGGGATCAACACCGCCGTCGATTTCGATATGCACCGGTCGGTCGCCGATCATCTCGCGCAAACGTTGCACTTTTGCGGTCATGTCGATGAATTTTTGCCCCCCGAAGCCGGGGTTGACGGTCATGACGCACACCAGATCAGTCAGGTCCAACAGATGTTCGACGGCCTCGGCGGGCGTCCCGGGATTCAACGCGATCCCTGCTTTCATTCCCGCAGCGCATATCGCCTGCAGCGTGCGGTGCGAATGCGGCCCCGCTTCGACGTGCGCGGTCAGCACATCAGCGCCCGCATCGGCATAGGCTTGAATATAAGGATCGACCGGAGTGATCATCAAATGCACATCCATGACGGTCTTAACATGTGGGCGAAACGCTTTGACCGCTGGGGGACCAAAAGTGAGGTTTGGGACAAAGTGGCCGTCCATCACGTCCACATGAACCCAATCCGCCCCTTGCGCTTCGATGGCCTGAATCTCCTGTCCGAAATTTGCGAAATCGGCTGACAGGATCGAGGGAGCGATCTTGATGGAACGGTCAAAGCTCATGACTGGCCTCATGTGGGTGTGCTGTTGCGGTGGCGTATACCCTCGACTCGCGTCAATGCATAGGCCTGACTGCGGTGAATCTGATCGATAGATTCAATATACAAACCCGCCAGTTCAAAGCCTGCTCAGGCGCGATAGAAAAGATATCGATCGGGCGCGATGGTCTCGGGGCCTTCAATCTGAGCAAAACCCGTCAACGGTTGCCCTGAAATCAACAACCCACCGGGTCGCATGACCTGTTTGATCAGAGGGCTGAGG
The DNA here is from genome assembly GCF_056537805.1 of Ruegeria sp. C10. Classification (NCBI taxonomy): domain Bacteria; kingdom Pseudomonadati; phylum Pseudomonadota; class Alphaproteobacteria; order Rhodobacterales; family Roseobacteraceae; genus Ruegeria; species Ruegeria sp. C10. The sequence goes on along the minus strand of NZ_JBQFSC010000004.1, from coordinate 391,160 downwards.
CGCGCCGCTTCCGCAACATCTTCGGACTTGATCCCGCGGCCGAAATCGTAGTGCGCCAGCGCGATTGTTTGGCCTGCGTCCGCCAGTTTACGCAACATCGGCTCGGCCTCACCCTGCAGGAAATCCTGTGCCGGTGGCGTACTGTCGGGATGACACTGCAAGACGCGATCCATCACCCATATACGCCGAGAGGGCAGGATCTCACGCAGATGATCATAGGTACGTCCGTTACCCAGCCCCAGGTCCAGAACGTCCCCTTCCATGGTGCCGATCTGTGCGACGGCCCAGTTTAGCCCATCGCGTTGCGCCGTCAGGCGGCGCAGCATGGAATCCAGTCGGCTCATTCGGGCTCTCCTTGCGAGTTCAGTTGCGTGGTGCGGTCCAGGGTGTGCCCGGTCCATCAAGCAGCCTGAGCAACAGATCCTGTGTAAACGTCCAGATGTCCTGATCATGGACTAGATGATGCGTCAACACCCCAAATGCTTCGGCATCGTCTGCGCGACCGGTGCGTCGGTCATGCAGCAGCTCAACTGTCTGTGCGATCAGTCTGTCAGGGTCGATCAAACCGCGCGTCCCGCGCCAGTCGATTGGATCGAGATGTGTGTTTATCTGCGCGAGGCCGGGCGCTGCGAGCAGTATCTTTCGGGGGGTCGCCGTTGACAGAACCCGATAGCCCAGCCCGTGAAGCTGCATGGCGACTTTGGAGTCGATCCGGTTCCATGGCGGAACAAACATCGGTCGCAGGTGCGCACCAAACAATTCTCGCAACCGGGACAATCCAGCCTCGGCATCTGCAACTACCGCTTCAAGGGGCCGGTGCAGGCGAAATTCGGCTTTCTTCTCGTCTGCAGGCGCGTGGTTCTGATGCGCCCAGCCATGCACAACCGGGATCAAAACAGATTGATCTGACACATACTCTGCAAGTGCCGCTTGCGCATCACGCGGGATCACAGCCAGATGGACGGGTAGGCCAAGCGTGCCCGACATGGCGGATAGCTTTTCAAGCTGCGGTGTCACCGCAACTGCATCGTCATCACGCCACCACAAGGGCAGGGTCAATCCTGCGTCCTGCCACTGCTGCAACTCTGACTGCAAGGGGCGCCAATCAGGCCTCATCGGCTGGCCTCGTACAAGCTCACTGCAATATCCACTGACCGGCGCGCGCCATCAAACCCTTCGGTCATCGGGGGGCGTTCAACACTCGAAATGACATGCTCCAGCGCATTGGCCAGCGAGCCGGCGGTCAGGTCAGAACTGTTAAGCACCTCGATCCCGTTCAACTGCGAAAGAGATCGCGCGCGCAAAGATTGCTCAACCTCTTTGCCATCATCGAAGGGGATCAGAACCGCCGGGGTACCGCTTTGCAGCAGGTCCATGGCGGTGTTGTAACCGCACATGCTGACCGACGCGGCGGCAAGCGGCAGCATTTCGCGAAAATCAGGGCGGACGGATTCAAGAAGAACCGAGGTACTCTGGGTCATTTGCGAAAGCTCGGAAATCCGCGCTTTTGCATCCTGCCCGCCCACCAACAATCGCCAGCGCCTGTTGGGCATCTTTTGGGCGGCCTCGATGGCCGCTCGAAAGATCGGCTGGCCGACCGACCCGCCACCCGCGCTGACCAATATCTCGCCTTGGCCTATGCCATCTGGATGGCTTGGCGCAGCACTTGGGGCGACGAAACCGGTGTAATGAAGGCGCGATGCCAGTTGAGCCGAGACAGGCCAACTGACCTCCAGCTTGGTGATCTTGGGGTCGGAATGGACCAGAACGCCGTCGTAAAACTCTGCGATAACCTCATCCGTTTGGGTTACCTTTGCGGGCTTCGATGGCGGTGCAAGAATGTCACGGATCGAACCAAGGATGACGGGTGGCCGAGGTAGGTCTCGTGCGGCTTTCAACGCAGATTTGAACTCCGCGGCCAAAGAGCGCCGCCCGAACGGATAAAGCTCGGTGATCAGAACCTGCGGCCCGAAGCTGCTTACCGCCTGCGTCAGGGCGTTTGTGCGCGCAGCGAAGTAGGCCAAGTCGGCCACAGCGCCATTCTGATCAAGCAGGCGGGTGAAATCGGTGCCATCAGACCGCAGCGGCGGTAAGTTCAGAAATGACAACCCACGTGTGTCAAGCTGTGGCGCAGGCATTCCGCCCGAGACCATAAACACTTCATGGTCCTGTTCGGCGAATGCGCGCCCCAATGTGAGGGCTCGGCTCAGATGCCCGGTGCCCAACAGATGGGTAACAACGATCATCACCTTCATGGTCAAACCTCACGCGCAATCAATCGAACGGGTTCGGGTTCAGGCCGCATTTCGTCCAGGTTTACGATAAACAGTCTGTTACGCTTGATCTTAAACGGTGCGGGTCCGGCAAAATTCCAGCCCCAGGCCTTGGCCAATATTACCCTCATGATTCCAATGTGGCAGACTGCAAGATTGTCTTCCTGCAACTCGGTCAACCATGGATTAAGCCTTGCCCATAATTCAGCCGGGCTTTCACCGCCCGGTGGTCGATAATCCCAGCCCCAGTCTTCGATGTGGCGGTAACCGCTATCGGGTGTCTCGATCAGCTCAGCACCGCGCTGTCCCTCCCATTCGCCCCAATTCATCTCGGTCAGGGCCTGAGATGTTTTGGGCGCTTTACCCGATACCAACTGCGCTGTTTCAGACGCGCGGCTTAGCGGGCTGGACCAGATTGATGCCGCGTTCCATGGCGACGGCAGGCAATACCCCGCAAGTTCAGCCCGGGCGTCGGCATCCAGCGGAATGTCGCTGCGCCCCTGAATGCGACCCGCGCGATTCCAATCCGTGTGTCCATGTCGCAGAAGGGCGAGGCGGGTCATCGGTTTTTCTCCAATAATGGGCGCACAGTGGTCCAGAACCGCTCGGTGGCGGATGGCATCAGATGGCGTTGCGCGACATATGCGTGGGCACGATTGCCCTCAGACTGGCTCAGGTCGGGATGGTCCAGAAACCTCTGTATACGCGCGGCCAACCCTTTGGCACCCGATACGGTATCGGGATGATCGGAAGGTATCAGCACATCACGAACACCGGGGCGATCTTGTGCTGCGACGGGAACGCCGCAGGCCTGGGCCTCAAGATAGACCATTCCATAGGCTTCGTTGACCCCGGGCCAAACGAACAAGGACGCCTGGCGGTACTGGACCTGCAACGTGTCCCGATCCAGCTGACCCAGAAACCGGACACGAGGTCCGAACCGCGCCATCAGCGCCTCGACTTCCAATCGGGCCGGGCCATCGCCTACCACGTCCAACGCCCAATCCCCTGTCAGATGTTCCAGCGTGTCGGCCAGAATGGCGTACGAGGCCAGCTTGTCCCCCGGCCGCATCATGCCCACGGTCAGCATCGGCCCATCACGGGTCGAAACAGGGGGTAATTCCGTGATGGGAAGAAACGGAGGCAGCTCGACGAGCGCCTGCGTACCGAACCTTTCCCGTTCTAACGTGATCAGATCGTTGGCAGTGTGGTAAAAAATCACCTGCGCAGAATCGCACGCGTCGTGCGCCGCTTGCGCAAAATCAGCCCATGGGCCTGCAAGCCGGCTGGTGGCGCGAGTACTTTCCAGCTGCACATACGGGATGTCTCTTGCGCGGCTCACGGCCGGGCCGAGCAGATCGGGGGCCTTGTAGTAGTTGTGATAAGTCACCCACAGGTTCGTGTCAGAGGGCAGTTCCTCAGCCAGTCGTGCAGCCTCGGCAGTTGCCTTGCGGCGTAATTCGTCCTGAAGTGCCAGGTCGCCTGCCTTGTCGTAAATCCGCAAATGCGAGGCCAAGTCGACAATGTCTCCCTGAGCGCCGAGGGCCTGCATCAGGTTGCGGGCCATTTCGCGATCACCCGAGGGCTTGGGACTGTCGGGGGACTTCATCGGCGCATAGAAAGCCACCCGCGCCATCAGGGCCCGTCCGCGCACAAGGCGCTGAGCCGCTCGGACAAGCGACGTATGCCCGGGTCCATCCGGAAGTCGGCGATCAACCGGTTATACGCGGCCTCAGCCATCTCGGCCGTTCTGGCCGGGTTCTGGGCGAGATCCGCAATAGCCGAGGCCAGAGAGGTCGGGTCATCTGCTGACAGCTGACCGTGAACACCGGATTCAATGAACTCCGGGATGGCTGACACCGGCGTTGACAGGATCGGGAGGCGCTGGGACGCGGCTTCCATCAAAACATTGGGTAAACCATCGCGGTCACCGTCGGCAGCAATTCTGCTGGGCAGGACAAACAGATCAGAGCGGCGCATCTCGGCAATGACTTCCGGTTGATCGCAAGCCCCCATCCACGTGATCCGATCGGAAATCCCTGCGGCATCGGCTTGTGCGCTCAACTCATCGCCCAGATTTCCGCCGCCGATATGGGTCCAATGCCAATTCAGCGATCTGGGGAGTAGCGCGAAAGCTTGGAGAAGCCGGTCAAAGCCCTTCTTTTCGACAAGACGCCCGACTGACAGCATGTGAAAGGGTGCATCCTCTGCACGCGAACACTGCTGGGGAGGTGCAGGAAACCGCGACAGGTCCAGCCCATGATAGATCAGTTCTACCCGCGCAGGATCATCAGCCAGTTCGCGCAGATGTGCGGCACCAATGGCAGTACAGGTTGCCCCGAAGATGGCGCCGTGAGAGGCCAGTTGCAGCTTTTCCCGCTTTTCCCAGTCTGGTGAGGTCCAGATATCTTTGGCATGCGCCGAAAAACTCCAGGGCAGGCTGCGCATGATAGACGCATAGCGGGCGACCGAAGACGGAGTGTGCATGAAATGCGCATACAGCGCCCGCGTTTGATCGGGCAGCTCAGCGGCCAATACGCAGGCCTGACCAAACCGGCGAATTCGGTTGTGAGTCGGGTCTCGGCGAAGGTCTTGCCGCCAGACCTGGTAAGCTTGTGCGTATCCGGGCAGACGAGCTGCAATGTCTCGCGCAGTCGCCAGCCGCTCAGGCTCTTCATAAAGGTATTCCGGCAGGTAATGCACCTGCCCCTTGAAGCGATCGTGCAGAGGATGGCGCTTGGTATCGGTCGGGTGGCGCAACGACCAGATATCGAAGCTGTGCCCTGCCTCCTGCAAGGCCACCAATTCTTGCGCGATGAACGTCTCGGACAGGCGCGGCCAGCCTTTGACCAGCACCGCCAGCTTGGGGGGTTCGCGCGTCATCCGGTGGCGCGCTCTTGTTCCGCGCCTAGCAGCGCGTTTATGCGATGGGTGACGTAACTTAGCCCGTCCAACAGCCCTGCGCGAATGGCCTGCGAAGGCAGCGGCTGATGGGGCAAGGCGCGGATCGCGCGGATCATTGCATCCGCTGTCAGACCGTCACGGTTTTCATCCAGCATGCGTACCAGACCCAGATCCTCGGCGCGCGAGGCACGAATCCATTGCTCCAGCCGCGGCGTCGTGCGCGGAACAATGACGGCGCGTTTGTCGAAGGACAAAACCTCGCAGAAGGTATTGTACCCGCCCATGCAGACCACACCGGCAGCGCCCGCGAACAGCGTTTCGATCTGCGATTCAAAGCCAACGGCGGTCACACGGCCATTTAGGGCGGCGACACGGGTTTCAAAATCTTCGCGTAGTTCGCCTGACAGGAAGGGCCCATAGACCAGCACAGCGCGGGGTGACAGATCCGGGTCTTTTTCATATGCGGACAGCACCAAATTGACCATCGCCTTGCCATCGCCGCCACCACCAGGGGTGATCAGGATATACGGTTGTTCTGGTGGCTCACCAACCGGCCCAAGATCGCGACGTAGATACCCTGTCCAATGAATGCGCTGTTGCGTCGCCGGGCTGAGGGGAAGGCCTTGTGTAGGATCGTAGACCGATCGCAACCCATATACCCAGATCTCATCATAGAATCGTTCAGTCGCCGAGATCGCGTCCTTACGCTCCCATTCGGCGGCCAGTACTTCGGGCTCATCCAGAACGTCGCGCAGGCCCAGAACCAATTTGGTTGAGCAGGAGTTTTCAAGATACTCAAGCGTCGGCAGCAGCTCACCGCGAAAACCGGTAGGCTCTTTGTCGACGATCAGTACATCGGGGTCGAACTGTTCGACAGATGTCTGGATCAGGCTTGCGCGCAACTCAGTCACATCATCGATGCCCATGCCAATGGTCTGCGAAGCATACGAGCCGTCGGCGCGTTTGGTGACCCCGGGTAGACGGACATGGTCAACCCGACGCGGAAAAGTAAACCGTCCGGCAATGGGTGAACCGGTCAATATGAGGGCCGAAGCGCGTTGATCGGCTTGTGTTATGGCCGCAGCCAGCGCGCGTGATCGGCGCAGGTGACCCAGGCCGAACGTGTCGTGACTATATAGCAGGATGCGCGGTGCGCGGCCGTGATTTTCGTTTTTGATCCCTAGGCTCATGCCTTCGCCTGTTTCGGTTCCGGTGCAACTCCGCGCGTCTGCACCTGATTATCGTAATTCTGCCAGACCTTCTTGCCAAAGGCACAGATTCCGCCGTCCAAATGCGCCAAACATTGCGAATTGGCAACAGCATAATGCCACCGCCGGCAACAGGCGCACCTTGCGATATGCAGGCCGATGGTTCTTCATGCACAAGCCAATTCGGAGGCTGGACGCCTCAGGTGGTCATATTCAATTTTTGTTGTCTTGGAAACACTTTATCCCATCCATTGCGTCAGGAACACGGGCTCTCACGATGTTGACACCGCGTGTGCGGATGATTTGAACAGCCTTCTGAGGTTCTATAGTCTTGGACGCAGCTACGAATTGGATGCGATATACGATGAAAATGAATGTTCTGGCCGGGCTGATTTTGGTGATTTGGGCGGCGATGCTGGCCAGTGCAACCGACGCGGTTGCGCAAACTTCGCTTATTCCGGGATACCCAATAGGATCAAGCGAGGAAACCGGTTCTTCAAGCTCTGCCGCTGACAGCGATCTGGCGGCGGCCATTCGATCCGCTTCCGAGGCGGGCGCAAGCGTAATCGTAATCGACAGCGCCGGGCAGGTTGTATCGGCAGCGGGCAATAGCGCCGACGCGACGCCAGAGGCAGATAGCATTGATCACATGGCTGAGGGTTCTCAGCTGATGAAGGCGCAAGAGCGGTTCTCAAAGTTCCGGGATTCCGTACGCTCGCGGATGGAGGCGCTGCCCTATTCGGTCTTTGAGGTCCAATACATCCTCAGACAGACCAGTCCGGACGGGCGGATTCAGACCTATGTCGAGGTGTTGGTCCTGAACGTGTTGTTCCTTTTGCTGGGGCGATGGTTGTCGATCGAAATCTACGGCAAGCGCATCGCGAAGCGTTTGGTGGTTGCGCGCATCAAGGAAAACCCGGTTGGCTATCGTGAAAAGATGCCTTTCCTTGTGTATCGTTTCGTGATGGGCATTGGCGGAACGATCTTTGCCATGCTTATGGCGCTGATCGTTGGCTATCTGTTCTTTGGTGAAGCGGAAGACATATCAATCCAGTTTACCGTTACGGCAATCTTTACCGCATTTTTCCTTTCGCGCACTGTCTCGGACTTGTGGCGGATGGTTCTGTCGCCTTATCTTAGCCAGTATCGCTTGCCGCCTTTTTCAGACCGGGACGCCAAGCGCCTGTATGTTTGGGCGTCAGCACTGGCGACCTATGACATCTCGGTTGTTCTGTTCTCGACATGGGTCGCGGATTTTGGGCTGAACTATAACGTCTATGCCATGGTCTATGGTAGCCTGACGCTGATCGGGGCGCTGGGCAACATACTGATGATCCTGTTCAATGCACGCGCGATCTCGAACGCTATTCGTGGCGGGCGTGCTCCGGATCAGGTGTCTTGGATACTGAAGTTCATCTCTTTCGCCTGGGCGCCGGTTCTGGTGCTTTATATGGTGTTCAGCTGGTTCAAACTGGCCGTTGATCTGGTGCTTGAGGTTCAGGATTCGATCCCGATCGTGGCCAGCAGCTATGCCATCTTTATGTCCGTCGTCGTGGCCTACGGCGCGATGAACTATCTGCTTGAAAGGTATTTTGATCGCAATCGCAGAATTGAGGTGATGAATGCCGACGCAGAAGCGGCTGAGCAGATCGAGGATGAGCTGGTGGCTGATACGCCGCAGGCCGAAAAGCGCAAACACGCCATTCTGACGTACGAAGACCTTGCCCGTCGTGTGGCAGGCATTCTGGCCTTTGTGGTGGGTCTCTATGCGCTGGTAGTGATATGGAACCCGCAGGCCAATTGGTCGGATGACTTGCCGATCGAGCGGGCGCTGGATGTGATGGTGATCCTGTTTATGGGTTACATTCTGTTTCACTTCTTCCGCGTCTGGATCGATAGCAAGATCGCGGAAGAGACGGATGACGGCGGTGCTGAAGCCGAGCTGGGCGACGAAGGAGGCGAAGGCGGGCAGAGCCGCCTTGCAACTTTGTTGCCTCTGTTCCGCGGGGCCATTCTGGCTGTGGTCGTTGTAACCATCGCGCTGATTGTATTGATGGAACTGGGGATCAATGTCAGCCCGCTATTTGCCGGTGCAGGTGTTGTGGGTCTGGCCGTTGGTTTCGGGTCGCAAACCCTGGTCCGCGACATCTTCTCGGGTGCGTTCTTCCTGATGGATGATGCTTTCCGAAAGGGTGAATACATCGACATTGGTGATGTGAAAGGGACGGTCGAAAAGATATCGGTCCGGTCCTTCCAACTGCGCCACCACCTTGGTGCGCTCAACACGATCCCATTTGGAGAGATCAAGGTTCTGACAAACTATTCCCGCGACTGGGTAATCATGAAGCTGCCGTTGCGGGTGACCTATGACACCGATGTCGAAAAGGTGCGGAAGCTGATCAAGAAGCTGGGTCAAGAGCTGCTGAGCGATCCGGTGATTGGTGATAACTTCATTCAGCCGCTGAAATCGCAGGGTGTGATCGAGATGCAGGATTCGGCGATGATTATCCGGGTCAAGTTCATGACCAAACCGGGTGATCAGTGGCTGGTGCGCAAGAAAGTCTATCAGGATATTCGTGAGCTGTTTGCCCGTGAAGGCATCCGGTTTGCGCATCGGGAAGTCACCGTGCGACTGGCGGATGACAAAGAGGCCGAGGACCTGACTCCCAAACAACGCGAGGCTGTCACAGGGGCCGTTCAGGCCGCGATTGACGAAGACTATCTGGACGATATCGGCCCCGGCGGTGGCGATGATCGCTAGGAGGGCTCCCGCCCCTTTGGTTTGCGTCTCTGGCGAGACGTCAACCAAAGCGTTGGGCCGGGCCGCGCGTCCCGCGCGGCGGCAGCTTTAAGCGGTAAGTGACGGCCAAGTGGGCTGCGAAGTTCCCAGTTTGGACGCAGGCAAAGCCCAGTGCATCTTTGCGGATCCAACGGTTAGCGCCGGCTTCAATCGATAGCCGGGCCCCCACCCGGAAGGTTCGAGCGCATCCGCATAATCGACAGGCAGCGACTCGGTAATTTCGTCACCGGGCTCGCTCTTGGCGAGGGTGGCCAGCAATTCGGCGGTGCGCGCCAGCGAGAGCCGGGCATCCATGACGGCCTGACCGGATGCGGCTTCGGCGAGCGCCGAGAGCAGGGCGGCTGCCATCAAGTAGCCAGTTGCGTGATCCAGTGCCTGAACAGGCAACGGAGTTGGCTTGTCGGCCCCCGCCCAACCCATCCCTGCATGTGCGATTCCGGAACTCATCTGTACAAGGCTGTCAAAACCGCGGCGCGCTGCCCAAGGTCCTTGCCAGCCATAGGCGTCTAGCGTGACTTCAACCCTGTTGGGGGCGAGCTGATCCCGCGTGTTTTTACCCAGACCGAGTGCGTCCAAAGCGCCGGGCCGATACCCGTGGACAAGTATGTCCGCTTGGGCCAGCAGCTCTTGCAGTTTTGCTTTTCCATCGGGTGATTTCAGGTTCAGATAGGCGCAGTGCTTGCCGAGAGAAATGTCAGGAATGACGCCAGGTTCATCCCAGCCGGGTGGATCGATCCTCAGGACCTCGGCGCCAAAACCCGCAAGTGTTCGTGTCGAGACTGGCCCGGCCAGAATGCGGGTCAGATCGAGCACACGCAGCCCAGCAAGAGGTCGCGCGGCAGTCGCCTGAGGCCGATCACGTAGTTGAATATTGCGTGGCCCCTGCCATCCGATCAACGGCTCGCGGGCCAATATGCGTCCTTGCGGATGGTCATGCCACTCAGAGCGGCTGCGCATTGCGGCAGCGACGCCGCCCTCGGCGACAATCGCGGCTTCCAGTTCAGAGATGCTCCAATCCCGAACCGCGCGCGATACCAGCGCACGGTCCGACGCGACTTGCAAAACGTTCAGGGCGGCGGCGCGATGACTGGGCAGGTTGGTGTGCAGCCTGATCCACCCATCAGAGGCCTGATAGTCGCCAGCAATCGCGTCCCAAAGGCTGGGCATATCCCACCCTTCGGGTTTGAAGGAAAAGCCATACCACAAGGAGGCCAGTCGATGATCTACGGCCACCTCCGGAGGCGCTGGCGCCAGGTTCAAGGCTGTCACAAGGCGCGACAGCTCCTGCCCGACTGCCGCAAAACTGGCCGTCGCCAGTTCCGAGACCGCAAAGGCGCTGGGCCGCGCACCCGCCCCATTGACCCTGTAGGTGTCAGGTGAGGGGAGGGCGGACAGCAAGCTCATTGCTGATAGGGATCAAGGCTGTCGCGCAACCCGTCGCCAAGGAAGTTGAAGGCCAGCACGACGACGATGATTGGCAGCATCGGGATCGCGGTCCATGGATAGATTTCGATTGAGGCGAGGTTCTGCGCATCGTTCAGCATCACGCCCCAACTGACCGCCGGGGCCCGCAGTCCAAGGCCAAGGAAGCTGAGGGCGGTTTCGCCCAAGATCATCGCAGGGATTGATAGCGTGGCCGAGGCAATCAGATGCGACATGAAATTGGGTAGCAGGTGCTTTCGGATCACACGACCGGAACTTGCGCCCATCATCTCGGCCGCACGTACGTATTCCTCTTCCCTGAGAGACAGGAATTTTGCGCGGACAGATCGGGCAAGGCCTGGCCAATCGAGAATACCGAGGATGATCGAGATGATGAAGAATACCGCGACCGGGCTCCAATTTGATGGCACCGCGGCGGATAAGGCCAGCCAGAGGGGAAGTTCCGGCAGAGAGCGCAAGATTTCGATCACACGGTTGATGGTCCAGTCGATGCGCCCTCCGAAATACCCGGCCATTGACCCGAACAGGATGCCGAGGAAGAAGGATACCGAAATGCCGATCAGGCCCACTGTCAGCGACAGTTGCGCGCCATATAGGATGCGGCTGAATACATCGCGGCCCAGACGGTCCGAGCCCCACAGAAACAGCGTGGCCCCTTCGGGTGCGCAAAACAGGTGCGTATCGGATTTTATCAGGCCTGCGAGTTTGTATTCTGACCCTTCGCAGAAGAACCGGATTGGGCGCGGATCTTCCGTGTCAGCGACGAATTTCCACTGGAAAGTTTCAAGGTCCGCCTCTGCAACTATTGGATAAACGTAGGGGCCGATGAACTTCCCCTCATGAAACCAGTTGACCGACTGGGGTGGAGCATACAGGTGCTCTCCGTTCCGATCATTGGGGCCGTAGGGGGCAATAAAGCCCGCAAAAGGCAGCATCAAGTAGCAGAGCAGTAAGAAGAGGCCAGAAATCAGACCCAGCTTGTGGGTCCTGAACTTGCGCCAGACCAGCACCCAATTAGGGGCATCGAGATCTGCGCGCTCAAGCTGCTGAATAGAGGCCTGCGGGTCAAATGGTGCGTCGTCGACATAGCGACCATCGGGTTTATCGGTCATGCTTCGCGCCCCTCGTAACGAATGCGCGGATCAAGCATGACCAGCAGGATATCGGAAATCATGGTGCCGATCAGCGTCAGCAGAGCCACGAACATAAGAATGAAGGCCGACAGGAACTGGTCCTGCGTTTTCAAGGCAGTCAGCAGGGTCGGGCCGATTGTTTGCAGACCCAGAACCACCGAGACCAAAACCGACCCGGAAACCATCGAGGGCAGCAGGTTTCCAATGTCGGCGACAAACGGGTTGAAGGCCACGCGCAATGGGTATTTCGTCAGCATCCGCGATGGGGACATGCCCTTGGCGATTGCTGTTTCGACATAAGGTTTCCCTAGTTCATCCAGCATATTGGCGCGCAGGCGCTGCATCATGGCCGAAGCACCCGAGGTTCCGATGACGAAGGTCGGAACGATCAGGTGGACAAGGATGGATTTCAACTTGTCCCAACTCATCGGTTGTCCCTCAAAGGAAGGGTCCATCAGTCCGCCGATGGGCAGGTTGAAATAGCGATGGCCATAGTAGAACAGGATCAGCGCCAACAGGAAGTTCGGGGTCGCAAGACCCAGATAGCCTACAAAGGCCGAGGTATAGTCAATCCACGTCCGTGATCTGGCCGCAGCGATGACCCCCAATGGCAGAGCAACGGCATAGACGAATAGAATGGCAGCCAGATTGACCACAACCGTCAACCACAGCGTATCGCCCACGATCTCGCGCACGGGGCGGTCAAATTCGAAGGACCAGCCATAATTGCCCTGTAACAAGCCTTCGAACCCATGCGGTCCGGGCCAGAAGCCCATCCAGATCAGGTACTGCTCGGGCAACGACCGGTCCAATGAGTATTCCTTGCGCAGAAACTCGGCCTTGGCGACACCGGCGGACTGTCCCGAAGCCTGCAGTTCGGCGATCTGGTTGCTGAGATAGTCGCCGGGGGGCAGGTTGATGATCACGAAAATCAGAACCGACACCACCAGCAATGTCAGCAGCATCGTGAAAAAGCGATACACCGCGTAGCGCAGCATGACCATTTAGCTGCTCCTGAATCAGTCGGCGAAGAAGAACTCGTCGGGACGGTGAATGCCGAAGTGTGCGCCGGGTTCCCATGCCCACATGGCCTGCTCAGGCACATTGCGCAGGCGGTTCGATACGACAATAGGCTGCGGTGCACCGTTCAGGATGCCGATCGCATAAAGCTGGTCGGCGTGAATTTTTAGCATCTCAGACCAAACAGCTCTGCGTTCTTCATCCGTGGAGGCGATTTCCCAATCGTGGGCAAGCTTCATGAGAAGTTCGGCCTCGGGCATGTCTGGTGGTTCGCCCGACCCTCCATTTGTCTGATAGTATTGGCCCCATTTAGGCCACGCCAGAAAGACCTGATCGGTCGGGGCGAGATAGGCCGGCGATGTGTGGCTTTGCGGAATGCCGTCATCCCAGCCGAACCAGACCGACGCCATTGTATTGCCCGAGAAGACCCGGTTGCGCAGAATGTCTCGATCCAATGGTCGCATGACCAGTTCGACTCCGATCTCACGCCAGGTATCCGTGACGATCTGCAGGGCATTTTCAACCTCTTGCCGCTCACCTGCGGTTTCGATGATCAGCTCCATCGGACGCCCGTCGGGCAACAATCGGATACCATCTTTGTCACGCTCGGTCAGCCCAGCCTCATCAAGCAGAGCATTCGCCTTGTCGATGTCATACTGTGCCCAAGCCTGCGCATTCGCTTCGTCGTAGAAGGGCGATGCGGGCAGAACCGACATCGCGCCGGGTTGGGCCAGCTTGAAATAGAGCGCCTGATTGATCGTCTTGCGATCAATGGCGAGCGACAGTGCCCTGCGTACACGTACATCGCGCAGAACCTCGCGCCACGCATCGTCAGTGTAATTCAAATTGGGATAAATCGCGATCTGCGACGCGACGCCTGTTTTCCACAGAAGCGTCTTGTATCCACCTTCAGCCTCGCCCTTTTTCAAGATCGAGGCATCACGGAATGCCAATCCGCGACCTTGCAAGTCGGTTTCACCCGCATTTGCTTTGGCCGCGACCAAACCCGGTGCGACGATTTCCATTTCGACTACGTCGATATAGGGCAGCTGAACCCCATTTGAATCCACCCGATGGTAGTAAGGGTTGCGGACAAAGTTGTGCCGGATTTTCTTGCCCGAACTTGCGTTGAGCCATGGTTGCAACGTCGGAAGTTCATGATTGTCGTACTTATATAGATTGTCCAACTTGTTATGCAGCGCCGCCCAGCTTTTTACCCGCGCATCTTCGACCTTGAATGCCAGTTCTTCGGGGTCTGCAAACTTCTCGTGATATTGCTTAAGGAACTCAGACGGGCGATAGATAAAGGGCGGCCGCGCCTGAGCAAGTGATTGCAGGAAATTCGGGTTGGGGTCATCCCATTCGAATACAACCGTTGTTTCGTCGGGGAAGGTGACGGTGGGTGTTTTGCCTTCAACCAGCAGGAAATCTGGTGGGCCTGAAGGGCTGAGCAATTCGTTGTTGGCCACATCCTCCCACCAATACCGGAAGTCTTCGGATGTGAACGCGGATCCGTTTGACCATTTGTGGCCGGGTCGCAGGTTCAAAGTAAATTTGCGATTGTCTTCGTTTTCGAAAGAAGCCAGCAAATCCGGGACGATGTTGTAATCCTGATCGAAACCCACAAGCCTTGCGTAGCCATAGACCACCATTTGCCGAATATCTTTGGACCGGGTGACCATCGTGCGCAGTGTACCGCCGGGTACGCCGAATTCGCGACCTTTGGCGGCTAAGTCCACGATCAGTGGATCTTGCGGAATACGTTCAGCAACCGGTGGCAGGTCACCGCTTTCAACCTCGGTTTGCCAGAACGCGTTTTCCTGAAGATTAGACGGTATTTCTGCCGCAGCGGGCAGCATTCCTGCGATGGCCAGCGACGCGGCCAGAATCAATCGGTGAGTGGTCTTAAACATGGCAACGTACCTTATGGCCGGGCTCCAACTCTACCAAAGAAGGTATCACGGAGTCGGAAAATCGAAAGGCGTCATCCCAACTGTCGGGAGAACCGGCACCCAACGCAACCAGTTTCAGATCAATCGGGCGATTGATATCTGGTTCCGGCTGGGCGGCAATCAGTGCCTTGGTATAGGGATGACGTGGATTGTAGAACAGGGTTTCGGGTGGGGCTTGTTCCACCACAAGACCCCGGCGCATGACGGCGACCTCGTCGGCAATGCGTGCGACGACGGCCAGATCATGCGAGATGAACAGGTAAGACAGGTTCAGACTGTCCTGCAGTTCTTCGAGCAGGGTCAAAATTTGCTCTTGAACGGATACATCCAGCGCCGAGGTTGGCTCGTCACAAACAATCAACGCCGGGTCCAGCATCATCGCGCGGGCGATAGACAGGCGCTGTCGTTGTCCACCAGAAAACGCATGCGGATAGCGTTTGAGCATATCGGCATTCAGCCCGACCCGCTGCAACATCGCGGCCGCTTTGTCGCGCTGCTCTGCCACGGTGCCGAGGCGGTGTATCTCCAACGGCTCGGTCATGGCATCCTGAATGCGCATACGGGGGCTAAGAGAGCTATAGGGATCCTGAAACACCATTTGCGCCTTGCGCTGAAACGCGGTGCGTTCGGTCCGTGTCATACTGTGAACCGTTATCGGTTCGGAATCCCTTGTTGTTCTGAACAGAACTTCGCCGCCCGGGTCGGGAAGTTCAGCGCCCAGAGCGATTCTAGCGGCGGTTGTCTTGCCAGACCCGCTTTCGCCAACGATTGCAAGCGTCTTGCCGCGCGCCAGCTTCATATCTACGCCCCGGCAGGCATGGATCAGTTTGTCGGCTTTCCAACCTTTGCTCGATCGCATCGTGTAGGTCTTTGAGACCCCGGTCATCTGCAGAATTAGGTCCTCGTCGGGCATCGGTATGCCGACGGCATCCTGATCGGGTATCTCAGGCGCAGCGTCGAACAGCTGCTGCGTATAGGGGTGCGCCGGATCATTCAGAATTGGTGCTGCCGGGCCAGCTTCCATCACGCGGCCTTTGTGCATGACCACCACCCGCTCGGCCATGTTAGCAACTACACCCAAGTCATGGGTAACAAGGATCAGCGCCATACCGGTTTCGCGCTGCAGTTCTTTGATCAGCCCAAGAACCTGCGCTTGGGTGGTAACATCCAGCGCTGTTGTCGGCTCGTCCGCGATGAGCAATTCAGGCTTGGACACCATGGCCATGGCAATCATGGCGCGCTGGCGCATGCCGCCGGACAGCTCGAACGGATAGCTGTCGTAGGCGCGGGCAGGGTCGGGGAAACCAACCCTCTCAAACTGGGTCAGAACTTCTTTGCGGGCCTGTGCATCGGATGCGCCGCGATGCAACCAAAGAACTTCGCTGACCTGATTTCCGATTTTGTGAAGCGGTGACAGAGATCGCATCGGTTCCTGAAAAATCATAGAAACCCGATTGCCGCGAATACCACGCATCTGTCTTTCACTCAGTTCGATCAGATTAGCGGTGCCTTTGGAATCGTTCAGCGTGATCGTTCCGCTACGGATCTGGGCGGTACGCGGCAGAATACGCAGTGCAGCGCGACAGGAAATCGTTTTGCCCGAACCGGATTCTCCAACCAATGCAAGTGTCTGCCCGGGTTCGACCTCGAAGCTGACATCTTGGACAACGGATGGACCCGTGCCGAAGCCGATGCTGAGATCCCGAACGGACAACAACGCACTCATGCGGGTTTTCCACCCGTCTGGCCGCTAGAAAACATCGGCTTTGTGAACTCCCTGTCTTTTTTGAGCAGTTTCGCGCGGTTGGGGCGGCGTAGTCAAACACCTTCTTCACCCGAATTGTCGCGGAATCGTGAAACTCGGGCCGTATGGCTACACAAAGTCTTGAGTTTTTGCCATCAAAGGCGCAATCGCCCCCCGACTGGTGTCGAATGATTTTGAAAGAGGTGCCCCGTGTCCGAGCAACAAAGCCGATTGGATCTGTTCATTGACCGAATGGTCTCGCAACGCGCTTGTCTGGACTTTGCTATCGCGCAGACCACTGGGCAGCCTGGTCCGGTTTTTGAGCTGGGATTGGGAAATGGGCGCACATATCACCACATGGTTAAGCACATTCAGGACCGTCCTGTTTATGTTTTTGAACGGGCCGTTGCGTCTCATCCCGATTCGACACCGCCCGATGATCTGGTGATTCTCGGTGATGTGCGCGAAACATTGCCTGCTTCGGTCACACGATTTGGCGCGTCGGCCAGTCTGATCCATGCCGATCTTGGGGGGCACAACCGGCAAAAGAATGATGCGTTTGCCCGCCTCGTCTCACCTTTGATCGAACCGCTTCTGGCGCGGGGCGGACTGATGGTTTCCAGCGATCGAATGTATTTCGAAACACTGACCGAGGTGCCGCTGCCAGAAGGGGCGGTCGACGGGCGCTGTTTCATCTATCGGCGTTGATCTGCCGTAGGGTCACTGTGTGATCCGACTCGCGCTTTAGTGCTGGCCCGGTCTAACGTCCGAGGCGTGAAGCTTTGGAGGGGACCGTCAAAAATGCTGTTCTACGATTGCTCGACCGCGCCAAGCCCGCGCCGTGCCCGGATGTTTATCGCGGAAAAGGGGCTGAAGATTGACACTCGTGATATCTCAATCGCCAAGGGTGAACAGTTTAGTGATGCCTTCCGGACCGTGAACCCCGGTGCAACGATTCCTGTGCTTGTTACGGATGAAGGTACCACGCTCACAGAAAATCTTGGCATCGCCGCCTATCTCGAGGCGCGCTTTCCGGAACCTGCCTTGATGGGGCAAACGCCGGATGAAAAAGGCGAAATTCAGATGTGGAATGCCATCGCCGAACAACAATGTGGCGCACCAATCGCGGAAACTTTGCGAAACACCCATCCTTCGTTCAAAGACCGCGCGATCACCGGGCCTGCAAACCACGCGCAAATCCCTGAACTAGCGCAGCGGGGGGCTGAGCGGGTGCGTGCCTTCTTCGATTTTCTTGAGGCCCGTCTGCAAGTGAGCGGTTTCGTTGCGGGTGACATGTTTTCACTGGCCGATATCACCACATTTGTGTTTGTCGATTTCGCACGTGTCATCAAGATGCGCATCCCAGAAGAGAACACGGCCACACGCGCCTGGTTTGATGCCGTTCAGACACGCCCGAGCGCCCGGCTTTAAGCTGATCCGGGTGCTGTCCCTCGAACTGTACAGAAATGTCTAGACAGAAGTGAACAGTGCCTCTAGCGTCCTCTGCGAGTCATGCAGGGGAGCGCAGGATGAAATCTCAGTATCGTGTCGTAGTCATCGGTGGCGGCGTTGTCGGCGCCTCGGTTCTGTACCATCTCGCCAAGTTTGGCTGGTCAGATGTGGTCATGCTGGAGAGGCGGCGTTTGGCCTCGGGGTCTTCGTGGCACGCGGCGGGAGGCATCCATGCGCTGAACGCAGATCCGAACATGGCGTCGCTGCAGGCCTATACGATTGATCTGCTCAGCGAGATCGAAAAAGAGTCGGGCCAGAATATCGGCCTGCACATGACCGGCGGCCTGACGCTGGCGGGCACGCCCGAACGGTGGGAGTGGCTGCAGGCCAACTACCGCATTTTTCAGTCCATCGGCATTGACGACTGTGAGTTGTTGTCGCCAGAGGAGGCGCAGAAACGCTGCCCGATCATGTCCACCGACGGCGTGCTGGGCGCAATGTGGGCGGATCGCGAAGGTTACATCGATACAACCGGTACGGTTCAGGCTTATGCAACAGCGGCCAAGAAACGCGGCGCGGAATACTACGAAGAAACCAAGGTCGAAAGCCTGACGCAGACTGCGGATGGTTGGGAAGTTGTGACCGACAAAGGCACTATCACTTGTGAACATGTGGTCAACGCAGCTGGCCTCTGGGCCAAACAGGTGGGGCGCATGGCCGGAGTGGAGCTGCCGGTTTCGCCGCTGAAACACCATTATCTGATCACTGACACAGTGCCAGAGGTGGCTGAGACAGATTTCGAGATGCCGATGACCGTGGACCTCGAAGGTTTCACCTATATGCGGCAGGACCAGAAGGGCGTTTTGGTTGGTATTTACGAGGTCGATCACGAGCACTGGGCCATGGACGGCGCGCCATGGAACTATGGCGAAGAGCTGTTTCAGGAACAGCTGGACCGGATCGAGAACGAGCTGACGCTGGGCTTTGAACGGTACCCGTCGATCCAGAATGTTGGCATCAAAACATGGGTGAACGGCGCGTTCACCTTCTCACCCGATGGCAACCCGCTGGTCGGTCCGGTCCCAGGCAAGCGCGGTTATTGGTCAGCTTGTGCGGTGATGGCCGGATTCCTGCAGGGTGGCGGCGTTGGTAAGACGCTTGCCGAATGGATGATCCATGGCGAGCCTGAGGCCGACGCATGGCCTATGGACGTGGCGCGCTATGGCGATTTCGCTCAGAACAAACGCTACATCCGCGAAACAACCGGTCAGTTCTATTCTCGTCGTTTCGTGATGACTTACCCGAACGAGCAACTGCCCGCAGGTCGCCCGCTGAAGATGGCCCCAGCCCATGATGCAATGACCGAGGCGGGGTGCAAATGGGGCGTCAGTTGGGATCTGGAAGTGCCGCTTTACTTTGCGCCCAAGGGCTTTGAAGAGACGCCGACGCTGAAACGCTCGAATGCGCACGACATCGTGTCTGAGGAGTGCAAAACCATCCGCGAAGGCGTGGGACTACTGGATATCTCGGGCTTTTCGCGCTTCGAGGTCACTGGGCCAAATGCCGAGGCTTGGCTGGACAGGATCATGGCGTCGAAACTGCCTGCACCGGGGCGTGCCAAACTGGCTCCAATGCTGGGTGAGAACGGTCGCCTCAAGGGTGATCTGACCGTGCTGAACTGGGGCGACGGGACCTGGTGGATCATGGGCAGCTATTATCTGCGCGCATGGCATATGCGCTGGTTCAATGATCACATGATGGACGCCGTGAATATCCGCGATCTGGGCGAGGAATATTGCGGTTTTGCCGTGGTTGGACCGAAATCGCAGGCTGTGGTCGAGAAACTGGACGAACAGGATATCTCGGGCCTGAAATTCATGGGCTGCGGCGACTTTGATATCGGTCTGGTGCGTGCCCGTGTGGCGCGTATGTCTGTGACGGGCGAAAAAGGGTATGAGATAAACTGCCGCTATGGCGACCATATCAAACTGCGCCGGATGCTGCTAGAGGCCGGGGCCGGGGACGGTATCCGCGAATGCGGATTCAACGCAATGCTGTCGACGCGGCTTGAGAAGAGCTTTGGTATCTGGTCTGCAGAGTTCACTCAGCTTTACACGCCAGGCATGACCGGAATGGATCGCTGGATCGACTGGAACAAGGATTTCGTTGGCAAAGAGGCTGCGCTGGCTGAACGCGATGGCAACGGTCCGGCGCAAGTTCAAGTGACGCTTGAGGTTGATGCGCTGGACGCAGATGCCAGTGGGTATGAACCGATCTGGGCTGGGGATGAGCGCGTTGGATTTGTGACTTCGGGTGGCTATGGCCACTACACGGGCAAGTCGCTGGCCATGGCTTTGGTCGACCGCGACAAGGCTGAACCAGACACCGAGTTGTCGGTGCATGTGGTCGGTGTCGAACGCCCGGCCCGCGTGATTGCGCCGTCGCCCTATGACCCGCTGGGCAAAGCGATGCGAGGTTGACCATGTCGGACTTGGGCCAAAGACGCCGACGGCGCGGGCGCGGGACCGATGCCGCCCCGCAATCTAGTCGCGAGGTGAATTATCGCCAGTTGCGCAATCCGTTTCCACAGATGGAAGTGTTCCCGACGGATCAGATTGCAGATATGCACGACACCGCATTGCGCACACTGGAAGAGTTGGGCGTGAAAGTTCTATTGCCCGAAGCGCGGCGAATCTACGCGCAGGGTGGCGCGCGTGTGGATGAAGACAGCGAGATGGTCTTTATCGGGCGAGATATGGTTGAGGCCGCCGTTGCCTCGGCCCCGAAATCCATAGCCTGCCGTGCAGGCGCTCGGCACCGGGATTTCACTTTGGAGCTGGGCTCTTTGGTGTTCCAACCCGGCGCTGGCGCTCCAAACGCGACCGATCTGGAACGCGGTCGTCGGCCAGCGAGTGGGCAGGATTATCTGGAGTTCCTAAAGCTCACTCATCACTTTGATGTCTTCCAGATGATCTCGCCGCAGGTCGAACCGCAGGACGTGCCAACCAATGTGCGGCACTATTTCACCACACAAGCGCAGATGGAATTGACGGATAAGTTCCCGTTCTTCTTCTCGCGGGGCACGCCGCAAGTGATGGACTGCTTCGAGATGCTCTCGACGGCGCGGGGCCTGTCTGATGAGGAGTTCCGCGCTAACGCCCATTGTTACACGATTATCAACACCAACAGCCCGCGGACGCTGGATATTCCAATGGCTCAGGGGCTGCTCGACTTTGCGCGCCATGGGCAGATGTCGATCATCACACCCTTTACCCTGATGGGCGCAATGGCTCCGATCACGGTGGCCGGGGCCATCACGCTGTCCCATGCCGAGGCGCTTGCGGCCTTGACGCTGACCCAGCTTACCAACCCCGGTTCGCCGGTGTGCTATGGGACCTTTACCAGCAATGTCGACATGAAATCAGGGGCGCCTGCATTCGGGACGCCCTCGCATTTTCAGGCGTCTTTGGCAGCGGGCCAGTTGGCCCGGCATCTGGGCCTGCCCTGGCGGTCTGCGGCGGGGTCTGCGGCAAATATCAACGACGTTCAGGCCGCCAATGAAAACCAGTTCGGCCTGTGGGGCTGCCTGATGGCCGGGGCGACGGTGATCATTCATTCGGCCGGGTGGCTCGAAGGTGGCCTGACAGTATCCTTCGAGAAGATGATCTGTGATGCCGAGGTGTTGAACATGGTGGCCGAGCTTTGTGCAGGGGCACAGGCCAATGGTGTAGAGATCGGGTTTGATACTGCGCTGAGCGAGGTTGAACCCAGCGGACATTTCTTCGCCACCAGTCAGACGATGGAGCGCTATAATACCGCATTTTATGAGCCGCACCTGCATGATTACGCAAATTTTGGCACCTGGACCGAGCGTGGCGCGATCGACGCCAACCACCGCGCGACCGGTGTTTGGAGGGAAATCCTGGCAAATTTCAAAGCACCGGCATCAGATACGGATCGCCTTGGTGCGTTGAAGGATTTCATAGCGCGCCGTACAGAAGAGGGCGGCGCACCGCCGGAGAGTTGAATGAGCACCAAACCCATCCTGCACAGGGACGATCCCGAAGCTGAGCCACTGATTGGTAACGTCAAGGTCACGCGCGATGATTGGCTGAACGTGGCCATGGACGTCCTGATTTCGGACGGGGTCGAGCAGGTGAAAGTCATGAACCTTGCCGAGCGGATGGCGGTCTCGCGCTCATCATTCTACTGGTACTTCAAGTCGCGGCAGGAATTACTGGATGCGCTGCTGGCGCGGTGGCAGGCGACAAATACCGCGGCCTTGATCGCGCAATCCGAATTGCCTGCTGAAACGATCACGGCTGCGGTGTGCAATGTTCAGCGCTGCGTTGTGAATACCGAACTATTTGATACGGCGCTTGATTTTGCTGTGCGGGATTGGGCACGAAGATCGGGAAAGGTGCGGCGTATGCTGGACCAGTCCGATGCCCGTCGCCTGGCCGCGCTGCGCGCGATGTTCATCCGGTTCAACTATGATGAGACCGAGGCAGAGACGCGGGCGCGGGTGCTATATTATATGCAGATCGGATATGATCTGGCGCAGTTAAACGAACCATTGGCGATCAGGCTGTCGATGGTTCCACACTACCTTTATGTTTTTACAGGGGTCGAACCGCGACCCGAGGAAATCACCGAATTCAGCGCGTATGCGAAACATTTCTGGGAAGGGGCAGGACATGAACCAACCTGACGCAATCATCATTGGCACCGGTGTGATCGGAGCCGCCATCGCGTTCGAGATGTCCAAGGCCGGTTGGAAAACTCTGTCGTTGGATCGCAATGCGCAGGTTGGGCATGGCTCGACCGCAGGCTCTTGCGCGATAATTCGGATGCATTATTCGACCCTCGATGGAACCGCGTTCGCTTGGGAAGGCTATCACTATTGGCGTGATTGGGCGAACTATCTGGGCTTGCCCGACAAAGCCGATTTGGCGCAGTTTCGTGAGACCGGTTGTTTGGTCGTCAAGACCGAGGCCAATGGATTTCTTGAGAAACATAAGAAGTACAGCGCCGAACTGGATTGTCCGTTTGAAGAATGGACACCTGAGCGGATTACCGAACGTCTGCCGATCTATTCTCTGGACAGCTTTGCCCCGGCGCGGCGCATGGATGATCCGGAGTTCGGCCAACCGAACGGAGATCGGATTCAGGGCGCAGTGTTCTGGCCGAAAGCAGGCTATGTGACCGATCCGGCCTTGTCGGCGCAAAACCTGATGGATGCCGCCAAGCTGCATGGTGCCGAAGTGCGAACAGGCGCAGACGTACGCGAAATCCTGTCGCAGCAGGGGCGCGTCGCAGGTGTCAGACTTGCCTCTGGTGAAGAAATCCACGCCAAAGTGGTGGTGAATGTTGCCGGTCCCGGGTCAGCGCTTGTCAACGAAATGGCCGGGGTTCTGGGTGACATGACCATTCAAACCCGCCCGCTGCGGCAGGAGGTGGTGCATGTACCCGCGCCCGAAGGATTTGATTTCGAAACGCAAGGAACAATTGTCTCGGATAGTGATATCGCGCTGTATTGCCGTCCAGAACATGGCAATCATATTCTGATCGGTTCCGAGGATCCGGCTTGTGATCCGCATCAATGGTGCGAAGATGATGTAAGCTATAACCACGATTTTACGGATCAATGGACCACGCAGGCCATGCGTTATGCCCAACGGGTCCCTAGCCTGGGGATACCCTCCAGAACCCGTGGGGTGGTGGATTTGTATGATGCCTCGACTGACTGGATTCCGATCTATGACAAGTCCAGCCTGCCGGGGTTTTACATGGCCTGCGGCACCAGCGGTAACCAATACAAGAACGCGCCGATTGCAGGCAAAATGATGGCTGAACTGATCGACTACGTCGAAGGCGGTGCTGATCATGACGACAAGCCGATGCAGTTTGAACTGCCTTACATTGGACGCACAATCGACACCGGTTTTTATTCCCGCAAGCGACCGGTCAATACCGATAGCAGTTTCTCGGTGCTTGGTTAACGCGCCATCGCGCGCGCGTTCTCATAGCTTTCTTCCCGTACTGGACCGAAACCGCGTATCTGGTCCGCAGCTGACAGCGCGTCCAGCCACTCGGCCTCGGAATGGGCGGAGGGGTTTGTCAGATACATGTCCAACAGCGATTGGTACCAGTTTAGGATATCTCGATGCAGTCGCGCTTCGGAGTGATAGCCGAAGGGGTTCAGGACCGAGCCGCGCAAACCACGTAGACGGGACAGTCCCCGCAGAACCGGGCGCATCCATGGGCCCAGTGCAAACTTGAGGGGGCGGCCCCGTTCGTCCTTGCGCCAGCTGAGCATTGGCGGGGCGAAGTGGTAACTTGTTTTGAAATCTCCCTCGAACTGTTGCTTCAGTTCGTTGTCGAAGTTTTGGGTCGTTTGCAGCCTGGCTACTTCGAACTCGTCCTTATAGGCCATGAAGCGGAACAGGTTACGGGCTACGGATTCTAGAATATCGTCGGATATTTTCGCGTTCGACGCGCGGATTGCTTCAATCTGTTGTGCATAGCGATCCGCATATGCGGCATCCTGATAATCTGTCAAAAACGCCACCCGACGCGCAATCACCTGATCCAAGGTGCAGTTTGCCTCTTCGGGTAGTGCCAGCCCGTGAATGCGGTCGGGGTCAGCCGCCAGACAACGCCCAAGAGCAAAGGCCAGCCGGTTTTTTTCGACGGCAACACCGTTCAGCAAGATGGCCTGAGCCAATGCAAGATGCGACACCGGAACCAGCTCGTTTTGCCATGCATAACCCAGCAAAATGACGTTGGCGAAGACGGAATCCCCCAGTAGCGCCTCAGCTATTGCATTTGCGTCAAGGCTGGCGAGATTGTCCACCCCAACCACATCTGCGATCGCCTGTTCCCGCTTATCGACCCGCAATTGGGCATCGCGACGCAGGACAAGATCGCCGGTGGGCATCTCAGCCCTGTTCAGCACAACGCGTGTCCCGCGGGCATAATGAGCTGAGGCTTTGGGGGCCGAACTCACCACCACATCACAGCCAATCACCGCATCCGCAGCGCCTTGATCTATGCGTACTTGGTTAAGCGCATCCGGAGCTGCGCCAAGGCGGATATAACTGAGTACCGTGCCGAATTTCTGCGCAAATCCGGTGAAATCCAGGACCGAGGCACCTTTGCCTTCCAGGTGCGCGGCCATAGTGATCAGGGCCCCAACCGTGACAACCCCAGTGCCACCCACGCCTGTCACAAGCAGATCAAACGGTGTGTCCAAAGACGGAAGCTTTGGGTCTGGCAGGTCTGCCTCAAGCGCGTCGAGGTCCAGATCTATGGCCCGCTTTCGCCGGGTTGCGCCTGCAACGGTCACGAAACTTGGGCAGAATCCGTTCAGGCACGAAAAATCCTTGTTGCACGAACTTAAGTTGATCTTGCGCTTGCGCCCCAGCGGGGTTTCTCGCGGCTCAACGCTCAGGCAATTCGATGCGACCGAACAATCGCCGCAACCTTCGCAGACAAGATCATTGATCCAGACGAAGGTCGAGGGGTCCTCCATCGTACCGCGCTTGCGGCGGCGGCGTTTCTCGGTGGCGCAGGTCTGTTCGTAAATCAGGACCGTAACACCGGGAATGTCGCGCAATTCGCGTTGCAGGCTGTCCATCTTTGCCCGGTCGTGGAACGTAGTGCCAGCCGGGAAATCGGATCGGTGAAACTTGGCAATGTTGTCCGAGACCAGCGCGATCCGCTCAACCCCCTCGGCCCGGCAGGTTTGCGCAATGCCTGCAACGCTGACAGGTCCATCCACTGGTTGCCCTCCGGTCATTGCGACCGCATCATTGTAGAGTATTTTATACGTGATATTTGTCCCGGCCGCGACCGCCTGACGGATCGCGAGCGAACCCGAATGGTACCACGTTCCTTCGCCAAGGTTCTGGAAGATATGCTTGCCGCCATTGAATTGTGAGGCCACCACATGGGGTACGCCTTCGCCTCCCATCTGTGCATAGCCGACCGTCTCGCGATCCATCCAAGATGCCATTACATGACAACCAATGCCGCTGGCAGCGGTGGAGCCTTCGGGCACCTTGGTTGAGGTATTGTGCGGACAGCCCGAACAGAAATAGGGCGTTCGCGTTGCGCCCGGGACATTGATCACGGGAGGTTCCGTCTCGGTCAGCGCGCGCGCTTTGGCAGGCAGGTTTTCTTCAGGGAAGAACGTGTTAAGTCGGGCGGCAACAATAGGGGCCAGCATCAAAGGGCTGAGTTCCCCGGTCCATGGGATCAGCGGTTCGCCATGGCTGTCATATTTACCTACCATCTTATGGGGTTTGTCGCCGGGCCAGTCATAGAAGTATTCTTTGAACTGGCTTTCGATGATGCCGCGCTTTTCCTCGACGACCAGAACCTCGGCCTTGCCTTTCACAAAGCGCAACGCGTTGCGACGGGCCAGCGGCCAGACCATGCCAACCTTGTAGATGTCGATCCCCAAGCGGCGGCAAGCGGCTTCATCAAGGTCCAGCAAACGCAGCGCCTCCATCAGATCGAGGTGCCCCTTGCCGGTGGTCACGAAGCCGAACTTCGCACTGTCGATGTCATAAATACGCCGGTCGATGGGGTTTTCTTCGGCAAAGGCCCGAACGGCGCGCAACTTGTGCTGGATGCGGGTCTCGATCTCGGGCGAGGGCAAATCGGCAGTGCGGACGTGCAAGCCGCGTTCGGGCAAGTCGATCTGCGGCAGGGAAAAGCTGCGATCCGGGTGCAGATCGACGGACCGCGCGCTTTCGACCGTTTCCGAGACCGCCTTGAACCCGACCCACGTGCCTGAGAAACGGGACAGAGCGAACCCGTACTCGCCGAATTCCAAATATTCCTCGACCGAGGCTGGGTTCAATGTCGGCATGAACCACGACATGAAGGCCACATCCGACTGATGCGGCATCGAAGAACTGACGCAACCATGATCATCGCCTGCCACGACCAGCACGCCACCTTTTGGCGCAGACCCATATGCATTTCCATGTTTCAATGCATCGCCTGATCGGTCGACACCAGGGCCTTTACCGTACCACATCGAAAAGATGCCATCGACCTCGCAATGCGGGTCCAAAATGGCCTGTTGCGCACCCAGAACCGCCGTTGCGCCGAGGTCTTCGTTCACGGCGGGCATAAACGTGATGCGATCCGTCTTCAGTCGGTCCTTTGCGCGCCATAGCTCAAGATCCAGCCCGCCCAGTGGCGATCCGCGATAGCCCGAGACAAACCCCGCCGTGTTCAGCCCGGCCTGACGGTCGCGTCGGGCCTGGTCCATCATAATCCGCGCCAAGGCTTGCGTGCCTGTTAGAAAAACCCGGCCCTGCGTCAGGGTATAGCGGTCTTCAAGCCGATAGGTGCGGGGAGAGGGTTCGTGGTGGCTCATTGCTGCGCGTCCATGGGTTTTTGTCCTTGGTGTTCGGTTATTTTAACCCCCCGCAGGTGAATTTCTGTTTCAGAGTTTGTGCGAGTTCTGCAAAATATGATAGGATTCACCAGATTTAGTTAAAATTACGGATGAATCTTTCCAAGATGACCGCTCTTGATGATCGGGACCGCCGCATTCTGACGCTGCTTCAAAATGACAGCCGGGTTTCAAATGCCGAATTGGCAGATGCAGTCGGCATGTCGGCCTCAGCCCTATGGCGCAGGGTGCGCGCGCTGGAAGAGGCTGGGGTGATCGAACGGTACGGCGCTTTGGTGAATCCTGCCGAGATGGGGTTGACGTTCGAAGCAATCGTGCATGTTCACCTGACCCGGCATGACCCGGACAAGATTGTCGACTTCATCCGGGCCGTCGAGATCAGCCCCGAAGTGCAGGAATGCTACGCCACGACAGGTCAGGCGGATTATCATCTGCGTGTATTGTGCAGGAATCTGTCTGCTTACAAC
Source organism: Ruegeria sp. C10 (assembly GCF_056537805.1). Lineage (NCBI taxonomy): Bacteria > Pseudomonadati > Pseudomonadota > Alphaproteobacteria > Rhodobacterales > Roseobacteraceae > Ruegeria > Ruegeria sp. C10. The sequence continues at coordinate 363,331 of NZ_JBQFSC010000004.1, read as the reverse complement.
ACGTTTCTGGAAGATTTCTTGTTTCGTTTGCCCGCCGTCGCCAGCGCGCAAACGAATGTCGTGCTGCGGACGATCAAGCGGAACCGACCGGTGGTACCCTGAAGCTTAAGCCGCGAAAGCCACCCAAGCCCAGGCCATGCCAATATAAGTAAGGTTGTGAAACAACTGATCCAGACCAGCGGCACGCCAAAAAGCGGCCTGATTGGGTTGCAACTGTTTGCGGTCAGAATAGTTGGCTTTGGCAAAGTCGATGTGGAAATGCACGATCCATTCCAACGCAGCGATGATCAGTATGAATTCAATCGGGGCGCGAAAGAGCGCGAAAATCACGACCGAACCCACAACATGCACAGCAGCATGTTGCGCGCGTCCCATGTGGAAATACGTGCCTCGCCCGGAAAGCATCTTGGGCGTCTGTAAATAATAGTCGGCGAACATGTGTTTGATCTGAAGCAGGCACAGCAACAGAAACACAGCGCCAAAGCTGGCAGGCAAATGAATCCTCCCGATATCGTCCTGAATCAGGAGATTAGGGGGTAAACGCGAAACGCGCAAATGAACTTGTTCACACAACGCAAATTAGGCGCAAATCGGAAATTCATTTGCGTCCGAGGATACGATTGCGGTAAATTCGGCCCGTTGTATTCACGCCAAAATCAGTGATTTGAGCGGCGGATCGTTAGTAGGGGCGGGTTCAATAGAACGATCGATCTTTCAGTTCATCTGGAAATACTCGAAGCGCGACCAGTTGATATTGCTGGCCGTGACGTCGACCTTGTTTCCTTTGCTTTACCTGACGTTGGAGCTGCCCAAGCGCATCATCAATGACGCAATCGGCGCGACAAGTCAGATTGTCGATGTCTGGGGTTATAGCCTGACGCAGACCACTTTTCTGATGATCCTGTGCTTTGCCTTTCTGGCTGCGGTGCTGGCGCACGGGCTGATGAAGATGCGTATCAACACCATGAAGGGTGTTCTGAGCGAGCGTATGCTGCGTCGCTTTCGCTATCAGTTGATCAACCGCGCGCTTCGCTTCCCACAACCATATTTTGAGCGGGTCAGTCAGGGCGAAATGGTCTCGATGATAACCGCTGAAAGCGAACCGATGGGTGGGCTGATGGGGGATGCGATCAGTCAGCCCGTGCTGCAGGCCGGACAAATGATCACGATCCTGTCCTTTCTGTTCCTCCAAAGCGTTTGGTTCGGACTGGCCGCGGTGGCGTTGATCCCGCTGCAGGCCTGGCTGATCCCGCGATTGCAACGCCAGATCAATCTTCTGAACAAGAAGCGCATTCAAGAGGTCCGCGTTTTGGCTGCCCAGATCGGCGAGAACGCTGCCGGTGCTTCGACCCTGCGCGCCAATGGCGGTTGGCGTTATCGGCGGGCGATGATCTCGGATCAGCTGGGGCGCCTGTTCGCCATCCGCTTTGAGATCTATCAGAAGAAGTTCTTTATGAAGTTCATCAACAACTTCATATCGCAGCTGACGCCATTCATGTTCTACCTTGTCGGTGGCCTGCTGGTGTTGCAGGGGTCTGTTTCGCTGGGTGCTCTGGTGGCTGCGCTGGCGGCTTACAAAGACTTGAGCTCACCCTGGAAAGAACTGCTGACCTATTATAATCAAACGCAGGACATGTCGCTGCGATGGGATGTTGTGATTGATCGTTTCGCACCGGATGGAATGATTGATGAGGCCCTGTTTGACGGAGAGCCAGCGGATCGTCCACATCTGAATGGCGATATCGTACTGAATCAAGTCTCGGTTCGTGATATCGACGGCAATCAGGTTTTGGATGATCTGGACCTGACGTTCCCAGCAGGTAAAACGGTCGGCATTTCGGCCACCAGCGAGGAAGATCGCCATGCGCTGACCGAGTTGCTGACCCGCGAGATACTGCCAACCTCTGGCCGTATTGAAATCGGCGGCATCAATATGGCTGGCCTGCATCAAAGCGTTGTTGCCCAACGAATAGGTCTAGCAACCTCGCGCCCCATAATGTTTCAGGGCACGTTGGGTGAAAATGTGATGATGCCGATGCGGTCACATCCATTGTCCAAGTCCACCGAGGATCCGGATTTCCCCGAGACGCTGAGGGCAGGCAATAGTGCTGATCCATTCAACGCCGAATGGCTTGACCCCGGAATGGCGGGTTTTGACGATACGGCGCGGCTGCGCGATTGGTGGCTGAAACTGATCGATGGCATGGGCTCGGGCGCGGCGTTGTTTCAGCGCGGTGCCGAGCAGGTGTTTGATGCGAATGAGCGCCCGGAACTGGCAGCAAAGCTGGTCGAATTGCGCCCTCGGGTTCAGAAGGCGGTGCGCGAGGCCGGGCTTGATCAGCAGGCGCTGATTTTCGATCGCTGCGCGTATAACCCTGCGCTACCCGTTGCTGAGAACCTGTTGTTTGCCACCCCCTGCGTTCCGGTGACGCGACAATTGCTGGCACAGCAGACCGTGTTTCTGGGCCAGTTGCGCGAGTTGGGGTTGGATGAAACCCTGATCAGCCTGACACGCGACGTAATTGAGATGCTGCGCCAGATATTTGGGCTTGATGGAACAGATCATCCTTTGTTTCGCAAGCTGGGGCTTGAGGCCCAGACCTACGAGGCCGCGGTTGAATTGGTCGAGCAAACCCGGAAGGAAGGCGCAAACGGGCTGGATGACGAACAATTGGCTAGCTTGCTTTCGGTGCCATTTGTGATCTCGGCCGAGCAGATTGGCCCGGCGTTTTCGGATGAGCTGAAGAACCGCATTCTTGAGCTTCGCCACAGCCATTCGGCCAAATTGCTGGAACCCTTGCACGATGTATTCGTCCCGTTGGATGAAGATGCCTTTGCACCCGGTTTGACGGTCATGGAAAACGCACTGTTTGGCAAGGTCAGCCAGATCGGCGGTGCGCGGACCGACGAGGCGCGCAAACTGATCGTCGATGTTCTGGCCGAGAACGGGGCGCGACCGATGGTGGTGGAACTGATCTATGATGTTCCGGTCTCGATTGGCGGCCAGAACTTGCCTGCGGTATTTGCCGAACCACTGGCCTTTACCCGCGCTGCGATCAAAAAGCCGGATATTCTGATCCTGGAAACCGCGCTTGCCAGCTATGATATGGAGACACAGGTCGCAGTTTATAAAAATCTGCGTGAATTGCTGCCCGAAACTACTGTAATCTATCTAAATGATGCGTTCGAAAATCCAGATGTTTTCGACATGTATGTTGAAATCCGTCAGGGCCGGGTCGTGACGGGTGAAGGCCCAACCGACGTCGACGGCGACGGTGCGGCGTCTGCCGATCTGGTACGCAAATTGCGTGCGCTTGAGCAGACCCCGTTGTTCTCTGGGCTCGACCGTCGCCAGCTTCGACTGCTGGCCTTTGGTGCGCGCTGGTTCGAAGCGAAACCTGGCCAGGTGGTGTTTCTGAAGGATGATCAGCCAACCGATGGCGCCTATGTCATCCTTGAGGGCGAGGCAGGATTGTACCTGCCGCGTTCGGGCGAGGCCGATCAACTGATCACTACGGTTGGTGCGGGCGCGTTGGTGGGAGAGCTGGGGTTGATCCGAAAAGAGCCTCGGGCGTTGAGCATGGTGGCTGAAACGGAACTGTCCTGCCTACGGATCGGTGAAGAGGAATTTCTGGCGGTCGTCGAGAACGATGCAGCCACAGCCTTTAAACTGTTGCAGGTCATCGCGGGGTATGTCTCGAACTGATCGGCTTGCTCGCCTGTCGATTGTTACCCTTCGGTTGCGGGTGCACCGCCTTGAAACGCATTCCCATTTGCATAGTCACATGGGGTTTCCTGCATCTGTAGGTGCAGCCCGTTACCTTTGTAGGGATGGGCTCGGGCAAGGCCTTCATCGACTTCGATACCAAGGCCGGGCTCGATCGGAGGAGTGACGAACCCCTTCTCGACGCGGATGCTTCCCTTTATCAGTTGATCGTGGAATGGGGTCTCGATGCTTTCAAGCAGCAGCAGGTTCGGGATCGACGCCGCCAGATGAATATTCGCCGCCCACTCGATCGGTCCCGCATACAGATGGGGTGCCATCTGGGCGTTGAAAACCTCGGCCATCGCGGCGACTTTCTTCATCTCCCAGATACCACCAGCGCGTCCCAACGCAGGCTGAAGGATTTCGGCGGCCCCGGCGCGCAGGACCGCGCCAAATTCCGCTTTGGTTGTCATCCGTTCACCGGTCGCGACAGGGATACGGACATTGCGCGCCACACGGGCCATATCCTCGATCATGTCGGGGGGTGTGGGTTCTTCGAACCACAGCGGCGAAAAGGGTTCCAGCGCTTGGCCCAGACGTATAGCTCCGGCTGTGTTGAACTGGCCATGAGTACCGAACAGCAGATCGGCCTTGGCTCCAACTGCCTCACGGATCGCTTTGCAAAACGCTATCGACATTGAGATATCGGACATCGCGGGCATGTGCCCGCCGCGGATTGTATAAGGCCCGGCGGGATCAAACTTGACGGCGGTATAGCCGCGCCGGACCATTTCAGCAGCACTTTCTCCGGCCTGCTCAGGTGAAGTCCAGAAGTCCGTCAGGTTATGCTGAGGAAGTGGGTAGAGATAGGTGTACGCCCGGATACGGTCGTTCATCCGCCCACCCAGCAGCGCATAGACCGGACGATCACGATCCTTGCCCAAAATGTCCCAGCAGGCAATTTCGAGCCCTGAGAACGCACCCATGACGGTCAGGTCTGGTCGCTGAGTGAAGCCGCTGGAATAGGCGCGGCGGAACATCAACTCGATATTCTCGGGGTTTTCGCCCTGCATGTGCCGTTCGAATACATCGCGAATGACATGGGTCATGGCTTCGGGACCAACCGAGGACGCGTAGCATTCCCCCCAACCGATCACGCCCGTATCCGTGGTGACCTTGACCAAAATCCAATAGCGCCCACCCCAACCCGGTGCCGGAGGCGCGGTGACAATGACATCGAGATCTTGCAGTTTCATCGGGTGTTCCTTTTGCGGGGTTCAGTCGCGATCAAACAAGATTACATTGCGTTTGGCCGCACCGGACTTGGTGTCTTCGATGGCCTCATTGATCTGTGACAGGGTCCAGCGACCCGAGATCAACTCGTCCAGTTTCAGCCGCCCCTGTTCATACAGATCGATCATCCAGGGGATGTCTCGCTGGATCACTACATCGCCCATTTTTGAGCCCACCATGCCCTGGCCAAGCGCGGCCAGCACGACGGGTTCGTAGCTGGACATGTCACCAGAATGGGGCATCCCGATCATGATCGCCTTACCGCCCCGACCAAGATAACGCGGGGCCTGATCATAGGCGGGGATTGCACCAACAGTAATCAAGACGGCGTCTGCGCCACGTCCGCCCAGCGCCTTGTAGGCGGCTTTCCACGGCTCTTTCTGGCTGGCCAAAACACCATGGGTCGCGCCGAACTCCATTGCGATATCCAGCTTATCCTGTGTCATATCGACCGCAACGATACGGCGAGCTCCGGCGATACGTGCGCCTTGGATTGCGTTCAAGCCGACGCCCCCGGCGCCGATGACAACCACGTCCTGCCCGGGGCGAAGCTGGGCGGCGTTGACCGCTGCGCCAACACCGGTGATCACCCCGCAAGACAGCAGGCTGGCAAGGTCCTTGGGCAGGGTCTCAGGTATGCGGACGATCTGTCGGTGGCTGACAACTACCTTTTCGGCAAAGGCCCCGCATGCCATGGCCTGTTCCAGCGCATCACCGTCGGCAGTCTGCAGCGGACCTTTCACCGTGTCATAAGGTGTTTCACAAATGGTGGGCATGCCACCGGCACAGGACGGGCAGGACCCGCAGGCGCGGATCAAGGTTACCACAACGGGATCACCAAGTTTGAAATCCCCTGCGCCTTCGCCAACAGCAGAAACGATGCCAGCCGCTTCGTGCCCGTAAACCGCGGGCAAGTGGCCGCCCCATGCGCCGCTTGCAAAGGAAATGTCCGAATGGCAAATCGCCACTGCATCCAGCGTGACCTCGACCTCGCCCATGCCGGGTGGTGCGATCAGGATGTCTTCGATGACCAGAGGTTCGCCGAAGGCCCGGCATACGGCTGCTTTGATGGTTTGCATGTGTTTTCCCGCTCCCTAACGGGATCACGGTGACCCGTCCCGGCGGGACCTGCAAGGTGGAAACCGTCACGGATGTGTCGTTGTTCTGCCAAAGTGGGGTAGACGCAAAAGAATCCACCTATTGATAAGCATTGTGTGGGTCATCGGTTCAGTGTGCGACAACCAAACAGATCGGCGCACGGCGTATCGGGGTCGGGACATCGACGGTGGCTGGCTACATTCGTTGCGAGATCTGGTGCATCAACCCGGCAAGATGCTCAGGATGCGAAAAAAACGGCGAGTGAGAGCTGTCTATCGTGAGGTGCATATCAGGGTCCGCACAACCCGCCATCTCGGCCTGATATTCGGTTGGAACGATTCGGTCATCGGTAGTTCTGATGTACCCTTTTGGAACGCGCGCGAAGTTATCGCCGACGTCTAGTGGGGTAGTCTGCGGTGCGATCGCCTGGGGGCACAGGCGCGCGAATGCATAGGCAACCACCTCGCGCGCGCAGTCGTGATAAAGCAGGTCGTGCACCTGATCCGGTACCACCGAATACGACAACCCGTCGCCGGATACTTCGACGGCATTTCCGATCAGTTGGCGTGGGGCTCGTTTGCGCATTTCGACCATAGATAGCCCGGATTTCGGAACATAGGCACTTAGATAAATCACACCTCGCATGGCGTTCGGGTCGGTCTCGGCAGCCGCACTTACTGGATATCCACCCCACGAGTGCCCTAAGATGATGGTCTTTGGTGTCGAAGCCTTCAGCACGGCATCTCTGCACGTTCCAAGGGTGACATCGCGGATAGGCGTCGGGTCCGAGCCGTGGCTTGGCATATCGATGGCGCGGGCGGTATGTCCGAATGTGGTCAATTCCGGGATCAGATCGCGCCAGCACCAGGCACCGTGCCAAGAGCCATGTACAAGCAAGAAATCTGCCAACAATCCCTCCTTCAAATATGTCCGATCTCGGTCAGAAAATCACCAATCAATTGGGCAAAGTCCTGAGGGCGCTCGACGCAGGGCAGGTGGCCTGCCTTTCGGATCAGCGCAAAGCGTGAACCAGGGATCAGATCGACCGTTTCGCGCACCAGATCGGGCGGGGTTGAGCCGTCTTCGCTGCCCGCAATCCCCAAGGTCGGCAGGCGCAATCCGCTGGTTGGCGTATAGAAATCGGTGCCCGAGATTGCAGCGCAACAGCCCAGATAGCCATCGACCGGTTGTCGGACCATCATGTTGCGCCAAAGCGTCATCTCGGCGCTGGCGCGAAATGATTTCGAGAACCACCGATCCATGGTGGCATCCGCCAGTGCCTCGATCCCGCCGGTACGGACAGCATCCATACGATGCTGCCACATCTTGGGAGTGCCGATCTTGGCGGCCGTATTCGACAGCACCAGCGCGCGGATCTGATCCATACGCTTGACCGCCAGGCCCTGCGCAATCATGCCACCGACGGACAGACCCACGAATACGCAATCCTTGACTTCTAGATAATCCAGCAATTGCTCGGCGTCGCGCACCAGATTTCCCATGGAATAGGGCGCTGAAGGTGCTGATGACAATCCGTGCCCGCGTTTGTCGTACCTAATGATGCGCAGGCCTTTGGGCAGTAGCGACAATATCGGGTCCCACAGCCGCATATCCGTACCCAGTGAATTAGCAAACACGATGGGGGCGCCAGCGGCGTCGCCATCAATTCGGTAGTGTATCCGAACATCTTTGAGGTCAGCGATATGCATGTTTAGCGTCCCCGTCTGCTCAGGGTGTCGGTTAAAACGACTACGACCGGATTTTGCACCGGCTGTAAGCGATTGTCAGGTAAGGAATTCCAACGCCCGTTCAAAGATCTGCGGATCCACGTTGCCGCCCGAGGCGACTACGATCACCGCATCCCCATCAATCTGATCCTTGCGAAACAGGGCGGAGGCCAGCGAAACAGCTCCGCCCGGTTCCAGCACGATCTTCAGACGCAGAAACGCAAGGGCCATGGCGCGTAGTGATTCCTGTTCAGATACCGACAGACCAGGGCCGCAAAGCCGCTGTAGGATGGGAAAGGTAATCTGCCCCGGCTGTGGCGTCAGGATTGCGTCGCAGATATTTCCCGAAGTAGCGTCGTTGCTTTGGATCGTCCCGCTTGCCAGCGAGCGTTTCACGTCTTCGAACCCTTCAGGCTCGCATGGACGAGGGCGCAGACCGGGCGCGTGACGCTCTAATGCCAGCGCTATACCAGATGTCAGCCCGCCGCCGCCACAGCAGATCAGCACGTCACCTTCGGTCACGCCCAGCGCCCGTGCCTGACGCGCCAGCTCCAGTCCCGTTGTTCCCTGGCCAGCGATCACTTGCGGTTCGTCATAAGGCCGGATCAAGGTCAAACCGCGCTCGGCAGCCAATGCCTCGCCGATGTCTTCGCGGCTTTCGCTGGCGCGGTTATAAAGGACGACCTCACCGCCCAGCGCGCGGGTGTTTTCAATTTTCAGCTTTGGCGCATCCGACGGCATGACGATGACGGACGAGATTCCATGCTGTGCCGCCGCATAAGCAACACCCTGCGCGTGATTGCCCGAGGAATAGGCGATGACGCCCCGATTGCGCGCCGCCTCATCTAATGCCGAAATAGCTGACCACGCGCCGCGAGATTTGAAGCTGCCGGTGTGTTGCAGGCATTCGGGTTTGATCAGAACGCGGCGACCCGCGATTTCATCCAGGAAAGGCGATGACAGAAGTGGTGTCTCGCGCACGTGACCTTTCAGCCGCTCGGCGGCGGCTTCGATCATGTCTATGTTGCTCATTTGGCGTCCAGTATCTTGCGGATCAGGTCTAGGGATTGAGGCTCGTTCAGGAACGGGACATGTCCTCGGCCCGGCACTTCGGTCGAGATCAATTCGGGGTGGTGTGCGTGCATCATTTGCACTGTGGCCGCGCTTAAAAGGTCAGAGTTTGCGCCGCGGATCACACCGGTGGGGATCGTACGCAGGGCGTCGAACAAAGGCCACAGGTCCGGTGCCGGGGTGATGGCGGCCTGCTCGATCAGCGCTTGTCGCAATGCGGGGTCATAACGCAGCTGTAGCCCGGTATCGGTTTGAATGTATTGATGTTCTACCTGCAGTTTCCAGACGTCCTGAGCGATGCCCGGGAACTGTGGCGCCATCATCGTTTGCAGGACCTGCGCAGCCTCATCATAGGATTGTGAACTTGGGGGATTGCCGACATAGTCCATAATCTTGGCAATGCCGGCGGGTTCGATTACCGGGCCAACGTCATTTAATATCACACCTGCCAGCCGGTCAGGATGGCTGGCGGCCAAGGCCATGGCGATCAGCCCTCCGCGTGATGTGCCCAACAGGGTCACCTTTTCCAAGCCCAGTTGATCCAGCAGATCAACCGCATCCAGCCCCTCGCGCAGGATGTTATAATTCATGTAGTTCGCATCAAAATCGGACTTGCCGCGCCCGCGATAATCCATCGCAATCATACGAAGATCACGCATATGTGGCGCAAGAAATGAAAAGTCGCGGCAGTTGCGCGTCAAGCCAGCCAAGCAAAGCAGAGGATGGCCCGTGCCGGTATCTTCATAGTACAGGCGTTTGCCGTCCGAGGTGGTGAAATATGCCATCAAAGCCCTGCCAATTGAGGGATCGTCGTCAGGTCTGGCAGCACATGTGCAGGTTTCCACGGCAGACGGTCCATTGGCTCGCCAGCGCGGTTGACCCAAGCTGTGACAAATCCATAGCCGCTTGCCCCGGCAGCGTCCCACCCGTTTGAGCTGACGAACAGCACTTCATCACGCGCGCAGCCGAAGCGGTTCTGCACCAGATCGTATACGCTGGCATGGGGTTTGAAGACCCCCACGCTTTCGACCGACAGAACATCATCCAGCACATCACCGATCCCGGCAGACTGCACCGCCCCGTTCAGCATCGGGGGTGAACCGTTGGATAGGATGGCGGTCTGCAACCCACCGGCCTTCAGCGCCTTCAACATATCGGGGACCTCGGGATAGGCCTGCAATTCCCAATACAAATCGAGCAGACGCTGCCGAAGGGTGTTATCCCCCTGAAGGCCTACCGCTTCCAAGGCCCAATCCAGCCCATCTTGCGTGACATCCCAAAAGTCACAATGCGCATCAGCGACAGCACGCAACCAAGTATATTGCAGTTGCTTTAAACGCCAGTGATTGGCCAACTCGGGCCATTTATCAGCCAACGTTTCGAACTCCGGTTCCGCTGCGGCCTGCCTTGCGGCGGCGGCCACGTCAAACAGAGTGCCATAAGCGTCGAATACACACGTGGTGATAGCCATCCGATCCTCCCCTGATCGGGCGCAGGTAAACACAACCGGTTCCGGGGTTAAAGAGGGCAGGGTTTACAATGCTGTGTCAGCCTCTAGGCTGCGCCGTTCATTTCTTTTCAGGCCGGAGGCCATCATGACCGCAATCAAACAAGGCGACACGGTTCGCATCCACTACACCGGAACTCTGCTGGACGGCAAAGTCTTCGACAGTTCCGAGGGGCGCGATCCGTTGGAGTTTGCGGTTGGTTCCGGGCAGATCATACCCGGTCTGGACGCTGCCCTGCCGGGCATGGAGATTGGCGAGAAAAAGCGTGTCGAGATCGATTGCGTTGACGCCTATGGCCCGATCAATCCGGGCATGCGGCAGCAGATCCCGCGTGAAGGCATCCCGGATGACATTCCGCTTGAACCCGGCACGCAGTTACAGATGCAAACTCCTGACGGTCAGGTATTGCCAGTGACTGTCGTCGAGGTAGATGAGGCGACAGTGACCTTGGATGCAAATCATCCACTAGCGGGGCAAGATCTGGTCTTCGATATCGAAATCGTTTCGATCAACTGATGCTGATTGGATCAAAGGCCCGGGATATGTGACAACAACGGCTCAATCGCATCGCGCACGGGCGGTTGGGTCAGAAACACAAAGGCAATCAGCAGCGATGTGAGAATCAGCAGCAAAAGACGCGCACGTCCGCTTCCTGATTTGCGTTTCAAAGCTGGCGAGCGCGCGTTGCTCGCAAGGATCTGTTCAAGTTTGCTCATATCGTAATCCCTGCGGGGCAAAGATGTTCAAATCTTGGCAGCCGCAGGGAAAGATATGGTCACATGGCCTCTGGCTGGGGCATGCCCAAAATATGATACCCGCCGTCGACGCGGATGATCTCACCCGAAGTATAGCTGCCGGCGTCGGACGCAAGATACACAGCGGTGCCTCCGACGGCCTCCAGCGTGGCATTCGAACGCATCGGTGCGTTCTGGTCGCAGAACTTGTAGGTCTTGCGTGCACCACCAATAGCCGCACCTGCCAATGTTTTCATCGGGCCGGGCGAGATGGCGTTCACGCGAATACCCTCGGGGCCCAGATCGTTCGCCAGATAGCGCGTCGCCGATTCCAGCGCAGCCTTGGCGACGCCCATGACATTGTAGTTTGGTACAACCTTGTTCGATCCTTGATAGGTCAGGGTCAACAATGTGCCGCCATTGTCCTTCATCAGCGGATAAGCGCGACGGGCAACTTCGATGAACGAATAGGCCGACACATCCAGCGAGTGTTTGAAGTTTGCCCGCGTGGTGTTCAAGAATCGACCGGTCAGTTCGGACTTGTCCGAATAAGCGATAGCGTGGACAACAAAATCTATTGTTGGCCAGCGGGCGGACAACTCGCCAAACGCGCGATCCAGTGAATCATCATCGGTCACATCCGCATCGACCATGAAGTCGCTGCCCAAGCTTTGGGCCAGCGGTTCAAGCCGTTTGCCAAACGCCTCGCCCTGATAGGTGAAAGCCAGCTCAGCGCCCGCTTCGTGCATGGCTTTGGCGATGCCCCACGCGATAGAGCGGTCATTAGCCACGCCCATGATCAGGCCGCGTTTACCCTTGAGAATATCCGACATCTTGTTCACCCGTTATACTTCGACAGAACCATGGATCCGTTGGTGCCGCCAAAGCCGAAGCTATTGGTCATCACGCTGTCCAAGCCTGCGTTTTCAACCACTTGAGTTGCAATTTCACCGGGCAGGATGCCGTCGGCAAGTGTGTCGACATTGATCGACGGAGTAATGAAATCATGTTCCAGCATGAGCAGGCAGAAGATCGCCTCAAGCGCCCCCGCTGCGCCTTGCGCGTGACCGGTCATCGATTTTGTCGATGAAATCGGAGGCACACTGCCTTCACCAAAGATACGGCGTACGGCTTCGACTTCTCCGACGTCGCCCACTGGGGTCGAGGTGCCGTGGGCATTGATATAGCCGACCTTGCGGCCTTCGGGCACGGTCGACAGCGCCAGACGCATCGCGCGCTCGCCGCCTTCGCCGGATGGTGCCACCATGTCGTGCCCATCAGATGTCGCGGCATAGCCGGTTACTTCGGCATAGATTTTCGCACCGCGCGCCAGCGCATGCTCGAGGTCTTCCAAAACCACGATGCCGCCACCGCCGGAAATCACAAATCCGTCGCGGTTCTGATCGAATGCGCGCGAGGCTTTATCAGGTGTGTCGTTGTACTTGGACGACATCGCACCCATCGCGTCGAACAGGCAGGACAGGGTCCAGTCCAGCTCTTCTCCGCCGCCCGCGAACATCACATCCTGCTTGCCCAGCATGATCTGTTCAGCCGCATTGCCGATGCAGTGCAGCGAGGTCGAGCAGGCCGAGGTGATCGAGTAGTTGATACCTTTGATTTTGAACGCGGTCGCCAAGTTCGCAGAAATCGTCGAACACATGCACTTTGGCACTGCAAACGGGCCGATCCGTTTGGTTGCGCCGGTTTTCAGCACGGTTTGGTGCGCGGTCAACATCGCGCTGGTCGATGGTCCACCCGAACCGGCCACCAGACCTGTGCGCGGATTGACCACCTGATCTTCGGTCAGCCCGGCGTCCGCGATGGCCTGATTCATCGCGATATGGGCATAGGCAGCACCCGGACCCATGAACCGCAGGGTCCGCTTGTCCACGTGATCGGCCACATCGATTTTCAGCGAACCGGCGATTTGGCTGCGAAAGCCGTGCTCGACCATTTGTTCGCTTGCTACGATGCCGGATTTGCCTGCTTTGAGCGAGGCGAGCACCTCTTCGGCATTGTTCCCGATCGAGGACACAACCCCCAGACCGGTGACGACTACTCGACGCATGTGCGTACTCCTTATTGCGGCCGGTCAGGCTCAGGCGTCTGACAGAACGACCTTCATATCCTTGACGTCGTATATCAATTCGCCATCGGCTTCGACGATGCCATCTGCCACACCCATGGTCAGGCGGCGCGTCTGGATCGCCTTTTTGAAATCAATCTTATAGGTCAGCATCTTCCGGTCCGGGCGCACCATGCCGGTCAACTTGACCTCTCCGACGCCAACGGCCATGCCACGTCCTTGCCAGCCGCGCCAGCCGAGGTTGAAGCCGGTCAGTTGCCACAAACCGTCCAGGCCCAGACAGCCGGGCATGATCGGATTGCCAGGGAAATGGCAGTCAAAGAACCAAAGCTCAGGTGTGATATCGAATTCGGCCAGCACATGACCCTTGCCATGCGCTCCACCGTCGCCGGAAATCTCGGTAATGCGGTCCATCATCAACATCGGCGGAGCCGGCAACTGCGCGTTGCCAGGGCCAAATAGTTCGCCGCGGGCGCATTTCAGCAGATCGTCCTTGTCAAAACTGCTCGGGAATTGGGCCATTCTGCCGCCTCTCCTGCCTGGGTCCGTTTATTACATCTGGCCTCGTCTATCACCCGTATGCAAGGTCCTGCAAGACCAGCACTCCATATCTTGTTGTGACTACAATATTCTTTGCGAATGAATTTCATTTGAAATTGCAGGCAGGGCGCACTTATATTAAGGGCAGCAAAACACAGGTATCGGATTCATGACACCTCAGAGCCGTGAGATCGCTGCAAATTGGTTGGTTGACGCAGGTTTGCGCCCCACGCGCCAAAGGGTTGCTTTGGCCGAATTGCTTGTGGGCGACGGTCTGCATCGTCATGTGACAGCGGAAAGCCTGTTTGAATCCGCAAAAGCCAAAGGTGACGCGGTTTCGCTGGCGACCGTATACAACACATTGCGGGCGTTTTGCGATGCCGGGGTGCTTCAAGAGATCACTGTTGACGGGTCCAAAAGCTACTTCGACACCAACACGCATGACCATCCGCATTTCTATTGGGAAGACGAAAGCCGTCTGAGCGATGCACCATCCGACCAATTGGTGATCCAACAATTGCCGGAAGCTCCTGAAGGCGTCGAAATCGCATCGGTCGATGTGGTGATCCGCCTGCGGAAGAAGTAACCTCTAATCCTTACACAACAACGTAACCAACGCATGCTCAGCCTGCGTGATCATCGGATCTGTCGGCCCCGTGCCATGCCGTGCCAATACAACAGATTCGGTTGCATCTGGATCGGTGATCGGCAGGCTTATCACGCGGACCTGATCATAACTGAAGCCGTTTTTAGGGCTGGTATAGCTTATCCCGATGCCTTCCCCATGAGCGGCCAGACTGCGCGAAAGCTCCAATGATTCCGCTCGGTGCGAGATTGTGGGGTTCAGACCTTTGCGTCTAAAAAGCGCGAGTACATGCTGTGCAGACAAACCCTCTTTAGACAGAATCAGTGGATATGACGCTAGCTCGGTCAGGGTGAGCTGATTGGCCGCCGCCAGTGTATGATCAGGTGAAAGCAGAGCGTGTGGAGTGCTGTCGAACAACTTCTTGCAGGAAAAACCGGCATCCATGCCGAGGTCATAGGTGAGTGCAAAATCGTATCTGCCATCGATCAAGCCGGAAATCAGGCCTTCGAACGTCTCAACCCCGTGTGTCAGGGCGACGTCGGGCAAAGCTTCTTGCAGGCGGTGCAGAGATTGGGCCAGAAGAAAGGGTGCCAGATCGACAAAGCATCCCAGGCGCAATCGGCGTTCGCCGGTTATCGGCTGCTTTGACTGTTCCAAAAGCGCAGCTCGCTTCAACAAGGCCTCGGCCTCTTCGATGAATTTGCGGCCCTGCGGGGTCAGCGCCATCGCGGCACCCCGTCTTCGGGCAAACAGTGGATATCCCAAACGTGATTCGACCCGGGTCAGCGCATTGGACAAGGCAGGTTGCGAGACATTTAGGCGTTGTGCCGCAGCAGACAGGCTGCCATGCCGACCGATGGCGCAAACATATTCGTATTGGCGTAGAGTGAGGTATAACATAGAGTTAATACCTAAATTGAAAGATATGATTTGAACAGATGTCTTATTCATGCGCAGATCGGGCGACAAATCTAAGGAGACCGCAATGACTCACCCTCTTGTTTCTCAGGCCATGATCGACAACTTCCAGACGGACGGCGTTGTGTTGGTCAAAAGCCTGTTCGCCGATCATATTGAAACCCTACGGGCCGGGGTTGCCGCGAATATGGCCGAGCCGGGTCCTTATGCTTCGGAGAACAGGAAAGATGGCGAAACCGGCCGTTTTTTTGACGACTATTGCAACTGGTCCCGTATCCCGCAGTTTCGTGAAGTGATCGAAAAATCTCCTGCTGCTGAAGTAGCGGCCGATCTCATGCAGTCGCAATCCGTGCAAATGTTCCATGACCATGTTCTGGTGAAGGAACCCGGAACCTCAATGACAACGCCGTGGCATCAGGATGGGCCGTACTATTTTGTGGATGGTCAACAGAATATCAGCTTCTGGTCACCGTTGGATCCGGTGAAACAAGCGACTTTGCGCTGCGTTGCCGGTTCGCACCGCTGGGAAAAAGAAGTGCTGCCTACCCGCTGGGTCTCGGAAGAAGGTTTCTTCCCCGACGAGGGGCAGTACATGCCGATTCCGGACCCAGATGCCGAAGGGATGAAGATTGTAGAATTTGAAATGGAGCCCGGTGACGCAGTGGCCTTCAACTATCGCACGCTACACGGGGCCCGAGGCAATACTTCCGATAGCCGACGCAGGGCATTTTCGCTGCGATTGGTTGGTGATGATGCACGTTATGTCGAGCGTCCAGGCCGGACTTCGCCGCCATTTCCGGGACATGAAATGGTGCCGGGGCAGCGGCTGCGCGAGGACTGGTTCCCAGTTCTGCTACAGCGTTAGAACCTAGAACCACTGGCCCGATTCGATCAGGCCCAGATCCAGCAATTGGCGCGAGTCCCACTCGAACGGAGTTGAATGGTTCCAGCAGAAGTTTGAGATATCAAACGTCGATCCGGCGTTCGTCTTCAATGCTTTGGCCGCCCGGAACGAACAGATCGCGGCGGTCAGGTTGTTGTGCCACGGGCAGGCGTAGGTGTTGTATTCCGGCTCATTGAAAGTGTGATCAGGCAGAAGTTTCAGATCGGGTTTTGCTTTGAACAGCGAAATCCGATCGATACGGCGCCGTTCATACGGGATATGATCTTCGAACCGCCAGCGCAGACCACCAGACATATCCAGTTGCCGCTCTAGCGGCTTGCCAGATGCGTCATGCCGCGTGTGGGCGTAGTATCCGGTCTTGTCCAGCATTGCGTGATCGGGGGCCACTCCGTTTGGATAGGCCGTCAGATCATTCGCATAAAGATCGATCACATGGGTCAGCATGGCCTGGCGCCGTTCTTCAGAATGGAAGGCCAGTAACTCTCCGACCGAGCGGGTCTCGCAGAAAGGGTAGAACAGATATTCAGAGTTGTAGCAGTAGTATACCCATGCACCCTGAGCCGCCTGAATGATCCGATTGACGGCCTCAAATACGACGGTTCTGGGCGCGCAGGTCATCGTCACTCGATGAACCCTTTCCTCCAGCGCTTCATCCAGCGTGAATTCCTGGGGCAGGAATGTGATCACGGATTTGAACCCCAGCTTCAAATGATGGTGCAGCGTCCCTTCTAGCTCGACATCATCTTCGGCAAATATCAGTGCCACGGGTCCCTTGCTCAGGATCGACCGATCGGAATTCAGAAGGTGATCAAGGGATTCGTACTGCATCGTTGGTTTCGTTGCCGCCTTGCTGGAAATTCCCGCCAAATTCGGGTAATTGCGCCAGCATTGCAAGCGGCGTTCGATACGTATAGACGACGCCGATCCAGCGACTGCAAAGGCCAACCCATGTCTGAACCGAAAAAGCTGTTTATCAAGACCTATGGCTGTCAGATGAACGTCTATGACAGCGAACGCATGGCCGAAGCGCTGGGCGGGCAGGGCTATGTCGAGACCAAATCGCCCGATGATGCGGATATGATCCTGCTCAATACCTGCCACATTCGAGAAAAGGCAGCTGAGAAAGTCTATTCCGAACTGGGCCGTTTCAAGGGCCTCAAGGCGGAAAAGCCGGACCTTAAAATCGGTGTCGCGGGTTGCGTCGCTCAGGCCGAAGGCGAGGAAATCATCCGCCGCCAGCCGCTTGTCGATCTGGTGGTGGGGCCGCAAAGCTATCATCGCCTGCCCGAGATGGAGGCGAAGACGCGCGCGGGTGAAAAGGCGCTTGATACCGAGTTCCCCGAAGAAGACAAATTCGAAAAGCTCAAGAACCGCCCCAAGGCCAAGCGCGGACCGACGGCATTTCTGACCGTGCAGGAGGGGTGTGACAAGTTCTGTGCCTTCTGCGTTGTGCCCTATACACGCGGGGCCGAGGTCAGCCGCCCGGCAGATCGCATCCTGCGTGAGGCCCGCGATCTGGTTGAGCGCGGTGTGCGTGAGATCACGCTGCTGGGGCAGAACGTCAATGCCTATCACGGGGCTGGACCGGACGGAGACATGACCCTTGCCGGTCTGATCTGGGAATTGAACAAGGTCGACGGGCTAGAGCGCATACGCTTTACCACCTCGCACCCGAACGACATGGATGATGCGCTGATCGAAGCGCATGGCACCTGTGAGAAGTTGATGCCATATCTGCATTTGCCGGTGCAGTCGGGGTCGGACAAAATTCTGAAGCGGATGAACCGCAGCCATACGGCTGAAAGCTATCTGCGATTGATCGAGCGTATCCGAGAAGCGCGCCCCGATATTCTGATGTCCGGCGATTTCATCGTGGGCTTCCCGGAAGAGACGGAAGAGGATTTTCAGGCCACTCTGGATTTGGTCGAAGAGGTCAAATACGGCTACGCCTATTCCTTCAAATACTCGACGCGACCCGGCACACCTGCAGCAGAACGGCCACAGGTCGAGGCCGAAGTGGCGGATGCACGCCTGCAGCGCTTGCAAGGGTTGATCACGCGCCACCAGCGCGAGATTCAGGACTCGATGGTCGGAAAGACAGTTAATGTCCTGTTTGAAAAGCCTGGGCGGCAACCGGGCCAGATGGTTGGAAAATCCGAGTATCTGCATGCGGTTCACGTCGCTGACGCTGATATCGCGAGCGGCGACTTACGTAAGGTAAGGATAAAATCGTCTGGCGCGAACTCGCTGGGTGGTGCGTTGGTCTGATCCCTTGTGGCTGGCCCGCAAAGGGTTTTCGCCTTGAAATTTAACCCTTGATTTATGGCTTGGAACTATGTTCCGAGGAAGGCTAGATTTTTCTGGGCCGAATTTTGGGTGTCGACAAACGCACCGACCCCGCCTGACGGCCCGCCTTTGCGGAGGGTACGAGTAGTGAGCTGGATACGTTTTCCGAGTGTAAACCTTTCCCGTGTTTTGTCGGCGACTGTCGTGTTTCTATCTTGCGCTGCCCCGACTTTGGCCGGCGATGTCGTCGGGGAAGTCACTGAGCCCGACGTAATCTCGTCTCAGCGTTTCGCGCGCGACGTCAATGCGTTCTATCTGGGGGTCAGCGCCGGACATGCCTCGGGCGGTTCGGACGAGTTTGGCCTGCGCGTGAACGACGGAGACACGTTTGCTGCGGGCGACCTTAAGCCAAGCGGAAATTTCGCAGGTTTTCGCGGTGGCTGGCGCGGCATTCTGCCAGCCAGAGGTGGGCGCGACTATGTGTATGGGCTGGAAGTCGGCTATGACTTTGGCACGCTCGATGACATCACCTCGTCCCGATCCGGTGGGGCAGAGGTCAGCGGCAGATCCGCGATCTCGGATGTATTGTCCATCCGCCTGCGGAACGGGCTTACCAACCGCAGCGGCAGTGTCCTCTATTTCGTGACTGTGGGTTATGTCCGCGGCGATATCACCACGTCAGGCTCACTAACTGATGCAAGCGGGACAAGCCGATTTGAGAGCGAGGACCGCCGACAAGGTTTCTCGGCCAGCTTGGGCGCTGAACACAAACTGAACGAAAATTGGTCGATCACCGGCGAGATCGAGTATCTGCAGTTCGAATCAAAAACGGTCGAACTGGGTCCGTCATTCTCGACCAAATCGACGCCAAGCTATCGCGGACTGCGGATCGGGTTGAACTATACATTCTGATATCCGCGCGATTGGCGTTTAAAGTTGGCTGTTTCAGCGTTCATCGGCGCATTTGTCATGAGGTGTGCAAATTTTGAAACTGCCGCTTGCGTCTACCTCTTCAGTTTGTCTACGCTCAAGGTGAACCGCCAAGACAGGAGAACGGATTGGCCATCGGTGCCCTGACCCCACCGCAAGATGACATGCCCCAGCGTGAGGCGCTTGTTGAATTTCCAGACAACAGATTATTGATCGATTTGTGCGGAGAGTATGACCGCAACTTGACCGATATCGAACAGAAGCTCTCGGTGCAGATTGTGCGACGCGGCAATCAGCTTGTCGTGCTGGGCGACGAGGATTCGCAAAAGCAGGCGATTGAGGTTCTACAGGCCCTCTATACACGGCTCGAAGGTGGGCGTGATGTGGAAGCCGCAGATGTCGACCGCGAGTTGCGCATGGGCAATTCCGAGGTCGGAACTGGCACGCGCGATGGTGACCAGCTTGAGATGTTCAAGGGTGGCACGGTCGAGATCAAGACACGCAAAAAACTGGTCGAGCCGCGCACCGACGCCCAGAAGGCCTATGTGCAGTCGCTGTTCAACAACGAACTGGCCTTTGGCATTGGTCCCGCGGGCACCGGCAAAACCTATCTGGCCGTTGCGGTCGGGGTGTCCATGTTCATTGGCGGGCACGTTGACCGCATCATTCTCAGCCGTCCGGCGGTCGAGGCCGGTGAAAAGCTCGGTTACCTGCCCGGTGACATGAAGGATAAGGTCGATCCCTACATGCAGCCGCTTTATGACGCGCTGAATGATTTCCTGCCCGGAAAGCAACTTGCCAAGCTGATCGAAGAAAAGCGGATCGAGATTGCTCCGCTTGCCTTCATGCGCGGTCGTACGCTGGCAAATGCATTTGTGGTGCTGGACGAGGCGCAGAATGCCACAACGATGCAGATGAAGATGTTCCTGACCCGGCTTGGTGAAGGTAGCCGGATGGTTATTACCGGCGACCGGTCTCAGGTTGATCTGCCGCGCGGTGTGCAGTCGGGTCTCAAGGATGCCGAACGGTTGCTGAAAACGATCCCGAATATCAGCTTCAACTATTTCACCTCGAAAGATGTCGTCCGCCATCCGCTTGTCGCCGCCATTATCGAGGCGTATGAGGCCGATGCGGGGCGCGAAACCGGTTAACTTTCAAGGCGCCGATTGAAGCTGGGCTCGGAGCCAAAGGTATGAATCTGGAAATCACGCTTGAGGATGATCGCTGGCGCGGGCTGGAGCCTTTGGCCACGCGCGCAATTGCTGCTGTTCTTGAGTATTGCGATCTTGAGGCGGATCAATGCGAGATCAGCTTGCTGGGCTGCGATGATGCACGGATCGTTGAGTTGAATGCTGAATTTCGTGAAAAATCCACGCCGACCAACGTCCTCAGCTGGCCTGCCGAAGAACTGGCCCCGGATCGGGCGGGAGACACTCCGCCGGCTCCGCAACCTGACTTTACTGGCGAAATCGTGCTGGGCGACATTGCGATCTCTTATGACACCTGCGCGCGCGAAGCAGCTGAAGCCGGCAAAAGCACCGACGATCACGTGACGCATCTGATCGTTCACGGTACACTACATTTGCTGGGGTATGATCACATTCGTGACCTCGACGCCACTTTGATGGAAAGGGTCGAGGTCGAGATACTTGGCAAACTGGGTATAGATGACCCATATAATGTATGACATGGGCACCTTTGCCCGATCATTTGGAACAGGATAATGGGCGAAACAGACGGCAGTTCTAGGGCGGCGCATGGCGCGCATTCTCAGAACAGCAGCAATGACAGCGACGAGAGAGGCGGGCTTTTTTCTCGACTCATCGACGTATTTTCTTCTCAGGGCGAAGAGACCAGCCAGCTAAACGGGGCAGAGGTCGTCAGCGCTCAGCCAAGGGGCATGATCAACCTGCGCAGAATGCGGGTCGAAGATGTTGCGATCCCAACAGCCGAAATCGTATCGGTCCCCTCGACAACCCCGAAAGACGAACTTGTCCAGATTTTCCGCGACAGCGGCTTGTCACGCATTCCGGTTTACGATGGCACTTTGGATACGCCCTTGGGGTTTGTGCATCTCAGGGACTTTGCGCTGACTCATGGCTTTAACGGCAACTCCTCCGAGTTCGATCTGAGGTCGATGCTGCGGACATTGCTGTTCGTGCCACCATCGATGCCAATTGGCGTTTTGCTGACCAAGATGCAGACAGAACGTCGCCATATGGCTCTGGTGATCGATGAATACGGTGGAGTCGATGGTTTGCTGACTATCGAAGATCTGATTGAACAGGTTGTCGGAGAAATCGCCGACGAACATGATGCCGACGAAGATCAGCTATGGATACAAGAGAAACCCGGCTGCTACGTGGTTCAGGCGCGTGTACCACTTGAAGAGTTCGAGGCCGAGATTGGCCGCTCTCTGACCAGCCACGAAGATGTAGACGAAGAAGAGATCGACACATTGGGCGGTTTGGTCTTCATGCTCTCGGGGCGGGTTCCGGCGCGTGGTGAGGTTGTATGCCACCCCGAAGGGCCCGAGTTCGAGGTCATTGACGCAGACCCGCGCCGCATAAAACGGTTGCGTGTCATGCTGCCGGATATTGTTGCATGAACCCTGCCGAGGGGTGGCCCTTTTGGCTGCGGTTGGTGCTGGCGGCGCTGTTGGGTGTCGCAGCGGCCAGTGGTCAGGCACCATTGGGATATTGGCCAATAAGCTTGCTGTCGCTGGTGCTGATAGCGCCGTTGTATCTGAGCACTGAGACAAATCGCCGAGCGGTTTTGCTGGGTTGGGTCTTCGCAACGGGCTATTTTGCGCACGCATTAAGCTGGATTATCGAGCCGTTTCTGGTTGATTTCCAACGCCATGCGTGGATGGCCCCTTTTGCTCTGATCTTCTTGTCGGGCGGGTTGGCCTTGTTCTGGGCGTTGGCCTTCGGAGTTTCGAAACGCATCGGTGGAGCGCCCGTCTTGCAGGGGGCTTTGCTGTCTGTCACGCTGGCGCTGGTCGAGTTTGCGCGTGGCTACATTCTGACCGGATTTCCTTGGGCAGGCATCGCGCAGATTTGGGTGGATACGTCGTTTGCCCAGACTCTGTCACTTGTCGGCCCTTATGGATTGGGAGCGCTGACACTGCTTGCCGCATTGCCATTGGGCGCAGCCTTGTTCAGCAATCGTACCCGAAGCGGCATCGTTGTACCTATCGCGTTGACCGCAGGCTGTGCGGCCTTGGCTTTGCTCTATGCAGCGAACCGACCTCCTGTCATGCCCTCTGGTCATATCGTGCGGCTGATTCAACCCAATGCACCCCAGCACCAGAAATGGGATCCTGCCTATGCGTCAGTGTTTTTCGCACGCCAACTTGAATTCACAGCGGCCGAGCCCCGCCCGGACCTGATCGTCTGGCCGGAAACGTCGGTCCCGGCATGGCTGGGCAGCGCACAGCCCTATCTTTCAGCCATTGGCGAAGCGGCACAGGGCACCCCGGTGATCCTGGGCATTCAGCGTGCAGATGGGCAGCAGATTTATAACTCGATGATCTATCTAAATGAGGAGGGTCAGCAAGACGGGCTATACGATAAACATCACTTGGTGCCCTTTGGGGAATATGTGCCATTTGGTGAAGTGATGGCAAGGTTCGGCATCTACGGGATGGCCGCAACCACAGGGAATGGCTTTAGCGCGGGACCGGGTGCCGCATTGATGGATGTAGGCGTGCTTGGCAAGGCGCTGCCGCTGATCTGCTACGAGGCGGTTTTCACGCAGGATATTTTATCCGCGCCGGATCGTGCGGATTTTCTTTTGCAGATTACAAACGACGCTTGGTTCGGAACGCGTTCCGGCCCGTATCAGCACCTCGCCCAGGCGCAGATGCGTGCAATCGAACAAGGCCTGCCGATGTTGCGCTCGGCCAATACCGGAGTTTCGGCAATGATTGACCCAGCGGGGCAGATCACCGAGGCGCTGGCGCTTGGGCAGGCGGGGTTTATCGACGCCGAATTGCCGCGCCCACAAACTCCGACCGTTTATTCCCGAATTGGTGATAGTCCGGTATTAGTAGCTCTATTGGTGCTATTCGCGCTGCTATGGCGACACACCCGGCGCGTAAACGACCAAATTCCGATTGACCCTGTCAAACGCTAAGCGTATTCGGTCGCACGCCTGTCACAACGGCTTCCTGACGTGGTGGGGTAAACTTAATGGAGCACATTCATGTCCCGACAGAATTATACTTTTACTTCGGAGTCCGTTTCCGAAGGACACCCGGATAAGGTCTGCGATCGTATTTCCGATGCAGTACTAGACGCATTCCTGCGCGAAGAACCCGAGGCCCGCGTTGCCTGCGAAACTTTTGCCACCACGGATCGCGTGGTAATCGGCGGTGAAGTGGGTCTGTCGGATCAGGACAAGTTGCATGATTATATGGCGCATATCGACGATATCGCGCGGGCATGTATCAAAGATATCGGCTACGAGCAGGACAAGTTTCACCACGAAACCGTCGAAGTGACGAACCTGTTGCACGAGCAGTCGGCCCATATCGCGCAAGGCGTGGATGCTGCCGATAACAAAGACGAAGGTGCAGGCGATCAGGGCATTATGTTCGGCTATGCCACGACCGAGACGCCAGCGCTTATGCCTGCACCGATCCAATACTCGCATGCTATCCTTCGCCGTCTCGCTGAAGTTCGCAAAAATGGTAGTGAACCCGCCCTTGGCCCGGATGCAAAATCACAGTTGTCTGTTATCTATCGCGACGGCACGCCAGTCGGTGTCAGCTCAATCGTGCTGTCGACGCAGCACATGGATGAGGCGCTGACCTCGGGTGATATTCGCGCCATTGTCGAGCCCTATATCCGTGAAACCCTCCCTGACGGCTGGCTGACCGCCGAAACCGAATGGCACGTGAATCCCACGGGCAAGTTCGTCATCGGCGGTCCGGATGGTGATGCGGGTCTGACCGGTCGCAAGATCATCGTCGACACTTATGGCGGTGCAGCACCTCACGGTGGTGGCGCATTCTCGGGCAAAGATCCAACCAAGGTGGACCGCTCGGCGGCTTATGCAGCGCGTTATCTGGCCAAGAATGTCGTTGCTGCAGGGATGGCAGAGCGCTGCACCATTCAGTTGAGTTATGCGATTGGGGTGTCAAAGCCCCTATCGATCTATGCCGACACGCATGGAACTGGCCAGATTGCCGATGCAGTGATCGAAAAAGCAGTTGGGCAGGTGATGGACCTGACTCCGCGCGGAATTCGCCAACATCTGCAACTCAACAAGCCGATTTATCAGAGGACCGCTGCTTATGGCCACTTTGGTCGTGAACCCGATGCGGACGGCGGATTCAGCTGGGAGCGCACCGATCTAGTGGACGCGCTGAAACAGGCGGTCTGATTAAAAATTAGAAAAACGCGCCGGTTTCGGCGCGTTTTTTGCAAGCGGGCGACCACTTGCAACAATTTCAGCCCCGCAGTATGGGCTGCGCCATGAGTACAAAGACCCCAAAACGCCCGCGCAGAAATTTTTATGGCCGCTTTAAGGGCAAAACCCTGAAGCCCAGTCAAAAGACTTATCTGTCGGAAGATCTTGCTGCCTTGTCCCCCGGTGCGGTGGATTGGGACGGTAATCCTGAACGCGATCCGCTTGATCTCGACGGTCTATTCAGAGGCAAGCCTGTTTGGCTTGAGGTCGGCTTTGGCGGCGGTGAGCATCTGGTGCATCAGGCTCAGCAAAACCCGGATATCGGCATCATCGGAGCCGAACCCTATATCAATGGTGTTGCGATGCTGTTGGGTAAAATCCGTCAGGCCGGTGTTGAAAACCTTGCCGTACATCCCGGGGACGCGCGAGACTTGTTCGACGTTTTGCCAGAAGCCAGCATATCGCGCGCTTTTCTGCTCTATCCCGATCCATGGCCCAAAACACGGCATCACCGCCGTCGGTTTGTCACACCTGAACACCTGGAGCCCTTGGCGCGCGCGTTAAAGCCAGGGTCGATCTTTCGCGTTGCCACAGACATCCCTGACTATGTGCGCCAAACGCTGGAAGAGGTGCCGCGGGCGGGCTTCGAATGGCTGGCCGAGCGCCCTGCCGACTGGCGTGAGCCGTGGGATGACTGGATTTCCACGCGCTACGAACAGAAGGCGCTGCGCGAAGGCCGTACACCCCATTACCTGACCTTCCGCCGCAAAGACTGATTGTCGCTGGACCAACCGGCCCCAATTCGCTAATCGGCCTGAGGACTGATAGCGAAAACAGGAGCCCCCATGTCCGGACACGGCACGCCCATCCCGATGACGTCGCAGCCTTGCGGCCCGCTGACAGGCACCGCAGAGGTGCCCGGGGACAAGTCGATCTCGCACCGGTCCCTGATCCTGGGGGCAATGGCTGTGGGAGAAACCAAGATATCGGGCCTGCTGGAAGGCGAGGACGTATTGGACACCGCTAAGGCCATGCGTGCCTTTGGAGCCGAAGTATCGGATCATGGCGGTGGCGAATGGTCGGTGCATGGCGTAGGCGTTGGTGGTTTTTCCGAACCAGATCAGGTAATCGATTGTGGCAATTCGGGCACTGGCGTGCGCCTGATCATGGGGGCGATGGCGACTTCTCCGATCACAGCGACCTTCACCGGAGATGCGAGCCTGAACAAACGTCCGATGGCGCGGGTCACCGATCCGCTGGCGCTGTTCGGAACGCAATCTGTCGGCCGAGACGGTGGACGTCTGCCGATGACCATTGTCGGAGCTGCGGACCCCACCCCGGTGCGCTATGAGGTGCCTGTGCCTTCGGCGCAAGTGAAATCCGCCGTTCTGCTGGCAGGGCTGAACGCTCCCGGCAAGACCATCGTGATCGAGAAGGAAGCGACCCGCGATCATTCCGAACGGATGCTTGCGGGCTTTGGTGCCGAAATCACGGTCGAGGACACGGATGAAGGGCGCGTTATCACGCTGACCGGTCGGCCCGAGCTGAAGCCACAAGTCATCGCCGTGCCGCGCGACCCGTCCAGTGCGGCCTTCCCCGTCTGTGCCGCACTGATCACACCGGGCTCGGACGTGTTGGTCCCCGGTATCGGCCTGAACCCAACCCGCGCAGGCCTGTTCACCACGCTGCGCGAAATGGGTGCCGATCTGACCTACGAAAACAAGCGCGAAGAGGGGGGTGAACCGGTTGCCGATCTGCGTGCAAAATACTCGCCCAACATGAAGGGGATCAATGTCCCGCCCGAGCGCGCGGCATCGATGATCGATGAATACCCGGTGCTGTCTGTTGTGGCCGCAAATGCGACGGGCACAACAATGATGGGCGGCGTGAAAGAACTGCGCGTCAAGGAAAGTGACCGGATCGACGCAATGGCCCGTGGCCTGCGCGCCAACGGTGTGACCGTGAACGAGGGTGACGAATGGTGGTCAGTCGACGGTCTCGGCATCGGCGGTGTGCCCGGTGGTGGGACCTGCGAAAGCTTCTTGGACCACCGCATTGCCATGTCGTTCATGGTCATGGGGATGGGGGCTAAAAAGGCGGTTTCGGTGGATGACGGCGGACCGATCGCAACGTCGTTCCCGATTTTTGAGCCTTTGATGGCCGCGCTCGGTGCCAAGGTCGAGCGTACATGAGATTCACCGTAGCTATCGACGGCCCTGCGGCGGCGGGCAAGGGGACGATTTCCAAGGGCGTTGCCGCGCATTTCGGGTTTGCGCATCTGGATACCGGTCTTCTCTATCGCGCGGTGGGGCGTCGTATGCTGCAAGGTGACGAACCGGTTGCAGCGGCAGGGTCCCTGACAGCAGAAGAATTGCAGCAGGGTGATCTGCGTACGGCTGAGAT
This sequence comes from Ruegeria sp. C10, assembly GCF_056537805.1. NCBI lineage: Bacteria > Pseudomonadati > Pseudomonadota > Alphaproteobacteria > Rhodobacterales > Roseobacteraceae > Ruegeria > Ruegeria sp. C10. The sequence continues at coordinate 336,126 of NZ_JBQFSC010000004.1, read as the reverse complement.
CGCACAGGCGGCCTCGAAAGTTGCGGTCATTCCTGAAGTCCGAAGCGCACTCGTTGATTTTCAGCGGGCGTTTGCCCGTCGCGCCGGAGGCGCCGTGCTGGACGGGCGCGATATTGGAACCGTGATTTGCCCAAACGCTGAGGTCAAACTGTTTGTCACCGCCAGTCCCGAAGTCCGGGCGGAACGGCGATATCTTGAGCTTTCGGCCAAAGGTTCGGACGTGTCACGCGAACAGGTGCTTGCGGATGTCAAAGAGCGTGACTCACGTGACGCGGATCGCAACACTGCGCCGATGAAACCTGCAGATGACGCCGTGCAGCTTGATACGTCAAACCTGAGCATCGAGGCCGCATTGGCACGGGCGCTCGAAACGATAGAACAGAACCTGCCCGCAGCCTGAAGTGGCTGCGGACAAGGGTCCGTCAGTTACAATTCACCAACTGCGATGCTCTTGATATTGGCCCACTGGTCATCTGCGGTTTTAGCGGTGCCGGTGACGTCTTTCAGGAAAGCAGCGCGGGTATCAGCATTCAGGAACAGATACAGCTTGCCGTCTGCGATCAGGTACTGATCCGGGTCGCCGTCGAACTTTTTGCCAACAGACACCCCGAACGAACAATAGCCACCGTGCTGGGGCAAGTAAGCCGCCGGATTGGCCTCGAACGCTTCAAGGTTTTCCGCGCTGGTGAAGTAATAGGATGCGCCGTCATAAGTCGCCGAATGATTGGCGAAGCCTTCTACCGGATTGCCATTGTTGACAAGCGCGACCAGATCGACGCCATGGGCTGCCAGGGGTGCACCAGCCGCCGACAGGCCTTTGGAGACGTTGATTTCGTCTGCGGCAAAAGCCGGAGCTGCCAGGGCCAGAGTTGCGGCTAATGCAGTAAGTGCGAGCGATTTCATAGTAGGGGTCCTTTCCCTTTTTGGTTCAAGGCTCGGGTCCGCCCCAAGCCGATGTAACTAAGTTAGAAAAGGTTATTCGGACGGGTAATCGCAGATAGGTCATGAGATTTTGCAGATCGTCCAAAGATCAGAGCGTTTTGCAAAAACTGTTCACATAGCTTTGTTTGGCCACCTGTCCGATGGCCGCCTAAGCTTGTTGGACAACCGTAGGAGTTGCCCATGATCAGACTAGCCCTGTTTTTGTTCTTTCTTGCAGGTAGCGTAGCTGCGCAGCAATCAGACGCGCCGGTGCCCGAGGCCGAACCTCCAATGACTTACGAGCGTCTGGGAAAAATCATCTTTGCGCTAGATCCCGAGGCGCAACCGATCGGGCCGGGGTTTGAGTTGACGATATCTGATGTGACGGTGCTGGTTGTCACCGATACCAATGCTGACCGCATGCGGGCGATGGTCGCGATCGGCAGTGCTGCGGATTTGTCGCCAGCCGATTTGCAACGGATGATGCAGGCAAATTTCGACAGCACGCTGGATGCGCGTTATGCGATCGCAAATGGCACCTTATGGGCTGCGTTCATTCACCCGCTTTCGCTGTTGCAAAGGGATCAGTTGATCTCGGGTCTGGCCCAGACTGTGAATATCGCCAACACCTATGGCACATTGTACACCGGTGGCGCGGCGGAATTCGGAGGGGGCGACAGCCATGATCTGCAGCGTGAGTTGATCGAAGAACTACTTAAGAAGGGTGAGGAAATCTAACACTCCGCTAAAACAGGTGCGCAGCCAGAAATCTGACGATGAATGTGCCTGCGGTCCTTGGCGTCATAGGCTCTAGCTGGATGCTGGAAAGCTGTTATAGTCCTTCCACAGCTAAATAAGGGAAAGCTGCTACGAAATCCCCAACACTCAAAAAAGGGGGAAGCAGCTAATAATTCCCAAGCCAACAGGGACAAAAAAATATGAATAATCGTTTGCGTAAGATCACCATCGTGGGTGGTGGTACGGCAGGTTGGATGACTGCGCTCATCCTGGACATGGTGTTCTCCCGCACGTCAGCACCCAAGGATCGCCCACGCATTTGCTTGATCGAAAGCCCCAACATCTCGACTGTGGGTGTCGGTGAAGCGACGGTGCCGCGTATGCCAGTCACGCTCCGTCAGGCGGGCATATCAGAGCGGGATTTCTTCCGCGAAACCAACGCATCGTTCAAGTTGGGAGTTAAGTTCTGCAATTGGAACAACGACGCCAAGGGCAATCGGATCGACTACGTAAACCCGTTTGCCCATGGTCAATTGCTGGAGGGATTGGAGGCTGCCGAGTATTTTCTGCGTTTTGGTAACGGGGATCGGGATTTCACGCAGTCAATCTCACCGCATGATGATCTGGCCCGGTTGTGCAAGGGTGCGCGCCCGTTGGGTGCACCTGAGTTCGAACAGCGGTTTGGCTATGCCTATCATCTGGATGCCGTGAAATTTGCGGGCATGCTAACAAAGGTCTGCGCCAAGCGCGGCGTCGAGCATATTCAGGATGAGGTGCAATCGGTCGAACTGGACGAGCAGGGCAATGTCAGCCACCTGATGTTAGAGCGCAAGGGACGCCATGACATTGAGATGGTCATAGATTGCACCGGTTTCCGGGGGTTGATCATCAATCAAGCGTTGGGCGAGCCGTTCATGGATTACTCGGACTACTTGCCCAACGACCGTGCCATGGCCTTGCAGATCGAGCACCCTAACCCCGAAAAGATCGAAAGCGTTACACGCTCGACCGCGCTTGGTGCGGGTTGGACGTGGCGTGTGCCGCTCTACAATCGTGTAGGTACGGGATATGTGTATTCATCCGCGCATCGGACCGATGATCAGGCGGCGGACGAATATCTTGAGTGGTTGGGCGACAGCGGCAAGGGGCTTACACCGCGCGTGATCCCCATGCGTGTTGGTCGTGTACGCAATGCCTGGGTTAAGAACTGCTTGGCGATCGGTTTGTCTGGTGGATTTATCGAACCGCTTGAAAGTACCGCGATCCACATGATCGATCACGCGATCCGCTGGTTTGCCGAGCATCTGCCGACCCGCGATATCGAGCCCGCGCTGCGCAACCGATATAACCGGCAGATGAACAAGCTTTATGACGAGGTACTGGATTTTATCTGCCTGCACTACCGGTTGGGTAACCGCACCGATGATCAATATTGGATCGACGCCCGCACCGAGATGAAGATTCCGGATCGGTTGGCCGAGAACCTTGAGCTGTGGCAGCATCGTCTGCCGATGGAACACGATATCGAGTTTGCGACGCTGTTCAATTTCCGCGTCTATCAGACGGTTCTTCTGGGCAAACAGGTGTATGATACGGGGTATGGCGAAGGTATCCGTGATCGTCTGCGACCGCTGAAGAAACCGATTTGGTTCCAGTGGTGGAAGGGGGCAAAAATGGACCTTGCGCAGATCCTCAAGACCATGCCGGATCACAAAACCCTGCTGCGAGATATCCGGGGCGAGTTGGAGAAGCCTGCCTTTGGCAAGGCGGCAATGGGGCAGCCGACTGTCGCAATGCCGGGCGCGAAACCGGCACCCGTGGTGATCGAGAACATGCCAAACCTCGCTGAGATTCAAAGCGGCAAGAAGGATCTGCAACTGTTCTAGCGCCGCATGGTATCATTCGGCAGAACTGACAAAGAAGGCCGGGGATCGGATCGCGTTTGCTTTGATGCCCGGACCTGATGTTCGGATTTTGTGGGATTGGCCAGTGTTTAAGGGCTTTGCTCTTGCACATGACACGGAATCCGCCTATACGCGCGCTGTCTGAACAAGGGCGGTTAACGTCCGGATGACGTATCTGAGCAGGGCCGGGTTACCTCGGCCCTTTGTGTTTGTTAGCTCGGGCGCGTTCTGGATCACGCATTCAGGCATCATGAAACAAGACCGGCGGAGACAACCGCTCGGCCAGCAAAAACGTTATGTAAAGGAAAACAACGCCACATGGCTAACGCATCCATGGAGGAATTCGAAGCCCTCCTGAATGAAAGCTTCGAAATGGACACGCCCGAAGAGGGTTCTGTTGTCAAAGGCAAGGTTCTGGCGATCGAAGCCGGCCAAGCCATCATCGACGTAGGCTACAAAATGGAAGGCCGCGTTGATCTGAAAGAATTCGCAAATCCCGGCGAAGCCCCTGAAATCGCTGTAGGCGACGAGGTCGAAGTGTACCTGCGCGCCGCAGAAAACGCCCGTGGCGAAGCTGTCATCTCGCGCGAGATGGCCCGCCGTGAAGAGGCATGGGACCGTCTGGAAAAAGCATATGCCGACGACCAGCGCGTCGAAGGTGCAATCTTTGGTCGCGTCAAAGGTGGCTTCACCGTCGATCTGGGTGGCGCAGTTGCGTTCCTGCCCGGCTCGCAGGTTGACGTTCGCCCCGTGCGCGACGCTGGCCCGCTGATGGGTCTGAAGCAGCCGTTCCAGATTCTGAAAATGGACCGCCGCCGTGGCAACATCGTTGTTTCGCGTCGCGCTATCCTGGAAGAATCGCGTGCCGAACAGCGTGCCGAAGTCATCGGCAACCTGTCCGAAGGTCAGACCGTCGAGGGTGTCGTCAAGAACATCACCGAATACGGTGCATTCGTTGATCTGGGCGGCGTTGATGGCCTGCTGCACGTCACCGACATGGCATGGCGCCGTGTGAACCACCCGTCCGAGATCCTGACGATCGGCGAAACCATCAAGGTTCAGGTCATCAAGATCAACAAAGAGACCCACCGCATCAGCCTGGGCATGAAGCAGCTGCAGGAAGATCCGTGGGATCTGGTTGCTGCGAAATACCCGCTGGGCTCGGTCCATCAGGGTCGCGTCACCAACATCACCGACTACGGCGCGTTCGTCGAGCTGGAAGCCGGTGTCGAAGGTCTGGTGCACGTGTCCGAGATGTCCTGGACCAAGAAAAACGTCCACCCCGGCAAGATCGTTTCGACCAGCCAGGAAGTCGACGTCATGGTTCTGGAAATCGACGGCGCCAAGCGTCGCGTGTCTCTGGGCCTGAAGCAGACTCAGCGCAACCCATGGGAAGTGTTTGCAGAAACACACCCCGAGGGCACCGAGGTCGAAGGCGAAGTCAAGAACATCACCGAATTCGGTCTGTTCATTGGCCTCGAAGGCGACATCGACGGCATGGTTCACCTGTCCGACCTGTCCTGGGACGAGCGTGGCGAAGATGCGATCCAGAACTACCGCAAAGGCGACATGGTTTCGGCCGTCGTCTCGGAAGTTGACGTTGAGAAAGAGCGTATCTCGCTGTCGATCAAAGCCCTGGGCGGTGACAAGTTCGCCGAAGCCGTGGGCGGCGTGAAGCGTGGTTCGGTCATCACCGTCGAAGTGACCGCGATCGAAGATGGCGGCATCGAGGTCGAGTACGAAGGCATGAAGTCGTTCATCCGTCGTTCGGACCTGTCGCGTGACCGTGCTGAGCAGCGCCCCGAGCGTTTCTCGGTCGGCGACAAGGTCGACGTCCGCGTCACCAACGTCGACAGCAAGACCCGCCGTCTGGGCCTGTCGATCAAGGCACGCGAGATCGCAGAAGAGAAAGAGGCCGTGGAACAGTACGGTTCTTCCGACTCGGGCGCGTCGCTGGGCGATATCCTGGGTGCAGCACTGAAGTCGGGCGACTAAGTCCGGGGCTTATCCCAAACATGAAATTCGGCCTCGCACCATGGTGCGGGGCCGTTTTTGTTGCGAATCAATATCTTCCAAATAGTCGGCTTAATTTGCCTATCGTTCGCGCATGAAGTGTGGAAATCAGGCCAACAGGCAAAAATTCGCGTGAGATTGTCGCAAAATGCCGCCTTTGCTGGCAGAGTATCCGTTCCCCCGATCCGGGTTTTTTCCTATACTGTCAGAACAATAGGCTTGTCACATCGTCCGCCTGGGAGGGTATTGCGTATGATCCGTTCAGAATTGATTCAGAAAATTGCCGACGAAAACCCGCATCTCTATCAACGCGACGTCGAGCGGATCGTGAATACCGTTTTTGAAGAAGTGACCGACGCCATGGCACGCGGCGACCGCGTAGAGCTGCGCGGTTTCGGCGCGTTTTCGGTGAAAAAGCGTGACGCACGTGTAGGCCGCAATCCTCGCACTGGTGAGACTGTGCAGGTTGAAGAAAAATGTGTTCCATTTTTCAAAACTGGCAAGTTGCTAAGGGACCGTTTGAACGGTAAAGCCTAGCCTCATGATGCGCTACATTCGTTATGCTTTTCTGGCTGCATTGGGGATCGTTCTGGTCTCGGTTTCGCTGGCCAATCGCCAAATTGTTGAACTTAAGCTTATGCCGGATGCTTTGTCCGAGTTGCTGGGGTTCAACCTGTCAACCTCCTTGCCGCTGTTTCTGGTCGTGCTGGGTGGGGTTGTTGCCGGCCTGGTCATCGGCTTCCTGTGGGAATGGCTACGCGAGCATAAGCACCGCAAGGATGTGACCGTGAAGCAAGGCGAAGTGCGCAAGCTTGAGCGTGAAGTTAAGAAGCTCAAGAAAAAGCAGAATGAAGGTCAGGATGATGTGCTGGCCATTCTGGATGAGGCAAGCTGAGGCCCTACGATGCCCGCTGGTATCCGAGTTAAAATCTGCGGCCTGACCGCCCCTGACCACGTGCGCGCTGCTGTGGATGCGGGCGCGGGTTATGTTGGTTTTGTGTTTTTCCCCAAATCCCCGCGGCATGTTGAGCCCCAGATAGCTGCGACATTGGCACAGGAGGTGCCTGCGGGCGTCGCCAAGGTGGCGCTGACAGTGAATGCGACGGACGAGGATTTGGATCACATTCTTTCGATCGTGCCTCTGGATATGTTGCAACTGCATGGCAAAGAAAGTCCTGAGCGTGTGCAGCAAGTGCGAGACCACTTCGGCCTGCCAGTAATGAAGGCCATTGGTGTGGCCGAGGCCGAAGACCTCGCGGCCATCGATCTCTATTCAGATGTGGCGGATCAGCTGTTGATCGACGCAAAGCCACCGCGAAACGCGGAGCTGCCTGGTGGTAACGGTTTGTCTTTTGATTGGCGCCTGCTGGCAGGTCGTAAATACTGGCGTAGGCCATGGATGCTGGCCGGAGGTCTGACCCCTGACAATGTCGCAGAAGCGGTGCGAATGACCGGCGCACAGCAGGTGGATGTCTCATCCGGCGTCGAAAGCTCTCCGGGTGTAAAGGATGCCGGGCTGATCCGCGCCTTTATCGACGCGGCAAGTTGATCTGATCTGCACGAACCTGCGTATCTCCTCAAAATGGGGGAGAGCATGCTGGCAGTGATCGGCGGAGTTTCACTTAAACGATGGTATCACGGGCCCGAGTTCTTCTGGCGCGCTCATCAATCCTTGCGGCAGGCACGCGGTGACGCGCTGTGCCTGCATGCCGAGGTATTTGTGCGTCAAGGCTGTTATTTTTCATACACAGTCTGGCATGATATCGAAGCTATGCTGACATTCGCACATTCCGGCCCTCATCGCCGTGTAGTACGCGCGTCGACCCGTCTGGCCGATATCAATGTGTTCTGTCAATTTCCCTGCATTGCTGTTCCAAGTCGAGTTCAGGCACTTCAGGTGTGGGAACAGCGCGCTCAGGCGGCGGAATGATACGTTTTGCGATGGCAAATCACTCCGTCACCTCCTATGAACATCGGGTACGACGAGGGAGACTTCCATGGCCAACGATCTTTTTAATTCCTTCATGTCCGGCCCCGATGAACAAGGCCGCTTTGGCATCTTCGGCGGGCGCTTTGTCAGCGAAACGCTGATGCCGCTGATCCTGTCACTGGAAGAGGAATATGACAAAGCCAAGGATGACCCCACATTTTGGGCCGAGATGGACGATCTGTGGGCAAACTACGTGGGTCGCCCTTCGCCGCTCTACTACGCGGAACGCCTGACCGAACATCTGGGCGGCGCAAAGATTTACTTGAAGCGTGACGAACTGAACCACACCGGCGCGCATAAGATCAACAATGTGCTGGGCCAGATCATTCTGGCGCGGCGCATGGGAAAGACCCGGATCATCGCCGAGACCGGGGCAGGGCAGCACGGCGTGGCCACAGCCACCGTCTGCGCCAAATTCGGCCTGAAGTGCATTGTCTACATGGGTGCCCATGACGTTCAGCGCCAGGCCCCGAACGTGTTCCGTATGCGCCTGTTGGGAGCCGAAGTGATCCCGGTAACATCCGGCAGGGGTACGCTGAAAGATGCGATGAACGACGCTCTGCGCGACTGGGTGACCAATGTGCGCGATACCTTTTACTGCATCGGCACCGTTGCTGGCCCGCATCCTTACCCGGCGATGGTACGCGACTTCCAGTCGATCATCGGCAAGGAAGCCAAGGAACAGATGCAAAAGGCCGAGGGCCGTTTGCCCGACACCATCATCGCCGCCATCGGAGGTGGTTCGAATGCGATGGGCCTGTTCTACCCGTTCCTCGACGACAAGGATGTGAATATCATCGGTGTTGAAGCGGGCGGCAAGGGGGTTAACGAGAAGATGGAGCATTGCGCCTCATTGACCGGAGGTCGTCCGGGCGTGCTGCACGGCAACCGCACTTATCTGCTGCAGGATGATGATGGGCAGATTCTCGAAGGCTATTCGATCTCGGCCGGTCTGGACTATCCGGGCATTGGCCCCGAGCATTCCTGGCTGCACGACATCGGTCGCGCCAACTATGTCTCGATCACGGATAAAGAAGCGCTTGAAGCGTTCCAGTTGTGCTGCGCCACCGAAGGTATCATCCCTGCGCTGGAGCCCTGCCATGCGCTGGCGCATGTTATGAAAATCGCGCCGGAATTGCCCAAGGACCACCTGATCTGCATGAATATGTGTGGCCGGGGGGATAAAGATGTGCAGACCGTCGCACGGTACCTGAACTTTGATATGTCGGATACCGAAGGTCGCGCAGCGGACTGATTAGGCCTAACAGGCTTTGCGCCTTTGAGGAACTGTGCCAGTTTGCATTGCATGTGCAGTGTTTCCTCAAAGGCCGGACCCGACCGACTTGACCAGAAATACGATCAGGCCGCCCCGAGCTGGGCAGACAAGATGCGTCTGCTGGGGTATTTCGATGCCTATCTGGGTTTTCTGTCCTCGGACCCGCAGGTCGAATTGGGCCGTAACGCACTGGATGTCGGGTGCGGTACGGGAGCCTTTGCCGAAGCACGCGCCGTGATCCGGCGCGAAGGGCATGTGACGCTTTTGGAACCTTCGGCCCGAATGCTGCAACTGGCAGGGTCAGCGTTGCAACGGCGCGGTGGAAACGCCGAGACTGTCCAATCGCGCTTGGAAGAGTTCCATCCGGCATCCCGTTTTGACTGCCTGTTGGCTGCGCATGTTCTGGAGCATTGCGTTGATCCGATAGATGCTTTGCGCCGCATGCGCGATCTGGCTGAACCGGGTGCAACGCTTTGGTTGGTAGTCAGCAAGCCACATTGGTGTAATGCGATCATCTGGTTCCAATGGCGGCACCGAACCTATCGACCGGATATTGTGGCGGAGATGCTCGCGCGTTCGGGCTGGGATCTGCAGGCCGAGCATGGCTTTCCAACCGGGCCGCCGTCGCGCACGTCTCGCGGATATCGGGCGATCGCCATCTAGTGCTCGTCTTCAGCGCGCTGCATTTTTAGAATATGGAGAGATACGATATCCAGCGCCCTCTGGTGCGTGGCTTCAAGGTGCACCTTGGGCGCGCATCCCTCGTCATGGGCTTGCAAAAAGCGCCCCGCACACAAGCACCAGCGATCACCGGGTTTGAGCCCGGGAAAATCGAATTCAGGCCGGGGCGTGCTAAGGTCGTTTCCGACATATTTTGAATAGGCCAGAAATTCGGCCGTCATCACGGCGCAAACCGTATGGCTTCCCTGATCCTCGGGGCAGGTGTTGCAGGCGCCATCGCGAAAGAAACCGGTTAACGGTGTGCGCGAGCAAGGCGCGAGCACGCCGCCCAGAACATTGATGCTGTCTTGCTTCTGCATGATGGTATCTTACAGGCTTCGCGCAATTTTGCGGAACATTTCTATGTTTTGCTCACCGACACCGGGATCGCGGAACTTCCGGTCTGCGCCCGTCGTGACAATCAGAACACCACGTGGCTGGTCGAAGTAAATGTACTGCCCATACACGCCCCGCGCCATGAATTCACCTTCATGGGCACCGATCGGGATCCACCATTGATAGCCATACCCTATCTTGCCCGGTTCGGTCGGTGCGCTTGGCCAAGTAGCGGCGTCGATCCAATCCGCGGGTACAATCTGCCATCCATCGCGTTCGCCATCCTGCAAAATCAACTGCCCGAACCGGGCAAAATCGCGCGTTGTGAAGTTGAGACCACCCAGAACAAATGCAACGCCTGCTCCATCGGTGATGTAGTAGCCTTCTCGCTCCAATCCCAGCGGTGTGATCACTTTCTCGGTCAGTAACTCTGCAACGCTGCGTCCTGTTGCCCCCCGGATGACCATTCCGATCACATGAGTATCGATCGACACATATTGCCACGTTTCACCCGGCGCGACGAAACTGTCCTTCAACGAAGCCGCGAAGTCGTCCAACTCACCCCCCAGCGCCACGACGCGGCCCATGCGATTGATGTCGGAATTATAGTCCAGATAATCCTCGTCAAAGGTCACGCCGCTGGCCATGTTCAACACGTTGCGGATCGTGGCGGTCTCATAGGCGCTGCCCTTGAGGTCGGGTGCGTATTGCACAACCGGATCGTCGAGCGAATTGATCGCGCCTTCATCCAGCAAAATACCGAACAAGGCAGACAAATAGCTTTTAGCAATTGACCACGAGATCCTGCGATCATCCGGCCCGGTGCCCAGATAGTATTCTTCGAAACGAATTTCTCCGTCCTGCATCACCAACAGGGATGTTACCGAGCGATCTTCGATCCACTGGTCTGTTCCATCGGGAAGATCGAAGCCAGGCCCATACGGCAGCTCCCAGGTCGGGCCATTGCCACGCGGCAGAGTGACCGTCAGAAAGGCTTCGTCCATATTCGAAAAGTTGTGGACGATCTTTTCTTCTGAAAACAGCGAATTCACTGCCATCAGGCGCTGGATTTCCTCGCGTTTCCAAAATCCGACAACCGCCGCTGCCAATGCCAAGGTCAACAGGATACGCAGCAGCCATCTGAGCGCTGTTTTCATTCGTCACCTCCCTTTGCCTCTGACATTGGACTTTGGCCTGAGGCTTTGCGCAAGCGCAACGTTGCGGAATGATTATCTGAATTTATCCAGCAGCTTTTGCATGGCCGAACGCTCATCGGGCGCTGAAACGGCTTCGGCGGCAGCTTTGGGGGGCGTTTCAGGTTTAGTGGGCTGCTTCGATGATCTGGGTGGAGCAGTGCGCAGTGCAACGGCATTCATGAATTTCCCGCTTTCGTCATCGGCAAGATAAGTGGCACCGTCCGAGACGCCGCGCAGCACGTCATCCAGCCAGTCCGCATCCGCCTTTGCAAAGTCGCTTAGAACATAAGGCGAGACCATTTCTTTGCGGCCCGGATGACCGATACCCAGCCGCACGCGATCATAGGCCGGGCTGATATGGTCGTGGATCGACCGCAACCCGTTATGGCCTGCGTGGCCACCGCCTGCCTTAACGCGCACTTTACCGGGTGCCAAGTCCAGCTCATCATGAAAGACGGTCACGTCCGTCGAGTCGAGCTTGTAGAAGCGCATTGCCTCTCCTACTGACTGGCCAGAGCGGTTCATGAAGGTTTGCGGCTTGACCAGCAGCACTTTTTGGCCGCCTAGACGTCCTTCGGCAATTTCAGCCTGGAACTTGGACTTCCACGGACCAAAGTTGTGATCTTCGGCAATTCGCTCCAACGCCATGAAGCCGATATTGTGCCGGTTGCGAGCGTATTTTGATCCCGGATTTCCCAAACCGACAAACAGTTTCATCGCTTTGTCCCTTACAGTCTCGCGTCGTTATCTCATTGCATGGATCAGGGGATGTTTTCCAGCCCCGTACACGCAAAAGAAAACGGGGCCCCAGATGGCGCCCCGTTTCAAATCTGGATTTGATCAGGATTTATTCTTCTTCCTGGCCGATGACTTCAACTTCATCTGCAGCCACTTCTTCCTCATCACCCTCTTCGTCGTCGCTGGTCGACAGACCGGTGGGTGCCGAGACGTTGGCGATCACGAAGTCACGATCGATGGTGGGCTTGGTGCCTTCAGGCAGCACAACCGAAGAGATGGTGACAACGTCGTTGATTTCCATGCCAGTAAGATCAACGGTGATCTTCTCAGGAATGTCACCGGCTGTGCAGAGCAGTTCAACCTCGGGGCGGACAACGGTCAGAACGCCACCTTTTTTGATACCGGGGGCTTCTTCTTCGTTGATGAATTCAACGGGGATGAACAGCGCGATCTTGGTGGTCCGACGCAGGCGCATCAGGTCCAGGTGGGTCGGCAGGTCTTTGACAACGTCACGCTGGACATCGCGGCAGATGACGCGCACGTCTTCGTGACCTTCGACTTTCAGGTTCCACAGGGTCGACTTGAACCGGCCTGCTTTCAGGCGCTTGAACAGAACGTTGAACGGGATCTGGATCGGCAGCGGCTCTTTGTCGCCACCAAAAACAATGCCCGGAACCATGCCATCGCGGCGTGCTTGACGAGCGGCGCCCTTGCCTGTCCCCGTCCGTTCCAGAGCTACGAGATCAGGAATCTCTCCAGCCATGATAATTCTCCAATGTTAGGGCGGGCATCCTCCAAGGCTGTATGCCCGCGTGAAGCCGCGTCCTTAGCTTGATTCAGTTGGTTTGGAAAGGGCTTTTTGTAGCCCGAGAAATTTTGCGAGGCTCTGCCTCGCGCTCCGAGGTATTTATGGCCAGATGAAGGACGGATCCTCTGCTTCATCTGGCTGCAAGTACCTTGAACGAGACGCTCAATGGGCGGCCAGGCGGCGTCTCCATCTACGTGGGAGGCGTTGGGTCAAGCCTGCCAGCGACCGCCAAAGTCTTCGGGGACCAGAAGATTGTGGCGCCCAAGATCGGCTACGTTACGTTCACCGCAAAGTGCCATCGTTGTATCGAGCTCTTTCTGGATCACTTCCAATGCCGTTGTCACGCCTTTCTGACCCATTGCACCCAGCCCATAGACAAAGGCGCGACCAATAAAGGTGCCCTTGGCCCCAAGCGCCAAAGCTTTCAGCACGTCTTGCCCTGAACGGATGCCGCTATCCAGATGCACTTCGACATCACTGCCGACGGCATCCATGATCTCGGGCAGAACCCGGATCGAACTGAGCGCGCCATCCAGCTGCCGTCCACCATGGTTTGAGACAACAATTGCATCTGCGCCCAGCTTGGCAGCCATTTTGGCATCCTCGGCATCGAGTATGCCCTTAAGGATCACCTTGCCGCCCCATTGTTCCATCAGCTTCTCGACTTTGCCCCAGTCGAGGCTGGGATCGAATTGCTCGGCGGTCCATGTGCCGAGCGAGCGTGTATCTGTGATGCTATCGACATGGCCGACGATATTCCCGAATTCTCGGCGCTTGGCACCTAGCATCTCGATGCCCCAGGCCCATTTCGTCATCAGGTTGGCGATGGTTTTGGGGGTCAGCTTTGGCGGCGCAGATAGGCCATTTTTCAGGTCCTTGTGTCGTTGGCCAAGGATTTGCAGATCAAGCGTAATGACAAGGGCCGAGCATTTCGCATCCTTCGCGCGCTGGATAAGTCGCCCGACATAGTCCTGATCTTTCATGGTGTAGAGCTGAAACCAGAAAGGGGCCGAAGTGTTTTCAGCGACATCTTCGATCGAATTGATCGACATGGTCGACAGTGTGAAGGGTACACCAAAGGCTTCGGCGGCTTTGGCCGCTTTGATCTCGCCATCCGCGTGTTGCATTCCTGTCAGACCTACCGGAGCCAATGCAACGGGCATGGATACATCCTGCCCGATCATCTGCGATGCGGTCGAGCGCCCTGTCATGTCTACGGCGACCCGTTGGCGCAGGCGGATATCTTCGAAATCCGACGTATTCTCGCGGAAGGTTTGTTCGGTCCAGCTGCCGCTTTCTGCATAGTCAAAAAACATGCGCGGAACGCGACGCTCATAGATCCGTTTGAGGTCTTCGATATTGGTAATGACTGGCATTGATCAGGCTCTCGCAGGATTGGTTAAGTTTATTTACCAATTATTTTGAAACACTGCAATGCCCGCTTGCTGCGGTTGGTTGCCGCGTGGCCAAAACTAAAAACACCGCAGTAGGCGGCGCGCCTGCTGCGGTGAAGAACCATCTGAAAATGGAAAGAAATTGTTAGGCGGAGTGTGCGCCATCTGACAGTGTTTTGACAAAATCCAGAACCTCGGTCACCGGTTTTCCGGAACCGATCTGGCTGACAATGGCAGATCCAACTACCGCGCCATCGGATACACTCGCGATGTTGCGAGACTTTTCTGGCGTATTGATGCCGAAACCGACGATCACGGGCAAATCAGTTGCAGCTTTGATCCGAGCGACCTCGGGCCCAACATCGGTTGCCTGCGCTTCGGCAGCACCGGTTATGCCGGTAATCGATACATAATACACAAATCCGGATGTGTTTTGCAGTACGCGAGGCAAGCGTTGGTCATCGGTCGTCGGCGTCGCCAAGCGGATGAAGTTCAGCCCTGCAGCTTGCGCGGGCAGACAAAGCTCTTCGTCCTCTTCGGGGGGCAGGTCGACGACGATCAGCCCGTCGATCCCCGCTGATTTTGCATCTGCCAGAAATTTCTCGACACCTCGGCTGTAGATCGGATTGTAATATCCCATCAGCACGATCGGTGTGGTGTCATCGGATTCACGAAAGGCGCGGGCCAAATCCAGAGTGCGTTGCAATGTCATTCCACCATCCAACGCCCGTTGGCCAGCAGCCTGAATGGTCGGGCCATCGGCCATGGGATCGGTAAAGGGCAGGCCCAACTCGATGACGTCGACACCTGCGCCGGGCAAACCCTTCACGACCTCCAGCGAAGTGTCATAGTCGGGATCTCCGGCCATGACATAAGCTACAAATGCCTTTTTGCCTTGCTTTTGCAGGGCGTCGAATTTGGCGTCAATACGGGTCATCGGAAATCCTTGCACTCGGGTTTGGACCTGATGTGCAGAAACTTTCGCTGAAAATCAATCCCGCTTGGTGGGCTTCCGATCAGAAGGCGTAATGGTATCTCAGCAAAAGTGCGTTTACGCCTGGGTTGTCTTCCTGCGTGCTGGCGTTGGATATATGAGTGATAGCGGCAGACAGTTTGTTGCCGCTTTCCAGCGTATAGCCAAGGCCCAGTAAGCTGCGTATCTGAAAACTGCCGCCCAGATCATTCAGTTCGTTGGATTCACTATAGTATCCCGGCATGACACTGCCCTCGATGAACCAACGGTTCGCAAAAGTGTAAAGCCCGATCAGGCCCGCGCCAACATGCGTGTCACCGTCGGTATCAACAGACAGGGACGCACCCCAGGTGGCGCTGAAACGGGTCGCTTCGTAGAAAGAGCGATGCTGGTATTCCAGCGAAACAATTGCCTGATCTTCGCTCTCAGCGCTGGAATAATCTGCGTAGCCTGCTCCGAAAATGATGGATTGGGCTTGTGCTGCAGTAGCGGCTGTCAGCGCAAAAGCCAGAATAACAAGGGATTTCATTTTTACCTACTATGTCCGTCGTTCGTTGGTATTGGTTTTATTGAGGAATGTAGGTGCATGTTTTCAATGGACGCAAGAACACAAATCGATGTCGATTTTGTGATGTGGCAGAATAGACTCGCGGCAGTGTTCAGGCACTTTGCCTTGCGCATTGCACCGGACCTGCCTAGAAGCGGCGCTCGAATGGTATCAGGAGGCCGTCATGGGCTTTAAAATGGGAATCGTGGGTTTGCCGAATGTTGGCAAGTCGACTCTCTTCAACGCACTGACCAAAACTGCGGCAGCTCAGGCGGCGAATTTCCCGTTCTGCACCATCGAACCCAATGTGGGGGATGTCGCCGTTCCTGATGACCGGCTGGATAAACTGGCGGCGATTGCGTCCTCGAAACAGATCATCCCGACGCGCATGACCTTTGTGGATATCGCTGGTCTGGTGAAAGGGGCCTCGAAAGGCGAGGGGCTGGGCAACCAGTTTCTGGCAAACATCCGCGAGACTGACGCGATTGCCCATGTGCTGCGTTGTTTCGAAGATGGTGACGTGACCCATGTGGATGGCCGCGTTGATCCGGTGGCCGATGCCGATACGATCGAAACCGAGCTGATGCTGGCCGATCTGGAAAGCATCGAAAAGCGTCGCGCCAATCTGGTGCGCAAGCTGAAGGGCAATGACAAAGAAGCGCAACAGCAGGACCGCCTGCTGGCCGAGGCGCAGGAGATGCTGGGAAACGGCAAGCCAGCGCGTCTGGTTGAAGTGTCTGATGAAGACGCCAAGGCATGGAAAATGCTGCAACTTCTGACCACCAAGCCGGTGCTTTATGTCTGCAACGTGTCCGAAGAAGAGGCCGCCGAAGGCAACGAGTACTCTGCCAAAGTCGCCGAGATGGCTGCCGCGCAAGGTAATGCTCATGTCATTATCAGTGCCAAGATCGAGGAAGAGATCAGCCTTCTGGAAGACGACGAGGCACAGATGTTCTTAGAGGAAATGGGTCTGGAAGAGCCCGGCCTCGACCGTCTGATCCGCGCGGGCTACGACTTGCTTAAGCTGGAAACCTATTTCACCGTCGGCCCGAAAGAGGCCCGGGCCTGGACCATCCGCACCGGCACCGCCGCACCACAGGCCGCAGGTGTCATCCACGGAGACTTTGAGAAGGGTTTCATCCGTGCCGAGACTATCGCCTATGACGACTACATCGCTGCCAATGGCGAACAAGGTGCCAAAGAGGCGGGTAAGATGCGGGCCGAAGGGAAAGGCTACATCGTCAAGGATGGCGATGTGATGCACTTTTTGTTCAACACCTGAGAAGCCACCAAAGCAGCCACTGCTCAGCTTATAACCTCGGAATTTCTGCGAAGAACGGGCCGATATCGGGTTGCTCGTGTGTGAATGCCATTGTCCACTTCATGTTGTGGTGGGCTACGTAGATATCCGCGCCAAAAGATGTGAAATCTGGATATGATTCTGAGACGCAACTATACGACCATTTGATATCTTCATCAAAGATAACATACGCGGCAGGCCACTGGTTCTTATAGGCATTTAAAGCGTCATCGCCCGCCCGCGCGATTTGAAACCCGTAACTGAAACCATGCCAGCGAAAGCGATTGTGAATCCAGGAACCGGTTGATTTCTTTACGTTCCCGGCGAATGTCTGATGCCAGCATTGAACAACCTCACCACCTTCTTTGGAATTGAGAGGATCAAAATCGACGCATTCACGCACCAAGAAGTCCTCAATTTGGTTTCTCGTAAGGTTCATGGAATAATTCGGTTCTATGTTGTTGTTAAACCGGCATATCGCGCGTTATGGCGAAGTGTCAAAACCGCTCAGGTGGCAAGATGCGATCCTGTTAGTTTCATTTGGGCTGGAACAGCAGTTCGGCAGGCTCAACCACCCGAGTATTGCATGTATCTGAAGCGCCGATCCTGTGGCAGCCAACAAATTGACGATGCTCGCATCTCGCACATTTCTCTTGTGCAGAAATGTGGTTAGTTTGGATTTTGACCTGATACTTGAGACAGCTCTAGATGATCGAAATCCGCGACCTGCAATTGCTCAGCGCATTGGCGCGGCATCGTCATTTCGCCAAGGCAGCTGAGGAATGCGGGATTTCACAGCCTGCGTTCTCGATGCGAATCCGAAACCTGGAGGATCGGCTGGGTGTCTCCATCGTTCGCCGTGCAAACCGATTTCAGGGGCTGACCGAAGAGGGCGAGATGATTGTTCAGCGCGCGCGGCGCATTCTCGACGACACCAAGGCATTGGAACAACAGGTGCTCGCTGCAAAGGGTGAGATCACCGGCACGCTTATTTTGGGTGTGATCCCTACAGCGATTGCCTTCACCGGGCGTCTTACGAAGCGATTGCGCGATGCGCATCCACGTATCGTGACCCGGATTGAAACAATGTCTGCAACGGCCATTCAGCACCGGTTGGACGAAGGAAGTCTGGATGCTGGCATCACTTATGGCGACAGTATCGGTACCGATCTACGGCAAGTGCAGCGCTTGTACGAAGAAACCTATGTCCTATTGGTCCCCTCGCATATGACCGATGAGACAGGCCCGATCCCATGGGCCCGCGTGGCCGAGTTTCCCCTGAGCCTGCTGGAACCACAGATGCAGAACCGGCGGATTCTGGATCGGATATTCGCCGAACAGGGCTTGCACCCGGATATTGTGGCCGAGACCAGCGGATTCACTGCCTCGATGGTCATGGCACGCGAGGGGCTAGCGGCCACCGTGATTCCACGCGTGCTGGTGCGGGCGCTGGGCGACCTGAAGGACACAAGGGTGCTGTCCCTGATCGAACCCGTGGTGAGCAAGCCGATTTGTCTGGCCACGCTCACTCGTGACCCGGAATTACCCACGGTCGCGGCCTTGCGCACAGTGATGGCGTCTTTGCGGTGATAAGGCGTCTGTAGTATTAATTAGCAATGCTAGACGCGCTTCGTATTTAATAACAATATTGTTGTATTCTCTATCTAGTGTTGCTTATGGTAAAGGCTGTTAGGCTCTCCGCTTTTTCCCGCCGTTTTCCCGCCGTTGTTCTTGGAATGGTCCCGCTAATAATTAGCGCCACCTACACCATCCCATCAAGCGCTTGCACAGCCTCTCGACGGTCTTCCTCGTCCGGCTTCACGTACATCAGTGTCTCTTCAATCTTGGTGTGACCCAGCAGTTGCTGAAGTGTGCGCGGATTGACACCAGCCCGGAGTGCGTTGGTGGCGAACATATGCCTGCACCCATGAACCGGCGAGAAGTTGGCAGGCAGGCCCAGTTGGTGTTTGGCGCGTTTCCCGGCACTTGAAACCGAGCTTGGAGAGCGCGGAGAGGAACCTTCACCGGGGAATACATAGCTGGCCCCACCGCCGCGTATTTTCGCCTCTCGGAGAAGATGCAGAGCAGTGGAAGAGAGCGGGATTGTCCGCTTCGCCGCCTTCGTCTTTGGTGGCCCGACAACAAGTCTTTTGCCGCTGACGTTCGTCACCACCTGCCGAACCTGGAGTTCTTGGCGGTCAAAATCAACATTTTCCCATGTCAAACCGCACAGTTCCGCCCGCCTCATGCCTGTGGCTGCTGCCAGCCGAAACAGTGGTCCGTGCTTGGTGAGGTCCGTCAGTTTCAGAAACTCGCGCATCTGCTCAAGAGGTGGCACCACGCGCTCTGCTTTGCCATCGTCGCCAGCAACCTTGGCGGCAGAGCAGGGATTGTGGGCAATCAGCTTGCGTTCTATGGCGTCTGACAGAGCCTTTGACAGAACAGCCTTGTAGGTGCGCAAACTGCTGTTCGCCACCCCGCGCTGCTTCATCGCCGCAAGCCAGAATTGAACGTCTTGTGTGTCAACCTTTGCCAACGGCACCCTGCCGATGTGTCGGTCTATGTCCGCGATGATGGGACGATACTTGGCGGCTGTGACTGGCCGAATCAGGCCCATTGTTTCTTGGTTTTCGATCCAGTCCCGCAAATATTTGCCCAGTGTGCCCTTGGCCGTTGTGCCGCCCTGTAGTTCTCGCCGTGCGGCTTCGGCCCTGGCTTCGGCATAGGTGGCGAACGTGGCGGAGGGGGCGTGAACTCGGGAACCATCGGGCAGGGTCTTTTCTGACTTCACCCGCCAGCGTGGCTTGCCTGATTTTGTCTTCGTGCGTTCGATGCTAGGCATTTTCGCCTCCTGTTTCGTTTTGCAGGTCGCGGTTGCGCCGATATTGAGCGCCAGATTTGCAACTTGGCCCGCACCAAGCAGCCGATGACCGCTTGGGAACGATGTGGCGGTCGCAATATCCGCAACGCTTGATGCCTTTGCCTTCGCCTATGGTGTGCAGTCCGGACACGACGATTGCCGTCAATGGGTCATTGGTTTCCGGCCTGTACTGTCCGTTCTTTGTGTGCAGCCAGTGGAGGTGGTCAATTATCAGCGCCGGAGCAGCGTCGAGAGCGAGTTCTGCGTTGAGCGGGACCAGTTCTGGCGTATAGGCGCTGGCGAGGGTTTTACAGGCGTGGACAACGCTCTCCGCGTGCCCCAGTTCTATGTGTTCAAAATCGCCCGTATCAATCACCTCGGCTATGGCCGCGACCAAGGCTCCGATCTGGGCTTCTGTTTCGGGTTCAAAGGTGCCGACGAGGTAGTGCAGTGCCCTGAACCGCAACTCGTGGTTCTTGGCGTCTGCGATTTCTCGCAAGATGGCCTGTTGTCGTTTCTCTATCATCTGTATTCCTGCAATGTACGCTAACGCTCATCTTTTTTAGTATAGGGGTTTACCGGGGAAGTAAAGTTATAGTATAGGAAGCTATACCGTTATGGAGCTGTATTGGAGTATAATATGAATATGGTGGTGGAAACACCGGCGGTAGACCCAAACCGGGAATATACGCCCAAGGAAGCGGCTGCGGCCTTGAATCTGAATGTAAGCTTTGTGCTGTTTCTGATGCGGCAGCGCCACTTGGAGTTCGTTGAATACGGACCGCGCACCAAGCGCATCCGTGGGCAGGTGATCATTGATTACCGAGACCGAAACACCAAGCACGTGATCGGCGGCGGGGGTGATGCTGGATGACCGACTTTGAAAAGGAAATCCAAAACGGGTTCTTACAGCGATGGCTTAAGAACGGCGATGAAATCTGCTGGCGGATTCATCTCATCGTGACGCCTGATGATCCGAATACGATTGAAGACGACGAGGTGGCGGTGGAAGCCTTTGGCCCCACTCCGGAGTCAGCGTTGGCGCTGGCAAAGAACAAGACCAAGGCCGCGCATGTACAGGACCGCGCTCCAGATGACTTGGCTACACTCGAAGACTTGGAGACAGGTCCGGGTTCCATCTACCACCGCCTGCATTACGGCAGTGCTGGAGTTCAGTAGCGATGAGGGCAATGACATTGCGCGACGAAGAACTGATTGGTGCGGTCAGATATGCTGCCAGGAACGGTTATGGCCTCAAGGTCGAAAGCAAATCAGAACTGCGCACTGTTGAGGCTATCTCAAAAGCACTGGAAGTGGACGTTCGTTTTCTGGTCTTCAATCCGGTGACCGAAGCCTATGACCCGGTTGCTAGGGGCGAGAAATGAACCGCCCAGTGCTAAAACATCCGTCAACGGTTCGCAAAGAGGCGGTGGCTGAACGGGAAAAGCGGGAAGCCGCAGAAAAGAAGGCACGGATCAAAGCCACGCTGGCTGAGTTCCGTAAGCAATACCCGGTTGTGCTCAATGCTGATGCTCCGTTGCCTTTGGTTATCCGCGTCACTGAACTGCTGTTCGCTGCGTACCCACACATATCGCGGTCGCTGGTTCGCAAGTCGATTCAACATTGGTGTCGGCGCATCGAATACCACCGTGCAGTTGCCGAGGAAGATTCACAACGGTTCGCGCTCGATGGTTCTGTCGTTGAACCCGTTGAACCCGACCACCGGCAACGCGCGGTGAAAATTGTCACCAAGCACGACGAATATTGGGAACGCAGGAAGAAGCGCAAACCCCATGTGGTGAAGCGCAAACCCTGAGCCTAGTCGGAAGCAATGAGACACGCTAAAGTTGTAGGGTCCGAAAATGATTGATCCCCGCATCTGTGACGACCGGGGACCAATACAACAAGAGACAGACTAGCTGATATGCCCCAAGTTCATACGAAATATACCGCTAACGGCCCAAAAGTAAAAGGCTGTTTGCCGTGTGTTTTAAGCACGATAGCAGCTGAGTACAGAGCTACAGGATTAAAGAAAAGAACCCACGACCGGATAAACAGTCGTGGGCCCAATTTTCACGTAATCTTGTGGTGGTGTACAACCAGAAGTAGTTTAGCTGCGCCTATGGCCGGAGTAAACCCCCACGCCGAAAAATATAGGGGGAAATCCTGTGCCTCAGAAAAAGAGCGATCGCCGTATCAAAGACCCGCAGCTTCGGGACGACTACACCAATGAAGAATTCCTGGGTGTGGTCAACTCGGGTAAACAAGACCTGACGCATTGCCCGGTTGCCGAACATCCTGATTTATCACCATCACTTCTGGTTCGCCCCGGCAAAGAACCGGGAACCGCACACGCCAAGTGCCTGGTTGGATGCCCGCACAACGCGGTGAAGCGCGCACTGATAGACCGACTGGGTATCGCGGAAGAACTGATTGCCGACAATTGGAGGTACGAAGAAAAACCTCCGCTTGAGCCTTGGCCCTCTGTCTTAGAGACCCCAACGCAATACCTCGGGTTTCCTGTCGTCGCCCGTTACAAATACTTGGACCTCGAAGGTGAGCACGTTGGGTGGATGCTTCGGTACGAGTTGCCGCCGAGCGAGAAAAACCCGGAAGGCGGTAAGGCATTCGTTCCCTGTCGTTTGGTGAATGGCAGCGTTGAGTTTGTCGGGTTTCCGCCGGGTTCGGTGTTTTACAATTGGCCGAGTGTCGTCGGGAGAACAACAAAGCGGTTCCACGAAGGCGAAAAGGCTGTCGATGCTGCCCAGCAACTATGGCCGGAAGATGCCAACCTGACCGGACCCAACGGTGCTGGTTCGGTGAATTCTTGGCCTTACGATCATATGTTCGACAAGTGGGTAAAACCGGGCGACCGGCTCGTGTTGCACATGGATGCTGGACCGGCTGGTGACGAAATGGGGGCAAAGCTTGTCAGGAACATCCGCCTTTACTGGGACGGAGAATTGTTCGCCATTGATACCACCGGACTCCCAAACGGATACGATGCTGCCGACATATTGGCTGAAGGTAAAGATCCAGTGCTGTGGGAGCAGGAACGGTCGCGTGAGATACCGTTTGGTCAAGGGTACAATGGTAAATACGACAACAACCAAGTACAGGACCGGGTGAGGCAGCTCATCAGCAAAAGCCCGTCTGACGTTGAATCGGGACTGCAAGAAATCAAAAACTTGATCAGCCCTGTTGTGCGCCTCGGTATTGGTGTGCTGCGACAAGAGTTCCGCAACGTTCGGCGCCAAGAACAAGATATTTCCGACTTTGGCCGGGCGATTGCCGAACTGGTTCTCGAGAAGGATTTTGCTGCGGGTGAACACCTGATGCACCTAACCGATGGCAATTTCTGGCATTTCAACGGTCGCCATTGGATCGCGATGCAAGAACAGACGGTCAAGACAATCGTGCAGAACCGGGTGGAAAGCGAGAATATTGATCTCGGCGACGCCAAGCTGAAGACCATGGTGGCCGACGCCACCGAACTCCTGCGCAATGTTGTACACCGAGCCGACGACGTTCTGGGTTTTCTTTTGCCACCGCCGAATGTCCTTTGCCTGCTGAACGGGGAACTTGACCTGTCGTCGGATGTTCGTGAACTGCGGCCACACGACCCAAAGTCGTATCTGCGTATTCCCATCGACGTGGAATACGACCCAGACGCTACCAGCCCGGTTTGGGACAAATTTGTACAGCAGGTTATGCGGCCCGAAACAGACCGCTGCGCAATCAAAGACGAAGATGACCGCTACAAGGTCATTTGGGACGACGAAAAGAAGCAATACCGGGAACGCACGGAAGATGAGGTGGCAGCAATTGCCAAAGACCGGGCAAGGCACCTCGAAGAACTCATGTCAGAAGCGATTTCGCCTCGCAAGATTGTGCAGGGTTGCTTTGTGTTGTCTGTCGGCGAAGGCTCGAACGGCAAAACTCAAGTCGTAAAGCTGATCGAAAACATGTCTGGTTTAGGCTGTTATGCCGGAACATTGGAAAGCGTGTTTGCCAACAACTTCAGTTCGAGTGCACTGGTCGGAGTGTCTAACCTAATCGACGACGATTACGACCTCAGGCAACAGATACCGGAGGCGAAGCTGAAGAAGGTATCTGAACGCAAGCGCATGGATGGCGAGATAAAGAACGGAAAGAAATATCAGTTTATCGCGGAAGTCACTCCATGGCTCAATGCCCAGGATTTCCCTGCGGCTGGTGATAACTCCTATGGGTTTCTGCGCAGGGCCAATGTCGTTTCGTTCCAGCAACACTACACGTTGCCGCGTGACCTTGAAAAGGAAGCGAAGCAGCTTGGGTACAAAGACGGGAAAGCCTCGATCAAAGCAGGCGCGATTGTACTGACCGACGACAAGATGGAAGCAAAGCTAAAGGCCGAACGATCAGGCATCCTTAATCGGTTGTTGGATGCTCGGGAACGCCTTGCGCGTCGTGGCGGGTTTAGGGAACCAAAACTAAACACCGATGATCGTGAACTGTGGACTGTTGCTGGCAACACAGTAATTGCCTATGCGAAAGCCGAACTCGTGGAGCAACCCGGCGAACACACCCTGCTAACCAGCTTCAAAGACGACTACAGAATGTGGTGCATCGGCAATAGCTACAAAGCCAAGGGCGAACGAAAGATACGCAAAGACCTCGAACGAGCAGGATACACCATAACCGATACCGATGGTCGTCCGTACCTGAGGAACCACAAGACCCGGAAGAAGGTGGAAATAGAGAAACACAAGGATTGAGGGGTGAGTAGCCTTAAGAGCCCTAATTTCTGTCTTACTAATATATAGGGAAGGTAGGGTTTTTTGTATTCTAAAAAATACCCTTTTTCCTTATGCATTAGATTTTAGAGATTAAGGCTCTTAAGGCTACTCGACCACGTATAGAGGTTTAGTGTTTTGGGGGTCGCATACCCGTATAGCGGTACGGCCTTTACTTCGGCCTAAATCACGTTCGGCGCATCGCCCAGCGCAAGCAGTAAAAGGATAGCCAGCAGAGGTGATCCGACCAGACTGATCCCCAGCCAAATCCATGGGTTCCGTCTGCGTCTTTCCGCCATCTGCCACGGCAGGATGAAGTACAACCAGACCACGAACACGAGCATGGCGATAGCGAGGATGGGAGATAGAATGCTTTCCATGGCTGCACGCTATTAACGGGATATGCGATTGGCAAGTTCTTGTTTGGCAGCGAGAACAAAGATAGAACATTCA
Organism: Ruegeria sp. C10; assembly: GCF_056537805.1. NCBI lineage: Bacteria > Pseudomonadati > Pseudomonadota > Alphaproteobacteria > Rhodobacterales > Roseobacteraceae > Ruegeria > Ruegeria sp. C10. The sequence continues at coordinate 311,184 of NZ_JBQFSC010000004.1, read as the reverse complement.
GTATGAGCACGACTACAGACGAACCCGACGCCATGCCTGACTCCATGCCTGGTTCTGGGTGGCCCATGACCATCCCGTATGACCTGCGCTGTGCGTTGGAGTCTGCCCGAGACGTCCGCTATTCTCGTTCGCCGCAGGATGATTGGGCAGTGATCCGGGAGTGGTTGGTGGCGCACGGTGTGGCTGCGCCCGACCATGAGTTGCCGACCGAGCCGGAGAAGTTCGGGTTGTTGAATGACTGACGACCATTACCGCAGTGCGCCGTATGCCATGAGGGTCTGTACTCCCCAAAAGAGGGGCAAATGTGAGCCTTTACGGATCAAACAATTCGGCTCCACCCTGTTCGATTTCTTCTTTAGACTTTGAATGCCCCGAAAACTTTGTGGAATTTACAAGGTTCGAATTGAACGGGTGGGCAAATAATCTCACACGCTTTGCCATTCGAGTTGTACTCGCACCTCCTCCGTGTTGAACGCGTTCCATCAGTTGTACGCCAGTTTCGGGAACCCATGTCGCGCTAATCCCAAGGCCCTTCATTGAATGCGCACTAATTTCTCCATCACGAATGTCGCACATTGAAAAGTGAGTGTCGTTCATCTGCTCAACGCGGAAACTGGCCCTACGAGCCGTGACCGAGAAATGTGATCCGGTCATATCCGAGCCATCGAACATGCCCCCAGAGCAGTCACAATCAAAGAAATAGCATCCAGACATTCGTTTGATATTTCCAGCATTTACACATTCTAGCCTTGATCCCCTAAATGCGGTTTTTGTTAAATCAGCCCCATTGATCGATGCGCCTACTAACGAGCAGTTGAAAAACGTTGCGTTTGACAAATCTGAATTCTCCAAATCCACTCCATCCAGTTGGCAACCCTCAAACCACGCTCCTGCTAAATTTGCACCGCGTAGGTTGGCCCGCTGTAGGTTTGCACCTGAAAACATGAGGGTCTGAGTGTTTGATACATCCCGATCCCCTGCGTATCGTTTTATGGTTCTAACTATCACCTCAATCGCAGCACGTGTATCTGGTCTCGGTTTTTTCAGTTTATGGGCCCAGCTTCGCCCCAAGCCAATTGAACCTCCACGAAACCGCTCATTGATGCCTGGTTCCGGATCTTCGTCGCTGAATCGTTCCATTGGCGGATAGGGAAAAGTCTCTGGAATGTAGTGGTTATTACTGACATAGGCGCAAAGAATTTCGAAAATTTGCTCTCGATCATTTGCGCTCTCGTTAGCAACGCGTTCCAGTGCGTAGATTGACCCGATGCGAACCTCTAGGTTTGGTAAGGTTAGCTCGTCAAAAATCGGTTTCTTTAAATCCACCTTCCCGTCACTGCTATTTTCATAAAGCAGTTTTCCTAAATTATTCGTCCGATGACGCTTGACAGTCTTCTCAGCACCAAGACCTTGTACTGATTGGTTGATGCGGTCTGTGATATGGCCTTGTTCGGCAACGTTGGCTTGAAGTTGAGCGACTCTAGCCCGCCAAATAAGAAATGGTGCGCCGAAGACTGCCACCAGAAACAGACCAAAGTTGCGAATAGCCTCATCGGTGCTTAGTCCGTCATATGGTCCGAAACGAAACACCGCTTCAATGAAGCCCCAGAGTGCACCAGCAATGCCGACAGTCAAAACGCCGAAAATCAAAAGAAGAATAAGCCCTAAGATACGGCCAACACACGGAGACTTTGAGGGATCAAATTGAAAATAGGGCCAAAGCCACTCGACAACCGTTGGCCGTTGATCTTTAGACATATTAACCTCTCATAATCCTAGCAACAATCGCCCCCAGGCATATGATTTGGCAAGAGTTTCAGATTGAATCGGGTTCAAGTGTTGCTGCATTGATGTTGTGACCACCTTAGACACGTTGCTCCGAGGCTGCTCGTACCGGGTCGGCCACAAGGGGTTGGGGGTGTCCAGCGAACATCGCAACGGGGCAGCTCCGCCGCGCTGGGGTTCGGTTTATAAAAAATACGCTATTTCGCAGTCGACACAGAACCGGCCTTTCACTCCGGACGCAGAGAATGACAGGTTAGAGCCCAAAATACCGAATGTTGCGCTTCGCACCAGCGCCCGCTGGACAAAGCCGCTATCAGAGAACCGTGTTTTGACACCGATAGAATCACAAAATGCACCTTGGAATTGATTAAGGCCGCTTCTCGCTCAATCAATTCAAATGCAGGTCTGATGTCTGATTAACTCGTGCGCCAGGCAGAGTCCTGCGGGAGGTACTCGCCAAATGGTCTTGAAGGTATTATTGTTTAGCAGGACCCAGTTCGAACTACGAGCGACGCATAACGGCGCGGAAAGGCTGGTTCCGTTTGGAACTGAAAATTTAGGAGCAAATTTATGGCCGATTATCCACTTCACATAAGGCACGGAACACAAAGAAAAATTTACGTATCGATTGGTTTGAAGGTACGTGTGTGTTTCTCGTTTAAAAACTCCAATGGCGAGCCAGCCAGGGTACACATGCATCGATTTGCAGACCGACGAGGAAAAGACTTGGACATTCATGTTGGAGGGCGATGTCTGAACTCCAAGGGGTTCACTTACGAAGTTTTTGCCAGGGCTTTGGATGAAGATGTGTACGCTGACGTTACTAGCGAAGAAGCTAAGCCGTTCGACGATGAATCAGAAGTGATCTGGGAAGATATTGAAGAACATGAACCAATCTCAATCACTATCCCTTCCGGTGGTTCAACCAGAAATGCCACGTAATCCCTGTTTTCTTGGCTTTTGGGCTACGCGAACTAATCTACGCTTCATTTGGTTGCTTGCTCTTTTCGGATTGGCGATAGCGCCGTCTAGAGTTCTTGCAAGCGATTGCCTTGGGAGAACTTTGCTAGTGGGCACAATAAATGCTGGCCCACAGCACCCACACCACGACATATTGCTTTTTTTCGACAGCAACGAAGCCTTTGTGGGCAGATTTAGAGAACATAGCGTGAAAAGTCATCTTCGTCGCGGTACTGTTTCGCGTTTATCCTGTTCCAGCAATGTCGTTACTTTACACATCAAGATTCCTGAAGTGGCTGAATACTATTGCAGCGGTCCCGTCGTAGGTACAGATGAAGATGGTTACACTGTTACTGCTCTTATGTGTCCTGGGCGGAATGGTAGTTATAATATCATAGCCGGAACTTTCTTCCGCAAGTAAATTAAAGGGGCATCCCAGGACTTGCTTTGGCAAGTGAGACCGGCAGTCCTCGTCCCTTGATTGGGTGTGTGCTATTGGTCCGAATCAACCTTTGTAACGCCGCTAAAGCCGACCTCAGCGCATCTGAAACGAACGGTTGATTTGGCCGCACAGCCCCTTTACCAACAAGTCTACCGAATATCTGCATTCAGTCATTCGGTGTTTTCACAATATCCTGTGTTCTCACTGTTTCAATTTATCTAATATTTCTAGGGATTTATCGGCAGCCAGTCCCGGTTATACTTCGTCTATGACAGACAAAGTGATCCCCATATCTGGCAACCAAGGCAAGCAGAGCAAGGTCACGTTATGCCCGCCTGATTTGACGGGTCGCTGGGCCACCGCATTCCAAGACCTCGCCGACATCGTTTCCACTCAGTCAGGTTTGGTGCCTGCCGACGGTGAGATGATCGCTGCTGTTGTGCGAAGCCAGCGCCGTGCGCTACTGCACGAAACCCTCGCTATTGACGCCTTGCAGGCCAAAGACATGGAAGAATTCGCAGCGCAATCGAGGTTGGCGAACTCCGCAGCGAGTTCGGTTCGCGCTGGGCTGACGCAGTTAAAGGCGCATCCCGGCATTCGGGCTGGTCGGGCCGCAAAGGCAAAGATGGGCGAAATGGCATTGGAATCCGACGACGATTGGAGAGACCTGCTATGAACACCGACCATTCGCCAACAGCCTGTTTGGACTGGCAAGAGCGACTGAAACGCGGTGAGATGCCAATCACCCTTGAGCGACTGCCGATCAACACCGAACAGGCGGTGAAATTTGGCAAGCGGGTGGACCGCCTTCGGGTTCCCGACATCATCGGACAGCCGACCTTTGGTTCGTTGCCATCGTCCAAGTGGTTGCGAACGGTCGGTCAGGCGATTTGGGGCGACGACACCATTCGCGAAGCGCTGATTTGCGTGGGCAAGAAAAATGCCAAGACCGCCGGTGGCGCATTGTTGTTTCTGAGCGCGTTCATCGGCAACAGGAAGCCGCAGGCCAGCTTTACCATTCTCTCTCCGACGGTGCGGATCAGCCAGAACACTTTTGACATTATCAGCGGTGCTATCCGGGCGGATGAAAGCCTGAAACGTGCGTTTCATATCCGTGATAGCATCAAAGAAATTGAACGGTTATCGGACGGTTCGAAACTGGGGATTAAGCCTTTAGATGCCGGTGCTGTAGCGGGCATAAAAGGTTCGATATTGCTGGACGAACTTTGGTTGGCCGGGGAAATTGCGGCGTCTGACCGGTTACGGGCGCAACTCCGGGGTGCGTTGGCTGCGGACGAACACGCAAAAATCGTCTATATTACGACCGTTAGTGACAGCCTGCCGCGCGGAATGTTTTCGCACCTGCTGCAATATGCCAGACAGGTTCGTGAAGGAGAAATAGACGACCCAACATTCCTGCCGTGCCTCTATGAGCCGTGGGACGGACTGGACCCGACCAAGGACGAGAGTTCGTGGCCGAAAATTCTGCCCAGCTTTCCGAATATTTCTGACACCCAGTTTTATCGCCGAACCATTCAGTCGGCTGTAGACGCTGGCCCAGCATCGGTTCAGATTATGAAGTCTCAGTTCTTTAACATGCAGCCGGAGAAGAACCTGAAAACACAGGGCTGGACCGTGGCCGAGAAGTGGGACCGGGTCGCGACCGAGCCGATACCCTTGGACGCATTGCTGGAGCGTTCGGAACTGGTGGCGCTGGGCGTCGACCTTGGGGGAAGTCGAGATTGGACCAGCCTCGCCGCCATTGGCGTGGATAAAGATGACAACTGGATGGCGTGGGCTCAGAGTTGGTGCTTTCAGGAAAGCTACGATTATCATAAGAAAGAACAGACCAACCTCGACCGCTTCATTGAGCATGGTGATCTGCGGATCGTGGAGCCAGGACAAGACTTGGTTGAAATCCTAGACATAATGGACCGCGTTCGTGATGCCGGAAAGTTCCACGGGTTGGGGATGGACCCCTATGCTGGCAGCAGCCTTTATGATCCCGCCGAGCAACGCGGCTACGAAATCGAAGGCGACAAGCCGGACATTTTGGCAATCCGTCAGACGATCCAGGGTCTCAACGCGCCTATCCAGCGCCTTGAAAGGCAGATGTTGGAAGGCAAACTGGTCGCGGACAGTGGTCCCGCGCTGGCATGGTGCATCAGCAACGCGATCATGACGCAGGTTGGTACGAACACGAAGCTGGAACGCGAGGTGGACGGTGGCAAGATCGACGCTTTGGCTGCGCTGATTGATGCCGCTGGAATGCTGGTTATGCGCCGCCCGCGTGTGGTGGACGCCATGGCGATGATCGGGTGACGGTATGGGAAAGTTAAGAGCCGCTCGCGTTCGGCTGGTTGCTGCTGAACCACGGTTAACCACCCTAGACCGCCCGAACCACTTGTCGCCGGATGCCAGAGAGCGCGAGGCGATGTACCAGAGTGATAAGTGGTGGAGGGTGCGCCGGGGAATTCTGGACCGCATGGGTGCGAAGCCAGAGCAGCGCCGGTGTCAGATATGTGGTGCGGCCAAGGCCAACCAGATTGACCACCTGCTAGGGCATTCTGACTCAGAGGCCGACGAATTGGCATTCTGTCTGAGCATGGATGTTCCTGCGCATTGGCGCGATAGGTTTTTCACCGGCCCATTTATTCTGCTCTGCCACGGGTGCCACAGCCGCAAGACGATGTACGAGAAGCGGGGCCAATTGCTGCAATGGGCGCAGAACCATTGGGAAATTCTAAAGCAGTTTAGGCCTTCTGCTTAGGGAAATGACCGATTGGCATAGGCAACTAATGAGCCTGTAGGATGATGGATGCAAATGCCGGCGTCGTTTATGGTACCTCATCTGGCTCTTGGACCTTAGATGCTGGTGGCCTTCTTACATATTTTGCCCAGTTGATATTCTCATGCCCAAACCTAGCCGGAAGTAGCTCATCGCATTCTGCCGTTGTAAGTTGGGGATTGGCCATTAAGGTCCAATGAAGCAATTGCTTGCGCAGTAAAACATAGTCCTTCTCAAGAGCAGCCACTTCCGTCGGTTCATATGTATGAACTGCGCTTTTGTGGCTCGCGTATTCTGAAAGATACCACTTAGAAAAATCGGTGAGGGTTTGAAGTGCGGCCTGCTCAGGATTTTTCCGCAGCTTTTGGCCGTTTTCTAACCAGTAGCATGCAATCTCATCAAATCGCCTATCGGTTTGCAGCGAACCAACAAGACCAAAGCATCCAAAGCTCAGGCCGCCAATGTCATACTGTTTTATGCGCGCTATAATTTCTTTGAATTTGCTTCGCCAGAACACGCCGCTTCCTTTTCGCTTAAACGTGGCACGGAACCCCCGTGATCTAGTTTAGGACCATTCTTTCTGTTCTGCTATGCTTGCCATCCGCGCAAAACGAGTTTTATGCAGTGGGCGCAGAACCATTGGGAAACTCTAAAGCAGTTCAGGCCCAGTGCAAGCCATTGATTGTAAAGTAAAACCCCATAAATTTCGTTAGGTGCGGCACAACGCAACCGCTATCCTTTCCTTATCCCCACAGACGAGTGGTCTTGGCGGATGAGGAGAAGAAAATGTTGACCCGGCTATTGTCGTCGCCCGTCGCCTCATTTGAGGATGGCGGCACGATCACACTAAACGCCCGCATCGGAGGCCAGATTGGAAAATCTGCGGTTCACCGAGCAACCAAATCCCTGAAATTTATCGCTACCTGTTCCGAACCTATGGCCGATCTGGCCGAGGTCGCCGCCGATCTGGCAACCCTTCGGGAACTGGTGCCACAAATTGAGAAGGCCGCGCTTGATACGCTGGCCGCGTCCGAAGTGATCGAAGGCCAGACGATCACCGCAACCGGGCCGCTGATTGACACCGCTATGAACGTGCGGGCACTGGCCGACGCTATCACCATCGCCGAGCCGCAAGCCGATCTCGCCGAGGTCGAGCGGGTAAAAGAGGTATTGTCCCGAACCGCGCACGATCTCGCCCGGGATGCCGTCACGCTAAAGACCCGAGCCGATAAGCTGGAAACGATCCTGAAAACTGCTGTTGGTGAGGTGCTGGCGAGGGCAGATGTTGATCCCTTCGAGGTGCTGGAAAAACACGCAGGGCCGGATGGCTGGAATTATGAACCGCCGCCGCCTGCCGAGGTTCCGGGGCCTGACGACTACGCCCTGTTGCAAGCTGCAGGGAAAGGGAACCGGGATTATGCCCGCGCGTGGTTCCTGAAATGGTCTGGCTTGGACATGGATTCCTACTTTGAGAAGTTCGCCTATGACCATGACCGCGCCCGCAATGAATTTGCCGAGGATGTAACCGCCGCAATCGCCGCTGAATGTGATCGTCCGGTGAAGGTGTTCCGCGCCCGGTTCCAGAAACACAAGGCTGAGGAACGGGCCGCGCTACGGGTAAAAAAGGCTGACGCCAAAGACAAGCGCCGCGCTGATCTGATCGACCGTGCAAAGGGGGTATGGGCCAATGTCTAAAGAGTATCTGTATGGGCCGAAGGATTGGCGGGCATTCATTGAAAAGACCGCCAGCGAGGCCGCGCGCAAGCAACGGAATATAGTTGTCGGGCAGGTAAATGAAACGCTGACCGATGTATTCGAGGCGATGGAAAAGCACGGGAACGCAACCGCCGATCTGGCCGAGCGGCTAAAGGGTGTTGACGGGGCCAGCGTCCTAAAGGGAACCGCCACCGCGCTGCTGGCCGCGAACCTGACAACCCTGCAAGGCTATTGCGACGGGATCACGCTGCACAAATCCCGCGTGGTCAAAAGCCCGCTGCCGAAATTGGTCAAGGGAGTGGTTAAATGAACGCCCGTACTGTTTCGCTGCATGAGTCCGACCATTTGTTAGGTGCTGCCGTGGCCGCTGTCGGGCTGGGATTCACTGGTGATGAATACAAGACAACCGAGGTCCATGTAACCGCCACCGCAACCGATGGCGAGTTTGGTGCCGCGCCACCGGACACAATACCCGACGCCACGCGAGAGCGGCTGGCGCAACTCTACGCAATCGGGCCTGTCGCCGCTGCTGAAAATGCTGTTGATCTGATGAGGGCCGGCGATACCAAGGGACTCGCCGAAGCTGGCGACCTATCGACTGCCGACCTGCAACTATTCGCCCAGTTCGATGGACCGCCGACCTTGGCCGTGAAAACGGTTCTGGCCGTGCAGCATCTGCGCGCCCGTCTGGGGTTCGCTGGCCTTGAGAAAATGGCGAAACTGATCCGCGACATATCAAATCAACATGTCGAACCACTGACCCTTGGTGACCTTGTTCCGATGCCCGCCGCCCGTGGGGCGTGGAAAGCCGCCACAAACCGGCTTGAAAAACTGATGGGGGGCAAGAGCGCGACTGAGCAGATCAATGACCGGTTGAGGGAGTCAAACAAATGAATGAACGCGCCAAGCCAAGCTGCGACGATGCAGAGGCCCTGACGATGGTTCACGAGTTGGGCCACGCACTTTCTCGTTTGTTTCGACCGTCTGAGCATGGGGAGATTGTGCTGCGGGTCGCCTATCCCGAGGGTGATGGCCCGCGCGGCATATGCCTGCACGAACCGCCCGACGCGTCCGACGCAATAGAGGGCTTGTGCCTGCTGGCGGGGTGCGTAACGCAGATCGTTTACCGGCAACCGGAACTTGCACCTGACCTATTGCGCCTTGGCGGACGGTTGGTGGAAGCACTGAAACGCCAAGGGTTTGGGGGCGATGATCTGGTGCAATTCGGGGCCCTGAACCTGACCGAAGGCCAAAGGCATTGGGCCGCGACTGCTGCGGTCTTGTGCGCGCATTGGTGGGTTCATTCTGACACCATCGAATCGGAACTGTCTTACATGCTGGAACAGGACGGGGGGCAAATCTGGGCCTATTGGATCGAAGGTTTGACGCCGGTCTGTATGACCGCGCTAACGCGAATTTCTGATTTATCCACCGTTGTTGGGATGTTCGCCTTGCCAGAATCCGCCGTTCAAGGTCTGCAAGTGGTCGAGGCTTTCCCTGCCCTTAATCTGAGCGCCGTGCGAATGGACGCTCGGAAACATCCGTATTTTGCCACAGCACTGGAATTCGCGCATGGGAACGCGCCGCAAGGTGTGATTTCGACCGCGCATCTGTCCGACGAGCAACAGGCCGAGTTTCTGGCCCAGATTGAGGCCATAAAAAGCGTGGGTCGATGATGCAATGAAACTCGACCACACCGACCCCATCCGCCATCTGCCCGATGACAAGGTAAGCAGGCCCCACCAATCTTCATTGATCCACCAAACGCGATCCGGCGCTGTCAAATCCTTGTCGTTGCAGCAACTCCGGTCCCGGCTGGAGGTTTGCGAAACCAGTGGCCTGCGCATCGCTGCCGCAAATCTGCGTCGTGAGTTGCGGTGGCGGATGCAGAGGGACGCTGAGAGTGAGGCCCAGGCATGAACACGCAAAACGACCTCGCCGCTGCAATCCTGTCAGCAGAAAACGCCGGATATTCGGTTCGCCACAGCGCCGGAGTGGTAACACTGTATCGGCAGAATGGTTGTCGGGCGGCGATTGTTGCTGAGCATAATTTCATCGAAGAATTTCTGCTGGCCCGGCAAAGACCGCCCCAAATGATCCGCAGGGGTCAGAAGCCAGACAACAAGCCAGGCAACAAGAAAGACCCCAAACCGCAGCCCAAGAAGGGGAGCGCGAAGAAATAGGGGGATGCCGTCTGGTCGGAAGGGGTTCTGGCCTGACGAAGACCGTTGGTCAGGGGTGGCCGATGGTGACTGAGCCGGGAGTTCTGTGCGGCCATCCATGTTGCAGGCTCCCGGTTCGGTGACAACACACCGAAATCGCCGTTGAAATGCGTCTGGACAGCGCTGGAGAGGCCGCTCTGACGCTTGTGGTGACTTCGGCGTGCACCCTTACGCCCTGAGCGGGGTGCGAGGGCGTCTGAACTCCCAAAAGTAAACCCTGTGGACAGAATCAGAACAGTATGCTGCTATCTCCGGGCCGGATGACGCAGACCAGCATAGTCATGGTCGACTAATTCTCCGACAGAACCTGCCCCGATAGGGGTGTTTCTGATTTGGAGAATGATATGACCGACAAGTACGAATATCCCGAAACCATGTACAAAATCGAGGCTGATCGTTGGTGGTCGCCTGATCTTTGTAAAGACGAAAACGACGACTATTCAGACGGCTTCTGGCTTTGGCACAACGACCCAAGGTTCGGTCCTGAACCCTCTGGCCCGATGTTCGCTGTAGACTACGACAAGGATAACTGTGTCAGTGTTGGTATCCGTGCGACTGCTGCCAATTATTCGTGGCCCGAGGTCAACGCTCTGATGGACGCGTTCTACTGTGAACTGCCGCCTGAACGGATGCGGAGGTGAGCATGAAACAAAAGGGCGACCCCAGCGGGTCGCCTTTTCTTGTTGATTCCTCGCAGACTATATCTCTCCCGCCGTTTGTCCGCCGCCAGACGCCTCGCACCCCTGTAAATGCAGGGCCGAGGCAATTACGCCGCCTTTGCGGTGATAAACTGTCGTTATCGTGCGATTGAAATATGCGATTTGACGATATGCTAGTCTGATGAGACACGGGGCCTCAATCGGAGGGCATCATGGCACCATTAGACACCAAGCCATCAGGCGCGCCAAAGGGCGTCTGGAAGTCAGGTAAAGGCAAGGGGCGGCACACGCCCAAAGGCCGTCAATTCTCGGACGAGGCACAAGCAGAAATTGCACGTCTGCTGGGCGACCGCCCGCGACGTCGCGATCTGCTGATTGAATTTCTGCATTTGATTCAGGACGCACACGGCCATATCAGCGCCGACCACATCGCCGCTCTGGCGGTTGAGATGCGGATCGGGCAGGCTGAGATTTACGAAACCGCAACCTTCTATGCCCATTTCGATGTAGTGAAAGAGGGTGAAACGCCTCCTCCGGCGTTGACGATCCGTGTGTGCGATTCACTGTCCTGCGAAATGGCCGGTGCCCAGCAGCTGCAAAAAGCGCTGGAAGACGGTTTGGATGCCTCGCAGGTCCGCGTTGTCCGTGCGCCTTGCATGGGACGCTGCGACACCGCTCCAGTGCTGGAGATCGGTCACAACCACATCGACCACGCGACCCCCGAAAAGGTGCAGGCCGCGATTGCGGCGAATGACACCCACGCCCATCTGCCCGATTACGAAGCCTTTGCGGTTTATGAAGCCAATGGCGGCTACGCCAAACTGAAAGAGCTGCGCGAGGGCGGCGATTGGGAGAAGGTGCAGGAAGACGTACTGTCCTCGGGCCTGCGTGGTCTGGGCGGCGCTGGCTTCCCGTCGGGCAAGAAATGGGGCTTTGTTCGCATGAATGAAGGCCCGCGTTATCTGGCTGTCAACGGCGATGAGGGCGAGCCCGGGACATTCAAGGACCGCTACTATCTTGAGCGCACGCCGCATGTCTTCCTCGAAGGGATGCTGATCGCCGCTTGGGCCGTCGAGGCAGAGACCTGCTTTATCTATATGCGCGACGAATACCCGGCAATTCTGGAAATCCTGCGTCGTGAGATTACCGCGCTCGAACAAGCCGGGATCGTCGAAGAAGGCTATATCGACCTGCGCCGTGGTGCTGGCGCTTACATCTGCGGTGAAGAATCCGCGATGATCGAGTCGATCGAAGGCAAAAAAGGACTGCCGCGTCACCGTCCTCCATTCGTGGCGCAAGTTGGGGTCTTTAACCGTCCGACCTTGGTGCACAATGTCGAGACGCTCTATTGGGTGACCAAAGTTTGCCGTGAAGGGCCTGAATGCCTTAACAGCACCGAAAAGAACGGTCGCAAGGGTTTGCGTAGCTATTCGGTCTCGGGTCGTGTCGCAAAGCCGGGCGTTTACCTTCTGCCCGCTGGCTCCACCATTCTGGACGTGATCGAGGCTGCCGGAGGCATGGCCGGGGGCCAGACCTTCAAGGCTTATCAGCCGGGTGGTCCATCCTCGGGTCTGTTGCCTGCATCGATGGATGACATCCCGCTGGATTTCGACACGTTGCAACCACATGGCACCTTCATCGGGTCCGCTGCGGTTGTGGTTCTGTCCGATCAGGACACCGCCCGCGATGCGGCACTGAACATGCTGCGCTTCTTCGAAGACGAAAGCTGCGGCCAGTGTACGCCCTGCCGGGCGGGTTGCGAAAAGGCCGTGAAGCTGATGCAAGCTGACAAGTGGGATCAGGACCTGCTGAAAGACCTGTGTCAGGTCATGGGCGATGCTTCGATCTGCGGTCTGGGGCAGGCGGCCCCGAACCCGATCCGCCTGGTCATGAAACATTTCGCTGACGAAATCTGAGGGAGACAGCCATGCTTGATGCAAGCCCAAACAAGACCGTCACCTTCAACCTGAATGGCGAAGATGTCACCGTGCCCGAGGGCTGGACCATCTGGGAAGCCGCAAAGGGGCAGGGGTTCACTATTCCGCACCTGTGCCACAAGCCGCAACCGGGCTATCGCCCTGACGGCAACTGCCGCGCCTGTATGGTCGAGGTGGAAGGCGAGCGCACGCTGGTCGCCTCGTGCATCCGTCCGGCAGCCGACGGCATGGTGGTTAAGACCGACAGCGACCGGGCCGAGAAATCGCGCGCGATGGTCATGGAGCTGTTGGTTGCGGATCAGCCTGAGGAAGCGCACGACACCTCCAGCCACTTCTGGGATATGGCCAAGCTGAACCATGTCATTGACAGCCGTTTCCCGGCGAAAGAGGCCGAGAAAATCCCGCTGTTGGATGACAGCCACGTTGCGATGCGCGTCAATCTGGACGCCTGCATCAACTGCAACCTTTGCGTCCGGGCCTGCCGCGACGTGCAGGTCAACGACGTGATTGGTATGGCCGGTCGTGGCCACACAGCGCAGGTGGTGTTCGACCAGAACGACCCGATGGGTGCTTCGACCTGTGTGGCTTGTGGTGAATGCGTGCAGGCCTGCCCGACCGGTGCTTTGATGCCAGCAACCGTACTGGATGACCAGCAGCGAGGCGACAGCAAGGACTACGACTCGGAAACGGAAAGTGTCTGCCCGTTCTGCGGCGTGGGCTGTAAGGTTTCGCTCAAGGTCAAAGACGGTAAGGTGAAGTATGTCGAGGGCATCAACGGCCCCGCAAACGAAGGTCGTCTGTGCGTCAAAGGCCGCTTTGGCTTTGACTACATTCACCATCCGCATCGCCTGACCAAGCCGCTGATCCGTCGCGAGGATGCTCCAGCCAAGGGATTGAACGTCGATCCCGGCAACCTGGATACCCATTTCCGTGAAGCAACTTGGGAAGAGGCGATGGATTTGGCCGCGACTAAGCTGATGGCCTTGCGCGAGGAAGACCCGCGCAGCGTTGCAGGCTTTGGCTCGGCCAAGTGCACCAACGAAGAAGCCTATCTGTTCCAGAAGTTCATCCGTCAGGGCTTCCGCCACAACAACGTCGACCACTGCACCCGTCTGTGCCACGCGTCATCTGTTGCGGCCCTGATTGAGAATGTGGGCTCGGGTGCTGTGACCGCGACCTTCAACGAGATCGAAAACGCGGATGTGGCGATCATCATCGGGGCCAACCCGATTGAAAACCACCCTGTCGCTGCGACCTACTTCAAGCAGTTCACCAAACGTGGTGGCAAGCTGATAGTTATGGACCCGCGCGGCGTTGGGATGCGTAAGTTTGCTGATGAGATGCTTCAATTCCGTCCCGGTGCGGATGTTTCGATGCTGAACGCGATCATGAACGTGATCGTGGAAGAAGAGCTCTATGACAGCCAGTACATCCACCGCTGGACCGAAAACTGGGAAGCCGAAAAAGAACACCTGCGCCAGTTCACGCCTGAGGCTATGTCGCCGATCTGCGGCATCGAACCGGATCAACTGCGCCGAGTGGCGCGTACCTTTGCGCAAGCCAAGGCCGGTCTGATTTTCTGGGGTATGGGTGTCAGCCAGCACATCCATGGCACCGACAACTCGCGCTGCTTGATCTCGTTGGCTCTGATGACCGGCAATGTTGGTAAACCCGGTGCGGGTCTTCACCCTCTGCGCGGGCAGAACAACGTGCAAGGTGCCTCAGACGCGGGCCTGATCCCGATGTTCCTGCCGGACTATCAGTCCGTTACCGACGACGGCATTCGGGCCAAGTTCACCAACGTCTGGAATGACGACCGCGACTTCTCGAACGAGAAGGGGCTGACCGTCACCGAGATCATCGATCAGGCTTATGCGGGCAACATCAAGGGTATGTACATCCAGGGGGAAAACCCCGCCATGTCCGACCCCGATGTGAATCACGCGCGCGACGCACTGGCCAAGCTGGAACTGATGATCGTGCAGGATATCTTCCTGACCGAAACGGCGAACTATGCCGACATCATTCTGCCCGCCTCAGCGCTCTATGAGAAGAACGGCACCGTGTCGAACACCAACCGTCAGGTACAGCGTGTGCGGCCCGCCGTGACCCCTCCGGGTGAGGCGCGCGAGGATTGGAAGATCACCGTTGAGCTGGCGCAGCGGATCGGTTTGAACTGGGATTATTCCGATGTTTCTCAGGTCTTTGCTGAGATGAAGCTGACGATGAATTCGCTCGACAACATCACGTGGGAACGGCTTGAGACGGAGACGATCACTTACCCGTCACTGTCCGAGACAGACCCAGGTCAGGCGATTGTGTTCGGCGATGGTTTCCCACGTGCGGATGGTCGCGCCCGGTTCACGCCAGCCAGTGTCATCCCACCGGATGAGGCCCCGGATGATGAATACCCGATGATCGCCACCACTGGGCGCCAACTGGAGCATTGGCATACGGGGTCGATGACCCGCCGGTCCAACGTTCTGGATGCCGTGGAACCTGAAGCGAATTGCTCGATGAACCCGCGTACATTGAAACTGATGGGGATTGAGCCGGGCGATATGATTCGTCTGACTACTCGCCGCGGCTCGATTGAAATCATGGTGCGGGCCGACCGGGCGATTGCCGAAGATATGGTGTTCATCCCGTTCGCTTATGTCGAGGCGGCGGCGAATATCCTGACCAACTCGGCCATCGATCCTTATGGCAAGATCCCCGAGTTCAAGTTTTCGGCAATTCGCGTCGAAAAGATCGCAGACGCCGTCGCGGCGGAATAGTCTTCAATCAACTGAAAAAAGGCGGCCCTTTGGGGTCGCCTTTATTTTCAGTAGTCGCGTTCGAAAAAGATACCCAAACCCGTCTCGCCTCGGCCATCCACGGTGCCGCGAACCGTGAAGCTGTCGGTGACGTCGAGGTTCAAATTCACCTCGGTGTCACCTTCGGTATTGACGGTGAAATCGGTGTAGAGATTGTCGCTTAGATATGCGCCCGCACCAAGGCTGCCCCCACCGCCCTCAGTCGCGCCAAGGTCGATAGTGTCCAGGCCCGTGGCCTCGCGCACCCCTTTGGTAGTATCCCCGCCGGCGCCGCTGAGTTGGGCCAATGAGGCCGCCATCTGCGCAATGACAAACGGTGACAGTTCTGAGAACCGGTTGCCGAACAAGAGCATTGCTAGCGCTTCCTCGGTCGGGCGTTCAGGATCTGAGAATACGTCGACCTCGGGTGAGTCCAGCGGCCCGGCGATCTCGATCGTTGCGGTGCCGTCCGAGGTGCTGGAGGACGATTCAAACTCGATATATGGCGTCAGGTCACCCTGCAGGGTGACCACACCCTTAGTCAGCGCAAGGCGGCGACCAAGGATATCGATATTACCGCGGATAAGCTCAATCTGGCCTGACGGCACAACAGAAGTTGTAGTTCCACCAATCTGTATGCGACCGCCCAGTTCCGCGTTCACGCCGCGTCCTCGGACAAAGACTGCCTTGGGTGCAAGCAATCCGATGTCGAGCGACATGCGCGAGTTGCTTTTAGTCTCATCCTCGGTTTCCACCAGATTGGCGCGTTCCCGCGTTACGAAACCGGCACGGCTTTCGTTCAGGTGTTGGATCGTCGGAATTGGTGCTGCGCCGACTGCTCCTGCGGCGGCTGCAAGATTGATGTTGGTTTCGCCAAAGTTGATCTGCCCGGCCAGCGAACTGTTCCCGGCCAATGCCCCGGTCAGGGCGATCTGACCGTTCAATGTGGTTTCATAGAGCAGCTTGTCTGTCAGCACGAGATTGTTGAGCGCTGTGGTTATCTGGGCGTTGAAGGGTGGCGTCAGATCAATCGGGCCGTTGACGGTAAACCCTCCGCCCGCTCGTAACCCACCCTGCAGTGCAATCGTGGCGCGGCTTTGCGCGATGTTTACGGAACCCCCGATGCCAGTGATTGTCTGTCCCACATCGGGCAAGGCCATCGACGCGCCGGATGTTGAAATCGTTCCGCTAAGCGCATCCAGCGCAGGTGCCCCTTTCAAGGCCAGATCGAACCGGGCAGTACCGGCCAGATTGTTGGGAGAGATAAATGCATTGGCGATACCGATGTTGACACCGCCCTGCATCTTCAGGTCCGCTTCGCCGCTGGTTTCGTTAAAGGTCCCGGCAACCGTTGTATTGATATCGGCGGGGCCATTAGCCTTTGCGTCGATGGTCCACATCCCGGCGTCGCGGCGGGCGGTACCACTGGCGGCGACGGTTCCGGGGAAATCGGGCACAAAACGTTCGACCCGATTCAGGCGGGCGTCAAAGTTTAGATCCGCGGTGCCACCGGTTTCTACAGTTCCGGTTAAATTGGCGTACGAGCTATCTGGTCCCTGCAGGCGCGCATTGCCTTCCAAACCGGACCCTGTAGGGGCGACGTTGCCATCCAGCGTGAGCGGCCCGGACAATGTCGAAGATAGACGGCCGATGTCGTCCAGCATGGCCGAGAAATCGAGGCCACCGGCCTCCCGATCCAATCGGCCCGATGCATCTGCGGTCAGCGCGGTTCCGTTCAGACTGAAAGTGCGGATGTTCAGCCCCTGATCATCGTTGGCGGCATCCACGTTCAGCGTGGTTCGTCCCTGTACCAACGCATCTACGGCTTGGATACCCGTGGCAAGGTCGTCTGCGCTCAGGTTGCCTTTGATATCAAAGGCCTTGCTGCTTTGCGCGGCCCGACCGGTTACGTCGGCATCAATCGACCCGGCCAGATCAAGCCCGGCGAGGCCGGAGAACAAAGACAGGTCGGGGGCGTTCAGCTTGGCGCTTCCATCCACCGTGATGTTTCCGGTGGGGTCATCGATGGTTGCGCCCACCTCGGCAGTAAGAGCAGCACTTTTGACCGTGGCGTTTCGAATAACGATTTGGTTGCCCGAATGCGCACCGTCCAGATTGATTGATGTCCGGCCTTTCAACAGCGGGTCGAACTCGCTCATCCCGGTTTCGATATTTGTTCCGATCACGCTGGCTTGGCCGTCGAATTCCAACGTCTGTACGGTGCCTTTGCCATCCAGCCGGGCCTGTAATGCGCCCGCCAGATCACGCTGTGCGATGCCTGAGAACACCGCCAGATCGGGGGCGTTCACGCTGGCCTGACCGTCAATCGTCAGATTGCCATTTGGCGTCGTGACCGTGCCGCTGGCCTGCGCTGTCAGAGCGTCGCCATTCACGGTGAAATCGCGAATTGTTACCCCATCGGTGTCGCGTTTGGCATCCAGAACGATTTCGGTTTCACCCGTGATCATTGGATCAATATCGTCACGCCCGGTCACCAGATCACGCCCATTCACCGTGACCTTGCCGTCAAAGCTGCGTTCCAGTGGCGAGCCCTTTCCAGCCACCTGGACCGAAGCCTCGCCACCAAGCTGAAGCTGTGCCAGGTCCGAGAACCGCGACAGGTCGGTCGCCTGCAGCAGTGCCGTGCCATCAACCTGCAACCCGGTCGCAAGCCCGCTGATCAACGCATCAGCGTCTAGGGTATAGTCGCTGCCGACCAGTTCGACCCCGGACAATTGCAATGTCTGGTCGCTGCCGTACTCGAACTGTCCATCCAGTGTGATCTGATTTCCGACGGCGGCATTCAGTGCGGCATCTGTCAGATCAATGCCATCCAGCACAGCCTGCAGATCGCCATCGACCGACAGCCCGCTGGATTGATCTAGCGTGCCTTGCCCGCTGATCCGTGCATGATCGAGGTTCAGGTTGGGTGTTTCAATCTTGTTGGTCGTCAGGCTCAGGTCCCAGAGATTGCCATTCTCGGTATTGTACAAGGCCGAAATCTGCGCCGCGCCGATTGACGTATCGCCGCCGCTGACGGGCAGAACGACCTTGTCACCTTCCGGCGGCGTGATACGACCTTGCAGGGCGACCAGTTTCAAAACACCGCCCGAAGCAAGGCTGAGTTCGCTTTTGAGGTCCAGCGCTTCCGAGGTAATCTCGATATCCGATATATCCAGCGCCCCGTCAGAATGGGTGCGCCCATCTACAAACAGCCGTGTGTCGGTACCGAAGAACGTGTCCATCTCTTCGGCCAGAAACGGCGTCAGGTCGCCTCCGACATCGGCAGTAAACGCGATTCCATCGGAAGCGTTGCCACTCTCTTCGGCGGTGCGCAGTCGTACCTGACCGGACACGCGAAGCTGCTGATCGCTGCTTAGACCGATATCAGCATTAAAATCCGTTATCGGCCCCGAGCCTTTTGCAGTCAGCTCAAGCGGCGGGGCATCGGGGATGGACAAGGCCGTTGCGATCAGACCGCCTGATGCTTCGGCTACGGTCAAGTCCAGATCGATCTGGCGGCTGTCGTTCTGAAAGCCTGCTTTCAGATCAATCGTGTCCCCGGCGCGGTCCAGTCGGTCGATATCCAGCGTAGTATCCAGTGTTCCATCAGCCAGCGATAGGTTGCCGTTCACGGCAAGCTCGGCAGCGACGCCGATCAGCGGCTCACCTAAAGACAGGTCATCGACGCGCAGCTCTCCGATTTCGATCGAAACCGGAAGCTCAGGTAGTTGGAAGGGTTGGGTTTCGGCTGAAGGGGGCGGTGCGTCCTTAGTTGTTGTACCGGGTGCGCGGGCGATATCGATTTCCTGCGCCGATAGTGTGTTGACCGAGAACCGACCGCGCAGCAGTGCCAATCGGTTCCAGTCCAATTCAGCGTTTTTAATGGTGAGCCAGACGCCGTCGTCATCGGCGACTGTGATTTCTTGAATCGTCGCACGCGAACTCAGAGCTCCTTCAAGGCCGATCACCCGCACATTCTGATCATCACCAGACAGGGTATCTTGCAGAAACTGCTCGATCATGCTGCCGCCCTCGTCCTGAGCGGTCGCCGCGATGGGAACGGTGATCGCTGCTGAACTTAGCAACAGGGGATATACAACGCGACGCATCAAAAGGCTTGCCCGATCCCGAGGTAGAATTGCAGCCCGTCACCCGTATCGCCCTGAACCGGCACCGCAAGGTCAAAGCGCAAGGGCCCGAAGCCGCCCAGATCATAACGGATTCCAAGGCCCGCGCCAGAATGCTCTTCCGCGCCGCCGCCGATGAATGAGGACGTGTCGACCACACCGTAGTCATAAAACCCAACCAACGAGATTGCGTCAGTGACTTTGCCTCGGACCTCGGCTGAGAGCCCCAGAAAGGATTTGCCACCGGCGACACCATCCCCGACGGGGATACCTAGGCTTTCAAATGGCTGACCCCGTACTGTACCGGCACCACCCGAGAAGAACAGGAAATCTGGAGTCACACCATCTGCCGGAGGTCCGAGGACCGATCCCAACTGCACCCGGCCTGCCAACACCAGCCGACCGGCGGTGCCCAGATCGTTATAGGCGCGACCGTCAAAGAACATTCTCAGGCCGGTATCCGACCCGGAGAACCCGACAAAGGGCATGACTTGCGAGTCTAGATAATAACCGCGCGTAGCACTGACTTTGCTGTCGCGTTCATCCCACTCTGACCGGAACGGAAGAATGAAGTATCGAAACTTGCGCCCATCGCCATAGGCGTCATCCGCGTCCGACCATTGGAAACCTGCCGAGGCTTCGGCGTAGAGGCGGTCAGAGAATGTGCGGCGTGCACCATAGGCAAGCGAGGCGACGGTGACGTTGTAGTTTTCGGTATTGCGCCGTTCCAGCAGGGCGCTCCAGAATGTATTGTCGTCAGGGCCCAGACGATCAGGTTGATCCAGCCGCAGACCAATGCGTCCATCGATATCCTCGGCACCGCCGATATTGCGGATTGCCGCCTCGAACCGCAGCCTTTCGGCTCGCCGGAAAACGTTTCGATGGGTCCACGTAGCTGTAAGATCAACCCCGTCGCGCGAGGCAATCTCGGCCCCAAAGGTCAGGCGGCGCGGTGGCAGGTCTTCAAACGTCGCGTCGAAATCAAGCGTGCCATCCGGGTTGGGTTCTTCATGTTCTTTGAGCGAAACCGTAGCGAATGTGCCGGTACGCCGCAGGCGGGTGCCAACCTTTTGGACCTGTTCAGGCGAATAAACCTCACCCGACGGGAAGCCTGCGACTTTCTCGATCGACCGATGGCGGACATTTGTATCGCCCTGAATGATCATTTTGCCGAACCGCAACCTTGGCCCCGGAGCCAGATCAATTGTCGCGTCCAGCCGTGCCTGCGCATGGCGCGCTATTACTTTCTGATCTTCCACTTCCGCCTTGGCATGGCCTGTATCGCGCCAGCCCTGCACCCCGGCCGAAGCCGCCTGTTGGATCGCTCCGGTGGTCGCGGTCTTACCCGTGGCGAACTCTTCGGGCAGTTCCGTGCCCGGTGCCAGCGGTTGCACGACAGCCGTTCCGAACTTGAACTTCCGTCCCGGTGTGACAAGGATAGTCGCCCGTTTGAATTGGGCTGGAACGTTCAGCGAATTGATTTTGGCGGCTTCCTGCCCGTCAAGCTTGATGCTGACGACGGGGCTGAAATAGCCTTCGTCGTACATGATCTGAACGATGGTGCGGTAGTCGGACAAAGCTGCCGACAGTATTTCCAGTGACGTATCAAGACCACGCGATTCCGAGGTGAAGATGGATGAAGTCTCTTCCAAGCGGTCGACCAGATCTTCAGATGCACCAGGGGCGGATAGGGTCGTTTCTAGCGCGGTAGCAAGATTGGGGGACAAGGCCACAAACGCACCAAAAAGCCAGCCTCTCAGATCGCTGCGCGGTCTGCTCCCTGTCATTGTCTGGCTCCAACTGCCCCAAGTCGAAATCGCTATGGCCGCGAAACAAAACGAATGCGGCGTGTTGAATTCATTTAGAGCATCTGACGGCGCTTAGGGGAAGAACTAAACAAAGTTCAGGTGTTTTTATTGGCAAACTCGTGTGCCAATCCGCTACAGACCGGCATTTCGGAACCAGCGAACAATCGCATCCCGGTCTTCAGGTTCCATATAGGTCACGTTCGCGGGAGGCATGGCATGTGTGACGCCGGATTGCAGATAAATCTGCTGCGCGTTCTGAGCAATGTCAGCTTTTGTTTCCAGCAGGACACCTTTGGGTGCCCACAGGATGCCTTCCCAGACAGGCTCGCGCGCGTGGCACATAGAACAGCGACCCAGAACTATGTCCTGTGCTTCTTCAAAGCCATCCGCTGATGCGAATTTCTGTTCGTAGGGAGTTAGTTGCCGTGCTTCGGCCTCTTGCAACGGGTCGTTCATCGAAGCGGTCGACAACCACATGATGGTCATGAACAGCAAAGCCGTTACCAGCCAGGTCCAGGTTGGGTTTCCAGCGCGCGCATGGCGGGTGTTGAAATAGTGCCGGATCGTGACACCCATCAGGAAGACCAGCGCGGCGATGATCCAATTGTACTCGGTCGCAAAAGCCAGCGGATAGTGGTTCGACAACATCAGAAACACGACCGGCAATGTCAGATAGTTGTTGTGGGTCGAACGCAGCTTGGCGATCTTGCCGTATTTCGGATCAGGTGTGCGCCCGTTCTTTAGGTCGTCCACCACAATGCGCTGGTTAGGCATGATGATGAAGAACACATTTGCGGTCATGATTGTGGCCGTGAAGGCCCCCAGATGCAGCATCATCGCGCGACCGGTGAAAATCTGGTTATAACCCCAGCCCATAATCACCAGCAGCACGAACAGAAGAACCATCAGCAATGTCGGACGCTCGCCCAATCCCGACTTGCAGAGAAAATCGTAGACCAGCCAACCGACAGTCAGCGAGGCAGCCGAGATCAATATGCCTTGCCATAGCGCCAGATCCGCCTTTTGGGCATCGATCAGATAGAGCTCTCCGCCTACCCAGTAGACGATCATCAGTAGCGCGGCACCGCTGAGCCATGTGGCGTAGCTTTCCCATTTAAACCAGGTCAGGTGGTCGGGCATACGTTCTGGAGCGACGAGATATTTCTGGATGTGATAGAATCCTCCGCCATGGACTTGCCATTCCTCGCCGTCCGCCGGTCCGGGGATATCGCGGTTCAAACCAAGATCCAGCGCGATGAAGTAGAAGGATGATCCGATCCAGGCAATCGCGGTGATAACGTGCAACCAGCGCACGCCAAAACCAATCCAATCCCAGAAAACGGCGAAGTCGTACATGCTTATGTCTCCGATTGCGTTGCGCCACACTAGGCAAACGGGCTTTTCTTCGGTATTCCCGTATATTGTCAAACTGTATCAAAAAAAACGATAAGATGTCCTATCTCGACAACATTCGAACCTTTGTCCGGGTCTATGACTTGGGCAGCATGTCAGCCGCCGGGCGGGATATGAGAATTTCACCTGCGGTGACGTCGGCGCGAATTTCGCAGTTGGAGGATCATCTGGGAGTACGCCTGTTTCAGCGCACAACTCGGAACCTGACACCAACAGAGCAGGGGCGGGCGTTCTACCCCGGCGCGGTTGCGGTTCTGGATGCAGTTGATGAGGCAGAGGCCCAGGTCACGCATCTGACCGAAGCCCCCCGCGGGTCTCTGTTTGTTGCCGCGCCTTTAGGTGTCGGGCGCCGGTTATTGGCGCCACATGTACCTGATTTTCTGTCAGAATACCCTGAGATTGATGTGCGCCTAAGACTGACAGACCGCTCGGTTGATCTGACCACCGAAGGCTTGGATCTGGCTTTTTTCATCGGTCAGCCCGAAGACAGCACATTGCGCATTCGCAAGATTGCGGATTGCCAGCGTGTGCTATGCGCGGCCCCTGATTACGTGAGCCGATGTGGGATGCCCGAAGCTGGATCCGATCTGATTTCAGGCAAGCATGAATGCTTGAACCTGCGCTTCCCCGGCGCGGCAGAGTTTCAGTGGATGCTGGAAACTCCCGATGGCCCGAAACGATTTGCTGTCTCGGGCAGGTATGAATGTGACGATGGTGATGTTTTGACCGATTGGGCGCTGTCTGGGCAAGGTATTGCCATGAAACCCGTTTTTGAGGTGTCAGAGCATTTGAAGGCGGGGAGGCTGATCCCGGTGGCGATGAAGACGCCTCCGGTTCCCGTGCAAATGGCCTGTCTGTATACGCATCGCCGCCATCAGGACCCGAAAGCGCGGCTGTTTATGGATTTCATGATTGACCGGATCGGCAAAGTGGTTCGAAGCGCCGAAATCTAGGGCTAGCTGCCCCGGTAGGTCGAGTAGCCGTAGGGGGACAACAGCAGCGGAACGTGGTAGTGCGCGTCCGCATCGGACATGCCAAAGCGGATCGGCACCTGATCCAGAAACAGAGGATCATCGCCATCCTGACCCGTCGCGCGCAGGTAATCTCCGGCGAAGAATATCAGCTCATAAGTGCCGGTTTTAAAGTCGTCCTGCGGTAAGATCGGGCTATTGGTTCGGCCATCCGCGTTGGTTTCCATCTCGACCAGTTTACGGTGCGAGTTCCCTGACACTTTGTAGAGCGCGATTTTCAACCCCTCAGCGGGGCAGCCGCGCGCCGTGTCGAGAACGTGGGTTGTCAGATAGCCAGCCAAGGGTCTCTCCTATGTGTTTCTTTTGGTGTGCCACAGTCTGGGCCAAACCGCAAAATGGTTGAAATGCCGAAAGAACTGGAAACAGTGTTCGGATTGATTTGATAATCAATAGACCGTTTCTGCGGTAAAGCTGTCAAAACACCTAACCGGACTGGAAGACCCTATGCAGCCGCCTCGTTACCCCCGCGATATGATCGGATACGGAGCCAACCCACCTGACGCCGCATGGCCCGGCGGTGCAAAACTGGCTGTGCAGATTGTGTTGAACTACGAAGAAGGCGGCGAGAACTGTGTCCTGCACGGGGACGCTGCGTCCGAGGCGTTCTTGTCCGAGATCGTTGGGGCGGCGCAGTGGCCGGGCCAGCGTCATTGGAACATGGAATCGATCTATGAATACGGCTCGCGGTCGGGGTTCTGGCGCCTGCATCGCTTGATGAAAGACCTACCGATCACCGTTTATGGTGTGGCTACCGCGTTAGCGCGTTCGCCAGATCAGGTTGCGGCGATGAAATCGGCAGGGTGGGAGATTGCCAGCCATGGCCTGAAATGGGTCGAGCACAAGGATATGCCCGAGGCGGAAGAACGGGCCCAGATCGCCGAAGCGATCCGTCTGCATGCCGAAGTTGTAGGGGATCGCCCGCGCGGCTGGTACACTGGGCGCTGTTCGGACAACACCGTGCGTCTGGTCGCCGAGGAAGGTGGCTTTGCTTATGTTGCCGATACCTATGCAGACGATCTACCCTACTGGATGCAAACCGGTGGTCGGGATCAGTTAATTGTGCCCTACACGCTGGATTGCAACGATATGCGCTTTGCCACGCCGCAGGGGTTCAATGCCGGAGACCAGTTCTATTCCTATCTGAAAGACAGTTTCGACGTGCTTTATGCGGAAGGCGAAGCTAGCGCTCCCAAGATGCTGTCGATCGGCTTGCACTGTCGCCTGATCGGGAGACCGGGTCGTGTTATGGCACTGAAACGATTTCTGGATTACGCGCGCGGGTTCTCGGACGTGTGGTTCGCGACGCGATTGCAGATTGCCGAGCATTGGGCCGAGAAGCACCCGGCGGCTGAGCGTCCACAACCCTCGCAAATGGGCCGCGAAGAATTCGTCTCTGCGTATGGAGGTATCTTCGAGCATTCCGCTTGGATCGCCGAGCGCGCCTATGATCTGGAATTGGGCGCGGCGCATGACACGGCAGGCGGATTACACAATGCTTTGACCCGCATGTTCCGGTCCGCCTCAACCGAGGAACGGTTGGGCGTTTTGACGGCCCACCCTGATCTCGCGGGAAAACTGGCGCAGGCTAAGCGGCTGACACAGGAAAGCACGTCCGAGCAAGCCTCGGCAGGGCTTGATGCGCTGACGGATGAGGAACGCGCCACCTTCACCGAACTGAACCAGCGCTATACGGAAAAATTCGGCTTTCCGTTCATCGTTGCCGTACGGGACCACAACAAGGCTTCGATCCTAAACGCATTCGAACGGCGCATCGAACAGGATCGCGAAACCGAGTTCGCCGAGGCCTGCCGACAGGTCGAGCGGATTGCCGAGTTCCGTCTTCACGATGTGCTGCCCTCATGACACGGATTGTCGCTGAACCGATCTCGGCCGAAGCTTTCGCACCGTTTGGTGATCTGATCGATATCTCGGGCGAGCCCGACAAGATCATCAATCAGGGCCAATGCGGGCGGTATCACGACCGGGCTAAACTGGATTTCAGTGATGCCCGCGCGGGCATCAGCCTATTCAACGCCAACTCGCGCGAGATGCCTTACCTGCTGGAGATGGTTGAGCGTCATCCGGATGGCAGCCAGGCTTTCATTCCAATGACCCACCAGCCCTTTCTGGTGGTCGTCGCCCCCGATGAAGGCGGGAAACCGGGTCAACCACGCGCATTCATCACACAAGCCGGGCAAGCCGTGAACTATCACCGTGGAACATGGCACGGCGTCTTAACGCCTTTGCATGGGCCCGGCCTGTTTGCGGTTGTCGATCGCATCGGAGTCGGCCTGAATTTAGAAGAATACTGGTTCAGCACACCGTACGAGGTGGTCAACCGCTGAAACCAGAACCGAAGCCGCCAGAGAAGCGGTAAGAACCCCATTGGATCTTAGGGAGGACAATGAGATCATGGCTGAAACTTCGATAGGGACGCCCGAACAGCTTCGGGACCCGAACTTCACACCCGCCTTGCACAAGGCGATACCGCTGGGCATTCAGCACGTTTTGGCGATGTTCGTCTCGAACGTGACACCGGCCATCATCGTGGCGGGTGCTGCCGGTTTTGGATTTGGGTCGAACTCCCCGGATTTTCCCGAATTGCTGTACCTGATCCAGATGTCGATGCTGTTCGCTGGGCTGGCGACCCTGCTGCAGACTATCACGATTGGCCCGGTCGGAGCGGCTCTGCCGATTGTACAAGGAACGAGCTTTGCATTTTTGCCCATCATGATCCCTCTGGTCGCCGGAAAAGGCGTGGATGCCTTAGGGGCGCTGTTTTGCGGTGTCCTGGTTGGCGGCTTGTTTCATGCCTTTCTTGGCCTCTTCATAGGCAAGATACGGTTTGCGCTTCCGCCGCTGGTCACCGGACTTGTCGTAACAATGATCGGTTTGGCGCTGGTCAAGGTCGGCATACAATACGCCGCTGGTGGTGTGCCTGCGATTGGAACTCCTGAGTATGGATCGCTGCTCAACTGGTCGGCTGCACTGGTTGTGGTTGTTGTGACGCTTGGCCTCAAGTTCTTTGCACGCGGTATGCTGTCGGTGTCTGCCGTACTGGTTGGTTTGGCCATCGGCTACGTCTATGCCCTGATGGTCGGGATGGTGACGTTCGAGGCCATTGGCACAAGTTGGTCACGCGCCTCAGCTTTTGCTCTGCCCGTGCCGTTTAAATATGGGTTTGAGTTCTCTCTGGCCGCCGTGATCGGCTTTTGTCTCATGTCTTTCGTCTCGGCCATCGAGACCGTCGGAGACGTATCGGGTATCACCAAGGGGGGTGCAGGTCGCGAAGCAACCGACAAGGAAATCGCGGGCGCGACTTATGCAGATGGTTTCGGAACAGCGATTGCCGGTATGTTTGGCGGGTTTCCCAATACGTCCTTCAGCCAGAATGTCGGTTTGATTGCGATGACGGGCGTCATGAGCCGCCATGTCGTGACCTGTGGAGCTATCTTCCTGATCCTGTGTGGCCTTGTGCCAAAAGTCGGGGCAATTATCCGCACCGTGCCTATCGAAGTGCTGGGCGGTGGTGTGATCGTCATGTTCGGCATGGTGGTCGCGGCAGGTATCTCGATGCTGTCAGACGTGGATTGGAACCGTCGCAACATGGTGATCTTTGCGATTTCGCTGTCGATCGGTCTTGGGTTGCAGCTGGAACCCGGCGCGGTTCAGCACCTACCTGATACCCTTCGTATCCTGATGACCAGCGGCCTGCTGCCCGCAGCGCTGATCGCCATTGTACTGAATTTGGTCCTGCCAGATGAATTGGCCGAAGAATCGACTGAAGAGGTTTCAGGGGGTATGGCCGGTCACGGGGCGGGTAGCCTACCTCACGATTGAAGTCTTGAAGTAATCCGCAGCGTGCTTCAGCGCTGCGGATTACCCGGCGTTTGCCATCAGGCGCGCGACATCCAGCATGCGGGCTGAAAACCCCCATTCATTGTCGTACCAGCCAAAGACCCTGATCTGCCTCTCTCCAATCATGCGCGTCTCGGGCCCCGCCACTACCAGTGACTCAGGGCGGGACCGCAAATCAGATGACACCAAGGGCAAATCAGTCCAGCCCAGCACGTCAGAAGCTGCGACCGCGTCGCGAAACGCTTGTTCGAATTGATCTGCGCTCATGCCACGTTCTAGCGTGGCGACAAGATCAACGGCAGATACGCTGGCCGTCGGAACACGCACCGCGGCCCCCGACATACGACCGGCCAGGTCTGGCAAGACGATATCAATCAAATGCGTCGCGCTCGAGGTCGTGGGCACCATCGACAATGCCCCGGCGCGCGATCGGGCCAAATCCCCGCGTGGCGCATCGACCATCGGCTGGCTGTTTGTATAGCAGTGGATGGTGGTCATGTGCCCGGACACAAGCCCGCCGATTTCATCAATCAGCTTGACGAGCGGTGCCAGACCATTGGTGGTGCAGGATGCATTTGAAACGATCCGTGCGCTGCCCAATTGATCTTCGTTTGCCCCCAGCACCAGTGTGACTTCGGCAGCGGGTGACGGACCGGAAATCAACACTTTATCCGCCCCAGCAGTCAAGCCCCGGCTGGCCACGTCGGATGTTCGCGCGATGCCGGTGCAATCGAGCATGACATCGACGCCGGACAGATCGACCTGTGCCAAATCGGCGCTGTGAGACATCAGAATAACGCGGCCATCGATATTCAGTGCTTCACCTTCGGTCGTGACCGAACCCTGATAGGGGCCAAACGTGCTGTCATATTTGAACAGGTATGCGCATGTTTCCAGCGGTGCGATATCGTTGATCAGCACTAGTTCTACATCCGAATGCTGCGGCAGGCTTAAGACCTGACGCAGAATGGTGCGGCCGATACGGCCGAATCCGTTGATCGCGAGTTTCATGCGCAAGCTATGGCAGGCAGATCAGGCGATCTCAATCAAAGTATTGTACCAATTTCAGTTGCAGCTGACCTGCGAAAAGAACTGGCCCGAAATGTTCTGATACATGCTGGAATAGATCGCCTTGCAGCCAGTCGCCTTCTGTATCGCGGCCATTGCCTGGATGGTGCGAAGACGTGGCGGCGGGCCAAACGGGTTCAGATTGTTATTATCCCGCGTCGCCCGATAAACCACAGGCGCGTCCGAGACCTGCGTCACCGCCCATGTGCGGCTCATGACGAAAACGGATTTGGTTTCTTCCTTGGCTGCGACCGGGGCGGCGTTGAACGCCGAAAGGCCAAGGGTGGCAACCAGTGCAATCATCGTACCGCGCAGTAACATCGAACAATCTCCAGTGCTGAAAACTCATTTGATTTCATCAGATTCCAGCGATTCTGTGAACCCCTTTACCAGAACTTGACCCGGTAAAGCCCCGATCGTCAGCTACCTAGACGGTACAGACAACGGCATGTGCCTATTCACATCCTTGTACAACAGATAGCGAAACCGTCCCGGTCCGCCTGCGTAACAGGCCTGCGGGCAGAAAGCGCGCAGCCACATGTAGTCACCGGCCTCAACCTCGACCCAATCCTGATTGAGCCGGTAAACAGCCTTGCCTTCAAGCACATAAAGGCCGTGTTCCATCACATGGGTTTCGGCAAAGGGAATCACACCACCGGGTTCGAAATTGACGATGTTGACATGCATGTCGTGACGCAGGTCCTGCGGATCGGTGAAGCGGGTGGTAGACCAGCGGCCTTCGGTGCCGGGCATTTCGTTGGGTACCACGTCGCGTTCATTGGTGATGATCGGGTCAGGGGCGGGCAGGCCGGGCACTGCATCATAAGCCTTGCGCACCCAATGGAACCGGGCAACTGAATCGCCATGGTTGTGCAGCGTCCAGTCGCTGCCCGGGGGGATATAGGCATATCCACCGATCTCAAGAACATGATCCGCTTCGTTCAGGGTCAGCGTGACGCTGCCCTCGACCACGAAGATCACCCCTTGCGCATTTGGGTCGGTTTCGGGCGTATCGCTGCCACCGCCGGGCTGCACCTCCATTATGTATTGCGAGAATGTCTCGGCAAAACCACTCAAAGGCCGGGATAAGACCCAAAGACGTGTATTCTCCCAGAAAGGCAGAAAGCTGGTAACGATGTCGCGCATCGTGCCTTTGGGGATTACCGCATAGGCATCGGTGAACATGGCACGGTCGGTCAACAGTTGCTCTTGCCCCGGATGTCCGCCTGTCGGTGCATAATATTTAGGATGTGTCATCAAATGCCTCTGCTTCGTCTGGGCACAATATGAGGCGATCTCACGGGCGGACCTAGCGCCCGCCTTGCGAAAGGTTTGTTCGGGATAATTTGAAGGTGGCCAAGTGGGGCTTGGCCGCACACGCATAGAGGTATATCTATGGACGTGAAAGTCATTCAAATCGGCGAGGCCCTTTGATGAAAGCCTTTGTTTACACAGCGCTGGTTGCTGCACTTTTTCTGGGGGTGGGTGGAATAGCACAGGCTAAACCACTTTCCCGAATCATCGCGGAAATGGGGTTGAGCCCCGCTGACTTTGAGGTGTTGAACGACACCTCAAACGCGTTGCTGTCGACGGGCACTCCATCCGTGGGGCAGGAGAGGGCTTGGCTCAATCAGGACACCGGCTCGAAGGGGACAATCCGCGTGCAAAGCGTTCAGGGCAATTGTGTGATACTTCAGCACTTTGTGCAGCCTGAAGGTGCTGCACAGGCCCGCGATATCAGAACGCGCCGCTGCAAGACCGCTGATGGGAACTGGATCCTGACACCTTAAAGGTCGGTGCCCTGGCCAGCACCCGAACTAGCACAGCTGCACCCTTGTGATTTGCTCCAGCTAATTTGACCGCAGGCCCCCTGCTGGGCATCGCATTGATGCTGGACCGGGCTCAATTTGCGTGAATGACGTTCCGTCACTTAGCTGGACACGCTCATGGCCACTAAGCCATCCTCGGACCAAAGCCAAAGACCCGCATTGCGCCACAGGGAAGGAATAGACATGACCATGACTTTCGGATTGCGTGAGGAAAACCGCGCCCTGTTACAGCGGGTGAGGGATATGATTCACGACGAGGTCATGCCGCTTGAAGATGAGTATCAGGCAGAAATCAATAAAGGCGATCGTTGGAAATATACCGAGCGACAGGCCGAGATTCTCGAGGGGCTGAAAGCCAAGGCCAAGGCGGCGGGGCTTTGGAACTTCTGGCTGACAGACAGCGACAAAGGTTTTGGCCTCAGTACAGTTGAATACGCCTATTTCGCCGAGGAGATGGGCAAGACGCCCTTGGGGGCCGAAGTTTTCAACTGCTCCGCGCCCGATACAGGGAATATGGAGGTGTTTGAACGCTACGGGTCAGGCGCGATGAAAGAGCAGTGGCTGAAGCCTTTGCTCGACGGGCAGATTCGCTCGGCCTATCTGATGACCGAGCCCGATGTGGCCTCATCAGATGCCACCAACATTTCGATGTCCTGCGTGCGGGACGGGGCCGACTATGTTCTGAACGGCGAAAAATGGTGGTCGTCTGGGGCGGGCGATCCGCGTTGCAAGGTCTATATCGTGATGGTCAAAACCGGCGGGGACGATCTGCCAAAGCACCAGCGCCAGTCGATGATCGTGGTCCCAGCGGACGCGCCCGGGATCGAAGTGCTGCGCCCGATGGAGGTCTATGGCCACGACGATGCGCCCCATGGACACATGCACATCCGTTTCACAGAAGTTCGGGTCCCAGCCGAAAACACTCTACTGGGTGAAGGGCGCGGGTTCGAGATTGCGCAAGGTCGCTTGGGGCCGGGCCGTATTCACCATTGCATGCGCGCGATTGGTCAGGCCGAGTCTGCGCTGGAGCAGATGTGCAAGCGTTCACTACAGCGCCAGGCGTTTGGGAAGAAACTGGCGCAGCTGGGGGCAAACTACGACATCATCGCCGAATGTCGGATGGAGATCGAAATGGCCCGTTTGCTGTGCCTCAAGGCCGCCTGGTACATGGATCAGGGCGATGCAAGGGCGGCGGCCCCATGGATCAGCCAGATCAAGGTCGTTGCCCCCAAGGTCGCGCTGAAGGTGATCGATGAGGCCGTGCAAATGTTCGGCGCACAGGGGATCAGTCAGGATACGCCCTTGGCAAATGCATGGACCCATGTGCGCACCCTGCGTCTGGCGGATGGGCCGGACGCAGTGCATCGCCGTCAGGTCGCTCGCGCCGAGTTGAAGAAATACACGCAGGAAAAAGTCTGAGGCGACAGAACCACAATGACATCGGATGTGTTGGGGCAGGCGTATTTCCACCAAAATGCGCAGGGTGTGTTTGTCGGAAATGACCCCGCGCGCGGGCCTTGGTCAGCCGATCATTGCCATGCTGGGCCAGTCAGCGGATTGATCGTGCGGGCGGCAGAAACCGAAGTTGGCCCTGAGAAGATGTTGACCCGGTTGACCGTCGATCTGCTGCGTCCATTGCCTCTGGCTGGTTTGCGAGTCGCGGCAGAGACGACACGCCATACCAAGACGCTGGCGACCACACGGGTCACCGTACATGATCTGGACGACACGCTTTGCGCCACCGCCACAACCATGCATATGGTGCGCAAAGACCTTGGGGCCGTGCCCAATGTCGAACTGCCCGCGCCCAGGGTCGAAGATATGGTCGATGGCCCGTTTCCGATCGGTGAGATGCGCCATCAGTTGCCCGGTTTTGCCCATCACTCCCAGATCGGCTATCCCGCTGATGGCAAGCAAGGGGCAGGTCCGAAAACCGTCTGGATGCGCACACCTGCCTTGCTGGAAGGAGAGGACCCATCGCCGATCCAAGCGCTCTGCCCGCTTGCAGATTGCGGCAATGGCATATCGTGGAACGCGCCCACATCTGAGATGGGTTTCATGAATACTGACCTAACGGTGCAAATCCACCGCGAGCCTGTCTCGGATTGGCTGGCATCTGACTCGATCTCGCACTGGCAGCGCTCGGGGATCGGCATGTCGCAGTCGGTTCTTTTCGATACGCAGGGGCCGGTCGGCACGGCGCTGCAGACATTGGTCCTGTTTCCGCCGGGATAAAGCGGCAGGTTTATGCATGATTGCGTTCAATCGGATTGCCGTATGGCATTGCACGCCCTATCTTCGCCGTATGCGCTGGCTTGCCTTCTCATTGACCTGCCTTCTGCCGATACCGGCTCTAGCCCATCCCCATGTCTTTATCGACACGGGGCTGGAGTTCATGGTCGATGACGCAGGCAACCTGACCCATGTGCGTGTGACCTGGGCCTATGATGAGTTCTATTCATTGCTGGTTCTCGAAGACATGCGACTGGATCAGGACGCGGATGGCGTCCTGACCGAGGCCGAAGAGCAGTTTCTAAGCGGTTTCGACGCGCAGTGGGTCGAAGGCTACAATGGCGATCTGGTCATCCGCATGGGCGAAACCGTGATCCCGCTCTCTGGCCCACTTGAGCCGCAGGCTACGACCGAGGATGCGCGCATCGTAACCACACATCTGCGCGCAATCGAGGGAGACCCCGTTCCCGCGGATGCGCTGTCGATCAAAGCCTTTGATGAGAGCTTTTATACCGCATACGAAGTGACCCGCCCGGTTCTGGTTTCAGGCCCCACGACCTGTGATATCGAACGGAGCGATCCGGATATCGACAACGAACTGGCCCAAATGCAGGCTTTTTTGCTGACGCTGGATGCCGAGTATGACCTTGAAGAAAATGATATCCCTCTGGTCGGTGAGAAATTCGCAACCGAGATTCGGCTTTCATGTCCAAATACCTGATCGTTCCCGTTGCCATCGCCTGCGGGGTGCTGCTGTGGTTCTGGGGCAGCGGTGGTTTTGACCATCTGGCCGCTTGGGCTGCCGGAGAGCAACGCGAATTCCAGAACCAGATCGCCCGCGCCCTTCGCGCAGCACGCGCCGAGCAGCCCGAAGCTGTGGCAACGCTACTGACGGTCTGTTTTGCATATGGGTTTTTTCATGCCATCGGACCGGGCCATGGCAAGGTTCTGATCGGAGGATATGGGCTTGGCCGTCGTGTTGCGTTTTGGCGACTTTCTGCAATCAGTGTCCTGTCGAGCCTAGGGCAAGCAGTGACGGCGGTTGTGCTGGTTTATGCCGGGGTATTGGTATTCCAGATGTCACGCGAGTCGCTTGTAGGCACGACCGAACAGGTCATGGCACCGATCAGCTACGGCGCAATTGCCGCTATAGGCCTGTGGCTGGTTTTCCGCGCCATCCGCAGTTTTGCGCGACGTCACAAAAACCAAGCCTCTCAAATGCACGACCACCATCACCATGCGCATGATCACGACCACCATCATCACGACCACGAGGTTTGCGCTGACTGCGGCCACCGCCACGGCCCGACGGCCGATGAGGTCGCTCAGGTCGGCAGCTTTCGCGAGGCGTTGATCCTGATCGCTGGTATAGCCGCACGCCCCTGTACGGGCGCGTTGTTTGTGCTGATCCTGACATGGCAGATGGGTATCGCAATGGTCGGCATCGCAGGCGCATTCGCCATGGCTTTAGGCACCGCAACCGTCACCACTTTGGTCGGTTGGACATCTTTTGGGTTGCGCGGCGGGTTGCTGGCCTCAGCCTCGGCTACGCGCTTTGCATCGGTACTGGCCCCGACCATCGAACTGGTTGCGGGTCTTATCATCGCCGTGATTGCAAGCGGGCTGCTACTGCGGGCCTTGTAGACTTAGCCAAACACCGGTTCGGGATATCCTACCCGTGCCAGATACAATCCTTGCGGCGGGCAAACCGGCCCACAAGCCGCACGGTCAACCGCCTCAAGCGCATCGCGAACGTCCTCGGGCGTCCAAGCTCCGGCCCCCACACGCTCCAACGTGCCAACAAAGCTACGTACCTGATTGTGCAGAAACGACCGGGCGCGAACATGGAAGTGGATTTCGGGCCCCGAGAAGCCCTGAACCTGTTCCACCCGCAACTCATCCAGTGTTTTGACCGGGCTGGCGGCCTGACAGATGGAGGACCGGAAGGTGGTGAAATCATGCCGCCCGATCAGCACATCCGCCCCGGCCTGCATCGCTGCAACGTCCAGAGAATGATTGATCTGCCAGACCTGCCCCTTGTCGTGGGTTGCAGGTGCGCGACGCATCAGGATACGGAACAGATATTGCCGCTCAAGCGCCGAAAACCGCGCGTGCCAGTCATCATCCACCCATGCGGCTTTCATGATGGCGACAGGCTGCGGCTTGAGATGATAGTTCAACGCCTCAGACAGGCGAAATGGGTCCCATTCTTTGACTAGATCGCAATGCGCCACTTGTCCTAGCGCGTGAACCCCCGCGTCGGTACGACCGGCGGCGGCGATTGTGTGGTCTCCGGGTTCGATCCGCGAAAGCGCTAGTTCGATCGCGCCCTGAACCGAAGGCAGCTCCTTTTGCCGCTGCCATCCGGCAAACGGTTCCCCTTGGTATTCGACTTGCAGCGCGTATCTGGGCATGGGGCGCTGGTATCGCGCCTTGGTCGGACGGGCAAGGGGGCGAAAGCTCTGGCAAGTGCCGCAACCGCTACCTATCTTGGGCAAAACGATAATTGCGGGGCGACAGCTTGGTCATCTCATCTTTGGCAGACAGTCTGGTGCGCGGCGTCGAATCCGTGGGTGACCGTGTGTCCGAGACATTCTTCGAGCCGGTCATCCGGCTGGGCGTCACGGGATTGGCGCGGTCGGGCAAGACGGTGTTCATCACATCACTGGTCGCCAACCTGCTGGATCGGGGCCGCATGACCGGTCTTGTGGCGCAGCAAGAGGGGCGTGTCACCGCCAGCTATCTGCAGCCGCAACCCGACGACACCGTGCCCCGTTTCGATTTCGAATCCCATCTGTCCGCGCTGACCGGACCAGCGCCGCACTGGCCGGACAGCACGCGTGCTGTTTCCGAGTTACGCCTGTCCTTCAAAGTCCAGCCCGCAGGTCTGCTTTCGGGATTGCAGGGCCCTCGAACATTGCATCTGGACATTGTGGACTATCCGGGTGAGTGGCTGCTGGATCTGGCCCTACTGGACAAATCCTATGAAGATTGGTCGCGGGACACGCTCGAACACATATCCAATCGCCCACAAGCAGGGGCATTTCTGGCAAAGGTCCAGGCGACCGACCCAACCGCGCCACATGATGAGCCGCAGGCGCAGGACCTCGCCCGCAGCTTCACCGATTACCTTAATGCCGCGCGTGATGCCGGTTTCTATGACTGCACTCCCGGTCGGTTTCTTCTGCCGGGCGATCTGGCCGGGTCTCCTGTGCTGACATTCGCGCCGCTCCCGGTGTCGGGGGCGTCAATTCGGCGTTCACTACACCGCGAGATGGAGCGGCGGTACGAGGCGTACAAATCGCGTGTGGTCAAACCTTTCTTTCGCGACCACTTTGCCCGGATCGACCGGCAGATCGTTCTGGTAGATGCGTTGGGGGCAATCCATAAAGGCCCGCAAGCGGTCGAGGATATGCGCCGCGCGATGGCCGATATCCTGTCGGCCTTCCGCCCCGGTCGCAACGCATGGCTCAACAGGCTGCTGCTTGGCAAGCGGGTCGAGCGTATCCTGTTTGCGGCCACCAAAGCGGACCATCTGCACCATCTGCAGCACCCGCGCCTGACCGCGATCATTGAGGCCCTGACCCGTGAGGCCCGCGACCGCGCCAGCTTTGCCGGGGCTGAAACTGCGGCCTTATCGTTGGCTTCACTTCGGACAACGACGGAAGAGATGCGCAGCCATAACGGCGTAGAACTGCCATGCGTGCGCGGCACTCTGCTAGACAGCGGTAAGCAGGCGGCCTTTTACCCCGGTGATTTGCCAGAGGACCCTGCCCATCTGCTGGGCCCCGCGCGCAATGGGGCCGAGCGATGGCTGGGCGAGGACTATGGCAATATGGCCTTTGCACCCGCACATTTGACCCTGAATCCCGGTGACGGTCCGCCACATATTCGGCTGGACCGGGCTGCGCAGTTTCTGATCGGAGACCGGCTGTGAACGTGATCCTTCGCCCCGCTCGCAGTACCGATGCCGGAACCATAGGCGCTATTCTGCACGGGTTCGCCCGCGAAAACGACTGGATGCCTGAACTGCATTCTGAGGCCGAGACCATTGCGTTTTGCGGCAGGATGATTGATCTCGGCTGGGTCACGGTGGCCGAAAAGCAGGGGCAGGTGGCCGGATTTCTGGCGTTGAATGGGGACGAAGTGCAGTCGCTCTATCTGGCGACCTCGGCGCGCGGGCAGGGGATCGGGCAGCGATTACTGGATCGTGCCAAAGCGCAGCGTCCCACGCTCAACTTGTATGCGTTTCAGGCCAATCCTTCCGCATGCCGGTTCTATGAGCGTAACGGCTTTGTCGAGGTCGCACGCGGCGATGGGTCCGAGAACGACGAAAACCTGCCCGACATCAGATATGTTTGGACGCGCGAGGAGTTGGTCGATGGCTAAAGGCCCCGTTTTGATTGATCTGGAAGACGATGCCTCGGCAGTTGATGTCTCGACCGCGCCTCCTGTTCCGGACATCGCGCCTCCGCAGGGGCAGGCGATGCAGGCAGCGGTACGGTTTGCAGCGCGGAAACCTTCGGTTTTAGCGCGTTGGTTCTGGGGGCTGGCACTAGCGGTTGTGGGGGCGGTGGTCTCGGTCGCCGCATGGGATTTTGCCATCTCTCTGCTGGAACGCGCACCAATTCTGGGTTGGATCGTCACCGGTCTGATCGCTGCGCTGTTGCTGGTCGTCCTGATCATTGCACTGCGCGAGTTGGCCGCAATCAGCCGTCTGTCTCGCGTCGACGGGCTGCGGCGCGCGGCGGACACAGCTTTAACAGACGAGGACTTGTCGCAAGCCCGCGCTGTAAACACACGGCTGATTGCGTTCTATAAGGGACGCGATGAAACACGCTGGGGTCGCGACCGTTTGACCGAACGCATGGGAGAGCAATTCGATGCGGCAACCCTGCTGAGCTTGGCCGAAGACGAATTGCTGGCCCCGCTGGACGCTGCTGCTAGCCGCGAGGTCGAGGCCGCAGCCCGGCAGGTTGCCACCGTTACCGCTTTGGTTCCGCTCGCGCTGGCCGATGTCGCGACCGCGCTTGCAAGCTCATTGCGAATGATCCGACGTATTGCCGAAATCTATGGCGGTCGTGCAGGTTTCTTGGGCAGTTGGCGCCTAACCCGCGCCGTATTCGTGCATCTGATTGCAACTGGCGCGGTGGCAGTGGGGGATGATCTTCTGGAGCCGATTTTGGGCGGCTCAGTCCTCAGCAAATTGTCGCGCCGGTTCGGTGAGGGGCTGGTCAACGGCGCGCTCACCGCCCGCGTGGGTGTCGCTGCGATGGAGGTCTGTCGACCTTTGCCTTTCTCGAAACGCCACCAGCCCTCGACCCGTGGCATGATCAAACGCGCGCTCAGCGGGTTGTTCTCCAGGACTTGATCTGGCGCAAGGCAGTGCCTGAACCTGTCCTGCATAAACAGGACGGAGCCAGCCATGACCGAACACGGCCACAGCCAGCAAGAGATTTTCGAACGGATCAATGCGCCTCCGGGTCGTGGGGTTCTGCGCGATGTGGTTTATGGCGGCATCGATGGCTCAGTCACGACATTCGCGATCGTTGCCGGGGTTGCCGGGGCAGGTTTATCGCCTTTTGTCATCGTGGCACTTGGGTTGGCCAACGTGCTGGCGGATGGTTTTTCGATGGCGGCGGGCAACTACTCGGGAACCAAGGCCGAGCTCGATAACATCCACCGTATTCGCGCTATCGAGGAACGGCATATCAAGTTGTACCCGGATGGCGAGCGAAAGGAGGTGCGCGAAATCCTCGCACAAAAAGGCCTTTCAGGCAGCGTTCTGGATGACGCGACAGCTGAAATCACTTCGAACCACGACAATTGGGTCGACCTGATGATCGAGGGCGAATACGGGCTGGGCAGCGTCGACCCGCATCCCCTCAAAGCCGCGATGGCGACGTTCTTTGCCTTTCTGATCGCGGGGATGATTCCGTTGTTGCCGTTCCTCTTATCCGTTGCAAATGCGTTCACCGTATCAGCCTGGATGACTGTGGGCGTATTCTTTGCCATTGGCGCGATGAAAAGCCGGTGGTCGCTTGCCCCCTGGTGGCGATCAGGCGGAGAAACCCTGCTGATCGGGGGTGCGGCGGCAGCTATCGCCTTCTGGGTTGGCTCGTTGTTTCACCCCTGAATGGTGCTGTTGTCGCGGACGGGGTGATCAGGCTGATCCTCAGAATCTGATTCGCTAGGGTGTTGTAAACCAATGCGAGGCAACTCGTGGCAACGGATCGTCCTGAAAAAACTGTTTTGGTGCTGGGCGCTTATGGGTTCATTGGGGCTGCGGTGGTTCGATCGCTGCATGCGGATGGTGCCTGTGTGAAGGGTCTTGTGCGCAGCCGGAAGACGGCTGAGCGGGTCCTTTCGGATATTGCGCTGATCTCGGGGGATCTACGTGATTTCAAGTCGGCGGCGGATTGACGAGGCTATCGCAGGCAGCCGAGATACTGTCGTGCAATGGTTGGCCCGTTGGGATTGCCAACGCGAGCGTGCTGTTCTGGTCGATTATCGACATCGCGCTGGGGCTGGCAATCTAGTGGCGTCCATGGGCCGCGCGCGCTTGCCTCGCGCAGGCTGCAATCGCCGCTTTCTATCTGATCGCCGCCACGTTGACGGTGCCTGAACTGTGGCTCGACCCTTTGGGACCGTTGGTCAAGATAGCACCGGCTTTGATGCTGTCACTGATCGCGCGACCCCTGTTGGAGAGCCGCTGATGGACCCGGATCTGATCTTGCACTGGCTTCACGTGATCGGAGCATGCGTTCTATTGGGCACTGGCGCGGGGATCGCCTTTTTCATGCTGATGGCGCGCCGCACAGCAGATGCACGGGTGATTGCTCATACGGCGGGAATCGTGGTGCTGGCCGACACAGTTATTACGGCCACCTCAGTCATTTTCCAGCTGTTCACCGGCGTGTTGCTGGCCTGGCAACTGGGCTGGCAACTGGGCTGGTTGCTGTCGGAGGGTCGGATCGCGATATCACTGTTGCTTTACGTACTGACCGGCCTGTTCTGGCTGCCGGTGGTTTGGATTCAGGTGCGTCTGAGGGATTATGCAAGGCAGGCTGATCGGGATGGTACCTCCTTGCCAAGCAGTTACTACAAAATGTTCCGCAGATGGTTCGCTTGCGGTATTCCAGCCTTTGCTGCAGTGCTGGCGATCCCTTGGCTGATGCTGGCACGCCCTCACATCCTGCTTTTCTAGGCCGATTACCTGTGCAGCAGGCGGTATCCATGTGGATTTCCAGACTATAAACCAGCCTGTCTGCACGGTACGTTTGGCGCATCGCATCCCGGAGGTTTCGGTTGGAATCCTTGCTTGTCCTCGTTGGTCTGATCGTTCTGGCCATTCCTGTTTCGATCATCGCTTTGCTGATTGGTCAATCGCGGTTGCGCAAGCGCGTCGAACAGCTTGAGCGGCAATTGGCCAGGCAAATACCGGAAAGCGGCGCCGAAACCTCCAAGACATCAAGGCCGGAGCCGAAGACGACGCAAAACAAGCATGATCCCTTGGCCGCGGCGAAAACCTCGTCTACCACTGACGAAAGCCCATCGGATGCGCCGCAGGCCGTTGAGGCCGCCGATCCTCCTGCCACCATCGTTTTTCGTGAGGAAAAGATCGCCGCGCTGGGCGCGTGGTTGCGTGAGAACTGGTTCTATGCGGTTTCGGCGCTGTCACTGGCCTTGGCCGGGATATTTCTGGTGCAATACGGGGTTGAGAACGGGCTGTTGCCACCCACCGCGCGGGTCGCCGCAGCCCTGATCTTTGGCCTTCTGCTGATTGGGTCAGGTGAAGTGATCCGCCGCCGCTTCGGCGATGACGAGGACGCGTCGACCGCTTATCTACCATCGGTCTTCTCGGGCGCGGGTCTGGTGACCCTGTTCGGTGGCGTTCTGGCGGCGCGCCAGCTTTATGATCTGATCGGCCCCGAGGCCGCTCTGGCCGGTCTCGTTATCATCGCTCTGTTTGCGTTGGTCTTGGGATGGTTCCACGGGCCGCTGCTCGCCGCCGTAGGCCTAATCGGAGCCTTTGCCGCGCCCTTTATGGTTGGAGGCGCATCGGACGATCCCAGTTGGCTTTATGGTTATTTCTTTATCATCGCCATTTTGGGCTTGGGTATCGATACCGTCAGGCGTTGGGCATGGATTTCTATTCTGACGCTAGTAGGTGCATACGGGGCGGCGTTTTTGCTGGTGCTGTCTTCCCCCTCCACGGAACCGGGGTATCTGACCTGTGTGACAGCACTGGCGCTTATTGCGATGGCGATACCCGTGCGCAGTATCTGGCCCGAACACACCGGCCCGATGATTGCTGAAGTCATTCGGCGACGGAAAGGGGATCCATGGCCCGAGTTTCCAACCCGAATTGCCTTTGGTGCAGTTCTCACCAGTTCCATCATCCTGTCGCTGCATTGGTCGGATTCAAGCGGTGAGTTTTGGCTGGGCGTTGCTCTGTTTACCGCTTTGATACTGGCGCTGATCCTTTGGACAAAAGCTGCGCGTGCGTTGCAGGATGTGACGGCGCTGCCTGCGTTGGGTCTGATCTGGTTTGTTCTGCTGCACGGGTTGGACGGTGGCTCCGTGTGGCGCGGCTTTGCCGACACATACGTGGAAACGGCCGAGGCCGATTATCCTTGGGTAGTCACGCTATTGGTTGCCCTCGGGGCCTTGATCAGCGTGCTCGCTGCGTGGCGGTCCTTCCACGCCGGGCGCTACGCTGTGGTCTGGGCCGGGGGTGCAGCCCTATATGCTCCGACGCTGGCGATCGCGCTTGAAGTCGGATGGCAGCCTGCAAACGTGATCGGAGCTTATGCGTGGGCCTTACACGCAATCGCATTAGGCGCGATGATGGTGGTTTTGGCCGAACGGTTTGCGCGGGCCGATGGTGAGAAACGGATGCGGCCTGCACTGGCAACTCTGTCTGCGCTATCGTGCCTTAGCTTTGCCTGCATCATCGTACTCAGCTCTGCCGCTTTGACCGTAGCACTTGTCGCCATGATCGTTGTGGCCGCGGCGCTGGACCGGCGATTTGTTCTGGCTCCGATGAGTTGGTTCATTTGGGCGGGTGTGTTCACGGTGACCGTACGGCTTGTGCTCGACCCGGGGCTCGATTGGGCCGAAACCGCGCCGTTGATCGAAATGACCTGGGTCTATGCGGTAGCGGTTGCCGGGTTCATCATGGGGTGGGCGTTGCTAAGGTCCTTGGACCGCCCGATTGCCTCATTGCTGCTTGAAAGCGCGGCCTGGGCAACGGCGGGAATACTGCTATCGCTCTTGTTGCTGCGCTGGCTGGAAAGCTTCGGAGAAGGCGGCGCGACAGACAGCCATTGGGGGCTGGGGCTGCTGGCGGTGATCTGGCTGCTGCTGGCTTTTGCACAAATACAGCGGTTCGAGCTTGGCGGTAAGCTGAACTACGCGCGTTACGCGCTCGCGGCGTTCTTTGCGGCACACGGCATGATGCGTCTGGTTCAGGCTTTGTCTGAGGCTAACCCGTTGCTCGACCCATTTGCCGATTCCGTGCTCGGCCCGCCGGTGCTGAACACGTTGGCGGTGGCCTATCTGTTGCCTGCGCTGGCCATCGGCTTCTCGGCTTGGCGCGTCGTGACGCAGCCCGTGCTACTGAAGCAGATCAGTTATGGGGTCGCCGGTGCTCTGATCGCTTTTTGGCTGGGGCTTACAATCCGTCATGTCTGGCAGGGGGCGGGTGGCATGTATGAAGGCAACGGCGTCACCCAGCCCGAGCTTTATTCATACACCATCACCTTGTTGGTGGTCGGCGCAGGGTTGTTCTACCAGTCGCTGGCCCGCCGGTCCGATTTGATGCGTAAGGCCGGTTTGGCCGTGATTGGCCTCGCGGTGGCCAAGGTGTTTCTGATCGATATTGCCGGATTGGGCGGGCTGATCCGGGTGTTTTCGCTGTTGGCGCTCGGTCTCGCACTGGCGGGTCTCGCATGGCTCAATCGCTGGGCCAAGCTGCGCCATTCGTCGCAAGACCCGGAACCTCTGGACCATTGAGAGCAGGCGTCCTATAAGCGCGGCCATGTTTGACCGGCTGGCCATCATTATTCGAATTATATCCCCG
Organism: Ruegeria sp. C10; assembly: GCF_056537805.1. Classification (NCBI taxonomy): domain Bacteria; kingdom Pseudomonadati; phylum Pseudomonadota; class Alphaproteobacteria; order Rhodobacterales; family Roseobacteraceae; genus Ruegeria; species Ruegeria sp. C10. The sequence goes on along the minus strand of NZ_JBQFSC010000004.1, from coordinate 268,427 downwards.
GCGCTCTGATATCGCGAGACGCCGGGCAAAGGTGCTTGAGTTATCGCACTGACCGCTTCGATCCATACACCACCAGAACATCCTGAGGACGCCCCAAATGTGCGCCGAAACACCTGACTACAAAGACACGCTGAACCTGCCGAAAACCGAATTCCCCATGCGTGCAGGCCTGCCCAAGCGCGAGCCAGCATGGCTGGAACGCTGGGAAAAGATCGGCGTCTATGACCGCCTGCGCGAGAAAGAGGGTCGCAAACCTTTTACCCTGCATGACGGCCCTCCTTACGCGAACGGCCATCTGCATATCGGCCACGCACTGAACAAGACCATCAAGGACATGATTGTTCGGTCCCATCAGATGATGGGCTACGATTCACGCTATGTACCCGGCTGGGACTGCCATGGCCTGCCCATCGAATGGAAGATCGAGGAACAGTACCGCAAGAAGGGCAAGAACAAAGACGAGGTGAACATCGTCGACTTCCGTCAGGAGTGCCGCAAGTTCGCCGAAGGCTGGATCGACATCCAACGCGAAGAGTTCAAGCGTCTGGGCATCACCGGCAACTGGCCCGATCCTTATATCACCATGGATTACCATGCCGAGGCCGTGATCGCCGACGAGTTCATGAAGTTCCTGATGAATGGCACGCTCTATCAGGGCTCCAAGCCCGTGATGTGGTCCCCCATCGAAAAAACCGCGCTGGCCGAAGCCGAGGTCGAGTATCACGACAAGGAAAGCTTCACCATCTGGGTGAAGTTCAAGGTTGTGAACACCGGCGATGTGACGCTGGACAACGCTTATGTGGTAATCTGGACGACGACCCCATGGACGATGCCTTCGAATAAGGCCGTGGTCTATGGCGAGGATATCTCCTACGGTCTCTACGAAGTCATCGGCCGCCCCGAGGAGTGCTGGGCGCGGATCGGTGAACGCTATCTACTGGCCGATGACCGCGCGGCGGATGTGTTTGCCCGCGCGCGTCTGGACGATACGATGTACCGCCGCCTGTGTGATGTCACGCAGGAGGATCTTGCCAAGATCCAACTGGCACACCCGCTGGCCGGGGCCGAAGATGGCAATGGCGAATGGGACGACATCCGCGATTTCCGTGCCGCTGAGTTTGTGACCGACACCGAAGGCACCGGCTTTGTCCACTGCGCGCCGTCGCACGGGATGGAGGAATTCGAGCTTTACCGTGATCTGGGGATGTTGGAACAGGTCATCACTTACAACGTGATGGATGATGGCAGCTTCCGCGCCGATCTACCGTTCTTTGGCGGTAAATACATCCTGTCCCGCAAGGGCGGTGAAGGCGATGCGAACAAGGCCGTCATCGACAAGTTGGCCGAGGTTGGCGGGCTGCTGGCGCGTGGCAAAATCAAGCACAGCTATCCGCATTCGTGGCGCTCGAAGGCGCCGATCATCTACCGCAACACGCCGCAGTGGTTTGCCTCGGTTGACCGCAAGCTGGAGGACGGCATGGGCGAGATGGGCGACTCCATCCGTGAACGTGCCCTGCGCTCGATTGATGAACTGGTGAAATGGACGCCGCAGACCGGCCGCAACCGTCTGTATTCCATGATCGAAGCACGCCCGGACTGGGTTCTGTCGCGCCAACGCGCCTGGGGCGTGCCGCTGACCTGCTTCACCAAGAAGGGGGCATTGCCAACCGATGCGGACTACCTGCTGCGCAACGACGAACTTAATGCGCGTATCAAGGCGGCGTTTGAGAAGGATGGCGCAGACGTCTGGTACACGGACGGGTTCAAGGAGAAGATCCTCGACGGTATCGCGAACCCCGACGACTACGATCAGGTGTTCGACGTGCTGGATGTGTGGTTCGACTCTGGCTCGACCCACGCCTTTGTGCTGCGTGATCGTGAGGACGGGACCGCGGACGGTATCGCTGACGTCTATATGGAAGGCACCGACCAGCACCGCGGGTGGTTCCATTCGTCGATGCTGCAGGCTTGCGGCACCAAGGGGCGTGCACCATACCGCAACGTAGTGACCCACGGATTTACGCTGGATTCCAAGGGCAACAAGATGTCCAAATCGCTGGGCAACACCATCGTGCCGGAAGAGGTCGTTAAACAATACGGCGCCGATATCCTGCGCTTGTGGGTGGCTCAGACCGATTACACCGCCGACCAGCGGATCGGACCGGAGATCCTGAAAGGGACAGCCGACAGCTATCGCCGCCTGCGCAATACCATGCGGTTCATGCTGGGCTCGCTGGCGGACTTCACCGAAGCGGATCGGGTTGCGCCTGAAGATATGCCGCGCCTGGAGCGCTGGGTGTTAAGCCGACTGGCCGATCTGGATGAGCAGGTGCGCAAAGGTTATGCAGCATTTGACTTCCAGGGTGTATTCAGCGCCGTATTTACATTCGCCACGGTTGATCTGTCATCGTTCTATTTCGATGTCCGCAAAGACGCGCTTTATTGCGACGGTGACAGCCTACGCCGCCGTGCCGCGCGGACTGTGCTGGATATCCTATTCCACCGTCTGACCACATGGCTGGCCCCAGTTCTGGTCTTCACTATGGAAGAGGTCTGGCTGGAACGGTTCCCGGCCGATGATAGTTCGGTCCATTTAATGGATTTCCCTGAAACGCCCGCTGATTGGCGCCATGAAGAACTGGAAGCCAGCATGGCCAAAGTCCGCCGCGTGCGCCGCGCCGTGACCGCAGCGCTGGAAATTCAGCGGCAGGACAAGGTGATCGGATCCAGCCTTGAGGCCGCACCGATCGTGCATGTCGAAGATCAGGAAACCCGCGATCTGCTTGCGACCTTCGACGTGGATGACATGTGCATCACTTCTGGTCTGGCTGTCACAGGCGATCCCGCCCCGGCTGAGGCGTTCCGAGTGCCGGAAATCGAGGGCGTAGCTGTAGTGTTCGAAAAAGCCCAAGGTGACAAATGCCAGCGCTGCTGGAAAATCCTTCCTGATGTTGGGCTGCACGCCCATCCGGGCGTATGCGGGCGCTGCAACGAGGCGCTGAGCTGACATTCGAACGGAGCGCGAGAGAGAGATCGCTGATGCGAGGCTCTGCCTCGCGCTCCGAGGTATTTTTGGCCAGATGAAGAGGCGGATCGTCAGGATTCGGGTTGCAGGTGTGGTGAAACATCTGCAACCGTTCTCTTATGCCGATGATCGCCGTAGAAACTCAGTTTGGTTGCCTTGGTGTCGAAGAGACCAGCGGCGCCATCACGCGTCTTGTCTGGAATGGCCGTGACGAAGGTCTAGCCACCCCGGTTCTGCGAGAAGCGGCGGCGCAGTTGCGTGCCTATGACGAAGGGCGTTTGCAGCAGTTCGAACTGCCCTACCGGATCAAAGGATCGGAATTTCAGCGTCAGGTGTGCGATGCAATGTATGCTATCCCATTTGGTGATACGCGCACCTATGGCGAGTTGGCTAACGACCTTGGCTACTCGGCGCAAGCGGTTGGGCGCGGATGCGGAGGAAATCCCATCCCCATCATTATTCCCTGTCACCGGGTTCTGGGTGCAGATGGGAAGATGGTTGGGTTTTCAGGCCACGGCGGTGTTGAGACCAAAGTGGCTCTGCTGCGTCACGAAGGTGCTGCCAGCCTGTTGATCTGATCGGTACTTATCTGTTGCAATCGGAGCGGTACGGCCCCAACCTATATCGAATAGTGAATTTGAAGGACCGAATTGAATGACCGGCCAGATAGACCCCGCCGCACGTAAGAAAGCCATCATCGATCATCTGATGTCTTTGGAAGAACAGGAACTGGCAACCGCACAGGCACATTATGATGCCTTCCTTAAGGACTCGCAGTTGGATGACCGAGAAGGGCATGACAAGGACGACATCGCTGCCTCGCGCGAGAATGCAGATCTGGCTGCCGCCTTTGATGCGCCTGTTCATGCGCATCACGCCAAGATTGACGTGATCGAGAACACCGATTTTGGCCTCACGGATACGGTGCAGCCCGGCGCCGTAATCAAGTTCAACAATCGCCGCTTCGTCGTATGTGTCTCAACGACTCGGTTTGAGGTGGACGGCAAAACCTACATGGGCATTTCGACCCAAAGCCCGATCTATCTAGCTATGGTTGGCCTGCAAGAGGGTGACGTGTTCACCCATAACGGGACTGAGTTCGAGGTTCAGGAAGTCTTGTAATCCCGGGCCTTGCGTGGCGGAATGATCTGCTGCGCAATACCGGCCGAGACCAAATACAAGCTGGTGATCACCAGCCCCCAATGGGCCCAGCTTTCGGGGTGAAAGTCGACCCAGGCGGCCCAGCCTGCAAAGAATGTCCACGCAAAAGCCATAGGCAATGACAGGGTGCGCCAACGCTCGGTCCGGACTGGGTGAATGAATTTCAGCGGCAGGAACATTGCGACAGACAGCAAGGTGACCAGCAGCAGGATGACCCAGAAGTTGGGCTCCAGGGCGAAGATCACAATTACGAACATGTTCCAGCAGCCTGGAAAGCCAGAGAAGGAATTATCCTTGGTTTTCATGCGGGTATCCGCAAAGTACATCGCGCTTGCAAAGGTGATGACGATGATTGCGAACCAGCCGGTCCAGCCGTCCATCAGACCTGACTTAAACAAGGCGAAAGCGGGAATGAAAACATAGGTCAAATAGTCGATGATCAGGTCCAGCAAGACTCCGTCAAACTCGGGTGCGTTATTCTTAACGTGATAGTGCCGCGCCAGCGGGCCATCGATGCCATCGACGATGAACGAGACAACGAGCCAGAGATACATCAGGCTCCATTTCTCTTCGACTGCTGCCAACATGGCGAGCATTGCGAAAACGGCACCTGTAGCGGTGAAGAGATGAACGGAAAGCGCTTTGAATCTGAGTGTCATGGTGGTGTCATGACGGAAGCAAGGCGCAGATGCAAAGCAAAAAGGGTCTTTGCTTCAGGCTTTTGGGTGCGTGCGGTTATAGACTTCCATCAACCGGGCTGTATCGACTGCGGTATAGGTCTGCGTGGTCGAAAGCGAGGCGTGACCCAAAAGCTCTTGGATCGCGCGCAGGTCGCCACCCGCAGACAGCAGATGGGTGGCAAAGCTGTGGCGCATCGCGTGCGGGGTGGCTGTTGCGGGAAGGCCAAGTTGCATCCGTGCCTTGGCGACCACAGCCTGAATGATTCCGGGGTTGAGCGGGCCGCCCCTGACACCTCGGAACAACGCCTTATCGGGGGATTGCGGATGTGGGCAGAGGTGAAGATAGCGATCCACCGAAGCCCGAGCGGCAGGCAAGACCGGTACGATTCTTTCCTTATCGCCCTTACCCGATATGCGCAGCGTTTCTGGCAGAGGAGCGTCCACACCGGTCAAAGACAACGCCTCGGAAATCCGCAACCCGCACCCGTAGAGGAGCGTCACAACCGCAACATCCCGTGCAGCGATCCAGTCCGATGAGGATTGTAGCTCGACCGTGTCGATCATTGCGCGCGCGGCATCTTCGGCCAGGGGTCGGGGCAGTTTCTTGGTAAATTTAGGCGCTCGGGTGGACAGCACCGCAGTAGGTTCGAACCCTTCGCGTTCGGCCAACCAGCGATAGAAGGTTTTGACGGCTGAAAGCTTGCGCGCCAGAGATCGCGCGCCGACATCAGAATTTCGCTGCTCTGCCATCCAGGCCCGCATGTCAGAAACGCTGATGCGTTCCAGCGCGGCCAGCCCTTGGCGCTCGCTGTGATGCAAGGTCATGAAGGACAGGAATTCTGTCACGTCGCCGCGATAGGCGTCGAGCGTATTTTCAGACCGCCCCGCCAGCGCCCCCAGACTGTCCAGCCAATGCTGCAGAGCATCGCGGCAGGCTGGGGAAATCAGGCTCACGACAGCCAGTGGCGCATAGAGCGTTCGAACACGCCGGCAAAGAAGGCAAGAAGATCAGTTCCAAGCTGAGGTGAGAAATGCCTCGGGTCGCGCGCGCCCATGACAATCATGCCGGGTAGGCGGCCAGTGCCAAGATCGAGTTTCAGGCAGGCCTCGGATCGTAGCTGATCGGCTTGTTTACCGTAAACTTGCGGATTGGGATGGCGGATTTCGCGCAAGGTAACCTCGCGCGGCTGACCGTTGCGGTCAGCGGTCAGATAGCTATCGATAAAGCCGGGCTCAGCCACAGTCAGCACGCCGCCGAGCTGGTTCACGACCGGATCATCACGTACGACGGTTGTTTCGAGGACCAGAGTGATGTGATCGACTCGCAGGATTTCGGCCACGTCATTGCCTAGCGCGCGCAGGAAATCCTCGAACACGGTGGGCTCCAACAGGCGAAGAATGGCGCGATGCACCTGATTTGTGCCCGCCAAGTTCTCATACGCCGCCGCGATGACTGAGCGATGAGTGTCCTCAAGGCGGTCAAGACGCGCCTCAAGCCGCTGCATGGCGATACCGCGCAGGTCGATAACGTTGTCACCGCGCGCCTGCTCATTTGCAGCCACCAAGGCCTGCATCAGGTCTTTGTCATCCAGCACGGCGTCAGGCTCAGCCAGAATTGCGGCGCGGAGATTGTCCTTGAGTTTAGGATCGCTGCTCATGTCCCGTCCGGTCGTTTTTTTGTTTGGCGGGCTTATAACATGGGTTGCTGGATTTGCCTTGGGAAAAATGCACGCGAAAGGCGAATTTCGTCGTTGCTGTGGCGGGCGCTCCCGCCTGCCCGGCGCTGATCAAAGATCAGCTTTTGCCGTTGGGCCGGGCGCGGTGCCTGATGGCACAGCGCGGCAATGCTTGGGATCAGAGGATTTTCTGACCTGTCTTGGCCCAGTCGGCCAGGAAAGTTTCAAGGCCTTTGTCGGTCAGCGGGTGGTCGGCCAGTTTTTTGATCACGCCCGGAGGTGCTGTAATCACGTCAGCCCCGATGCGGGCACTGTCGGTCACGTGGTTTACGGTGCGGATCGAGGCGGCGAGGATTTCGGTCTCGAACCCGTAATTGTCATAAACTTGGCGAATATCTGCGATCAGGTCCATGCCATCGAGGTTGATATCATCCAGACGTCCGATGAACGGCGAGATGAAGGTTGCGCCCGCTTTGGCCGCCAGAATCGCCTGATTGGTCGAGAAGCACAGGGTCACGTTGACCATCTGGCCTTCGTCGGTCAGTGTTTTACAGGTTTTCAAACCAGCCCATGTCAGCGGTACTTTGACTGCGATGTTGGGCGCGATCTTGGCCAGCTTACGGCCTTCGGCGATCATGTCTTCGGCCTCGGTGGCGACAACTTCGGCCGAGACGGGGCCGTCGACCAGATCACAGATCTCTTTGGTGACTTCCAGAATGTCGCGGCCCGATTTCAGGATCAGCGAGGGATTGGTGGTTACGCCGTCCACCATGCCCAGATCGTTCAGTTCGGCGATGGCATCGATCTCGGCGGTGTCTACGAAGAATTTCATGAGGGCAGTCCTTTGATGGGTTGGCCTTGGTCGCGGATGGCTTTACCTCAAAGAGACCCATGCTGGAACCCCCTGCGAAGGATATGCCGTGAGCGCTAACGGGTTTTTCGACGAAGGAGAACTGGTTGCGGTGCTGACCACGCAGCCGCTGGACCGGACGTTGGATTACAAAGCGCCCGAGGGCGGGTGCTTTCTTGGGGCGTTTGTCGAGGTGCCTTTGGGCCCGCGCAAAGTCTTGGGTGTGGTTTGGGGGCCGGGGCAGGGTGGTTTTGATCTGGCCAAGGCGCGATCGGTGAACCGGGTGCTTGAGGTCGCGCCGATGCGTGAAGAAATGCGGGTGTTTCTGGGGAAAGTGGCTGATTACACCCTGACGCCGATGCCTGCGATGCTGCGGCTAGCAACGCGCGCGCCGGGGTTGGGCAATCCGCCCTCGATGCGCAAGGTTTATCGTTTGGGCGGTGGTCAACCGGACCGAATGACCGACGCACGAATGCGGGTACTTGAAGTTTTGCGAGACTATGGCGGCTTGGCCTTTACGCTGAAGGAACTGGCCGAGCAAGCGGGGGTCACATCTTCGGTCATCAAGGGGTTGGTCAAACAGAACGCTGTGCGTGAAGAGGAGAGCCCGCGTGATCTTCCCTATCCTCATCTTGATCCTGAATTGCCGGGAAAGGACCTGACCGAGGATCAGGCGGAGGCCGTGATGCGGCTTCAGACCGGGCAACGGACGGGAGATTATGGAACGACTCTTCTGAAGGGAGTGACGGGCTCGGGCAAGACCGAGGTTTATCTTGAGGCGGTCGCCGAAGCCCTGCGCGTGGGGCGGCAAGCACTGGTCTTGCTGCCCGAGATCGCGCTGACGGCTGAATTTCTGACCCGTGTCGAGGCGCGATTTGGTGCGCGTCCGGCTGAGTGGCATTCGGGCGCGACCATGACTGAACGTCGCCGGGTTTGGCGGATGGTCGGTCAGGGTGATGCGCAACTGGTCGTTGGTGCCCGGTCAGCACTGTTTCTTCCATTTCGCGATCTTGGTCTCGTAGTTGTCGATGAAGAACACGACACCTCGTACAAACAAGAAGATGGGGTGCATTATAGTGCGCGGGATATGGCCGTTCTGCGTTCGGCCATCTGCGGAGCGCGGGTGATTCTGGCCAGCGCGACGCCTTCACTGGAAAGCTGGGCCAATGCCGAGGCGGGTAAATACGAACGGCTGGACCTGACCTCGCGTTTTGGTGCAGCAGTCCTGCCCGAAATGAAGCCGATCGACATGCGCGCCGAGCAGATGCAGGCCGGGACTTGGATTTCCCCCTCGCTGCGGCAGGCGGTGCAACAGCGTATCGAACACGAAGAGCAGTCACTGCTGTTCATCAACCGCCGTGGCTATGCGCCCGTGACACTATGCCGGGCGTGCGGGGAGCAGATTGCCTGCGATCATTGCGACGCGCGAATGGTTGAACACCGGTTCCTCAAGCGTCTGATGTGCCATCAATGTGGTGAGACCAAGCCAATGCCAGAGGCCTGCCCATCCTGCGGGGTCGAGGGTAAACTGGCACCGGTCGGACCCGGGATTGAACGGCTGGCAGAAGAAGCCGAGGCGGCGTTCCCCGAAGCCAAGATCGCTATGCTCAGCTCTGATCTGTTTGGTTCGGCTCGTGCCCTGAAGGCCAAGATCGAAGAGATTGCCGAAGGCGATGCGGATATCGTTATCGGGACGCAGCTGGTGGCCAAAGGACATAACTTTCCAAAGCTGACACTTGTAGGGGTGATCGATGCGGACCTCAGCCTGCATGGGGCTGACCTGCGCGCGGCGGAACGAACTTTTCAATTGATGCGGCAGGTGGCGGGCCGGGCAGGTCGTGCGGAAAAACCGGGGCAGGCGTTGTTGCAGACATTCCAGCCGGAACATCCGGTGATCCGGGCGATTCTATCGGGCGATGAAGAAGGGTTCTGGAAGGCTGAAGCCGCCGGGCGTCAGGCCGCCGGGGTGCCGCCGTATGGCCGCATGGCCGGGATTGTCCTGTCTGGCCCCGAGGTCGGGCCGGTCTTCGACATCGGCAACGCCATGGCGCGCAACGATGCGCCGTTGCGCGATGTTGGTGCTCAGGTATTTGGCCCGGCTCCAGCCCCGATCGCGCGCATACGTGGGCGTCACCGCGTCCGGCTGTTGGTCAAAGCCCCGAAAGGTGCGCCTATTCAGGACGCCATCGCCCGCTGGATCGCCCCGTTGAAGTTGAAAGGCGATATCCGCCTGACCGTGGATATCGATCCGCAAAGCTTCTACTGACCCCTGCATCAGTGCAGAGCCGCTGTGCGCCTGCCGCTTTCCCCTCGCCAAAAAGTACAAATGGGCGTAGAGCATACTCATGCTGAAACCCATGCCCTTGTCTGAGGCGCAGAGTCTTCCGCTCTGGCGCCGCCCTATGACGCTCTTGTTCGTGATGGCGTTGACCATGCCGATCGCGTTTAACGCGTGGAGTGCATTGCTGAACAATTTCGTCATCGAGGCGGCGAACTTCGACGGGGCGGATATCGGGCTTTTGCACACGGTACGCGAGATTCCGGGCTTTCTGGCCGTTGGCGTGATTGCGGTGATCATTTTCATCCGCGAACAGGTACTGGCCATGATCTCATTGATGATGTTGGGCGTGGCGACGGCGGTGACGGCCTGGTTTCCCAGCCTTGGCGGGCTGCTGTTTGTGACGCTGTTCAGCTCGATCGGGTTTCACTACTATGAGACGGTGAACCAGTCACTGCAGCTGCAATGGCTGCCTAAAGACCGTGCGCCGCAGGTGCTTGGCTGGCTGGTGGCTATGGGCTCGGCTGCGACGGCTGTGGTCTATGGGTTGATCGTTCTGACATGGGACCGCTTCGACCTGTCCTATAACTTCGTGTTCATGGCGGCGGGCGGCGTGACGGCCTTGCTGGCATTGTTTTGCCTGATCGCTTACCCGCAATTCGACGCGCCGACGCCGCAGACCAAGAAGCTGATCCTACGCCGCCGCTACTGGCTGTATTATGCATTACAGTTCATGGCGGGCGCGCGGCGGCAGATTTTTGTCGTGTTCGCCGGTTTCATGATGGTCGAGAAATTCGGCTTTGAAGTGCACGAACTGACCAGCCTGTACTTGATCAATCTGATGATCAACATGATGGCGGCTCCGCTGCTGGGCAAGGCAGTCGCGCGGTTTGGCGAACGCCGCACGCTGATCTTTGAATATGCCGGGCTCGCGATCGTTTTCGCAGCCTATGGCGGCATCTACTGGTTTAGCTGGGGCGTGCTGCTGGCGGCGATTCTCTATGTGATCGACCATGTGCTGTTTGCTCTGGCGTTGGCTTTGAAAACTTATTTCCAGAAGATCGCCGACCCGGCGGATATTGCGCCCACTGCGGCGGTGGCATTTACCATAAATCATATCGCCGCTGTTTTCCTGCCAGCACTTTTAGGTCTGCTATGGGTCGTTTCGCCCGGCGCAGTGTTTGGTTTGGCCGCTGCAATGGCGATCATCTCGCTTCTGCTGTCACTACTGATCCCGCGTCATCCGGAACCGGGCAACGAAACCATCCTGTCGAAATACGCCCCCGCGCCCGCCGAATAAGCGACTCCGCTTGACCTTGGCGGTCGGTGCCCCTAGGCGCTGTTTCGATCGAAACAGGAGGCCCCCATGCCAACATTCACTGCTCTGACCACTTTGACCGGCAAGAAAGCCGCCGAAGGATTGGGCGGGGCGATGGAACGGCTGGACCCGGAACCAACCGGCGTCGGCGTGTTCGAGGTCGAGGATGGCTCGGGCCTGTGGGAAGTCGGCGGCTATTTTACCGAAACCCCGGATGAAACCGCGCTGGCGGTTCTGGCCGCCGCGTTCGTGGCCAAGCCCTTTGTGGTCTCGGAACTGCCCGAAACGGATTGGGTCGCCCATGTCCGCCGCGAACTAGCCCCGGTCGAGGCCGGTCGGTTTTTTGTTTATGGAAGCCATGATGCCGACAAACTGCCCGAAGGCCGCATTCCGCTGCTGATCGAAGCTGCGATGGCCTTTGGCACAGGGCACCATGGGACAACGCTTGGTTGCCTCACGGCTTTGGACCATCTTCTGGATGATGGGTTTACGGCCAGCAAGGTTGCCGACATCGGCTGTGGCACCGCCGTATTGGCGATGGCCGCAGCGCGGGTCTGGGAGGGCGATATTGTCGCCAGCGACATTGATGAGGTTGCCGTCGACGTGGCCGAGGCCAACCTTCGGGCGAACGGTATGGCGGGTGCGGTTAAATGCGTTGAAGCGGCAGGTTTCGATCACCCGGATCTGAAGGCGCGTGCGCCTTACGATCTGATATTCGCCAATATCCTAAAAGGTCCGCTCGTGGCCCTTTCGCCTGAAATTTCGGCGAACCTGCGGGGGGGTGGACAAGCGATTCTATCGGGAATCCTCAATGAACAGGCCGATGACGTGATCTCGGTTTATCTCCAAAACGGCTTCAATCTGGTTCGCCAGGATCGGATTGGTGAGTGGACGACGCTAATCTTAAGCAAACAGGGCTGAATTTAGGCCATTTACGGGAGTTTTGTGGATTTTTGCCACGTTTTTGTCGCATTCTCTAATTACCGTCTTTCAATGCACTCGGGGGGCGGTTTTCGGAGGCTGCCATGACAGGAAAACAACTCGAATTCGATCAACGCATCTCGCGTTTGAACAAAAAGCACCAGAAACTCAGCCGCGGCTATCGCGCCACGTTGCGCTCAGACGGGCTGGTGGTGATGAAACCACAGCGTATGCGTTCAGCAGTTCCAGCGAGGGTTTTGTTGCTGTGTTTGGTTGGCTTCTTTGCCTTCAAGGCCTTTTTACTGTCTCATCTTGGCCCGACTGCGTACGAAACGCGTGTTGAAAGCCTGAATCAGGGCACGCCGGTTGAGAAAGCTGGCGCCTGGATCATGCAGGCCGATCCGGTGACCGCGTTTTTCTCGAGCCAACTGAACAAGGTATGGTTCTAACCGGATATCTTGCACCCTCCTAACAAAAACACCGCTTGCCTCACGGCGTGCGGTGTTTCTGTTTGCCCCACAGGGAGGAGGAAGGGGCGTATGCGGTAGTCCGTTATCTCAGTAACGGCGGCCTTCGGCGACAACGTCGATGTCGCCGCGGCATAGTCCGATATCGTCCAGTTCGCGGTCAGAAAGACCGTTCAGCGCGTTACGGGTTGCGCGGGCGTCATTCCATTCAACAACGGCGTTTACAACCGATGCAAAAAGTGCGCCGATACGGCCGACGAGGCCGAATGAGCCAGTGGTGGTGCGGGTGGTATCCAGTGCAGCCATATCCTGTTTCCTTCTGGTTTGTGTTAAACTCTGATCTTGCGATCTGAGCGGCATCTAGTGATGAGTTTCGCCGTGCGCAAGCGCAGAAATTGCATGTGTCCTATGCATTTTTTGCAACGCTCGAAATTGATGAAAACCCCTTAAATCATTGGTTAAAGTTCGATCGGAAAAGCGTCGAAAACGAACCTAACCCGGTCGCAAACAGGCCGCGAGGAACCGGAGGCGACATGAATGTCGGTTTTGGACCCTGAGTTGATTTCCTTGGAAAATGTTCACGCTTCGTGCTAGTCGATGAAAAAAGATCACACAAACCCGAGCAGGCCGAGACAAAACATGCGAATTCTGGGCATTGATCCAGGGCTTAGAACCTTGGGATGGGGCGTCATCGAATCGCATGGCAGCCGCCTGAGCCACATTGCGAATGGATTGTGCAAATCCGATGGTGATGATCTGGGGGAAAGGCTGCTGTCGCTACACAATCAAATCGTCGAAGTCATCGCCGAGCACAATCCAGATCAGGCGGCAATTGAACAGACCTTCGTCAACAAAGATGGGGCCGGTACACTGAAACTGGGTCAGGCGCGTGGTGTTGCGCTTCTGACGCTTGCGCAGGCGGGTTTGCCGGTTGGCGAGTACGCCCCCAACCGCGTCAAGAAAACGGTGGTGGGCGTCGGCCACGCCGAAAAAGAGCAGGTTCTGCATATGGTCAAACTTCAACTGCCCGGTTGTTCCCCCAAAGGGGCGGATGCTGCGGATGCATTGGCGATTGCGATCTGCCATTCCTACTATGGCGCCGCACCGCAGGCACGGATGAAAGAGGTACGCGCATGATCGGCAAGCTCACTGGACGGCTGGATTACCGCGCGGCGGATCACGTTCTGATCGACGTGCGGGGGGTCGGCTATATCGTCTATTGCTCGGACCGGACCATGGCGGCCCTGCCGGGGGTGGGTGAGGCAATGTCAATCTACACCGATATGGTCGTGCGCGAAGACCTGATGCAGCTTTATGGTTTTCTGTCCTTGGTCGAGAAGGAATGGCACCGTCTGCTGTGCTCGGTTCAGGGTGTGGGTGCGAAGGTATCGCTGGCCATTCTTAGTGCGCTGGGGCCCGATGGTGTCAGCCGCGCGATTGCCTTGGGCGACTGGGGGGCCGTGAAGGCCGCAAAGGGTGTCGGCCCCAAGACCGCGCAACGGATCGTTCTTGACCTCAAGGACAAGGCCCCGGGTGTGATGGCGATGGGCGGCACGGTGACCGAAGCGATGGATGGCCCGGCACTTGAAGTGGTTGAGACGACCGAGCCTGCGCCTGTTCCGAAACGGGTGGCGAAACCGGCCTCGGGCGCTGCCGCTGCTTCTGCGGATGCGCTGTCGGCGTTGGGCAATCTGGGCTATGGACCGTCCGAGGCGGCATCGGCCGTGGCCGAGGCAGCGGCTAATATGCCAGATGCGGGCGAGGCCGATCTGATACGCGCCGCGCTGAAGCTACTGGCCCCCAAGGGCTGAGTGAAAGGGTAACTGAATGGTAGACGCTGATCCCGCCCTGCGACCCGAACCGATGCCCGAGGACAATGACCGCGCCCTGCGCCCGCAGGGGCTGGATGAATTCATTGGTCAGGCCGAGGCGCGGGCCAACCTACGCATCTTCATCCAGTCGGCCCGCCAACGCGGTGAGGCGATGGATCACACGCTGTTCCATGGTCCACCTGGATTGGGTAAGACCACGCTGGCGCAGATCATGGCGCGCGAGTTGGGAGTGAATTTCCGCATGACCTCGGGGCCGGTTCTGGCCAAGGCGGGGGATTTGGCGGCGATTCTGACCAATCTGGAATCGCGGGATGTCTTGTTCATCGACGAGATTCACCGTCTGAACCCGGCGGTCGAAGAGGTGCTGTACCCCGCGATGGAGGATTTCGAGCTGGATCTTGTCATTGGTGAAGGTCCGGCGGCGCGGACTGTACGGATCGAGCTGCAGCCATTTACGCTGGTCGGGGCGACAACGCGGATGGGGTTGCTGACCACGCCGTTGCGCGATCGGTTTGGCATCCCGACCCGGCTGCAGTTCTATACGGTCGACGAGTTGCACGAGATCGTCACCCGCAATGCCCGCAAACTGGGCGCACCTGCGGATGACGAAGGCGCGCGTGAGATCGCGCGCAGGTCTCGTGGAACACCACGGATCGCCGGTCGTCTGCTGAGACGCGTGGTGGATTTTGCCATTGTTGAAGGCGATGGGCGGATTACGCGCGACTTGGCGGATGGGTCACTGACCCGGCTGGGGGTCGATAACCTTGGTCTGGACGGGGCCGACCGCCGGTATTTGAAGCTGATTGCCGAGAACTATGCGGGCGGGCCAGTGGGGATTGAAACACTCTCGGCGGCGTTGTCCGAAAGCCGGGATTCGCTGGAAGAGGTGATCGAGCCTTATCTCCTGCAGCAAGGCCTGATCCAGCGCACTCCGCGCGGACGGATGCTGGCGCAAAAGGCATGGACGCATCTGGGGATGGCTGCACCCAAAGGACAGAGCGACCTGTTTGGTTGAAGTGGGGCGCATTAGATTTTAAGCCTCAGGCAGTCGTATCTAAATCGAGAAGAAGGACTGGGCGTGACACCCGATGAGATTGAGGCGCTGTTCACACGCGATAGCGGTGAGTTTCTGTTTGCGCGCTGGGGCAGACCCATCGTGCCCATCGTGTTTGGTGTCGAGGATGAAACGCTGTCGACCGTAAAAGGTGCGTTCGAGGCGGTTGTCACTCTGGCAAATCACAAGATGGCCGAGACGGATCCCGAACTGGGTGCCAATTGCATGGTGTTCTTCTTCCGTGAGTGGCAGGAATTGTTGGACGTGCCCGATCTGGATCGCCTGATCCCGGATCTGGCCCCACTGGTTGACCGGCTGGTGGCTGCCGATGCCAATCAGTATCGCATTTTCCGGTTCGAAGAAGACGGCGCCATCCGCGCGGCATTTGTGTTTTTGCGCATGGACAAAGAGCTGTCGAAAGTGCCGGCAGAAACGCTAGCGCTAAACCAGGTCGTACAAACGATCCTGCTTTGGTCCGACACAGCTTTTCGCAGCGCCTCACCTCTGGCGATTGCTGGTGACGCGACGATCTTGCGGCCTGATATTGCGGCCTTGATCCGCGCCGCCTACGATCCTGTTCTGCCCGGTGCCGCGCAGGACCCCTCTCATGCGTTGCGCTTGTTCGCCAGATTGGAGCCGTCGCAATGAAGCATCACTACCCGGTCCGTGTTTATTACGAAGACACCGACATGGGAGGCGTGGTCTATCACGCAAATTATCTGAGATTCATCGAACGCGCCCGGTCGGACTGGGTGCGTAAACTGGGTAATGATCAGAACGCGATGCGAGACGCAGGCATTGTCTGGGTCGTGCGGCGGATCGAGGCGGATTATCTCGCCGCCGCTAGGTTTGAAGACGAGCTGATGGTCGAGACCGAGATGGTTTCGCTATCGGGCGCTCGGTTGACAATGTCGCAATTGGTCAAGCGTGGCGAGACCGAGATTTTCCGCGCCGAGGTAACGGCTGTCTGCATGAATGCGCAGGGTAAGCCCGTTCGTCTTCCGGCAGAGATTCGCGCATTGATGTAACATTTTCAGCCTCCGGGGTGGTTCTGTTGGCTTTTCATCTCCATCTGCGTTAGCGTTTGGCAAAACAAGGCCAAATGGCCATCAGGCAAAACAAAGAGCAGGTTCATGGAAGCTGAAACGCTGGCGCTGGCGCAGGAGATCGATTTCTCCATGTGGGGGCTGTATGCCCGCGCGACCTTTATCGTCAAACTGGTGATGTTGATGCTGATCGGTGCATCCATCTGGTCCTGGGGCATTATCATTCAGAAACTGATCAACTACCGAGCCGCGCGGCGCGAGGCGCAGGTATTCGATGAAAGCTTCTGGTCTGGCAATCCGCTAGATGAGCTGTTCGAGCAGATCGGAACCCAACCCGATGGCAGTTCCGAGAAGATTTTCGCGGCGGGGATGATCGAGTGGCGACGCTCGCACCGCACCGATGGCGGCTTGATCGCGGGGGCGACGGCGCGGATCGATCGCTCGATGGATGTGGCGATCGCGAAAGAGGCCGAAGGGCTGCAGAAAGGGTTGCCCATTCTTGCTACCGTTGGCTCAACGGCCCCGTTCATCGGCCTTTTCGGCACGGTGTGGGGCATCATGAATGCCTTTATCGAAATTGCAGAGCAGCAAAATACCAACCTTGCTGTTGTCGCCCCAGGTATTGCCGAGGCTCTGCTGGCTACGGGTTTGGGCCTACTGGCCGCGATCCCGGCAGTGATTTTCTACAATAAGCTCAGCGCGGATAGCGACCGGATCGTGGGTGGGTATGAAGCCTTTGCCGATGAATTCGCCACAATCCTGTCGCGTCAGTTGGATAGCTGACGATGGGTGCGGCAGTTCAGCAAAGCTCGGGCGGGAACGGACGCAGGCGCGGGCGGCGGCGCGGGCGCGCCCAACCGATGGCCGAGATCAACGTGACGCCCTTTGTTGATGTCATGCTAGTGTTGCTGATCATCTTTATGGTGGCGGCCCCATTGTTGACCGTCGGCGTACCTGTCGATCTGCCCAAGACTGCCGCAAGTGCCTTACCCGGTGACAACGAAGAGCCGCTGACTGTGACCCTGACCGCAGATGGGCGCGTGCAGATCCAGACCACGGATGTGCTGCGCGAAGAACTGATCGGTAAGCTGCGCGCGATCGCAGCTGAGCGCAGCAGCGACCGCGTGTTCTTGCGTGCCGACGGGGCGATTCCATATGCGCAAGTGATGCAGGTCATGGGTGCTTTGAACGCGGGCGGGTTTTCCAACGTTGGCCTTGTGACCGATACCGGCGGGCCAACGCTGGACGAAGGGTGAGAGTGAGGCTGCGCGGTGGATACCGGCACCAAGATTTCGGCAATTGCGCATGTCAGCCTGATTGGCTGGGCGCTGATCGGCGGGACCTTCCGGTCCGAGCCGCTGCCGATGGCTGTACAGGATGTCTCGGTGATCTCGGCTGAGCAGTTTGCGGCCATGACCGCGCAACGCGAGGCACCCGAGGTGCCGACTGACCCGGCTGAACTGCAACAGCCTGCAGAACCTGATGAGATCGAAATACTGGACCCGACGCCGGAAGATACGCCCGAACCTGAGCAGGTTGCTCAACCCGAACCGGATCCGGAACCGGAACCAGAACCAGAAACAGTGGAAATCCCACCTGAACCCGAACTGATAGAACAGCCTCCAATGCTTGAAGAGCCCGAGCCTGAGCTGGCGGCGCTTCCTGCGCCTCCGGGCCCAGAGGCAGAACCAAGCCCTGCGGATAAGATCGCGCCCGAGCAGATTGCTCCTCCTCCGCCCGAGGCCAAGCCGGATGACATTGAAACCCCTCCGGTTTCGCTGGATGAAGGGGCGGAAATCCAACAAGAACAGCAGGATCAAACGGCACCGGAAGAGGCCGCGCCCGAGATCGTGACCGAGGCGGAAGAAGTCGAAGATCCGGCCCCGCGAACCTCTCCTCGTCCGCGCGTGCGCCCGAACCGACCGGCACCCCAGCCAGAGCCTGAGGTTGCAGAAACGCCCCAGCCCGCGCCGACTGAACCTGCGCAAAACGAGCAAGCGATCAATGACGCCTTGGCCGAAGCATTGGGCAATGGCACCGAACCTTCGGGCCCACCACTGACAAGCGGTGAAAAAGACGCGATGCGGGTTGCGGTGTCGCGGTGTTGGAATGTCGGGTCCCTGTCGACGGATGCGCTGGAAACTGTGGTTGTTGTCGGGTTTTCGTTAACCAGAGATGGCAAAGTGGTTGGCGGCAGTTTGCAGCTACTCGACAGTTCAGGCGGCTCAGCCGCATCAGCAAAACAAGCCTACGAAGCCGCGCGGCGCGCAATTTTGCGCTGTGGGTCTAAAGGATACGACCTACCTGCTGACAAATACGATCAATGGCAGGATATTGAGATTACATTCAATCCCGAGAGGATGCGGATCAAATGATGAAACTTCTGACCAGCCTCTTCGTTGGCCTGACCCTTCTGTCGACCTCGGCCTACGCCCAAAGCGGGCCGTTGCGTCTGGAAATCGATGAAGGGATCATCGAGCCGATGCCATTTGCGGTGCCGAGCTTTGTGCCGGACGGACCTTCGGCGGCACAATATGCGCAAGACATCTCGCGCGTGGTGGTATCGGACCTGACGGGAACGGGTCTGTTCCGCGAAATCTCGTCGGATGCATTCATCAGCCGGGTCAGCAGTTTTGATGCCCCGGTGCAGTTTGCCGATTGGAAAGCGATCAACGCGCAGGCACTGGTGACAGGGGCGGTCAATGTTTCGGGCAAACGGCTGACGGTGCGGTTCCGGGTTTGGGACGTGTTCTCGGGTCAGGAACTGGGCAATGGGTTGCAGTTTGCGGGCACCACCGACGGCTGGCGTCGCATGGCGCATAAGGTTGCCGATCAAGTCTATACCCGGATCACCGGCGAGGGTGCTTACTTTGACAGCCGAGTCGCGTTCGTGTCGGAAAGCGGCCCTAAGGATCAGCGGCGCAAGCGGTTGGCGATCATGGATTATGACGGCGCGAATGTGCAGTATCTGACCGACAGCGCAGCGATTGTTCTGGCGCCTCGGTTCTCACCGACGGGCGACCAGTTGCTCTATACCAGCTACGAGACCGGTCAGCCGCGTATTTACGTTCTGGATGTCGGCCGCGTGAAGCGGCAAGAGTTGAAAACGCAGGAAGGCACCATGAGTTTCTCACCGCGCTTCTCTCCGGATGGTCGTTCAATTGTTTATTCGTTGACCCAAGGCGGAAACACGGATTTGTGGAAAATGGATCTGGCCTCGGGCCAAAGCGTGCGACTGACCAATACGCCCGCGATTGAAACTGCACCAAGCTATGCGCCGGATGGCAGTCGGATCGTGTTTGAAAGCGACCGGTCGGGCACTCCGCAGCTTTACATCATGCCCGCCAACGGAGGCGAGGCAACGCGGATCAGTTTTGGGCAAGGCCGCTATGGCACGCCGGTCTGGTCTCCGCGTGGTGACTTGATTGCCTTTACCAAGCAGAACAAAGGTCGCTTCCACATCGGTGTTATGCGCACAGATGGCAGCGAAGAGCGCCTTTTGACCGCCTCGTTCCTGGACGAAGGTCCCACTTGGTCGCCAAACGGGCGGGTCATAATGTTCACCCGCGAAACTCAGGGGGCAAGCGGTCGATCGACGCTTTACTCTGTGGATATTTCGGGCCGTAACTTGCGTCCTGTTAGAACGCCGGATGGCGGTAGCGACCCGTCTTGGGGGCCACTGCAGAATTGATTGGAACAGACCGCAGGTAAAGTTCACAACAAACCCGCAATGTGATAGAAGCGCGGCAATAAACAACGAAACACGAGGCACTTGAGATGAAACTGTTGAGCAAAGTCGCGGCAATTGGGGCGCTGACCCTGATTGCGGCCTGTTCCAATAATGATCCGTCGGCTCTGGGTGGCGGCGCTGGTGGCAGCGGCGCACTGGTTCCGGGCTCACCCAGTGATCCGCGTTCGCCAGCCTATTTCCAGCAAACA
This sequence comes from Ruegeria sp. C10, assembly GCF_056537805.1. NCBI lineage: Bacteria > Pseudomonadati > Pseudomonadota > Alphaproteobacteria > Rhodobacterales > Roseobacteraceae > Ruegeria > Ruegeria sp. C10. Next base: position 248,180 of record NZ_JBQFSC010000004.1, on the reverse strand, counting down.
GTTGGTGACCGGGTTCTGTTCGCGGTCGATCAGTCCACGCTCAGCCCGCAGGCGCAGACGATTCTGCAAGGGCAGGCCGATTGGCTGCTCGCCAATCCGGATTTTGTCGCCAATATCGAAGGCCATGCGGACGAGCAGGGCACGCGCGAATACAACCTTGCGCTTGGAGCTCGTCGGGCCAATGCGGCGCGGGAGTATCTGATCTCGCGCGGGGTGGCAGGCAACCGGTTGACCACCGTCAGCTATGGCAAGGAACGCCCGATCGAAATTTGCAGCACCGAGGATTGCTATTCGAAAAACCGCCGCGCGGTGACGGTGCTGACCGGTTCAACCTTGGGGTAAGATGATGCGAATTGCAGGTTTGGTTCTGGCGGCGGTCGTGACCGTCGCTGGTATGGCACAGGCACAGGATCAGCAGACTTTGGCGGATATCCGTCAGGAATTAACCGTACTGCATGTGGAAATTCAGCGTCTCAAGCGCGAGTTTTCAACCACTGGGTCCCCCGCGCCAAACCTGTCTGGCAGTTCCGTGCTTGAGCGCGTTGATGCGATCGAGGCAGAATTGCAGCGCCTGACACGCCAGACCGAGCAGTTGAACCAAAGGGTGCAGAATGTCGTGACCGATGGCACCAACCGTATCGGTGATTTGGAGTTTCGTCTGGTTGAACTTGAAGGCGGTGATCTGAGCGCGTTGGGTGAAACCTCAACGCTGGGTGGTGAGACATCGACCGATGTGGCTGTGGCACCCACCCTCAACCCTACGCAACCCACGGTCACTGATCAGGGTGAGCTTGCAGTCGGTGAACAAGCGGATTTTGATGCCGCTTCGCAGGCCCTGGTGGATGGAGATTTCCAGACCGCGGCCGATCTGTTTGCGCAATTCGACCAGTCCTATCCGGGCAGCCCGCTGGCGAGTCAAGCCAACCTGCGGCGCGGGCAGGCGCTGAAAGGGGTGGGCGATACACGCGAAGCGGCGCGCGCCTTTCTGGCCAGCTTCACGGGCGACTCCGAAGGGCCTCTGGCACCCGAGGCGTTGTTTGAGTTGGGCGCAGCGCTTGGACAGCTGGGCCAAACCGATCAGGCTTGCATCACTCTCGGCGAAGTTGGCGTACGATTTCCGGCATCGGCACCAGCTGCTTCGGCCACACAGGAAATGGCAACGCTGGGCTGTTCTTGACCTCTGACGCCGATACGCTTCGGGCCAATTTGCGGGCAGGTCTGCCCGATCCACTGCCGCGCCGTCTGGGGGTGGCGGTTTCAGGGGGCAGTGATTCGACTGCCCTGTTGCGATTACTTGTTGATATCGCGCGACAAGAGCAGATCGAGCTGTTTGCGGCGACCGTTGATCACGGCCTGCGAGCTGAATCTGCGTCAGAGGCCTTGGCCGTCGCGACACTGGTGCAGCGCTTAGGCATTCCTCATGAAACGCTGAAATGGCAGGGGTGGGATGGATCCGGAAATCTGCAGGATCAGGCGCGGCGTGCGAGATACCGGTTGCTGGTCGCGTGGGCCGAATCGAAGGGCCTAGAGGCAGTTGCGCTGGGCCACACGGAGGATGATCAGGCTGAAACGGTACTGATGCGGCTGGCCCGTGCTTCGGGCGTTTCGGGGCTTTCGGCCATGGCTGTATCGCGAAAAGAAGGTCGGGTCACATTGCTGCGCCCATTGCTGTCCACGACACGCTCCGATCTTCGGGAATATCTGACTGCGCAAGGTATTTCGTGGATTGATGATCCGTCGAATCAGGACCCTCGTTTTGACCGGATCAAAGCCCGCCAGGCACTTTCCGGATTAAATCAAATCGGGATCACGGCAGAGTCATTATCACGGGTCGCTGAAAATATGGCGCAAGCGCGTGAAGCATTGGCGCAATACGCGCAAGAATCCGCTTTCCGGTGCATGACGGTGACGGATGGCGATCTTTGCATTGATCGCGAAGGTTTCGAAACTCTGCCCGAAGAAATCCGTCGTCGGCTTGTGATCGCGTCGGTTTCATGGATCGTGGGAGGAGAGTATCCGCCACGACACAAAGCGGTTGATCAAGTGCTGGATTCGATATCGTCTGCTCAGACGGCCACCCTGGGGGGCTGTATTTTTACCCCGGAAGGCAAAAAAACTTGGGTTTGCAGAGAGCTAAACGCCGTCAGCAATCAGCACGCGCGCCCCTCAGAACCTTGGGACAGGCGTTGGATTATATCCGGGCCAAAAACTGAAGTTGCGGAAATCCGGGCGCTTGGTGAGGATGGTATATTGCAGCTGGAAAACTGGCGCTCTGTGGGCAAACCTCGCGCTGCAGTGTTGTCGACGCCCTCGGTCTGGGCCGAAGGCATGCTATTGGCGGCACCTCTGGCCGGTTTTGCAAACGAATGGCGGGCCGAACTGCTTCCAGAAAGGTCCGACTTCGATGCGGTGATTTTATCTCATTGAACCTGCCACAATCCTCTCTATTTTAAGGAACAACCCCGGCAGGTCCCCACCTGCCGAAACCTTTCGGGAGATTTTCCTTGGGCAACGCTCGCAACATCGCCTTCTGGGTCGTTCTGTTTCTGCTGATCCTGGCACTGTTCAACCTGTTCAGTGGACCCAGCGGGTCGCTTCAGAACAATGAACGCACCTATTCCGAATTCGTCAGCGCCGTGGACGCCGGAGACGTCACCAGCGTGACGCTGGATGGCGAACAGATCCGCTATCGCACGAATGAGAATCAGGACTTTGTCACCATCAAACCCACCGATGCCGAGGTGACGAAGCTGCTGATCGACAAGAACATCCCCGTACGTGCTGAAAAACAGCAGCAATCGGGTTTCCAGTCGTTCCTGATCACGCTGCTGCCCTTCCTGCTGCTGATCGGTGTCTGGGTCTATTTTATGAACCGGATGCAGGGTGGCGGCAAAGGTGGCGCGATGGGTTTTGGCAAGTCCAAGGCCAAGATGCTGACCGAAAAGCACGGCCGGGTGACGTTCGACGACGTTGCGGGCATCGACGAGGCCAAGGAAGAGCTGGAAGAGATCGTGGAATTCCTGCGCAACCCGCAGAAATTTTCGCGTTTGGGCGGTAAGATTCCCAAAGGCGCGCTGCTGGTTGGCCCTCCGGGCACTGGTAAGACGCTGCTTGCCCGTGCGATTGCGGGCGAGGCAGGTGTGCCGTTCTTTACGATCTCGGGTTCCGATTTCGTTGAAATGTTCGTTGGTGTTGGTGCATCGCGTGTGCGTGACATGTTCGAGCAAGCCAAGAAGAACGCGCCTTGTATCGTCTTCATCGACGAAATTGACGCCGTGGGGCGCCATCGTGGTGCTGGCTATGGCGGCGGTAACGACGAACGCGAACAGACTCTCAACCAGCTGCTGGTTGAGATGGACGGTTTCGAGGCCAATGAAGGCGTGATCATTCTGGCTGCCACCAACCGGAAGGACGTTCTGGACCCCGCGCTGCTGCGTCCGGGCCGGTTTGACCGTAACGTGACCGTCGGCAACCCCGACATCAAAGGCCGTGAAAAAATTCTGGGCGTTCACGCGCGCAAGACGCCTCTGGGTCCCGATGTCGACCTGCGCATTATCGCGCGCGGCACGCCGGGCTTTTCGGGCGCTGATCTGGCGAACCTCGTGAACGAGGCCGCATTGATGGCCGCCCGCGTCGGTCGTCGCTTTGTCACCATGGAGGACTTTGAGAACGCCAAAGACAAGGTGATGATGGGGGCCGAGCGCCGTTCGATGGTGCTGACGCAGGACCAGAAGGAAAAAACCGCCTATCACGAGGCCGGCCATGCCGTTGTGGGTCTGGAACTGCCGCTGTGCGATCCGGTCTATAAGGCGACCATCATTCCGCGCGGTGGTGCGCTGGGTATGGTTGTGTCACTGCCCGAAATGGATCGTCTGAACTATCACCGCGATGAGTGTGAGCAGAAGCTGGCCATGACTATGGCAGGCAAGGCCGCCGAGGTGATTAAATACGGCGAAGATCACGTGTCGAACGGCCCTGCGGGTGATATCATGCAGGCCAGCCAGTTGGCCCGCGCCATGGTGATGCGCTGGGGCATGTCGGACAAGGTCGGCAACATCGACTATGCCGAGGCGCATGAAGGCTATCAGGGCAACACCGCCGGGTTCTCGGTATCGGCTCATACCAAAGAGCTGATCGAAGAAGAGGTAAAGCGCCTGATCCAGCAAGGCTATGAACGCGCGCACAAGATCCTGACCGACAAGAACGAGGAATGGGAGCGACTGGCGCAAGGCCTGCTTGAGTATGAGACCCTGACCGGCGATGAGATCAAGCGCGTCATGAATGGCGAACCGCCCACCGAAAGCGATGATGAGGGTGACAGCCCCGATGAGGGCAACGCCCCCAGCGTAACTGCCATCCCGAAGACCAAGTCCAAGAAATCGCCGCCAGATGGCGGTATGGAACCAGAACCCACTGCATAATTGCAAAACTCGGAGCCAGCCTCCGGGTTTTCTCTTTTCATCAGGGCTTTGCTAGGCATTATGCCTGCTAACCTGTGATTGAAGGGGGGCGCCTCATGCCATTCTTGCGTGAAACAGAATATTCAGCCGAGGTGGTATGGCTGGGCCATGTTCCAGCAGGCCAGTCTTTGCGGGCCAAGCCTGTCAACGATTTGGACCTGAATTTTGATGGCGTTCAGGGGGAACGGCATCAGGGGCTCAATAGGGCGTCCTGTGTTCGAGTAGCGAATCTCTATCAAAAGGGCACCGAGATCCGGAATGTGCGGCAACTGTCAGTGCTGTCGGCAGAGGAATTGGGTGATATTGCGGCTGAGATGGAGTTGGCAACGCTTGATCCGTCTTACCTTGGGGCTTCGATTGTCCTGAAGGGCATTCCCGATTTCTCTCATATCCCTCCATCTTCGCGGTTGCAGGCCGAGAGCGGTTTAACGATCACTGTGGACATGGAAAACGCCCCCTGCGTTCTTCCGGGCCGTGAGATCGAGGCGGATCACACTGGTTACGGGGCGGCATTCAAACCTGCGGCCAAAGGGCGACGCGGGATAACGGCTTGGGTTGAACGCCCGGGGGCTCTGAAACGCGGCGACAAGATGCAATTGTTTGTGCCGGATCAGCCCCTTTGGAACCCATAGGTTCAATCCGTTTCCGATTTGCGCATTACGATTTCTCGCAACGCCGTTTCGCGGCATGAAAATGTCGGAATCCTTAGCCATCAGAGTTGTGTACGTCAGTATATGTTGCGCAGCGCCGACGCCCGTGCGTCGGTTTTGCACGGAATTCAATCAGGGACCCTGCCCAATGAGCTACAAATCCGACATTGAGATTGCCCGCGAGGCGAACAAAAAGCCGATTCAGGAAATCGGCGCGAAGCTGGGTATCTCCAGCGATGATCTGCTGCCTTACGGCCATGACAAGGCCAAAGTCAGCCAGGACTTCATCAACTCGGTACAGGACCGCGAAGACGGCAAACTGATCCTGGTGACCGCGATCAACCCAACTCCCGCAGGTGAAGGCAAGACCACCACCACCGTAGGTCTGGGCGACGGCTTGAACCGCATCGGCAAGAACGCGATGATCTGTATCCGCGAAGCTTCGCTTGGCCCGAACTTCGGCATGAAGGGCGGCGCCGCAGGTGGCGGTTACGCGCAGGTTGTTCCGATGGAAGAAATGAACCTGCACTTCACAGGTGACTTCCACGCCATCACCTCGGCCCACTCGCTGCTGTCGGCGATGATCGACAACCATATCTATTGGGGTAACGAGCAGGAAATCGACACACGCCGCGTTGCATGGCGCCGCGTCGTCGACATGAATGACCGTGCTCTGCGTCAGATCACGGCGTCTCTGGGCGGCGTGTCGAATGGTTTCCCGCGTGAAGCAGGCTTTGACATCACCGTGGCGTCCGAAGTCATGGCGATCCTCTGCTTGGCAAACGACTTGAAAGATCTGGAGAAGCGTCTGGGCGACATTATTGTTGCTTACCGCCGCGACAAGACCCCGGTTTACTGCCGCGACATCAAGGCAGAAGGCGCTATGACGGTTCTGCTGAAAGACGCTATGCAGCCGAACCTGGTGCAGACGCTGGAAAACAACCCGGCCTTCGTCCACGGCGGCCCGTTTGCAAACATCGCGCACGGCTGTAACTCGGTTATCGCAACCAAAACCGCTCTGAAAGTGGCCGACTATGTTGTCACCGAAGCGGGCTTTGGTGCTGACCTCGGTGCCGAGAAGTTCATGAACATTAAGTGCCGCAAGGCGGGTATTGCTCCGTCGGCAGTGGTACTGGTTGCCACCGTGCGCGCGATGAAAATGAATGGCGGCGTGGCCAAGGCTGACTTGGGCGCAGAAAACGTCGACGCTGTGAAATCAGGTTGTGCCAACCTGGGTCGTCACATCGAAAATGTCAAATCCTTCGGTGTTCCGGTTGTTGTCGCGATCAACCACTTCGTCACCGACACCGATGACGAAGTTCAGGCGGTCAAGGACTACTGCGGCGAGCATGGTGTTGAAGCGATCCTGTCGCGTCACTGGGAGCTGGGTTCGGATGGCTCTGCGCCTCTGGCCGAAAAAGTTGTCGAAATCGTCGAAAATGGTGCCGCGAACTTCTCACCGATCTACCCAGACGACATGCCGCTGTTCGAGAAGATCGAAACTATCGCCAAGCGTATCTATCGCGCCGACGAAGTTCTGGCCGACAACAAGATCCGCAACCAACTGCGCGAATGGGAAGAAGCGGGCTATGGCAACCTGCCGGTCTGCATGGCGAAAACACAGTACTCGTTCTCGACCGACCCAACCCTGCGTGGCGCGCCCACCGGCCATTCGGTTCCGGTGCGTGAGGTGCGCCTGAGCGCCGGTGCTGGTTTCATCGTCGTTGTCTGTGGTGAGATCATGACCATGCCCGGTCTGCCGCGCAAACCGGCAGCCGAAACCATCTGCCTTAACGACGCAGGTGAGATCGAGGGCTTGTTCTAAGCGCTCAAATAAGACATCTCGTGGTCCGGGGATATCCCCGGGCCGCAGGAGACCAAAATGCCCACTCTGATACCTCCGCAAGACTGTCATTCGATGCAGGAATTGCGGCCTCAGATCGACAAGCTGGACCGCCAATTGATTGGATTGCTGGTAACGCGCGCAACCTATATCGACCGCGCGTCGCAGCTGAAACCCGGCGAGGGCCTGCCCGCCCGCATCCCGGAACGTGTCGAAGATGTGGTGCAGCGCGTCCGCAAGAGCTCGGATGAGTTGGGTATGGACCCCGATCTTGCCGAAAAGCTCTGGCGTATACTGATTGATTGGTCGATTGCCCGCGAAGAACGCGTGCTCGGCCCAGACTGAAGAAACGGGCGCCTAGTGCGCCCGATCCGTTTTGTGAAAGAAGGGATCAAAGAATGGTAGCGCAGGTTATCGACGGAAAGGCCTTTGCCGCCAAAGTGCGCGCGCAGGTGGCTGACCAGGTTGCAAAGCTGAAAGAAGAGAACGGCATCACCCCCGGTCTGGCGGTGGTTCTGGTGGGCGAAGACCCGGCCAGCCAGGTCTATGTCCGTTCAAAGGGCAAGATGACCGTCGAGGTCGGCATGAACTCGTACGAGCACAAGCTGGATGTGGACACGTCCGAGGCGGACCTGCTAGCGCTGATTGACAAACTGAACAATGACCCTGCGGTGCACGGCATTCTGGTGCAACTGCCGCTGCCCAAGCATCTGAACGAAGATCTGGTGATCAACACGATCGATCCGGCAAAGGATGTGGACGGGTTCCACATCTCGAATGTGGGCCTGCTGGGAACAGGTCAGAAGTCAATGGTGCCATGCACTCCGCTGGGCTGTCTGATGATGTTGCGCGATCACCACGGCTCTTTGTCCGGCATGGATGCTGTAGTGATCGGTCGGTCGAACATCGTGGGTAAGCCGATGGCGCAGTTGCTTCTGGGCGACAGCTGCACCGTGACCATCGCGCATAGCCGCACCAAAGATCTTCCCGATGTTGTACGCCGTGCTGATATTGTGGTCGCCGCAGTTGGTCGCCCCGAGATGGTTCCGGGTGACTGGATCAAGGAAGGCGCAACCGTGATCGATGTCGGCATCAACCGGATCGAACGCGACGGCAAGAACAAGCTGGTTGGCGACGTTGACTACGCCACTGCGGCAGAACGCGCTGGTGCGATTACCCCTGTTCCCGGCGGAGTTGGCCCTATGACGATCGCCTGCCTTCTTGCGAACACGCTCACCGCGGCTTGCCGTGCAAACGGCTTGCCTGAACCTGAAGGTCTGACTGCTTAATAGCAGCCTCGGTGTTCAATTCGGGCGCAAGGTCAATGATTGAATTGGCCGGAGAGCGAAAAGCTCTCCGGCCTTTTTCATTAGATTAGGATATTTATATAACTACATCTTGACTTGACCTAGCGTCGGTCGGTGATAATCCTTCTATTCCAGCCGTTTAAGGGGTTATAATCCTGTCTGTTCGTGTTTCATGGTTTTACCTTTGGCGAGGTGCGTTACCTGGTATGATGAAGCTGAGTCCGATCTTCTCGTTAATAAGCCTTCAACGGGTAGTGGCCGGCCTCGTTTTTATTCCTTTATTGGCGTATTCCTTTGCCCCCTTTCGGGATATGACACTGCCATTCAGTCAGCGGATGGTGTTCTGGACAGGTGTTATGCTGCTCGCGCTTGCAGCGACTTGGTCGGCTGGAAAGCTGGTACGCGAACGGCTAAATCGATCCGGATTGCTGGTCCGTGATTTTGCCTTCGTCCTGTTGATCCTGACATTGTTTGCACCATCACTGTGGTTTCTGACCTGGATTCTGTTCACGCTAAATGGATTGATGGCACCGGGCATATTGAAAGTCGCCCCTTATGGTCTTCTCTTCGCCACCGGACTTTTGCTGGTGCGTCAGCGGGAAGAAACCGCAGCACCGGTATTCGAACCCAGACCACGTCTTTTCAATCGTTTGCCCGCCACTTTCGAGGGGCAGGTTTATCGGTTAACCGTGCGCGATCACTATGTCGACGTGGTCACGTCCGATGGTACGTTTACAATCCGCTCGCGCTTTACCGACGCGATTGCCGAGATGGAGCCGGTACAAGGCCATTGTACGCACCGTTCACACTGGGTCGTGGATTCGGCGATTGTTGGGGTCGAAAAAGAAAAGGGAAAATCCTTTTTGCACCTAAGCAACGGCGATCAGGTTCCTGTCAGCAGGAAATACAAGCAACAGCTCGTGGACGACGGGTTGCTCTAGAACCTATCTGGGCATCGGGATGAGTTGAGGCTGCGCACCGGTCAGAATTGCCCGCGCATCCGGCGCCATGATGCCGCTCAGAGCCTCTGCTGAACTGCGCAACCCCCCTGTGTAAGCGCCATAAGCTGGAAGGATCAGACGTGATTGATCCAACAAAAAAGCCGGGCGGGTGATCGAGCGCCCTCGGGCATTCAGGTTAACTTTAGGGTGGTAGTGGCCCGAGACTTCACCTGCACTGTTTTGCTGGGCGATATGGCGAAAAATTAGATCGTGGCAAGCCCACTCGGACAGATGTGTGCCGCCCATTTCTACCGGGCCGGGGTCATGGTTCCCCTCGATCCAGATCCAACGTCGACCAGCCTGCATTGCGGTGATCTGTTGCCTATCCTCGGCAACCAACGCGCCCGAGGCATCGAGATCGTCAAAGCTGTCCCCCAAACAGATGACCGTCGTGGCACCGGTACGGGCAAGATCACTTGCCAATCGGGTCAATGTTTCGCGGCTGTCATACGGCGGCAAGGTCGGGCCGCCTCTGCGGGCGATCCGTTCGGATTTGCCTAAATGCAGATCGGAAACACAGAGCAAGCCCTGTTCCGGCCACCATAGTGCGCCCGACCCAAGCGCAGTCAGGTCTTGGCCGGAAAATGAAAACGCGATCTTGTTCATGATCCGTTCTTCATACGATTTTGCGGATTGCGCAAGTGGTTTATGCCGGTTGCAATCCGGCCGCCTGCAGTAAACGGGCACTTTCTTCCGCAAGCAGGCGTTCCTCGGCTTCACCCTTGACGGGGACTTTGCCAACTTCGAGGAACAGAGGCGCCGCCAGGGGTGAGACGCGGTCTAGCCGCAGCAGGTCAATCCGGTCTCCGATCCGGGCGACCATGGCTTCGATCCGTCCGAAATCGACCAACCCGCGCATGGCCTCTTCGCGGGTGATTTGCATCAGCAGATGTTCAGGATCGTATTTCAGCAAGGTGTCATAGAGGATATCTGACGAAAATGTCGCCTGCCGACCACTCTTGCGCTGCCCACCAGTGTTGCGTTCGATCAAGCCCGCGATTGTGGCCGAAGCACGAAATGTGCGTTTCATCACGGCGTTACCCGCCAGCCAAGTCTCCAATCCTTCTCGTAGCGCGTCCAACTGAAATAGTGGGCGCGGATCGGTCACCGCATCCAGCCCCCAGATTAAGGTGGCATAGTCAGTGGCTACAAATCCCAGCGGCGCAAGGCCGGTTTCCTCCATGCGTTTGGTCAACAGCAAGCCCAGCGTCTGTTGCGCATTGCGGCCGGCAAATCCGTAGACGCATAGATGCTCGCGCCCCCTGTCAGGGAAGCTCTCAATCAACAGGCGGTCACTTTGCGGCAGGCGTGATATCTCGCGCTGAAGACCCAGCCATTCGGCAGTATGTCCGGGCAGTTGAGGCCAATCCGGCTGTGCGAACATCCGTAGGATTCGGTCGCTCAGCTGGGTGGACGTGGCGAACTTAGTACCCGAAAAGGTCGCGATCTTGGGCTTGCGGTCAGCGCGGCGGCTGACCTCGACCACCATCTCTCGCAGACCCTCATAGCGGACGATCTGACCACCGATCAGAAAGGTATCACCAGGGGTTAGCGAGGCCGCGAATCCCTCCTCTACCTCACCCAGAGGCTTGCCCCCGCGTTTGCGCTTAAGCCGAACCTTCAGCGTGTCGGTGTCCTGAATCGTGCCAAGGTTCATGCGGATACGCTGTGCCGCCCTCGGGTCGCGCAATTGCCAGGCTCCATCCGGGCGCTGCTGAAGCCTCTGCCACCGATCATAGGCTCGCAGGGCATATCCACCGGTGGCGCAGAATTCCAAACAGGCATCGAATTCAGCACGGGTGATCTGCGCATAAGGCCCGGCAGCCGTCATTTCGGCGTAGAGTGCATCTGCATCAAACGGTCCCGCTGCGGCGGCGATCAGAATATGCTGGCACAAAACGTCCCTGGGTCCTGGCCCGCGGGGGTCGCCATCCAGATCATGTTCTTGCACAGCTTCCAGTGCAGCAACACATTCGACCACTTCGAACCGGTTGGCTGGGACGAGAATAGCTTTGGAAGGGGCATTGTAGCGGTGATTTGCGCGCCCGATCCGCTGCACTAGCCGCTTGACGTTCTTCGGCGCGCCGATCTGGATCACCAGATCCACATCGCCCCAGTCGATCCCCAGATCGAGGCTGCCGGTGCAGACAATTGCCCTCAGATCACCCCTGACCATCGCAGCCTCGACCCGTTCGCGTTGTTGCCGATCCAGGCTGCCGTGGTGAATGCCGATGGGCAGAGCGTCGTCGTTGGCGAGCCAGAGGTTGTGAAAGAAAATCTCGGCCTGCGCCCGAGTATTGTGAAAGATAAGTGTCGTCTTGTGCTTTTTGATCTGCTCCATCACAGCGGGGATGGAATAGGCTGCGCCACCGCCCGACCATGGCGGCATCTCTTGTGTTTGCAGCATCGAGATATCGGGGTCAGGGCCGGGATCAGCCTGAATAACTCGGCAAGGATCGGGATTGCGGGCTAGAAATCGTGCGATGCCTTCGGGGTCTTCAACCGTGGCGGACAAGCCTACGCGGCGCAGATCGGGGCAGAGTGTCTGCAATCGTGCGAGCGCCAGCATCAATTGATCACCCCGTTTGCTTTCTGCAAGTGCATGTATTTCGTCGACAACAATGCGCTGGACCCCAGCAAACATGCGCGGAGCATCTTCGTATGAAGTAAGTAACGCCAGACTTTCGGGCGTGGTCAGCAGGATATGTGGAGGATCGGCGCGCTGGCGTTTCTTCTGCGTGGCCGATGTGTCGCCGGTGCGATCTTCGATCCGAATTGGCAGGCCGATTTCCTCGACGGGAACGCGCAGATTGCGCCTGATATCCGCTGCCAGCGCCTTGAGAGGAGACACATAAAGCGTGTGCAATCCGTCATGCTGCCCCTGCGCCAACTCGGCCAGGGAAGGCAGAAAACCGGCCATGGTTTTGCCGCCACCAGTTGGAGCGATAAGAAGGGTCGCGGGATCATTCGCCCGCTCAAACATTTCCTGCTGATGCGGATGAATCGACCAGCCTTTGTTCGAAAACCAGTTTTGGATTGCCGGGGGAATCTGCACCATCCGGCAAACCTAGCGCAGCCCTCAGGCCATGGAAACCAGGACAAGGGGATCAGTGAATGATCTTTTCTTCCTTCACGAACATGTTGGCCCAGGCTCGGTCGATCAGGTCCGGACTCATCTGATACGGGATACCCTCAAACTCGCAGATTGAGATCATCTGGTCGATCAGGAAGATCGGCTGATAGTTTGCGTAGATGTTGTTGATGGTCGGGTATTTGACCTTCAGCAAATGCACCAACGCCGCCTCGTCTAGTGGCATACCGCGCTTGCGGGCGACCATGGCAAAGATCTTCAGGAAATTCTCTTGGTTCGGGCCGTCGATTTTGATCTTGAAGAAAATCCGGCGCAGGGCCGCTTGGTCGAAAATCTCATTCGGGTGGAAGTTGGTCGAAAATATAACCAGCGTGTCGAATGGTACTTCGAACTTCTCACCCGATTGCAGGCCAAGGATATCCTTGCTTTCTTCAAGCGGAACAATCCAGCGGTTGATCAGGGCCTGAGGGGGCTCTGCCTGACGTCCAAGGTCGTCCACGATGAAGATGCCGCCGGTGGATTTCAGCTGCAAAGGCGCCTGATAGGTACGCGCGGTGGGGTTGTAGACCAAATCCAGCATGCTCAGTGACAGTTCACCACCAGTCACAACGGTGGGGCGTTCGCATTGAACATAGCGAGTGTCGAACCGCTTGCGACGGCGCAGACTGTTGGGATCGTCCTCTTCTTGCTCGATCGCGGTGTGCACGATCGGGTCGTAGACCGTAATCACCTGACCGGCATATTCGATTGCGCGCGGAACATAGACGTTGTCCCCCAAAGCATCACGAATGCCGTTCGAGATCGAGGATTTACCATTGCCCGGAGGGCCATACATCAGAATTGAGCGACCGGCGCTGACCGCCGGGCCCAGATGATCCAGCAGGCTGTCGGGCAGAACAAGATGGCCCATCGCGCCGGTTAGCTGGTCGCGGGTGACTTGAATGTTGCGGATCGACTGGCGCTTGACCTGCTCGCGGTAAACATCGAGCGGCACGGGCATCGCGCCGAAATACTCAGACTGGCTCAACGCGTCCAGCGCCCGGGCCTTGCCTGCATCGGTCAGCTGATAGCCCATTTCATTGCCGGAGTTGGCGTTCAGAGTCCCGGTCGCTTCAAGCAGTTTCTGCTCGCGTGCGATATCAACTAGTTCCTGTGTCACGGACCCGGGCAGACAGATGGCACCCGCAATTTCGCTGACCGTATCCACGTTCTTGCGAAAGACGGTCTTCAACAGAATGTCCCGCATCATCACCAGCGGAAGTTGCATTTCTCCCAGGCCTTTAGGGGCAGGGGGGGCAATCACAGAGGAGGTCTGCATATTCATGAGCGGGGCTCGTCCATCCAAAAATCACGCAAAAGGCCCTTGCGGGGCCGCTTTGGAAGAATTTGGCGCGGATTTGTGGCAGGACAAAGGCGCGGGCAAGGCGCGCTGATGATTGTTCACGATCCGTGGATTATGCCCAAAATCAAATAAACAACGAGGCTGCCAGCCAGCGTCAGACCCATAGGGAACTGTTTGCCGCGATCCCAGCTTTCCCAATGTGGTGCGATCTGGCGCAGCCGGGTGTATTTCGCCAACCGGTGGGCAAAGAACGCTCCCAGCAGAGTTGCCGTCAGAATCACCATGACCCACATCAGGTCACCGACCCAGACAAACGCTGCGGCAGCGGCGCAGAACTTCGCGTCTCCGGCCCCCATCACCCCAGCTGCATTTAGCACGATGCCGATAACAAGAACGACAACCATGTGAAGCAGCTGCCATCCGTAGACAGGCAGGGTCAGGGTTAACGGCCCGATGTTGCCGGGGATCCACGGACCGGACCACGGTGGCAATGCGATAAGCCCGACGATGAGATAAACAACCGCCAGCGCGATGACCGCGTGGTTCTTGATCCGCATCTCACGCATATCCGTAAAGGCAACGTAGAAACAGATCGGCAGAACAAAAGGTAGTAACCACGCCGCCGCTGCCGCTGGTATGATCATGGATCAGGCGTCCTCAAGGGCCCGAAGCGAGCGGACCGCCTCGTCATAATGCTGCGGGTGGGTGGAAATCGCCTCGCGATAGAGGTTCTTGGCCAGGTTGATATTCCCCTGTTTCACGGCTGAAATGGCCATGGTGTTCAACAGTTTCGCCCGTTCGGTCTGCGTCATTGGGACGACAGGAACGCTGTAGTTGCCCTGTGCGCTGCGCGCCAGAACAAGGTTGTTTTTGGCGGTAAACATAGAATTGTCCTGCCGAATCGCGTCGGTAAACAGCCGCTCAGCTTCCGCATATTGCCCGCGCGTCAGTTTGGAATAGCCCCAGTTGTTCATGACTCCGGCAGGGCGGGTCGTCAGGCCCACTGCGGTTTCGTAATAATGGTCGGCGCGATTCCAGTCTTTTTTGGCATCTGCCACCAGCGCTTCAAGCCGATACCGTTTAAAGGTTTCATATGTAGGGGGGATCTTGTCCAATGTCGCCTTTGCGCCGTCCCAGTTGCCGCTGCGAATCTGCGCATCAGCGTATTCGACACGGTCGGCGTTGTTGGCCCCTTTCATGCTCAGCACTCGTTTCCACGCGGCGGAAGCTTCAGTGCTGCGCTTGGCACGGGTCAGCGTGATCGCTAGTCCTCGTTGCAGGTCGATGCGGTCGGGGTTCTTGGCGGCCGCACTTTGGAAATAGGTCACCGCCTCATTGGGATCGGCCGCATTCAGCATCACGTCATTCAGGTTGGTCTCGTCGATAACGTTCACTTCCTGAAAAGTACGTTCAACCTTTTCCTCTTCGGTTTCCTTTGCGCAGGCGGCCAAAACCAGCCCGCACGCCAGCATCGTCGGAATCAAGAAGGGTTGGCGCATTTTTGTGCGTCCTTTACTGCTCTGCCTCTATTACTGGATTTTACGCAGAACAAATTGCCCGTTGCCGCGCTGCTCCAGTTCAAATTCTTGTTCTTGAGGGGTATTATTAACAGGATTTTCCATTTTTGCGAGTGCTAACCGCAGATTGTCGCGGATTGCGTCACTTTCGCCATTGTCCAGCGCATAGGCTCTGCGGAACATCTGCGCGGCTTCGGCATATTCGCCCGTTTCCACCAAGAAGACACCCAGGTTGTTCCATGCCACAGGCCACTCGGGATCGTCCTCGACAGCACGACGCAATAGCGGTTCAGCTTGGCCAATCCGGCGCAATCCCAAATTAGCTGTCCCAAGCGAAGTCAGGATTTGCGGGGTCATACCCTGTTGCAACGCGGCACGGGTGAAGGATTCAAGTGCAAGCTCATATTCGCCCGCCGCCATCAATCGGTTTCCGACCGTCACCTCATCTACCGCAGGCCCATCAGGATCGACGCCAGGGGCAAACGGATCGTCTGTCGCGCCTGTTTCAGTGCAAGAGGCCACCATGGTGAAAACCATGGCGGCCGGAATTGTCATACGAAGGTGCCAACAACCTGATTTGGCAACCCAGCGAAGAAGCGGGAAGGCGTTATCGGTTTCCAAACTCCATAATACCTTTTGCCGAAGGTCCAACAAGGATGACCAGCAGAGGAGGGACGGTCAACATCATTGTCGCAAGCGTCATTTTGGTTGGCAACTTATTCGCTGCCTCTTCGGCGCGCATCACGCGTTTGTCACGCATTTCATCGGCATAAACCCGCAACGCTTCGGCAATGGATGTCCCGAATGTCGCTGATTGGATCATCACGGTGACGAACGCACTAACGTCCTGAACGCCGCATCGCGTCGCGAAGTCGCGCAAAACGGTGTCCTTTTCTTTACCGGCTTTCATTTCGTAGGCGACAACCTCGAACTCAAGCGCGATGTCTGGGTAAGATGCTTTCATCTCAGACGCGACCCGTACAATGGCCTGATCCAAGGACTGCCCGGCCTCGACGCATACCAACATCAGATCGAGCGTATCAGGGAAACCATTTACGATCGCTTCCTTGCGTTCCTCTACGCGCCGCGTGATCCAGTATTTGGGCACGAAGTAACCCGCAATACCAGGTCCCAGAACGCGAATGAGGATTTGTGTCGAGTCAAATTCCTGATCGCCCGCAAACACGGTAACCAGCGAGACGCCGATCAGGATCCCGATTATGCCCAATGCGAACTGAGCGAAGTGATAGAAACGAACCGCGTCCTTGGACTGATAGCCGGCTTGCCTCAACTTGAGTTGAACGGCGGTATACTCTTCTTCGTTCTTTGGTTCTAGAAAGTTGGCGAACTTCTCAAGCTGTTCGTTCCGGCTGGCTGTTCTGAGACGCTCTTTCTTTTCTTTCTTGTTGTTTTTTGGCGGTGAATTTGACCGCTGCAACTTCTTTAGTGGGTCTTCCGGCTGGTTCAGCATCAGCGGGATTGTGACCAGGATCATGAACAATCCCAAAACGCCCACGACAATCAGCGGACCGAATTCACCCAAGTTCTGCTTCAACAGCTCATTGATCTGGTTCAAAAATTCCATCTTTGGGCCTCTTAAACCTTAATGTCGGTCAGGATACGCATGACGATCAGGTTCAGGGTCAGCGTGATGCCGACAAAGAAACATGCCGGAATGAAAAGCGGATCGTCGATTACGGCGTCGTAGTAGTTCGGGTCCTTAACCATGATGAACAGAAGACAGGCGACCGGGAAACCCGACAGGAATTTGCCCGACCATTTGGCTTCGGCGGTGATAGCGTTCACCCGGCGGAACAGTCGGAAACGTGCGCGGATCACCTTGGCCAAACCGGCCAAAATATCGGCAAGGTTACCCCCCGATTGTTGCTGGATCGAAACGGCGACGGCCAAAAACCGTAAATCCTGCATGTCCAGCCGCTCTGCCATATCTTTGAGTGCTTCACCGACATCCCGGCCATAAGCGGATTCATCCGAGATAACACCGAACTCTGTCGCAAGGGGGTCCTCGACCTCGTTAGCAACGATTTGGATCGAAGAAACAAATGGGTTTCCGACACGAAGTGACCGAACCATCAGTTCCACCGCATCGGGCAATTGTTCTTCAATCAAGGCCATGCGTTTATTGGCTTTGTTATTGACCCAAGCGTACACCGCTCCGACCCCGATCGCGACCGATAGAGCCGCCCGAAGCGTCGGTTCGGTCGCTGTTCCTACGCTCAAACCTACAAAAGCCAGCCCTGAAACCAGCGCCATGATCACAATCAACTGCCGAGGAGAGAAGGCGATCGCCGCCTTCTGCGCCTTGTCTGCCAATAGCGAGTAGAGCGGTATGCTCTGCGACTTCATGTGCTGCTGCATTTCCTTGCGCAGCTGCTCCAGTACTTGCTCGCGCCCGACGCCCTTATCGATCATGTCCAGCCTGCGATTGACGCGGCTGTTCAGGCTGATCGATTTTCCGAATGCGACGAGATAGATACCTTCGACCAGGGCAAAGACCCCGACGAAAATCACGATGTAGATGAGCGCCTCGACAGGCAGTTGCATATCTTGGTTCTCCTACATCGTGGTTGGATCGTAGATCGAGGCGGGCAGATCGAAGCCCCACAGACGGAAGCGCTCGGAATAGTGGCTGCGCACACCTGTGGCGGTGAAATGACCGATGATCTTGTTGTCGGGGGTCAGGCCAACACGTTGAAATTTAAATATTTCCTGCATCGAGATGACGTCACCTTCCATGCCGGTAATTTCGGTGATTGATGTCATCCGGCGCGAACCATCCTGCAGACGGCTGGCCTGAACGATCAGATTCACAGCCGACGAGATCTGGCTGCGGACCGCTTTGATCGGCATTTCGATCCCCGCCATGGCGATCATGTTTTCAAGACGCGAGATGCCGTCACGGGCCGAGTTCGCGTGGATCGTGGTCATTGATCCGTCGTGGCCGGTATTCATGGCCTGCAGCATATCGATCACTTCGGCGCCACGGGTCTCGCCCACGATGATGCGGTCGGGGCGCATCCGCAGGGCGTTTTTCAAACAATCGCGTGGACTGACCTCGCCTTTGCCTTCAACGTTGGGCGGACGGCTTTCCATCCGACCCACATGGGTCTGCTGCAGCTGAAGTTCCGCAGTATCCTCAATGGTCAGAATGCGCTCGGCGTCGTCGATAAAGCTTGACAGCGCGTTCAGCGTTGTCGTTTTACCGGAACCGGTACCGCCCGAAACAATGATATTCAGACGAGTCGACACGGCGGCTTGCAGATAGGCTGCCATTTCTTCGGTAAACGCACCGAAATTGACCAGATCGTCGATGCCGAGCTTGTCTTTCTTAAACTTACGAATGGAAACAAGCGAACCATCCACCGCGATCGGCGGCACCATCGCATTGAAACGTGAGCCATCAGCCAAGCGGGCGTCAACATACGGGTTGGATTCATCGACACGGCGACCAACGGCAGAAACGATCTTGTCGATGATCCGCATCAGGTGCTTTTCGTCTTTGAACGTGATGTCGCTGATCTCTAGCTTACCGGCCCGTTCGACAAAAATCTGCTGGGGGCCGTTGACCAGAATATCGTTGACCGAGTCGTCTTGTAGCAGCGCTTCCAGCGGCCCGAGGCCAGTGACCTCGTCATAAAGCTCTTTGTTTAGCTGGCTGCGGTCTTCACGGTTCAGAACGATGTTGCGGGCTTCCAGAACTTCGCTGGCAATCGCGCTGATTTCTGTCCGCAGTTCTGATTCTTCAGCTTTTTCAAGGGCTGCGAGGTTCAGGTTTTCAAGAAGCTCGCGGTGCAGCTCAAGCTTGATTTCGCCCAGCCGTTCCTTGCGCTTGCGTTCCTTGTCGTTTCCACCAACTTCTGCCGCCTTTTTCTTGACCGGCTTGCGCGCAATTGCGTTGGCAGCTGGTGCCGCAGCTGCTGCTGCCGGGGCCTCGACTTTCGACGCCTGGGTTTCAACCGGCTGTGCCGAAGGCTGTTTTTTGTATCTTGAAAACACGGCAGCTCCCCTTTGAGTTATGCGGCTTCGGCGTCACTACTGCCAAGGCTATGAAGCGATTGAGCCAATTTGGCGATTTCCCGGCGCAGCGGGTTCTTGGCCGCTGAATTTGCCAGCGGTAAACCGTGGTCGCCGCTTTGCATGACGGGTTTGCCGCCATCGGGCAGAAGCAGATCAATGGAAATACCCAGACTTTCACCCATACGTTTAACCCGGCTTTTACCGTTGAGATCGGTAAATTTAGGAGCCCGGTTCATAGCAAACCGCAGTTTGTTGAAGGGTAATTCTTCGGCCTGCAGTGCCCGTTTCAGACGCAATGCGTTCTGGGCCGAGCGCATATCCAGCTCAAGCAACGCAAAATAGACATGGGCGGCCTGCAGAACCGTTTCTGACCAGTGAACAAGTGTTTTTGGCATGTCTATGACGACATAATCAAAATTCGCGCGTGCGGTGTCGATCACACGCTGAATGTCCTCAGGCGTGATGATGTCCAGCGGCACCATGTCAGATGGTGCCGTTAGAACTTGCAGTTTCTCTTCAAACGTCTGGAGCGCCTGTCCAAAGGAGTCTTCGTCCATCGAATCCGTATCTGAGAGCATTTCGAACACGGCTTCATGACGAGGCAGATCCAAATAGGTCGAAACAGTGCCGTATTGCAGATCCAGATCGATCAGGCACACTTTCGGGGCTTCTTTGGCTGAAACCGTTGCAAGTTCCCATGCCAGATTGACCGCCATGGTTGTAGAACCGACACCACCTGCCAGGCCCTGCACGACAAAAAGCGCCCCTTCTTTCGAGGAGCCGTTCGTCGCAGTGGGCGCTGCTTGTGGTGCCACAACCGGATCGGGTTGTTGCATACGATCGATGGCTTCCTGAAGTTCATTTTCGGGAAGCGGGTAGGGGACAAACTCGTCCGCACCTCTGCGTAGCAGCTGATGCAATGCGGCAGGGGTGACATCCTCGGCGATCAAGACAACCTTGATGCCTTTTTCCTTGGCCTGAGTGATGATCTCACCCATCAGTGTCAGGTTGTCTTCATCATCGCCGTCCAGCGCCAGCGCTACAAATTGAAGCGTCTTGGCTTCGGGTTGGCTAAAGAACGCAAGCGCTTCGGCAAATCCAAGATCACCCCATCGTTCGCCCAGCGCAGCTTCCATATCCTCGATCAAAAGGTCGAAGTTCTGGACATCACGGCTGATGGTACAGGCCAAAATGGCGTTATTATCGTCTTGCGGCGTCGCGCTCGTCATTAACACAATCCTCATCGAGAGGGCTGAGCAAACCATTTGAACGCGAGAAGATTCAGTTCTGGTATGCTGTCGCCCGATGCGGTCGATTTTGGCCGCAGGTCACCCAATTGTTCACAAAGTGGCTTGGAAGTTAGGCAAGAATTGGGCGCAAAAGAACCAATTGTAGGGAAATGGGCGACAATGCCGCCCATTTCCTATTTATTAGTCGCTGGTACCACCGGCGTCTTCTTGCCGTTGGATATCGCTTATCGGGATCGCGCTTGAGATGTATTCGCGATAGATCACGTCCGCATATTTTCCATCCAGAATATTTGGATGCCGATCGAAGAAGCCCGATACCTCGGTCACTGTCCGCCGATTGCGTCGATCCCGATCTTGGGTGGCAACCAACGGCCTGGATTTACCAAAGGAAACAACGGCTTCCAACCGTGAGCGCGATATTCCTTGTCGTGTCAGGAATGCAACGGCGGCATTGGCGCGGCGCTGGCCCAATCGCTTGTTATATGCGTCAGAGCCAACGGCATCCGTGTGCCCATAGACACGGAACCGCGCCTCGGGGAACTGTTTGATCCAGGCCGCCTGCTGCAACAGGATTCGTTGCGCCGAAGCGTCCAATTGCGCGCTATCGAAGGCAAAGTTGATCTGTGTTGGCACCTCGGCAGCGAAACGCCGCGCGAGGATTTGGCCATACGTCAACTCACCATTCATGACCTGAATGTTGTTCAGTGTAGCGTTACCAAACGTGCCCTGATCGATTTCGTACCCGGCCTCGCGTGTACAACCGGCGACAGCAACCGAAAGACCCAGTGTGATGATCCACTTTTCCATTGGTTCTATCCTCTCTATCAGTCCAGCACGTAGCCGTAAGAGGTGCCAAAATCCTGATTGGCAACTTCAGAGGCTGCACCATTTCCGGCGCGTTCAGTCCGAGAGATCTTGCCGTTTACGAACAGATCGAACTCGCTGGGCGGTTTCACGCGATCGGTCGGCAGGGCAAGCGCCTCGCCACGAGTGGGCGACACCAGATGCGCGGTAATGATGATGATCAATTCACTCTGCTCACGCTGATACTGAGCGCTCCTGAACAACGCGCCCAATACAGGCACATCGCCAAGCCAGGGAACCTGGCTGTTCAGATCCGTGAAATCATCCTGGATTAGGCCTGCAATGGCAAAGCTCTCACCGTCGCGCAACTCGATGGTTGTCCGTGTTTGACGCGTGATGAAGCTGGGAACATTGTCGCCGTTAATCGTGAAGTTCGCACTCTGGTCGATGCTCGATACTGATGCACCCAGTTCCAGGTTGATCAGGTTGCCATCGACGACGCGCGGAACAAACAGGAGCTGTACGCCAAACTGACGATACTCGATCGCAACAACACCGTCGCCTTGGGGTACTGGGATTGGCACCTCACCACCTGCAAGGAACTCCGCCTCTTGGCCAGACAGTGCAGAAAGATTCGGTTCTGCCAAGCTGCGAACCAAACCCTTGGTTTCAAGGGCTTCCAAAAGCAGTCTAACCTGTGTCGACCCCGCGCCGAAACCGAAGAGAATGGCACCGGAATTTGTCTGAACAAACGGGATGTTGTTCGCCAGTGCGTTGTTCAGTGCGCCCTGGTTATTCAAGGAATTGAAGCCCGCAGTGGTGTCGCCACCGCCAAAGCCCAACGATGCCGACAAGTTTTTGGCTACAGAGCGGTTCATTTCCGCAAAGCGCACTTTCAGCATGACCTGCTGCACGCCACCGACATTCATCAGGTTCGATACACGTTCAGGGGCATACCGTTCTGCCAACTCAAGCGCACGCGCCAGTTTGGCACTGCTGGAAACTGTTCCCGACAAGACGATCCCATCATTGGCGGTCCGAACCTCGATTCGCTCACTGGGAAGAATCTGACGCAAGCGTTCTTTGAATTCCGAAACATCAGGGGAAACACGCACACGCACGTTGGTAATCAGATTACCCGCGCCGTCGAACATTGTCAGGGTGGTTGTACCCGGTGCCCGACCGAGAACATAGATAGTGCGGTCCGACAGGGTCGAAATATCCGCTATGCCTGCATTGGCAATGCTGATGTCTGCGAACGGTTGTTCGCTTTCCACCACGATTGCGCGATTTACGGGGACATCCAGCGTTTCCGCTGTACCCTTTTTAACCACGCGAAGATTTTGGGCCCAAGCGGCATCGCCGATTGGGCTCACAACTAGCGACAACCCCAGCAGGGTTGCGCTGATCCAGGAACGTATTGTCATGTGACCTGCCTCTCCGATCACCACTCGATTTTTTTTGGGTCTTATGCCCTATGCTATGAAACCCTGCGACAGAACCAGATTTATTGCAATAATCAATGGTTTCTGGAAAGTTCCTTATGTGGATTATGCGCAACAACACAAAGAAAGAGACCGCGCAAAATGCGCGGTCTTTGTCTCGTAAAGGTCTGAAACTTAGTTAGTTTGTGCAGGGAATTGGGGTCTCTACCGTCTCGCCGCCACGACGGGTGCGGATTGTGCAGACCTTCTCCGGAGCCGCGACGGGGGCCGGGGCCCTCTCTTCAATGCCAAGCAAAGACTGCTGATCGACTTCAACCACCTCTGCCACCTTGTCATCTTGAGCGCCAACCAGTGCCAGCGACATGCGACCCGTGTTCTGAGCCTGTGCCAAAGCGGCGATCTGTTGTGGCGTCGCTGCAACTGTGACCGTGCGAGCAATGGTTGTGCCGGTCACATCCAGACCCGCCGACTGATCAACAGCGACCAATTCGATGTTCGTCAGCACCAAACGAGTAATCTCACCGCGGCCAGAATCGCTGGTGCCACGTAATGAGCCGGTCCAATACACGTCCACCGTATCGCCCGGGCGCAAAAAGCCCGATACGCCAGATGCCACATCAACGCTTATCGCAAATGCGCGCATTCCCTTGGGCAATTGTGACCTGAGGCCAGCAGTCTCGCCTGGATTGGTGACTTTGACTTCCATAATCGCTTCGTCTTTCTCCATCGCGCGGAGAACGAATCGTTCATTGTTTTTGATTTCCGGGAATAGGGTTGTCATGTCCACGAAGGCACCCTCGGGAATCGCATCCTCTGGCCACTGAACGACGCGGATATCTTCCTGGTTCAAACGTTCGCCGTATTTGAAGGAGCGATTCGAAACCAAAACGCCTACGGTCGGGACGATGCCCGCCTGCGCATTGGCAAGCGCCTCTTCGCGCAACTTGCGTTCCTGTGCAAGTTTGGCCTGATTGTCCGTGATGTATTCGCGTGCCATATAGACAGCACCACCGGCCAACGCGACCCCGATGATAAGAACAAGTCCAAAAACAGCTCGCATTTGTCCCTCTTTATTTTCCGTAGACCGCGACTCTTGAAGTCACATCGATTCAGGATCCAAGATATTTTTCAATTGTGTCGAAAAAGCGGACAATCCCGGTAATTTTTGGCAGAAAATACGCTTATTCGCAGGGTTGCCGTCTCGCTAGTAAATGGGAACGGGCCCGCGCTACTCAAAGACCATCTCTTCTACTTCTACATTTGCGATCGGCTGTCCCGCTGTTAGAAGTCCTTGGCTCAGGATGAAGTAGATTATTGCGGCGAGACCTGCGATTGCAGCAGTTAAAACCACCCAGTCTACGGTTATCGCGCCGGTCTCATCGGTTCGGAAACTATGTACTCTTTTTAACATTGGACTATACCGGGTGGCTTTCTTCTGAAAACAAAGGGGCCACGCCTTTGAGTAAAGACATGGCCCCAAGTTGTTATGCTAGACCGATAACAGATTATTCGGTATCCGGAACTGTCACAGTTACCGAACCCAGAGCGTCATCGATGTTGCCTGCCAGGCTGCTGGCACCATTGTGGATCTGGTTGTAAGCAACGGCTGCCAGGCCAACAACAGCTGCGGTCAGAACGACCCAGTCTACAGTTACGGCGCCGTCTTCGTCTTTGCGGAAGTTCTTGATGAACTTGATCATGTTATGTCCCTCCTAAAGGATCAAAAATTAATTAACCTCGGCGTCTTTCAGAGCTTTCTCTCTCAGTCCGCTCCCGATCGTCTCGGTATGGATATATGTTTGACCCCTGTGCGTGGCAGGAATTGGGCCAAACCAATATTTTTTTGCTCAAAGCTTAATTTTTTGTTGGTGAATTTAGTAACTAATTGAAAATAAATAGAAAAAATTACACCTTTTTTGTACTTCCGTTGTGTGGGCGATGCAAAATGGCGGCAATTGAGGCGAAATTGCCCCAATTCGCTTGGTTTTTCTGGTGTTGCGGGCCGTTATGATGTTCAAAATGCTTCAAAAGATAAGAAATCGAGGCAGGCAAATGTATTTCCGGGACGCAGTAATATGCGCCGGTGCAGCGGTGTTTCTGATGGCGGGTGCAATTCCTGTCACTGCAACCGAAACCGAGCCGCGCGGCGTCTATAAGCGCATAAAGGCCCCAAAGCCGGGGACACGTCCGCGCGTGACGATTCAGATCACGCCAGAACAACATGCAGCATCACCATCAGCCCCCAGCACTGGCGCCAAGCTGGAAGTGCCTGAGATTGCCGCTATCGCAAAGCCGCCCCCATCGGTTCCTCAGAAGATCGCGGGGGCGACCAAGCCAGTTGGCTCTTATAGAGCATTCTGGAGCCGGGTATCCCCCGATCTAGCGCAGGCCAGCGCAGGTAGGCTGAGTGAGGCCGTTCAAGCGCTTACTGCCACGGGTGTCGCGGCGCCGCGTCTGCAGACCTTGCAAGACATCGCAGAAAAGCGAGGGGTGGATATTCTACGTTCGACCGTAGGGACCAATGTCTCACCCGCACTTGTCCTGGCCGTTATCTCGGTAGAATCTGCGGGCCGCACACAGGCTGTCAGTTCTGCCGGGGCGCAGGGCTTGATGCAATTGATGCCAGCTACCGCCGAACGTTTTGGGGTAGAGGACAGCCTGAAACCTGAACAGAATATCGAAGGTGGGGTGAAATACCTGCATTGGCTTATGAACGAGTTCGACAATGACCCGATTCTCGTATTGGCAGGTTACAATGCCGGCGAAGGGGCCGTGCGCAAGCATAGTGGTGTGCCACCTTATGCCGAGACCAGAGACTACGTGCCCAAGGTTCTGGCCGCGTTTCAGGTCGCGAGTGCTCTTTGTACAACAACACCGCAGTTCGTTTCGGACCCCTGCATTTTTCAGACTTCGAACTAAAAAAGGCCCGCGTCGCAGCGGGCCTTATGTTTCATTGGCCTGAGGTCAATCTACGATTGTTGCCTGAGTCGCTCCTCGCATCTCGTCCTCGCTGACGCCATCGGCCAGTTCGACGATCTTCAGGCCGCCTTCGACGACATCCAGAACACCCAGATTGGTGATGATGCGATCCACAACGCCCTGGCCAGTCAGAGGCAGCGTGCATTCCTTCAGCACTTTTGAATCACCATGCTTGTTGGTGTGATCCATCACTACAATCACGCGACCAACGCCAGCGACCAGATCCATCGCACCGCCCATACCTTTGACCAGCTTGCCGGGGATCATCCAGTTGGCCAAGTCTCCTTTCTCGTCCACTTCCATCGCACCCAAAATCGCAGCAGCGATCTTACCTCCTCGGATCATGGCGAACGAGGTCGCGCTATCGAAGTAAGAGGTGCGGGACAGTTCGGTAATCGTTTGCTTGCCCGCGTTGATCAGGTCAGCGTCTTCCTCGCCCTCAAACGGGAAAGGCCCCATGCCCAACATACCGTTTTCGGACTGTAGGGTGATGTCCTTGTCCCCTACATAGTTCGCCACCAGCGTCGGAATACCGATGCCGAGGTTCACATACATGCCGTCTTCCAGCTCTTCTGCCGCACGTGCGGCCATCTGATTGCGATCCCAGGGCATTATGCGTCCTCCTTCTTGCGGGTGGTGCGCTGTTCGATGCGCTTTTCGTGGCTGCCTTGGATAATGCGATGCACATAGATGCCGGGCAGGTGGATGCCATCCGGGTCCAGCGAGCCGCGCGGGACGATTTCTTCAACCTCAGCCACACAAATCTTGCCGCAAGTCGCTGCGGGCACGTTAAAGTTGCGGGCGGTCTTGCGGAACACGAGGTTCCCGGTGTCATCGGCTTTCCACGCCTTTACGATCGCGAGGTCGGCGAAGATGCCTTCCTCCATGATATAGGTCTCGCCGTTGAAGTCCTTGTGCTCTTTGCCTTCCGCGATCACCGTTCCTACGCCCGTCTTGGTATAAAACCCGGGGATGCCAGCGCCACCGGCCCGCATCCGCTCGGCTAGTGTGCCTTGTGGATTGAATTCCAGCTCCAGTTCTCCACTGAGATACTGGCGCATGAATTCGGCGTTTTCCCCAACGTAAGAGCTGATCATCTTTTTGACCTGCTTGGTTTGCAGCAGGATGCCGATGCCAAAATCATCCACACCTGCGTTGTTTGAGGCAAACGTCAGGTCCTTCGCGCCTGAGGCCTTGATCGCTTCAAGCAGCATTTCCGGGATACCGCACAGCCCAAAGCCGCCCGCGGCGATCAGCATGCCGTCCGATATCACCCCATCGAGCGCCTCATCGGCATTGTCATAGATTTTCTTCATGGAAAACTCCCCCAATGACATGGTGTTGGGCCGATTTGTGCCGCCACGTCACGGGGAAGTCAACGAATCCAAGGGTCAGGTGGTATTTCTACCTAACTTGCTTTCTTGGTGGTCTTCTTGGCAGCAGCTTTCTTCTTGGGGGCTGCCTTTTTCTTTGTGCCTTTCTTGGCCGCGCGTTCATTGACCAGTTCGATGGCCATTTCCTGGGTCACATCCTCGGGTTTGATGTCTTTGGGGATCGTCGCGTTGACCTTTTCCCATTTCACATACGGTCCATAGCGCCCGTCCAGTACCTGCATCGCGCCGCCATCGGGATGGTCGCCCAGCTCTTTCAGCGGCTTCGCGGCCGCCCGACGTCCGCGACCTGGATTGGCGCGTTTTTCGGCCAACAGTTCGACGGCGCGGTTCATGCCGATCTCAAACACATCGTTCGGGTCTTTGAGGTTGGCGTAGACAGGCTTTGCCTCGTCGGCCAACTGATGCATTAGATAAGGTCCAAAGCGACCAAAGTTCGAACTGATCATGCCACCTTCGGGGTGCTCGCCGATCTGACGGGGCAAGGACAGAAGAGTCAGCGCTTTCTCCAGATCCATGTCGTCTTTGCTCCAGCCACGGGGCAGGGACGCACGAGGAGGCTTCTTGTTCTCAGGCGTGGGCTCTCCACGCTGGACATATGGCCCAAATCGACCGGATTTCAGCCAGATCTCATCGCCCCCATCTTCGCCCAGCAAACGCTCGTCACCTTCCGCGCCCTCACCAGCGATCGGACGGGTATAAGTGCACTCAGGATAGTTGCCACAACCGACAAACCCGCCGGTGCGCGAAGTTTTCAGATGTAACTGGCCAACACCGCATTTCGGGCAAATGCGCGGGTCCGAGCCATCTTCACGCGGCGGATACAGCTGCGGTGCCAGCGCTTCGTCCAGCTTGTCCAGCACTTCCGAGATACGCAGCTCCGATGTCTCACCAATCGCGGCAGAGAAATCGCGCCAGAACTTGCCCAGCAGATCCTTGTAGTCGCGTTCACCTGCGCTGACGTCGTCAAGCTCTTCTTCCAGATTGGCGGTGAACTCGTAGCCCACATACTGGCGAAAGAAATTCAGCAGGAAGATGGTGACGATCCGGCCCTTTTCTTCGGGGATCAGCCGATTCTTGTCTTTACGTACATATTCACGATCCTGAATCGTGGTGACAATCGAGGCATAGGTCGACGGACGCCCGATCCCCAGCTCTTCCATCCGTTTGACCAGCGTCGCCTCTGTATAGCGCGGGGGCGGTTGGGTGTGATGCTGCAGCGCCAGAACGGATTCGTTCTCGGCCAGAATGGCGGCCTTTTCCGAGTCGGCGGTGGCCTTGGCAAACTGATCACGCAGCGAGGTCTTGGCAAAACGTGCGGGATCGCCCTGCATGATCTGTGGCAAACGCTTGTCGTCATCGTCGACCACGTCATCGCGGCCTTCTTCGTAAACGCGCATGAAGCCATCGAACAGCACCACCTGACCGGTGGCGCGCAGGCCAACCTGACCGTCCGTGCTGGTAATCTCGACAGTCGTGCGTTCAAGCCGTGCGGCAGCCATCTGACAGGCAATGGTGCGTTTCCAGATCAGATCATAAAGCTTGCGCTGATCCTCATCGGTCACCTTCAGCGCCTTGGCATCGCGCGACATATCTGTCGGGCGAATACACTCGTGTGCTTCCTGAGCGTTCTTGGCCTTGTTTTTGTACATGCGCGGGCTGTCTGGCACGTATTCCGCACCATAACGGTCGGCGATTGCATCGCGCGCTGCCGCCACGGCCTCGGGGGCCATGTCGATACCGTCGGTTCGCATGTAGGTAATGTATCCGGCCTCATACAGCCGCTGGGCCACCTGCATCGCATGGCGTGCACCCATGCCGAACTTGCGGCTGGCTTCTTGCTGCAAGGTCGACGTCATGAACGGGGCAGAGGGGTTGCGCGCGGCAGGCTTGGCCTCGACCGATGTCACGCTCAGATCACGGCTGGTGATCGCCTGAACCGCCAGCTCAGCCTGCGTTGCGTTGGCCAGATCGTGCTTGTCCAGTTTCTTGCCTGCCAGCGTGACTAGACGCGCCTCGTAGGTTTGTCCCCTAGGCGTCTCGAACACAGCCTTGACCGACCAGTATTCGACCGGCTTGAAGGCTTCGATCTCCATCTCGCGTTCGACGATGAGGCGCAGGCAGACCGATTGCACGCGCCCCGCTGAACGGGCACCTGGCAACTTGCGCCACAGAACGGGCGACAGGTTGAACCCTACCAGATAGTCCAGCGCGCGGCGGGCCAGATAGGCCTCGACCAGCGGCATATCGACCTCACGCGGGTTCTGCATCGCCTCGGTCACGGCGTCCTTGGTGATCGCGTTGAACGTCACGCGGCTGACTGGCGTGTCCTTCTTGATCGAACGCCGCTTGGTCAGCGCTTCTTGCAGGTGCCAGCTGATTGCCTCGCCTTCGCGATCAGGGTCAGTCGCGAGGATCAGTGCGTTGTCTTCTTTCAGAGCGTCGGCGATCGCCTTGACATGCTTACGGCTGTCATTGCCGACCTCCCATTTCATTGAAAATTCATGCTCGGGATCGACCGACCCATCCTTCGGCGGCAGGTCCCGCACATGGCCATATGAGGCCAAAACGGTGTAGTCGGGGCCAAGATATTTATTGATCGTTTTTGCTTTGGCCGGAGATTCTACAACAACTACGGGCATTTAAGAGGAATCCTCGCTCGACGGATTTTGCGCTTTGTATGACCGTGCAAAATGTGTGGGGCAAGATCGAATTGTCAATGCGTTCGTTTTCACTACTAAAAATACTCTGAATTCAAGCCGGTTCTGGCCGCACCGCTCGCGGAATCCGGTGTCGAATCCGTTCGATAGCTTAGGCGCAAAGTGATAGCAGGCCGCCTGGTTGCCGCTGAATCTTGCCCTCAAGCTCCAGATCGACCAACACAGGGCCGACTTCGCCCGCAGATGCAGCGATGTCCCGGATCAACTGGTCTTCCGCGATCGGAGATGGGCCAAGTCGAGTCAGAATCGCCTCGTGCAAGGCTTGGGGCGTGATTTCGGCTGAGTCTGCCTCGGGTCCAAGGGGTAGGATTTGTTGGGCAGAAGATTGTAGCTGTTGCTTGGGCAAAGCATCAATCACGTCTTCTGCATTGCGGACGAGTGTCGCCCCGTCTCGGATCAGCAGATTGCATCCTGCCGCGCGGGCGTCAAAGGGATGGCCGGGCACGGCCAGAACCTCGCGCCCTTGGTCCAGGGCGTCCCGCGCGGTGATCAAGCTGCCGGATTTCGCCGCGGCCTCGACAACGACCACTGCCTGCGCCAGACCCGAGATAATGCGATTGCGGCGTGGAAAATGTCGTGCCTGAGGCGTTGTGCCCATCGGTTGTTCAGACAGGCGAAGTCCAGTGTCTGCGATATCTCGCGCCAGATCGGCATTTTCGGCCGGATAGATCACATCAACCCCACCTGCCAACACTGCCACAGTACCGGTCGCCAATGCGGCGAAGTGCGCCGAGGTGTCAATGCCGCGGGCAAGCCCCGAGACCACGACATAGTCTTGCTTACCCAGATCCGTCGCCAACGCCCGCGCCATGCGCGCGCCCAGCGAAGAACAGTTCCGTGCCCCGACCATGGCAATTGCCCGGCGTTTCAAGATCGACGGATCGCCGATTGCCCAAAGCATCGGGGGCGCATCCGAAAGGTCACATAACGCGTAAGGGTAATCGGCGGCCCCAAGGCACAAAAGCCGCGCTTTGGCGACCTTTGCGGCCTTGAGCTCCGCCTCAATTACGCCGGGCGGGCAGATTTCATAATCCTCGATCCCGGCAGCGCGCGCCATTTCCGGCAACGCGGCCAGCGCGTTCTGCGCCGAGCCATGTTCGCGCAATAAGCGCCGGAATGTTGCCGGCCCTACTTTGCGTGAGCGCAACAGACGGAGCCAGGAAAACCGGTCCTCTTCCGTGGTGGGTGGGAGTGGGGGGTGATTGGAAGAAAGCTGCTCTTCGGTCATCCGATGCTCCGCCTGATTGCAAAACTGGTTTACGGTGCAGCGGGTTAACAGCCTGTGAATCTTAGAAAATTAGATCAGTATTTTTCGAACCCATCCCTCGGAGAGATGATTATGTCATTGAAAGAAAGAAAGAAAATTCGTGCGAATTATCTTGGCTCACATATCCATGGATGAGTTTTTGATTTGACGCGAAGGGTAGTGTGTTAACCCTTCGCGCCTCGATTCTCATTTTGGGCCGACTCAGGTGGCAGAGCCGCCCACAGTCAGCCCATCCATCAAAACGGTAGGTTGGCCGACACCGACCGGCACCCATTGCCCATCCTTGCCACATGTGCCCATGCCGGGATCCAGCGCCATGTCATTGCCCAGTCCCCGAATGCGTTTTAGCGCCGAGGGGCCGTCGCCAATCAGCGTCGCGCCTTTGACCGGAGCGCCGATCTTCCCGTTCTCGACACGATATGCCTCGGTGCAGGAGAACACGAACTTGCCGTTGGTGATGTCGACCTGGCCTCCGCCGAAGCCCACAGCCCAGATGCCGTTTTTGATATCTGCCACCAACGAGGCCGGATCGGCATCGCCACCCAACATGATCGTGTTGGTCATGCGCGGCATCGGTTTATGGGCATAGCTTTGACGCCGGCCGTTCCCGGTTGGAGCAACGCCCATCAGGCGTGCGTTCTGGCGGTCCTGCATATATCCGGTGAGGATTCCATCCTCGATCAGAACTGTACGCGAACTGGGTGTACCCTCGTCATCCACTGATATCGAACCGCGTCGGTCTGCAATCGTCCCATCATCCACGACTGTTACACCTTTCGAAGCGATCTGCTGCCCCATCAGCCCGGCAAAAGCGGAACTGCCCTTGCGGTTGAAATCACCTTCAAGCCCGTGGCCGATGGCCTCGTGCAACAGAATACCGGGCCATCCGGGGCCCAACGCGACTTCCATCACGCCGGCAGGTGCAGGGACGGCATCCAGATTGACCATCGCGATCCGCAGAGCCTCACGCGCCTTATCTTGCCAGTCTGAGGGATCGATCAAGCCATCCAGCCCAACACGTCCGCCACCTCCGGCAGAGCCGCTTTCGCGCCTGCCGTTCTGTTCTACGATAACCGAGATGTTCAGGCGGGTCATCGGGCGTATATCGCGCACCTGCACACCATCGGGGCGAAGAATCTCGACCTCCTGCACTGCAGCGGCAATCGTGGCGCTGACTTGCATAACCCGGGAATCCAGATCACGGGTAAAAGCGTCTATCTCGCGCAGTGTCTCGATTTTGACCGGGAAGGCGGCGGATTCGATCGGGTCTTCATCGGTATATAACCTGGTATTGGTGGCACGTGGTGGCCCGGCCAGCGTCCCACCACCATCGCCGACCGCCAACCGCGCGGTTTCGGCTGCACGCTTCAGAGAGGGAATCGAAACATCCGTTGAATGCGCGTATCCAGCCACTTCACCCTGCACCGCGCGAAGACCGAATCCCTCGGAAGCGTCGTAAGAGGCCGTGCGTAATCGACCGTCATCAAACACCAAAGATTCGGATTTGCGCCGTTCTACGAACAGTTCCCCATCCTCGGCGCCATCAGTTGCAGCCTTCAGTACAGCAAGCGCTTCATCCTTCGGAAGAACGCTTTCAAACGGGCGAAACGGGGCCTGAGTCATCAGTTGTGACCTTTCGGGTTTGATCCAGATCAAAAATAGCGTCTGTTTGACGCAAGCATTTTGCTTTATCTACCCGACGGAATATGGTTTTTAACGCGGCCAAAGACAACGGGAGAGGTGCGACCGATTCACACCTTTTCGCGAGAGACGCAAAGATCAAACGATCAGGACAGAAAATGAAGAATGCTTTGATGCTTTCCGGGCTTGCTACGGCCCTCTCCAGCCTTCCCGCCATGGCTCAGGAGCTTGAGATTATTGGCAAGCCGGTTGACGGCGGCATGGGGTTCCAGCCTGCTGCCACCAGCCTTGCCGAAGGGATTCAGTCGCTGGACAACATGATTCTGGTGATCATCACCGCGATCTGTGTGTTTGTTGCGGGTCTGCTGGTTTACTGCATCGTACGCTACAACCAGCGCGTAAACCCGAACCCGGCTCGGTTCTCGCATTACACTCCGGTTGAGATTGCCTGGACTTTGGGCCCGATCCTGATTCTGGTCTTCATCGGGGCTTTCTCGCTGCCGGTTCTTTTCAAGCAACAAGAGATTCCCGAAGGCGACATCACCATCAAAGTCGTGGGGAACCAGTGGTACTGGACCTACGAATATGTCGATCATGACTTTGCCTTCGATAGCTATCTCCTGGGCCACCCGGCCACCCTCGACGAGGGCGCGCGCCCGGCGGATGCCGACGTAACACCGTTTGTTCTGGACGATGCGATGCGGGCGAAGCTGGCCGATGCAGGCTATGGCGAAGACGAATGGCTGCTCGCCACCGACACCGCGGTCGTTGTTCCGGTCGGCAAGATTGTCGTGATGCAGGTTACTGCATCGGACGTGATCCATTCCTGGACCATTCCTTCGTTCGGCGTGAAGCAGGACGGCGTTCCTGGTCGTCTGGCCGAACTGTGGTTCGAAGCAGACAAGGAAGGCGTCTATTTCGGACAGTGTTCTGAGCTGTGCGGTAAAGACCATGCCTATATGCCAATCACTGTCAAAGTGGTCAGCGAAGAGGCATATGAACAGTGGCTGCAAGGTGCGCTTGAAGAATATGCAGGTCAGCCTGCTTCCTACCAAGTGGCCTCGAACTAAGCCCTTTGCGGCCTAGGTAAACACATGCGGGCTGCGCGGAAATCGCGCAGCTTTTGCCCCGAAAAGGACCGGATATGAGCGACGCAAGCTTCAATGCCAGCACCGTCTCTGCGCAGACCCGCGCGGACGAGGCCAGCTTTGGCGATTATTTCGCCCTGCTGAAGCCGCGCGTGATGTCGCTGGTCGTATTCACGGCTTTGGTCGGACTGCTTGCGGCTCCGGTTCCGATACATCCGTTTGTTGGCTTCTGCGCCATCCTGTTCATTGCTATTGGTGGTGGTGCATCCGGCGCGCTGAACATGTGGTGGGACGCGGATATCGACCGCGTGATGAAGCGCACCAAAGGCCGTCCAATCCCCTCTGGCAAAGTCGAAGAAGGCGAGGCATTGGCGCTGGGTCTGGCTCTGTCTGGCCTGTCCGTGATTATGCTGGGTTTGGCAACCAACTGGTTTGCAGGGGCGTTTCTGGCCTTCACAATTTTCTTCTATGTCGTCGTCTACACGATGTGGCTGAAACGCTCGACTCCGCAGAACATCGTCATTGGTGGTGCCGCGGGGGCGTTCCCGCCGGTCATCGGATGGGTCGCGGCCACTGGCTCGATGACTCTCGAACCGTGGTTAATGTTCGCCCTGACATTCATGTGGACACCTCCGCATTTCTGGGCGTTGGCCTTGTTCATGCGCTCGGACTATGACGATGCCGGGGTGCCGATGTTGACCGTCACGCACGGCCGCCGTGCAACGCGCTGGCACATTCTGGTCTATACCGCGTTGCTGGCGTTGCTGGCGGTGGGGACTGCGTTCTCGGATATCGGAGGCCCGATTTATCTGGTCGTTGCGCTGGTTCTGAATGGCTTGTTTCTGCGGGGGGGCTGGCAGATTTCTCGTCGAAACGAAGACGATTCGGAGGCCGACAACTTCAAGGTCGAACGCAGTTTCTTCAAACTGTCGCTGCTGTACCTGTTTCTGCATTTCGGCGCGATTCTCGTCGAGGCCCTGTTGAAACCTTACGGATTAGGAGGCTGGTCATGAGCCTGCGCAAAACTCACGAACTTCACCAAAGACGGTTCAGCCGCAATCTGGGCGTCGGCCTGACACTGGCCGCGTTCATCGTGATCATCTTCGGCCTGACAGTCGTCAAGGTCTCGAACACAGATTTTAGTCTGGCGACGCAGCAGGTGCAGAACTGATGAAGTTGACGGGGCCACAGAAAACGGTCGCGCAACTGGTCGGCGTCGTCGTCCTTATGGGCGGTTTGGCATGGGCAGCGGTGCCGTTTTATAATTGGTTCTGCCGGGTCACGGGGTATGGAGGGACCACGGGGGTTGCCGAGAAAGCCCCTGATGACATTCTCGACCAAGTGGTGACGGTCCGATTTGATGCCTCCAAGGCCAAGGGTATGCCGTGGGAATTCAAGCCGGTCGAACGCGAGATGAAAATACGTATCGGTGAGACAGGTCTGGCGTTCTACGAAGCGTACAACCCAACCGACAAGCCCGTCGCAGGGCAGGCGTCCTACAACGTGGCGCCCTATTCCGCCGGGGGGTATTTTCAGAAAATCGCCTGTTTCTGCTTCGATGAACAGGTTTTGGAGCCGGGTGAGCGAGTCGAGATGCCCGTTACGTTCTTCGTCGATCCCGAACTGATCGAAGATCCCGAAGCAAAATATGTGCATACGATCACGCTGTCGTATACATTCTATGAGATTGATCTGCCCGAGGGCTATGCCGCCCTTGACGTGCAGGCTGAGACAAACAAGAACTAACGCCTGTAGGTGAGGGACGCTGATGGCACACGCAAAAGACCATGATTACCACATTCTGAACCCGTCAATCTGGCCACTGATCGGCGCGGTAAGCGGATTTGTGATGCTGTTCGGGGCCGTTCTTTGGATGCACGGGATCACCCCGTGGATCTTCTGGATGGGGCTGGTCGGGGTTCTTTATACCATGTTTGCATGGTGGTCCGAAGTCGTGGTTGAAAGCCGTCAGGGCGATCATACGCCGGTCGTGCGTATCGGCCTGCGCTATGGCTTTATCCTGTTCGTGATGTCCGAGGTGATGTTCTTCTTCGCCTGGTTCTGGTCGTTCTTCAAACATCGCATGTATCCGATGTACGACTATGCCGGTACTGAATACATCCAGCCGGATATCCACGCAGTTGATCCGTTCCACCTGCCGCTGATCAACACTTTGGTCCTGTTGCTGTCGGGTTGTGCGATTACTTGGGCCCACCACGCGCTTGTTCATGACAATGACCGCAAGGCGCTGATCAATGGTCTGGCCATTGGTATCGTTCTGGGCATCGCCTTTACTGCGCTTCAGGCGTTTGAATACTATGAGTTACTGGCCCATGAGGGTTGGGAGTTCGGTGGCGATCAGTTCTATTCGAACTTCTTCATGGCAACCGGTTTCCACGGCGCGCATGTGATTATCGGCACCATCTTCCTGTCGGTCTGTCTGATCCGCGCCCTGAAGGGGGACTTTACGCCCGAGAAACACGTCGGTTTCGAGGCTGCCGCATGGTATTGGCACTTCGTTGACGTCGTCTGGCTGTTCCTGTTTTTCGCCGTCTACATCTGGGGTCAGGCCCCGCTGATGTAACGCCACGCAGGTGATCCAATTGCAAAAGCCGCCCTACGGGGCGGCTTTTTCTCAATCAGGGGCGCAAGATTGCGCCCCATACAATTACATGGTTGCACTTCGGTTCGCGTGCCCCTTAACAAGGCGCCGGTTCCCGCAACAAGGTCTGATCCCAATATGCGTCGCATTCTGTTTCTGCTGATCTTCGGCCTTGCCGGTCTGGGCCTGCTGCTGTCGCTGGGCATTTGGCAACTGCAGCGGCTGACCTGGAAACAGGAGGTGCTGGCCGAGATCGAAAGCCGCATCGCTGCCGATCCTGTCGACATGCCATTGCAGGTGTCCGAAGATGCGGACAAATACCTGCCGGTGACGGTGACAGGCGAGATCGAACCGGGCGAGATCCACGTTTTGGTTTCGGTCAAGCAGGTGGGGCCGGGGTATCGGATCATCCAGTCCTTTACCACCGACGACCGGACTATTCTGGTGGATCGCGGTTTTGTGCCGACCACAGCCAAGCAGGCTGTTCGCCTGACTGGCCCGATGGAAATCACCGGCAACCTGCACTGGCCCGATGAAGTCGATGGCTACACGCCTGACGCAGATATTGACGGCAACATCTGGTTCGCCCGCGATGTGCCCAATCTGGCCGCCGCGCTGGGGGCTGAGCCGGTGTTGCTGATTGCCCGCTCGGAAACCGATCCGAATGTAACGCCAATGCCGGTGGATACGGCGGGCATCCCCAACGATCATTTGCAATATGCAATCATCTGGTTTGGTCTTGCTCTGGTCTGGGCCGCAATGACCGGATACTTCCTGTGGCGCAGCCGCGCCAATTCCGAAAGTGACGCGACATGAAATACATCTCGACCCGCGGGCAAGCGCCCGAACTGACCTTTGAAGAGGCGATGCTGACCGGACTGGCCCGTGATGGTGGTCTGTACTTGCCCGCTGAAATTCCGGTGATGTCGCAGGACGAAATTGCTGCGTTGGCTGGCCTGTCCTATGAAGAAATCGCATTCCGCGTGATGTGGCCTTATGTGAGCGGCTCGTTCTCCGATGATGAGTTCAAAAAGATCATAGCGCGCGCTTATGAGGGCTTCGGCCATGACGCCCGCGCGCCGTTGAAGCAGCTGAACGAGAACCATTTTCTACTGGAGCTGTTTCACGGACCCACGCTGGCTTTCAAAGACTTCGCCATGCAGCTAATCGGCCAGCTGTTCCAGGTCGCGCTCAAACGGCGCGAAGATCGCGTTACCATTGTCGGCGCGACGAGCGGTGACACCGGTTCTGCCGCAATCGAAGCGTTCCGTGGCCTGGATGCGGTGGATGTGTTCATCCTGTTCCCGCATGGCCGTGTTTCGGAAGTGCAACGCCGTCAGATGACGACTCCTGCCGACAGCAATGTGCACGCTTTGGCCGTGGATGGCGATTTCGATGACTGTCAGGCCGCGCTGAAAGACATGTTCAACAATTTCGACTTCCGTGATGGGGTGAAGCTGGCCGGGGTGAACTCGATCAACTTCGCCCGTGTGCTGGCACAGATCGTTTACTATTTCTCCGCCGCCGTCAGCCTCGGCGCGCCACATCGCAAGGTCAGCTTTACCGTGCCGACAGGGAATTTCGGTGATATCTTCGCAGGCTATCTGGCCAAACGCATGGGGCTGCCCATCGATCGTCTGGTGGTGGCGACCAACCAGAACGACATCCTGCACCGTTGCCTCTCAGGCGAGGGGTATTTCAAGGGTGACACGATCCCTTCGATCAGCCCGTCGATGGATATTCAGGTCAGCTCGAACTTTGAACGTGCACTGTACTACGCCTATGGCGAAGATGGCGGCGCAGTCGCTCAGTTGATGGATGAACTCAAGAGCGGAGGCTTCAATGTCAGCCAAGGCGCGATGGAGGCTCTGCGAGAAAGCTTTGACTCGGGCCGCGTTTCTGAGGACGAGACGCTTGAGACGATCAGGCGCACGATGGTCCACAGCGCCGAGTTGGTTTGTCCGCACACCGCCGTTGGGATCAAAGTGGCTGAAGACCACCGCGCTGCCGATGTGCCCATGATCACGCTCGCAACCGCGCATCCCGCGAAGTTCCCGGCGGCGGTCGAGAAGGCAAGCGGCGAACATCCGCCTCTTCCATCCCGCATGTCTGATCTGTATGAACGTCCGGAACGGGTGACCCGCGTTGCGAACGATCTGGGTGCCCTTGAGGATCATATCAGAAGGCATATTGCTGAGTGACAGTCAGACAGGACCAACTGAAGAACGGATTTCGTGTCGTCAGTGAACATATGCCGGGGCTGCAATCTGCGGCCATCGGCATCTGGGTAACCGCCGGTGGGCGGCACGAGCGGATCGAGCAGAACGGTATCGCGCATTTCCTTGAGCATATGGCGTTCAAGGGAACCCAGCGGCGTTCTGCGCTGCAAATTGCCGAAGCGATCGAGGATGTGGGCGGGTACATCAACGCCTATACCTCGCGCGAAGTTACGGCCTATTATGCACGCGTATTGAAGGACGATGTGGCGCTGGCCATGGATGTCATCGGCGACATCGTCCTGAACCCGGTGTTCGACCCGCGCGAGATCGAGGTCGAGCGCGGCGTGATCCTGCAGGAAATCGGTCAGGCCTATGACACACCTGACGATGTGATCTTTGACTGGCTGCAAGAGCAGAGCTATCACGACCAGCCCCTTGGCCGCACCATTCTGGGCCCGACCGAGCGCGTCAGTGCGTTTTCCCGCGAGGACTTGTCTGGTTTCGTGGCCGAACACTACGGGCCGGAACAGATGATCCTGTCTGCAGCTGGAGCTGTGGACCACGATGCGCTGATGAAACTGGCCGAAGAGATGTTCGGCCACCTGCAGCCGCGCAAGGGTCTGATCCCCGACGCTGCGCGGTTCACTGGTGGTGAGGCGCGGCAGGAGAAAGAACTGGAGCAGGCGCATTTCGCGCTGGCGCTGGAAAGTCCGGGCTATCGCGATGATGCGATCTATACGGCCCAGATTTACTCGACCGCTCTGGGTGGAGGCATGTCCTCGCGCCTGTTTCAGGAAGTGCGCGAAACTCGCGGGCTTTGTTATACGATCTTTGCTCAGACCGGTGCTTATGCGGATACCGGTACGACAACGATTTACGCAGGCACCTCGGCCGATCAGGTGGGCGAATTGGCGACGATTACCATCGACGAGATGAAGCGCGCTGCCGAAGACATGAGCGCAGAAGAGGTTGCCCGCGCGCGGGCCCAGATGAAGGCCGGGATGCTGATGGGGCTGGAAAGCCCGTCGAACCGGGCCGAACGTCTGGCGCGGCTGGTGCAGATCTGGGGACGTGTGCCCTCGCTTGAGGACACCGTGGCCAAGATCGATGCGGTCAGCACTGAGGACGTGCGTGCCTTTGCCGAAGACATGGCAGTCAAAGCCCCTGCAGCGCTGGCGCTGTATGGGCCGGTCTCGGGCGCACCGACGCTGGTGGATCTGCAGGAGAGGCGTGCGGCGTGATGCTGTTAGGCAGACGCAAGCTGAAACTCGAAACCGAGCGCTTGACGCTGCGCCCGCCCATGCATTCCGACTTCAACGACTGGACCGCCTTGCGGCGTGCTTCAAAGGACTATCTGGTGCCGTGGGAGCCGGTTTGGGCCAAGGACCATCTGAGCCGAAAGTCGTTTACCAACCGGGTCTATTGGGCCCAGCGCTCAGTCGCGGGTGGTACGGCGATACCTCTGTTCCTGTTTCGTCGCACAGACAATATTCTGCTGGGGGCGATCACGTTGGACAATGTTCGCCGTGGTCCGGCGCAGGCTGGCACCTTAGGCTATTGGACCGGGCAGGCCTTTGCGCGTCAGGGGTTCATGCGCGAAGCAATTGGCGCCGTTGTTCATCACGCCTTCACCCGTCTGGATTTAAGCCGGATCGAGGCCGCGTGTTTGCCTGAGAACAAGGCCTCTCGCGGTCTGCTGGAAAGCTCAGGCTTCAAATACGAAGGCGTGGCGCAGTCTTATCTGCAGATCAATGGGCGCTGGCGAACACATGTTCTGTATGCCAGCCTAAGGTCCGATCGTCGGGGCAAGACTGAGGCAGGCTAGAGGGCTCTGCCGCCAGGCATGGCAAGCCTCCTGTCATGGAGATGTCCGTGGCCAGATCAACAAGGGCATGACTTGTTGGCCCATTGCGCTACACTTGCCCTATGTGGCGGTTTGTTGCGGGACTGATGATGATTGCAGGCGGGGCTGTGGCGCAGGAGCGGCGGCCTAGTCACTGCATCGCCATCGCAGATGCGGCACCGGGGATTGAATATCTTCACAAAGCGGCGTGGCAGGATCCCGTGCCCGAGTTTTCGGTTCGTATCAGCTATGTCGCGCATGCATCGTTTCTGATCCAGACACAGGGCGGGCTGAACGCGGTGACCGATTTCACCGGTTTTATCGGCGGCGCTGCGCTAATTCCTGACGTGGTCACAATGAACCATGCGCACAGCACCCACTGGACTGCCCATCCCGATCCGGCCATCCCGTATGTCTTGCCGGGCTGGGGCGAGTTCGGCGAAGGCATCGAGCACCATCTTGATCTGGGTGAGATGCTGATTCGCAATGTGTCGACCGATATTCGTTCGGCCTATGGCGGTATTGAAGATCGCGGAAACTCGATCTTTGTGTTCGAGGTCGAAGGGTTGTGCATCGGCCATCTGGGGCATCTGCATCACATTCCGTCGGATGAACAATTCGCTGCACTGGGTCGGCTGGATGTGGTCATGGCGGCGGTGGACGGAGGCACCACGATGCCCTTGCCCGAGATGGTTCAGGTTCTGAAACGCCTCAAAAGCTCGGTCATTATTCCGATGCATTGGTTCTCGGACTTTTCGCTTGAGCGGTTTCTGGTGGATATTCGGGATGAATTCCCAGTTGAACGGGATGGGGTGTCCGAGATTGTCGTCTCGTTGCGCACGCTGCCCGACAGGCCGACGGTTGTGGTGCTGGAGCCTCAGTACCTGATAGAGCTGGAATAGGGCTTGTCGCGGCCCGTGGCCTTTGGCAGGGAAGAGCCATGAAACTGAACTCTGCAGACAGCCGCCTTGCCGAAGCAATCAGAGCCCGATTGGGTGCTGACGTTTTGCGCCCGATTGCAGATCGTTACCTTGAAGAGCCGCGTCAGCGGTTTGTCGGGCAGCCCGGTTTGCTTGCCTTGCCGCGCACCGTGGAAGATGTGTCGGCTCTGGTGCAATTGGCCGCAGACGCTCGGGTGCCTGTTGTCCCTTATGGCGGCGGCACCGGTCTGGTAGGAGGGCAGGTTGTTCCGGATGGTCCTGTCCCTTTGATCGTTTCCCTGGAACGGATGACGGCGATACGCGCGACTTACCCCACCGAGAACATACTTGTGGCCGAGGCCGGTGCCATTCTGGCCGACGTCCAGACCGCCGCTGAAGATGCGGACCGTCTATTTCCCCTGTCGCTGGCTGCGCAGGGTTCTTGCCGGATTGGTGGCAATCTGGCCACCAATGCGGGTGGCGTGAATGTGCTGCGCTATGGCAATGCACGCGATCTGTGCCTGGGGCTTGAAGTGGTATTGCCCAGTGGTGAGATATGGCACGGGCTTAGCCGGTTGCGTAAGGACAACACCGGTTATGACCTGCGTAACCTGATGATCGGGTCCGAAGGGACACTTGGCATAATTACGGCGGCGGCGTTGAAGCTGTTCCCGCGACCCAGGGGCGTTGGAACCGCAATGTTTCAGGTCTCCTCACCCGAGGCTGCCATTGATCTGTTGTCAGTGGCGCGGGATCAAGTGGGGGAAGCGGTCAGTACGTTTGAGTTGATCCATGGGCAGGGCCTCGAATTCCTGACCGAGGTTCTGCCCGACGTGCGGCAACCCTTTGCGGCAACACCAGAATGGAGTGTGTTGATCGAGCTGGGCCTGTCTGTCGGCCAAGACCCTTCGGACATGCTTGAGGCGATTTATGTCGCCGCTGATGAGCGCGATCTGGTCCGCGATGCGGTTATCGCGCAGAGCGAAGCACAGCGGTCCGAACTCTGGGCCGTGCGCGAGCGCATCCCCGAGGCCAACCGGCTGATCGGATCAGTTTCCAGCCATGATATCTCGGTCCCGATTTCCCGCATTCCAGAGTTCATTCGGCGCGGCGCGGATGTGGTGGCCGGGCAGGGGCCGTTTCGCGTGAACTGCTTTGGACATCTGGGCGACGGTAATCTGCATTATAACGTGTTTCCACCCGCCGGGCAGGACAAGTCAGAGTTTGTTGCGCAGCGGGGCGCGGTCAAACGCGCGGTACATGATCTGGTTCATGAATTTGGTGGATCGGTCAGTGCCGAACACGGTGTCGGTCGGCTCAAAACAGATGATCTGGAACGCTATGGCGATCCGGTCAAGATGCAGGCCATGAGGGCGATCAAAGCAGCGCTTGATCCTCAAGGGATTATGAACCCCGGGGCGGTTCTGGCCTAATAGACGCGCCCCGGACGTATACCGGGGCGCTGCGGTTCTTTACGAAGCGGGCAGAATGACCTTGTCGATCACATGGATCACGCCGTTCTCGGCTTCGATATCGGCTTGCACAACGTTGGCATCATTCACCATGACGCCATTGTCGAGATCGATGGTGATATCTCCGCCCTGCACGGTGGCGGCGGTCATGTCATCGGACAGATCACCCGACATCACTTTGCCCGGGACAACGTGATAGGTCAGCACTGCGACCAACTGGTCCTTGTTTTCGGGCTTCAGCAGATTTTCGACCGTGCCCTCGGGCAGCGCTGCAAAAGCCTCATCCGTTGGGGCGAAAACGGTGAACGGCCCTTCGCCTTTCAGCGTTTCAACCAGTTCGGCGGCCTGAACGGCAGCGACGAGCGTTTCAAAACTGCCCGCGCCCACCGCAGTATCGACGATATCCTTGGCGTGCCCATCTGCCAAAGCAGAGGTGGTCAACAGAAGACTGGCAACTCCAGCAACAGCGAATTTGCGCAACATGACATGATTTCCCTTGTTGAGAATGCCTTAGGTGGCATCATTCGGGGTACGCAGTCAGGTCGCGACAAGATCACAGAATCCAGAGGCAACTGTTTCTTGAATGTGACCCCAATCGCGCTAAGCCTGCGGCGCACGCGATTTCCAGTCACGAGTTTGTGAATTTTGTGGAGATCAGAGCCCTTCGAACTCGCACAGAACGTGCACGTCCATGCCCAAATCTTCCAGCGCCTTGCGACCACCCAATTCGGGCAGATCGATGATGAACGCGCATGAGATGATCTCGCCGCCCAGCCGTTCGATCAGCTTGATCCCCGCGGCGGCGGTGCCTCCGGTAGCCAGAAGATCATCAACGACCAGGATCTTCTCACCCGGCTGGATGGCGTCATCGTGAATTTCGACGATCGCCTCGCCATATTCCAGCTTGTAGTCCTGGCTGATCGTGGTGCCGGGCAGTTTGCCCTTTTTGCGGATCGGCACGAATCCAACGCTCAGCTGGTGGGCAATCGCACCGCCCAGAATAAAGCCGCGCGCCTCAAGGCCCACAACCTTGTCGATTCGCTCACCGGCGTAAGGGTGCAACATCTGGTCGATTGCCATGCGGAACCCGCGCGGGTCGGCAAACAGGGTGGTGACATCGCGGAACATGATCCCTTCATGCGGGAAATCGACGATGGTCCGAATGTAATCCTTGACCGTTTTGTTTCTGGACATGGGCCACCCCTTTGGCATCAAACACGCG
The DNA here is from genome assembly GCF_056537805.1 of Ruegeria sp. C10. Lineage (NCBI taxonomy): Bacteria > Pseudomonadati > Pseudomonadota > Alphaproteobacteria > Rhodobacterales > Roseobacteraceae > Ruegeria > Ruegeria sp. C10. Next base: position 204,068 of record NZ_JBQFSC010000004.1, on the reverse strand, counting down.
CGGGGTATTTCGCCCATAAGGTGCGGTCATGCAAGAGAACTCTGGCCCCTGCGGCTACTTGCTGCGGCCGCGCATGGCGTTAGGCAGGCCGTAGTAGCGATACAGCGCGTTCGGAAGCCAGGACAGGTGCGGCTTGCGCCAGTTGCGTTGATCCCGAAGAAGAATGGCTTGCGCGACATGAAGGTTCATTGCTTTAATCTCACTTTTGCTGTTATGTGCGCGATATCTACATTTTATATTCTATGTATATACAATGCATCGCGCTTAGAATCAAGGGCAGGACGGGGACTGGACGTGTGACCAAGAAAGATGGAAAGAAATCTACCAAGAAAAACAGTCAGTTGATTTTGCGCCTCGACAAGGATGAGCGCGATGCATTCGTCGAGTTGTGCAGGGATCTGGACACCTCCGCCGCCCGCGAAATTCGCCGGTTTATCCGGGGGTTCATGAAGGAAAACGCTGAAAACTGAAATCACGCCGGGCGGCGCAGAACCGCTGTGGCGATGCCCATTCCGATCAGGGTCAACCCTCCGAACCGGGTCATGGTCGTGATGACATTCGCGCGTCCGATCATCCGGCGCAGCTTGTCCGCCAGCAGCGCGTAGGCCAGCGCGTTCAACCCCGCGAGACCCACAAATGTTGCGATCAGGATCGCGAATTGCGGACCCAAAGGCTCGGCTGGACGCAAGAATTGCGGTACGAAAGCGATGAAGAAGGCAATGGACTTCGGGTTCAGCGCGGTGACTGCAGCGGCATGGCCAAAAACACTGCGGGCGGTCACGTCACGTTCGGTTTCAATTGCTTGCAGCCCGCCCGACGGCGCGCTGCGCAGGAGTTTGACACCAAGCCAGACAAGATAGGCTGCCCCAACCCATTTCAGCACGGTAAACAGTGTGGCAGAGGCCAGCACCAGCGCCCCCAGCCCCAGCAGCGACGCGGTCATCGCCACCAAATCCCCCAATGCGACCCCAGTGGCCGAGGCAACCGCCACACTGCGTCCTTTCGACAGCGCATAGCTAAGCACCAGCAACACGGTCGGGCCTGGGATCAGCAGCAGCGCGGTCGAAGCGGCCACAAAGGCCAGCCAGATTTCAATGGACATGGAGTATCCTATTAAAGTGTTTCCCACAGCAAGCCTTGGCACGACGTATTGGTCAAGCCTTTGCGGGCACATTCTCGTGGTGAAACACCGACTCCAACGGGTTGGCGTTCGGATTTGCGAAGCCGGGGGCGCCTAAATACCGAGGACATGGGGCAGGGAATTCAGGCGTGCAATGCGATCTGGGATTGCCGCAACAGGTTTAAGATTGGATGAAGCTTGGCTTATGCATCTTGAAACGCCTCCAATGTACACCACTCTCGCAATGCGACCCAAAGGAGGGAGCCATGGTTCAAACCCAACACGCTGAGGCCGATACCGGCCGCGCCAGATCCGGTGTCGAGCGCCTCAAAAGCATCTTGGTAGGACTGCTTTTGGCCGGGGCGATCTTGTATGCGGGCGTCCTCGGATACATGTTTTTCAACCAGCAATCTCTGCTGTACAAACCCGAAGGTACGTTACCGGATCCGGCTTCGGTGGGGTTGGCGGATGTTGATGCGCTGTCGCTGACAATGGCTGATGGTACTGCCCTGACGGTCTGGGCTGCACCCGCTGCAATCCCGGATGCACCGACCGTCCTATTCTTCCACGGCCAAAGCGGCAATCTGGGGGACCGTGCTGAACGGCTGCGCGAAATCCTCAACTCGGGCTACGGGCTGCTTGCCCCCAGCTATCGCGGCTTTCCGGGCAGCGAAGGCGAGCCCTCGGAACTGGCGCTGATCTCTGATGGAGTTCAGCTCTATGACAGGCTGGCGGGTCAGGGCAAAGCTGTGGTGCTGCACGGTCAGAGCCTCGGCACCGGCATTGCTGCCGCTGTGGCAGCCGAGCGTCCCGATGCAGAACTTCTGGTGCTTGAGGCCCCGTTCACTGCAACCGTTGATGTCGCGGCGGAACGCTATCCTTTCCTGCCGGTCTCAGCCTTGATGAGGGATCAGTTCGCCACACGTGATCTTATCGAACAGATCTCGGTGCCGACGTTGATTTTTCACGGCACCGAGGATGAAACTATTCCACTGCATCACGGAAAAGCTCTGGCCGAGATGTCCGATACCGCGCAGATTTACGTGATCCCCGACGGTACCCACAACGATTTGTGGTCGCATGGCCTATGGGACGAGGTGCAAAAGAAACTGTCGCAGTACTGAGTTTATAACACCCGCCCAGCCACAGCATCCAGCTTGGCCAACAATTCCGGATCGCGCTTTTCAGGCGCGGTCAGGATGGCATACTCCAGCGCCTGGTCGCAGCCATGCGGGCAGGGCGCACGGTCGGTCCCCAGCAGAGTGGGCAGACCTTTGACCAATGCCCGGCCTTTTTCCGCATTACCGGTCAGCGTGGCGATGATCGCGGCCACGTCGACTTCACCGTGATCAGGGTGCCAGCTGTCATAGTCGGTGACCATGGCGATTGAGGCATAACAAAGCTCGGCCTCGCGGGCGAGTTTCGCTTCGGGCATGTTGGTCATGCCGATCACGTCGCACCCCCATTGTTCGCGATATAATTTGGATTCCGCCAATGACGAGAATTGCGGTCCTTCCATCGCCAGATAGGTTCCACCTCGGTGGATGGTGATGCCAGCCGTCTTGCCAGCAGTCTCGCAAGCGTCCGACAGGCGCGGGCAGGTCGGATGCGCAACACTGACATGGGCGACGCAGCCAGTCCCGAAAAAGCTCTTTTCACGGGCAAATGTTCGATCGATGAACTGATCCACGATCACGAAATCACCCGGCGCCATATGTTCGCGGAACGACCCGCAGGCCGAGACCGAGATCACATCCGTAACGCCAAGCCGTTTCAACGCGTCGATATTGGCGCGATAGGGCACCTCGGTCGGCGAGTGCGCATGTCCGCGACCGTGACGTGGCAAGAAGGCCATTTCGACCCCATCCAGCGACCCGGTCAGGATCTGATCCGACGGATCGCCCCATGGCGTTTCTACTGTGACCCACTCGGCATTCTCCAGACCATCGATGTCATAAATGCCCGATCCTCCAATGACGGCGATTTTTGTTTGGGTCACGAGTGCTCTCCGTTGAAAATTCCTGCTGTGTGAGTTCTGCGGGCCACAGCTTCATTTGACAAGTGGGTTCAACGGTTTGTGTGCGCTTGGGTCAAGCTATGCGCACGGCGCATATCAGGGTCCCGCCTGGCGCGGTATCTCAAGACCGGTTTGACCGCTAGAAGGCCCCTTTCGCGCGAACAAAACCGACCAACAGGACCGATCCATGCCCCGAGCCATGCTGGCAAGCTTTGCCAATCGTATAGCCAAACCCGATTTGCGCTGGGTCCCGGATGAGGGATTGACCTTTTCCCGCCTGCGGATCGAGTTGCTGTCCGGTCTCACCGTCGCCTTGGCGCTGGTCCCCGAAGCCGTGGCCTTTGCCTTTGTCGCCGGGGTGCACCCTCTGGTCGGGCTTTATGCCGCATTCCTGGTTGGTCTGATCACTGCGTTGATCGGTGGTCGCCCCGGCATGATCTCGGGCGCAACCGGGGCGCTTGCGGTTGTCATGGTCGCATTGGTTGCGCAGCACGGGGTCGAATACCTGTTCGCTACAGTGGTGCTGATGGGGATTATGCAGATTATCGCAGGAGCGATGCATTGGGGCCGGTTCATCCGTCTTGTGCCGCACCCGGTGATGCTGGGCTTTGTGAACGGCCTGGCGATTGTGATCTTTCTGGCGCAGCTGGGGCAATTCAAAGTGCCCGGAACCATGGAAAATACCGGCCACGGCATGGGCGGTGGCGAGTGGCTTTCAGGCCTACAGCTCTACACAATGCTGGGTCTGGTTGCTCTGACCATGGCTGTGATCTGGATCATGCCCCGCATCACCCGCGTCATCCCAGCGCCTCTGGCCGGGATTTTTGTTGTCGCTGCTTTGGTCATTGGCATTGGGCTGGACGTCCCGCGTGTCGGTGATCTGGCTTCGATCGAAGGCGGCCTGCCCAGCTTCCATATACCTATGGTGCCGCTGAACTGGGAGACCTTTGAAATCATCCTGCCCTATGCCCTGATCCTTGCCGCAATCGGTCTGATAGAATCCCTGCTGACGCTGAACCTTGTGGGTGAGATTACCGGCAAGCGCGGTGGTGCCTCGCAGGAATGTATCGCGCAAGGCACAGCGAACGTGGTCACTGGCTTCTTCGGCGGTATGGGCGGTTGTGCGATGATCGGTCAGTCGATGATCAACGTGAAGTCAGGCGGGCGCACGCGTATCGCAGGTATCGCTGCAGCGCTATTTCTGTTGCTCTTCATCCTCGTGGGTTCGCCTCTGATCGAGCAGATTCCACTGGCCGCACTTGTCGGTGTGATGTTCATGGTGGTGATCGGAACCTTCGCCTGGAATTCGCTGAAGATCATGCGCAAGGTGCCTTTGATGGATGCGTTCGTGATCGTACTGGTGACAGTCGTCACCGTGATGGAAGACCTTGCGGTGGCTGTTGTGGTCGGTGTTATTGTCTCTGCCCTGGCTTATGCATGGAATAACGCCAAACGCATCCACGCGGTTACGCGCGACTCGGAAACGGAAGAAGGGGCGAAGGTCTATGAAATTCAGGGCCCGCTGTTCTTTGGCTCGTCCGAGGGCTTCGTGGAGCTGTTCGACGTAAGAAACGACCCCGAAACCGTCATCATCGACTTTGCAGCCAGCCGTGTGGTGGACCAATCCGCGCTGCAGGCTATCGAAAACATCGCCGCCAAATACGAAGCTGCTGGCAAACGCGTCATGCTGCGGCACCTGAGCCGTGACTGTCATACGCTGCTGAACAAGGCCGGCCATCTGATGGTCGACAGCGATGATGACCCGGATTACGAACTGGCCGTGGATTATTCGGTCCGCACCGGTATTCTGGGCGGGCACTGAATACGCGAAAGGGCGGCCGGATTGGCCGCCTTATATCTCAGAAGCAATGCGCTCCAACGCATCGATATTGCCTGAAAGCAAGGCATCTTCGGCCCGAGTGATGGTTTCTGCGGGCCAATCCCACCATCGCAAGTCTTGCAGCCTTTCAATCACATCGCGATCAAAACGATAGCGCCGGACTTTTGCCGGATTGCCGGTAACGACTGCATAGGGTGGAACCTGACCCCGCACGACCGAGCCTGCGCCAACAATCGCGCCATTTCCGATCTGCGCTCCGGGTAAAATCAAAGCTCCGTAACCGATCCAGACATCGTGCCCGATAACGGTATCACGTGTATCAGGCTGGTAGCCTGACATGCGATCCGGATCGAAGATTGGAAATGGAAAGCAGGTCAAGCCATCGGTCGCGTGATTTGCGGAGGCAGTGATAAACCTTACTCCATGAGCGATTTGGCAGAACTTGCCCAGCATCAGCTTTTCTTCTGAAAAGGGAAACAGATACGGTGCAAGCCGCTGCGCCCAGTCCTTCGGTGCATCGAAATCCGACGCATAAGTGTAAGCTCCTGCCTCAAAGCGGGGATGATCGATGGCCTGAGACAGAAACACTGTTCCGTTGTGGCTAGAGCCGTCGGGCAGAACAATCGGATATCTGCGTGTAGGATCAGGCAGTGGCATTAGTCATCCGGGCGTGAAAGGCTGAACAATTCTGTCACCACAGAATAGTCCCGATAACCCAACCGCGCGAGCGGGTTGAATGAGGTCACGTCAAGTTTGCCGTCACGGATGTGGTCATCGTGCAGGTGCACACCAGTGACCTCTCCGAACACCACCCGATTGGACTCACCCGGCAGAGTTACGATCTGAGTAAGTTTGCATTCCAGCGCTGCGGGCGCTCCCTCGACCCGAGAGCAATTTATGGTTTCGCATTCAACTGGTGTCAGCCCAGCATGAGCGAACTCGTCGACGTGCTTTTCCAAACCCTCTGAGCTGGCATTCATTGCGTCGCGATGCGCATGGGCCACCACGTTGACGCAGAATACCTTCGTGGCCTCGATGTTGGCGATGCTGTCCTTGCCGCCATCCTGATCGTGTTTGGAGCCGGTTGAGGCGAACATCACCTGAGGCGGTGTATAAGCGACACCATTGAAGAAGGAATACGGGGCCAGGTTGTTGATCCCGTCAGCATCGCGCGTCGAAATCCAGCCGATCGGGCGTGGGGTTATGATGGCGTTGAAGGGGTTGTGTGGCAGGCCGTGGCCGTCTTCGGGGCGATAGAACATATGGACTCCAAGCGTTTGCCCAAGGCCTATCGAAGTGCTAGGGCGATTTCCAGCAAGGATAAGAGGGCGCGCGTGCAGCAATTCAAGATCAGGCCGGAAGAGCCGGAAGACTGGTGGGAGGTCGAAGCGCTCTATGACCTGTGCTTTGCTCCGGGGCGCGAGGCGTTGTCGTCTTATCGTCTGCGTGATGACGTGCCGCCTGTCGCTGGCCTGTCGCAGGTCGCGCGCGATGGGCAGGGCATTCTGGCTGGTGCAATCCGGTTCTGGCCCGTGCATGTGGGTGAACATGACGCGCTGCTGCTAGGTCCAGTGGCGGTCCACCCGACCCATCAAGGCGAAGGGTTGGGCGGATATCTGATCCATCAGGGGGTAGAGGCCGGGCGCGCCAAAGGGTGGGATCGCGTCATGCTTGTGGGCGATGCGCCCTATTATGCCCGGTTCGGGTTCACCCCGCTGACGGGTGTCGAAATGCCCCCGCCCACCAACCCTGATCGCATACTGGGTTTGGAACTGACCCCCGGAGTTTGGTCCGGAATTCAGGGACTTGTTAGTCGCTGGACCCGTTGACCCATTGAAAACCCGCTGCAAAGTCCCGATGTTTTCAGGACAGGAGGGCACAGATGCAGGACGTGGTTCTTGTCGAAAAACTCGATCCCGAGGCCGAGCTTGATCGGCTTGCGCAGCTGTATGGTGCGGCAGGTGGCGTAGGAGTGAATCTGCTGAACAAGCTTGGTGGTTCGGCGGAATCCTTATTGGATCAGTTGCCTAAACCGGTGCGAGAAGGTCTGACCGAAGCAACCGAACAGGCGCTTTGGCTTGCCATGCATGCGGCCGAAGGCTCTCGGCGTGCCGTGCCGGACCAGAAACCATGGGTCAACACAGTCTTGACTACTGCCATGGGCGCAGCCGGAGGTCTGGGTGGAGTGTCCACAGCACTTGTCGAGCTGCCCGCGACAACCGCCATGATGCTGCGCGCGATCCAAGGCGCAGCGATGCGGGAAGGGTTTGATCCGACCGCCGAGAACGTGAAATTCGACTCGATCCGAGTGTTGTCAGCCGCAGGTCCTTTGGCCGAGGATGACGGGGCTGATCTGGGCTTTTTCTCAATGCGCATGACCCTGACCGGACCGACCATGCAACGCCTCATTGCGATGGTGGCGCCGCGCCTGTCCGTAGTGCTGGGCCAGAAGCTGGCGGCGCAGTCTGTACCGTTGCTTGGGGCGCTTGCCGGGGGCGGTACAAATTTTGTCTATACTCGCTACTACCAGCAGATCGCGCATGTGCATTTTGGGCTGCGTCGATTGGCGATTGATGCCGACATCCCTCATGACGAGCTGGTGCGGCGCTTGTCGGGGCGGATGGCTCTTAATAAGGGCGCTTTCCCGTAAAGCTTGGCAGACTTTGCCGGATATGATAAATATCACTTTATAAACCGCAACATAAGCGGAGCGAGCAGTGGATATGAACCGTGTTTGACGGGCGCAGTAGTGGTGCGATTGCCGGGCTTTCGGCAGAAAACCTCTCCCTTTCCGGGGCGCTGCCTGTTTATGCTCAATCCGCTGCGCTTTGCTATCGAACCAATGATGACCTGCCAGAGATTTTGTTGATCACAACGCGCAGGGCGCGGCGCTGGATCATCCCGAAGGGGTGGTTGATCAACGGGCTGACCCCGTCTGAAACAGCCGCCCGCGAGGCCTGGGAAGAGGCTGGTGTTTTGGGGCAGTGCGGAAGCGAAAGCCTTGGTCGGTTTGCCTATATCAAGAACCGGCCTGGCAAGCCATCGGCGCTGTGTCTAGTTGATGTGTTTCCGCTGCATGTGCAGCGATCCGAGGCGCATTTTCCCGAAGCGGGTGAGCGCAGGCGCAAATGGGTTTCGCCCAAAAAGGCATCGTTGAAGGTGTCGTCGCCCGATCTTGCTGCGCTTTTGGGTGGATTCGGGTTGCATCGGCAATAGCGGGCCAAGATCAAGACTTGATATTGCCATGTTGGTCGGTATCTATTCGCCAACCGGATTTTGGATGTGATATGATTCAATACGCATTGAAATGCAGCAATGACCACAGCTTTGACAGTTGGTTTCAATCCGCAGCCGCCTTTGACAAACTGTCAGCGGCCGGGTTGGTAACCTGCGCGGTATGCGGCTGCGACAAGGTGGAAAAGGCGGTGATGACACCGCGTGTCCGGCCTGCGCGCAAGGCGGTGACCGAGGTTGCACCAGCGCAGCCTTCTGCGGATGAGATCAGCATGGCAACACCTTCGCCCGAGATCGCTGAGGTCCTCAGCGAACTGCGTCGAAAGGTCGAGGAAAACTCGGACTATGTGGGCAAGGATTTCGCCAAAGAAGCCCGCAAAATCCATCTGGGGGATGCGCCCGAGCGCGCAATCTATGGTGAGGCCAAGCCCGAAGAGGCGCAATCGCTGATTGAAGACGGCGTGCCGGTCGCACCGCTGCCGTTTGTTCCTAGCCGCAAAACCAACTGACCCATGCACATCGTAGTTACGGGCGCGAACCGAGGGATCGGGAAATCCATTGCGGATCAGTATCGTGCAGAAGGTCATGAAGTGACCGGAACTGCCCGGGACGGTAGCGCAGATATCGTGCTGGATGTCACGGACCCAGAACAGCACGCTGCGATGGCCGAGCAACTGCGAGGCCGCCAGATTGACCTGCTGATCTGCAATGCGGGCGTTTATCTGGACAAAGGACACGACATTAGTGGCTATCCCGCCGAGATGTGGGCGCAAAGCTTCGCCGCCAACGTGACAGGCGTGTTTCTTACCATACAGTCCTTGTTGCCGAACCTGCGAACCGCGCGGGGCCGGATCGCCATCGTTTCGTCTCAGATGGCGTCACATACGCGCGCGCCGGGTGGCAGCTATATCTACCGTGCGTCAAAGGCGGCGGCGCTGAATTTGGGCCGCAACCTAGCGACTGACCTACAGGCGGATGGCATTGCGGTGGGAATCTACCATCCGGGCTGGGTGCAGACGGACATGGGCGGAGCTGCGGCAGAGATCACGGTCGATCAGGCGGCAAACGGCTTGATCGAGCGATTTGCGGCTCTCTCGCTCGATACTACCGGTTGTTTTGAAACCTGGGATGGTCGGGCGCACCCTTACTGAGAGTTCAGGGCCGCCTTGGGGATTTCGTAGACTTCACCGGGATCAATGAAGATCACCATGATATCACCGCGTGTCTCATAGGTCAGTTTCGATGTCGAACTGCTGGAATCCGGCACGCCTTTGGTGAAGTAAATCCGCCGGACCTCGCCAGTGTTCAACTGAACCGCCAACGTCGCCGTTCCATCTTCGCGCTTCCGCAATTCGGCCGGACAACTGGCCAGTGTATCACCTGCCAATGCAGCGCATGGAACGGTGCCTAATGAGTTCTCGCCATCCGTTCCCGATAGGGTGGCCACTTGGGCATTTGCGGCAGTCGAAACCAAGCTTAGGGCAAGGGCAAAGCGGAACATTGAAATCCTCGTGGAATAAGACTTTGATCGAACGCTTACACCACGCACGACCAAAGTAAAGCACTGCGGTGCAGACTTTGCCCACTTGCCCTTGCGCCCCCCCTCGCATAAGAGGCACGGGATCAGAAATTCAAGGCGCGGAGACACTAGCCCCCATGCCCGTACTCGTGATGAAATTCGGCGGCACATCGGTCGCCAATCTGGACCGGATCCGCCGTGCTGCCAAACGGGTTGGTGTCGAGGTAGCTAAAGGCTATGACGTCATCGTCATCGTTTCGGCGATGTCCGGCAAGACCAACGAGCTGGTGGGCTGGGTCGATGAAATCTCTCCGCTCTATGACGCGCGCGAATATGATGCCGTTGTCTCCTCTGGTGAAAACGTTACAGCTGGCCTGATGGCGCTGACCCTGCAGGAAATGGACATCCCGGCGCGCAGCTGGCAGGGTTGGCAGGTGCCGCTGATCACCAACGGTGCCCATTCAGCGGCCCGGATCGAAGAAATCCCGCCCGAGAATATCAACCAGAAATTCGGCGAAGGGATGCGCGTTGCGGTGGTCGCGGGCTTCCAGGGCATCAGCCCCGAAGGTCGCATCACCACGCTGGGTCGGGGCGGTTCGGACACCACCGCCGTGGCTTTTGCTGCCGCTTTCGAAGCCGAGCGCTGCGACATCTATACGGATGTGGACGGTGTCTATACGACCGACCCGCGCATCTGTGAAAAGGCGCGCAAGCTGGACAAAATCTCGTTCGAGGAAATGCTCGAACTGGCCTCGCTGGGGGCCAAAGTGCTTCAAACCCGCTCGGTCGAGCTGGCGATGCGCTACAAGGTGAAACTGCGCGTTCTTTCAAGCTTTGAGGAACAATCCGACGAGGCCGGTACACTGGTCTGCGACGAGGAGGATATCATGGAATCCAATGTTGTGGCCGGTGTGGCCTATTCCCGCGACGAAGCCAAGATGACCGTCGTTTCCGTGGCGGACCGCCCCGGCATCGCCTCGATCATCTTTACCGCGCTCAGCGACGAGGGCGTGAACGTGGACATGATCGTCCAGAATATCTCGGACGAAGGGCGCACCGACATGACCTTCTCCTGTCCGACCAATCAGGTCTCCCGCGCCGAAAAGGCATTGTTGGCGATCAAGGATCAGGGTGAGCTGAACTACGCCGAACTGGTTGCGGATGAGGACGTTTGCAAGGTCTCAGTTGTCGGGATCGGCATGCGTTCGCAATCCGGTGTTGCGGCCAAGATGTTCAAGATTCTCTCGGATGAGGGGATTAACATCAAGGTCATTACAACCTCCGAGATCAAAATTTCCGTCCTGATCGACAGGAAATACATGGAACTTGCGGTTCAGGCACTGCATGATGCCTTTGAACTGGACAAGGCGGCCTGAGCTTTCAGCCAAGTGTCCTGTCTGAAACCGTAACGTGGGTGGGCCATGGCGGAAGGCACGGAAACAGAATCTCGCAAGTTGCTGGGACGGCTGCGCGAAGAAATGGCGAGCGAAGCCGCCGGTCAGGAACGTCTTGACCGGATCACGCACCTGATCGCCGACAGTACCGGTCGCGAAGTTTGCTCGATCTACCTGTTTCGGGATGAGGATACGCTTGAACTGTGCGCCACCGAAGGTCTGTCCCCAGAAGCGGTGCACAAGACGCGGATGCGTATGGGCGAAGGGCTGGTCGGTCGCGTCGCCAAATCTGGCAAGGTGGTGAATACGGCGGACGCGCCCTCGGCCAAGGGCTTTCGGTACATGCCGGAAACTGGCGAGGAACGGTATTCGTCCTTTCTTGGTGTGCCGGTACAGCGTCTGGGTCAGAAACTGGGCGTGCTGGTGGTTCAGTCCCGGGACGCGCGCGAGTTTTCAGCGGACGAGGTTTATGCGCTGGAAGTTGTCGCGATGGTTCTGGCCGAAATGGCCGAACTGGGCGCGTTCGTCGGAGAAGGCGCGGCCTTGTCACCGCTGCACCAGCAATCGGTGCAACTTACCGGTGGCCCGGCGCAGGAGGGATCTGCTGAAGGCCATGTCTGGCTGCATGAACCTCGTGTTGTTGTCACCAATCCCATTGCCGAAGACCCGCATCGTGAGCGTGAGCGGCTGACCGAGGCCGTTGAAGAGCTACGCGTCGGCGTCGACAAGATGCTTGAGATTTCTCAGGGCGGCGACAAGGAGCAGTTGCAGGTTCTGGAAGCCTACCGGATGTTCGCCAACTCCAAGGGTTGGATGCGCCGGATGGAGGAGGACATCGCTCTTGGTCTCAGCGCAGAGGCGGCGGTCGAGAAAGAACAATCTCAGGCGCGGGCCCGCATGGGGCAGGTCACCGATCCGTATTTACGTGAACGGTTGGCCGATCTGGACGACCTCAGCAATCGGTTGCTGCGAATTTTGACTGGACAGGGCAACGGCAACGGGGCTGACCTGCCGCCCGATCCGATCCTAATTGCGCGAAATATCGGCCCCGGTGATCTGCTGGAATATGGCCGTTCTCTCAAAGGGATCGTATTGGAAGAAGGCTCGGTCGGAAGCCATGCCACTATCGTGGCGCGCGCGTTGGCGATCCCACTGGTGGTGCATGTAGGCCGCATCACCACCGAAGCGCTGAATGGCGATCACATATTGGTGGATGGGGATAGCGGTGTCGTACATCTGCGCCCCGAGGACACCGTCGTTAGTGCTTTCCGTGATAAAATCGCGATGGAAGCCAAGGCGCAGGAACGCTACGCCTCGATCCGTGAAACGCCCACCGTCACGCAGGATGGTGCGCGAATCAACATGGTGATGAACGCGGGCCTGATGGCCGATTTGCCCTCGCTTAGTACCTCTGGCGCCGAAGGAGTGGGCCTGTTCCGCACCGAACTGCAGTTTCTGATCCGCAATCAGATGCCCAAGCGATCCGAGCTGGTGACGCAATACAAACGTGTCCTGGATGCTGCGGGAGAAAAGCGCGTGGTGTTCCGCACGCTCGATATCGGGTCAGATAAGGTTCTGCCTTATATGAAACATGTGGAAGAGCCGAACCCGGCGCTGGGCTGGCGGGCGATCCGAGTGGGTCTGGACAAGCGCGGCGTGATGCGGATGCAGTTGCAGGCGCTGATCCGGGCCGCCGATGGCCGCCCCCTGACGATCATGTTCCCGTTTGTCGCGCAGGCTGACGAATTCCGTGAGGCGCGCTGGGAGGTCAAGAAAACGATCGAGCGTGAACGGCGTCTGGGCCATGTTCTGCCTGAATCGCTCGAAGTGGGGGCGATGCTGGAAACGCCTTCACTTGCCTTTGCGCCGCAGAAGTTCTTTGACGAAGTCGGCTTTATCTCGATCGGTGGGAACGACCTGAAACAGTTTTTCTTCGCCGCCGACCGCGAAAATGAACTGGTTCGCCGTCGCTACGATACGCTGAATGTCAGCTTTCTGAGTTTCATTGAACGTATCGTTGAGAGATGCTCGATCTCGGACACACCGCTCAGCTTCTGTGGCGAAGATGCCGGTCGCCCGGTCGAGGCGCTGTGTCTCGCGGCCATGGGCATCCGTACCCTTTCGATGCGCCCGGCCTCAATCGGGCCGGTCAAAAGCCTGTTGTTGCGGTCGAACCTTCAGGATGTGCGTAAAATTATCGCCGATGCCCGCCATCGTGGGGAACAATCCGTGCGTCCGGCGGTGATGGACTGGCTGCGGACGCAGTCCTGACTGATCTTCCGCGATGCCAGCTGCAAATCCGCGCTTGATTTTTGCGCTCAGGTTTTCTATTCAGCCGGTGAATGTTAGCGATAACATAGCTAATGACGCACATGCGTTTTAATCCCGGGCTGAAACCTCGCTTATGCTGGCGGGGAATTCGAAAGGAGCCTTGCAATGGTCTCACGCGTAATTCCGGTAGATCCGTTCGACCTTGTGTTGTTCGGCGCGACGGGCGATTTGGCGCAGCGTAAAATCCTGCCGGGCCTCTATCATCGCTTCGAAGTCGGCCAGATGCCTGAGAATGCGCGCATCATTGGAACCGCCCGATCCGACATGGACAGCGACGGGTTCCGTGAACAGTTGCGTGCGTCGATGCAAGAGTTTGCGCCGGGTTTTAAAAAGGATACGCTTGATCGCTTTCTGTCCCGCGTCGAGTATGTTCCGGTAGATGCGCTTGGCGATGCGGGTTGGTCTGACCTTGCGGGAACGCTGCGACCGGATGTGGTACGCGCCTTCTATCTGTCAGTAGGCCCAAGCCTTTTCTCGGGCATCGCCCAACGTCTGAACGAGCACGGCCTGTCCACACCTGACAGTCGTATCGTGGTCGAGAAACCCTTTGGTCACGATCTGGCATCAGCCAAAGCGTTGAACGAAGGGCTGCGGGCCTGTTTTGAAGAACATCAGATTTACCGGATCGATCATTATCTGGGCAAGGAAACCGTGCAGAACCTGATGGCGCTGCGCTTTGCCAATTCGCTTTTCGAACCGCTCTGGAACGCCACTCATGTTGATAACGTCCAGATCACCGTGGCCGAAACCGTGGGCGTCGAAGGGCGCGGTGCTTATTATGATCAGTCCGGCGCGATGCGCGACATGATCCAGAACCATCTGGTTCAATTGCTGTGCCTGACGGCGATGGAACCGCCTTCGAAATTCTCACCCAACGCGGTGCGCGATGAGAAGGTCAAAGTGATCGAAGCGCTGGAGCCGGTGGAACCCAAGGATATCGCTCGTGGTCAGTACCGCACCGAAAAAGGGGGCGATGGCTATCTGGATCACGTCGGCAACCCCGCCAGCCGTACCGAAAGCTTCATTGCGCTGAAGGCGCATATCGGCAACTGGCGCTGGGCCGGTGTCCCGTTTTATCTGCGGACCGGCAAGCGCCTGCGCGCACGTGAATCCGAGATTGCAGTGTTCTTCCGCGACCCGCCGCATACGATTTTTCCGAATGTCGGCCCATTGCATGGCAACGTGCTGGTGATCCGCCTGCAACCGGACGAAGGGATCACGCTCCGCACCACCATCAAGGAACCGGGGCAGGGCGGGTTCCGCCTGTCCGACGTTGCACTCGATATGAGTTTCGCTGATGCGCTGGGCGACGACGGCCAATCCCCGGATGCCTATGAACGCCTGATCATGGATGTCATCCGCGGCGACCAGACTTTGTTCATGCGTGGCGATGAGGCCGAGGCCGCATGGGCCTGGGTCGATCCCATCATTCACGGCTGGGAAGAGCGTGGCGATAAGCCCGCGAAATACGATCAGGGCAGTTCGGGGCCCGAAGAAGCATTGATGCTGATGCATCGCGATGGGCGCCGCTGGCGTCAGATCGGAGGGTAATCATGGTCAACACAGTTATATCCGACGTCACCAAACGCATCATCGACCGCAGCGCCGATCTGCGTGGTCCGCATCTTGAACGAATGGAGCAGGCCAAATCCAAGGGCCCTGCGCGTGCGCACCTGTCCTGCAGCGGGCAGGCCCACGCCTATGCCGGGGCGGGCGAAGATCAGGACTCCATGGCCACCGGCACGGCTGGCAATCTGGGGATCGTCACCGCCTATAACGATATGCTCTCGGCCCATCAGCCTTTCGAACGCTACCCGGCCCTGATCCGCGATGCGATCCGCGCAGCAGGCGGCACAGCGCAGGTTGCAGGCGGCGTGCCAGCCATGTGCGACGGCGTCACCCAAGGCGAGGCGGGGATGGAACTCTCGCTGTTCTCGCGCGATGTGATCGCGTTGGCGACCGGAGTGGCGCTAAGCCACAACACTTATGACGCCGCCGTTTTCCTGGGCGTCTGTGACAAGATCGTGCCCGGCCTAATCATCGGCGCGCAAGCCTTTGGGCATCTTCCTGCCGTCTTCCTGCCTGCAGGTCCGATGACCAGTGGCCTGCCGAATGACGAAAAGGCCAAGGTCCGCCAGAAATTCGCCGCCGGAGAGGTGGGCCGCGAAGAGCTGATGAAGGCCGAAATGGCCGCATATCACGGCCCCGGCACCTGCACCTTCTACGGAACTGCCAACACCAACCAGATGCTGATGGAGTTCATGGGCTTGCACCTGCCGGGCTCCAGCTTCGTCAATCCCAACACGCCCCTGCGCGATGCGCTGACCGAAGAAGGTGCGCGCCGCGCCCTTTCCCTTAGTGCACTAGGCAATCACTACACACCGGTCTGCCAGATCCTTGATGAGCGCGCTTTCGTCAATGGCATCGTCGGCCTGATGGCCACCGGCGGTTCCACTAACCTACTGATCCACCTGATCGCCATGGCGCGTGCCGGTGGTATCGTGCTGGACTGGGAGGATTTTTCCGACATCTCCGCTGTCGTGCCTTTGGTCGCGCGCGTCTATCCCAACGGTCTGGCAGACGTGAACCACTTCCACGCTGCGGGTGGCCTGGGCTTTGCCATCGGCACGCTGCTGGAAGATGGCTTGCTGCACCCCGATACGCTGACTGTCGCGGGGCAGGGCCTGCACAACTACACCAAAGAACCCAAGCTGAAAGACGGCGAGTTGGTCTGGGAAGAGGGCGCGGGCCACAGTCTGAACGAAAAGATCGTTCGCCCGGCCAAAGACCCGTTCCAACCCACGGGCGGGCTTTCTCGCTTGACGGGCAATCTGGGCACAGGGGTCATGAAGGTGTCGGCTGTAGCACCTGAACACCAAGTGGTCGAAGCGCCCGTGCGTGTATTCCACGACCAGAACGCCGTTAAAGCCGCTTTCAAAGCCGGAGAATTCACCGATGACGTCATCGTTGTTGTTCGCTTCCAAGGGCCAAAAGCCAATGGAATGCCCGAACTTCACTCGCTGACGCCGATCCTGTCGATCCTGCAGGGCAGGGGGCAGAAGGTGGCTCTGGTCACCGATGGCCGTATGTCGGGCGCATCCGGCAAAGTGCCCGCCGCCATCCATGTCTGCCCCGAGGCGCTGGATGGTGGACCGATCGCCTATCTGCAAGACGGTGACCTGTTGCGCGTTGATGCGGTCAAGGGCGAGTTGGAAATCCTGACCCCCGGTGTTCTCGACCGCAATCCGGCCACCGCCGACCTTACGGCAAACCAACACGGCGTTGGCCGTGACCTCTTCGGCGCCTTCCGTCAGAATGTCGGCTCAGCCGACACCGGCGCCAGCATTTTCGGAGTGTAACCCAATGTCCAAAACCCAACGCACCCGCGAGATCTGCGCGCTGGCCCCGATTGTTCCAGTCCTGGTCGTCGACGACGCGGCCCATGCGCGCCCGTTGGCCGAAGCTTTGGTCGCCGGTGGCCTCCCGGCGCTTGAAGTCACCTTGCGCACTCCCGCCGCGCTCGACGCGATCCGCGCCATGGCCAACGTCCCCGGCGGTGTTGTCGGGGCGGGTACACTGGTCACGCCCGAAGATGTCCGCGCTGCCAAAGAGGCTGGCGCTCAGTTCGGCGTCTCGCCCGGTGCGACCGATGCCCTGATCGCCGCCTGCGAAGCCGAAGGTCTGCCCCTTCTCCCCGGTGCGGCTACTGCAAGCGAAGCCATGGCTCTGCTGGAAAAGGGCTATGACATGCTGAAATTCTTCCCCGCCGAGGCCTCAGGAGGGGCTCCCGCCCTAAAAGCCATCGGCGCACCGCTACCGCAGATCACCTTCTGCCCAACTGGTGGCGTATCGCCGTCAAATGCCCTCGATTACCTGTCACTGACGAATGTTGTCTGCGCCGGCGGCAGCTGGGTCGCGCCCAAGCAGATGGTTCAAAACGGTGATTGGTCCGGGATCGAAACACTTGCCCGCGAGGCCGCCAGTCTGCTGGATTGACGCCGCAGGGCAAGACGCTAGGGTAGGCCTCAATTCAAACAGGTTGCCCTCATGACAAACCAAACCTCCCTCGCGCATGGGCGCGAGTATCTGGCCATCCCCGGCCCTTCGGTCATGCCCGATACGGTGCTGCAGGCGATGCACCGTCCGTCGCCCAATATCTATGACGGCGAATTGATCGAGATGATGCCCGCGCTCACCCGAGACTTGAAACGCGTTGCCGGAACCCAGCACAACGTCGCCATCTATATCGCCAACGGCCACGGTACATGGGAGGCTGCGCTTTCCAACGTCATCGCACCCGGTGAAACCGTGCTTGCCCCGGCCTCTGGCCGCTTCACCCACGGTTGGGCCGAGATGGCCGAAGGAATCGGCGCCAAGGTTGACCTGATCGATTTCGGCATGTCCTCGCCCTGGGATCTTGACCGCATCGCCGAGGCCCTGCGTAACGATACCAGCCTCAAGATCAAAGCGGTCCTTGCAGTCCACGTCGATACGTCCACATCGATCCGCAACGATATCCCGGCCCTGCGAGCGTTGCTCGACGACCTTGACCACCCAGCCTTGCTGATGGCTGACTGCATCGCGTCGATGGGCTGCGACCGGTTCGAGATGGATGCCTGGGGTGTCGACGTCACTGTCACGGCTTGCCAAAAGGGGCTTATGACCCCGGCGGGCACCAGCTTTGTCTTCTTCAACGACAAGGCGCAAGCCAAGCGCGCCACAATGCCCCGCGTCTCGCATTATTGGGACTGGCAACCACGCGCCAATCCAGATCTGTTCTATCAGTATTTTAACGGCACCGCGCCAACCCACCACCTGTATGGCCTGCGCGCCGCGCTCGACCTGATCCATGGCGAAGGGATCGAACAGGTCTGGGCCCGCCACGAACACCTGGCAACGGCCATCTGGGCCGCCTGTGAAATCTGGGCGCAAGGTGGCGCGCTGCATTTCAACGTCGCCGACCCGGCCCATCGCAGCCACGCGGTCACTGCCCTCCGCCTGACCGAGGGGCGCGGCACGCCGCTGCGCAGCTATACCGAAACCCAACTGGGTCTGACGCTGGGCATCGGTCTGGGAATGGAGGATTGGGATGGCTGCTTCCGCCTTGGCCACATGGGGCACATAAACGCTCAAATGGTCATGGCCATGCTGGGTGGCGTCGAAACCGCTATGGCTGCGCTCGATATCCCCCGTGGTCAGGGTGCGCTCGAAGCCGCCGCCGCGACGCTGGCCGGATAAGCCCGATCCGCCTCTTCATCTGGCCTAAAATACCTTCGGGGAAATCGCACTTGGGCGCGATAGGGGGCAGACAGCCCCCTTTACGAGGCTCGGGCTTTTGCTAAGGCCGTGGGCAGAGCAGCTTCAAACGCCGCCATTTCCGCCTCACCTCCGCAGCTGACCCGAATGCACCGGTTCTGGGGCGCGGCAAATGGCATCCGCACGAACACGCCTTGTTCAACGTGCGCGTCCAACACGGCCTTGGCAAACACCCCATCGCGCCCACAATCAATCGCCACAAAGTTTGTCGCAGACGGCAAAGGCAGCAGACCATTCGACCGTGAAATCTCTTCGATGCGGTTCCGGGACCCGGCAATCCTTTGCTGCACATGCGTCAGCCAATCTTCATCTTTTAGCGCGGCCAATGCCCCTGCCTGCGCGGCTCGGTTCATGCCGAAATGGTTGCGCACTTTGTTGAAGCTCGCAATCAACTCGGATGAGCCGATAGCATAGCCTACCCGCGCCCCGGCCATGCCATAAACCTTGGAAAACGTTCGCATCCGGATCACACGTGAATCATCAGCAGCGACAGGTGCAGCGGTCCCTTCGGGCGCGCATTCGACATATGCCTCGTCAAGAACCACCAAACAGCCCTCTGGCAAAGCCTCCAGAGCGGACACGATATCCTCACCTGAATGCCATGTTCCCATCGGGTTGTCCGGGTTGGCCAGATAGACCAACTTGGCGTCTACCTCCGCCGCTTTGGCGAACAGTGCCGTCGGGTCCTCGTGATCGTCGCGGTAGGGGACCTTGTGCAATACCCCACCAAACCCGGCCACGTGGTAATTGAAAGTCGGATAAGCTCCATCCGAAGTCACAACTGCATCGCCGTGACCAACCAACAGGCGCACCAGATAGCCCAGCAACCCGTCAATGCCTTCGCCAACCACGATATTTTCAGGCGCAACCCCATGATGTACCGCCAGCGCATGGCGTAGTTCGTAATTCTCGGGATCGCCATACATCCATATCTCGCCTGCGGCCCGTTGCATTGCATCGATGGCGCGCGGGGACGGGCCAAACACGCTTTCATTCGCACCGATCCGGGCCACGAAGGGCGCGCCACGTTGGCGCTCCTGCGTTTCGGGGCCGACAAAAGGCACGGTCGCGGGCAGCGTGAGGGCAAGCGGGGTATAACGAGGACCAGTCATGGCCGCAGATAAGCGCAACCGATCAGGTGGGGCAAGCCTTGACAGAAGTTCAAAGGAGGCTTCGGATGTGCGGTTTGCCCTGACGTCGCTGTGGCGCTGCTGGCGTCTTGCTGGCATGTTTACACAACAAAACACGCCCCGGAGGTCCCATGTCCCGCGTTTCCATCGAATACAAAGACCACATCGCACGTGTCACGCTGACCCGTGGCGACAAGATGAACGCGCTGGACGATGCGATGATCAAGGCGATCCTTTCGGCCGGTCAAGAGGTCGCCGCAGCCGACATTCGCGCCGTGGTGCTATCGGGGGAAGGCAAAAGCTTTTGCGCTGGGCTCGATATGGCCAGCTTTGCCAGCATGGCGCACACAGACCCAAGCGAATGGCTGATGACCCGCAGCCACGAAGATGCCAACGAAATGCAGGAACTTGCCTTGATCTGGCGGCGCGTCCCGGTGCCGGTGATCTGCGCTATTCAAGGCGTCGCCTATGGCGGTGGGCTACAGATTGCGCTGGGTGCTGACATCCGCATCGCGCATCCCGAAGCCAAGCTGGCAGTGATGGAGATGAAATGGGGCATTATCCCCGACATGGGCGGCATGGTTCTGCTGCCAGAGCTCGTGCGCTCGGACGTGCTGCGCCTGCTGACCTATACCGCCCGCCCTATCGCAGCGCCACAGGCGGCAGATTGGGGGCTTGTTACCAAACTGTCGGATGATCCCCTGACCGAAGCGCTGGCGCTGGCCGAGGACATCGCGGGTAAAAGCCCGTCCGCCATCCGCGCCGCCAAACGGTTGATTGATGTGGCCGAAACCCGTGACCGTGCTGATGTGCTGTTGGCCGAGTCTACCGAACAGGTCGACCTGATCGGTAAGTCGGATCAAATGGAAGTTGTCATGGCACAGATGCAGGGCCGAAAGCCCGAGTTCAAATGATCACCGCATGAATGCGCGCCGTGCATCGCGGGCCATGTTGTATCGCATCTCAAGATCAGCAATCTTTTTCATTGCGGCCCTGCGGTCCTGATTGTCAGGCAGCGCTGCAAACTCCTTGCGGGCGGCGTCGAGCTGTTTCTTGATGTCGAACTCCTCGGGTAGCACTCCGGCCTGCGCCATGATCCGATGACCCGCAGCAATGGCGGGATCGCCTTGTGCCTCGCCCGAGCGGTCGGGTAACGGGGCACCTTCGCCTTCAAGACCCTGCAGTTGGCCTTCGGCCTGCGCCTTTATGATCTGGCGTTCAATCAGTTTTCCAAGCGATCCGAACATGCGCTCATTTTACCGCCTGAGGGGTTCTGATGAAAGGGCTCAGCGCACTCGGTTTGTTGCCAGATATGCGATACCCCCAGCCAACAGCCCCCAGACTGCCGCGCCCAACCCAAAAACCGTTATTCCAGAGGCTGTGATGGCCAGTGTCAAAATAGCCGCTTCGCGCTCGACAGGGACGTCCAGTGCGGCATGCATGGCATTGGCCAGGACCCCGATCAGGGCCACACCTGCCAGAGTGCCCATAAGCAGCGGGTCGGCATGGGCGGCAAAACTGGTGATCGCCACGGCAAAGATACCGAAGAGGCAGTAGAACACGCCACCCATGATTGCCGACCAATAACGCTGCGCCGGTTCGGGGTGGCTTTCCTCGTTGGAACACATCGCTGCGGTGATTGCGGCCAGGCAGGTTGCGGGCGCCCCGAAAGGGGCCGAAAGCATGCTTGCGCCACCGACGGATGAAAACAACCGGCCGGGAACAGGATCAAAGCCAAAGCTGCGCATCACCGCGACGCCGGGGATATTCTGTGTCGCCATCGTGACGATAAACAGCGGTACGCCGATCCCGATGGCCGACGCGACCGAGAATGATGGCATGGTCCAGATCGGAGCCGCGATCAAACGATCCGGCATCAATTGGGCATCTCCTGCGTTCAGCGACACAATGATAGCCGCCGTGACCACAGCTGCCGGAACTGCGATCAACCGATTGAAACGGCCCGCGACAAACCACGTCAGGATCACCGGCAACGCCTGCCATGGAATCTCGATCGCCGCCTTGAAGGGCACAAGGCATAGTGACAAGAGCACACCTGCCAGCATTGCTTGCGCCAGTGTTGTGGGAATTGCTGCTGCCAATCGTCCCAGCGGCTTCCACAGCCCTGCCAGAACCGTTAATGCTCCGGCGCACAGGAACGCACCAATCGCGCCTGAAAATCCCTCGACCGGGGTGGCCGAGACGGCTAACAGAGCGGCCCCCGGAGTCGACCACGCAACGCTGATCGGCATTTTGTACCGCAGGCTGAGGACGATGGCTGCAAGCCCCATGGCAATCGCCGCACTCATCAGACCCGAGGCGGCTTCCTGCGATGAAGCTCCCATCGCGCCCAACCCCTGCAGTACGATGGGAAACGAGCTGAAGAACCCGACAATGGCCACAACCAACCCGGTTGAGACGGTCTGCATCGGAGGGAAAGATCGCATCGTCAGTGCCTCGCCAGGTTGTTTCGCCGAAGTGCTAACAAGCGGGGCGTGGCGTGAACAAGGGGAAAGCTCTGAGGGTAAAGAAAAACCTCACCGCCGGTTGGGTGGTGAGGTTCGATTTCAATATATCAGCAGCAGGAAAAAGATCAGGCGATTTCAGCCAAACGGGCGAGAGCTTCGTTTAGCTTGGCTTCTTCTTCTTCGCGGGCGGCAAGGTTAGCTTTGGCTTCCGCAACAACCTCTTCCGGGGCCGATGCCACGAATTTCGGGTTGTTCAGGCGTCCGCGCAGACCGCCGAGTTCCTTGGCCAACTTGCCTTTGGCTTTTTCCAGCCGTTCCTTTTCCGCACCAATGTCGATGATGTCCGCCAGTGGCAGGCCAAAGGAGGCACCGGGGGCGGCAATCGAGATCGTGCCCTTGGGCAGTTCATCCGCCTTGGTCAGGCTGTCGATCCGCGCCAGACGTTTGATCAGCGCTTCGTTGCGGTCCCATGCCGCTTGGCCGTGCGCGTCAATCTCCGTCACCAGCATCGGCACGTAGAGGCCAGCAGGAACCCGCATCTGTGCGCGGGCCGAGCGGGTGTTTTCGATCACCGAGATCACCCAGTTCATTTCTCGATCCGCATCCGCGTCGATCAGGTCGGCAGCCGCATAGGTCGGCCAATCTGCGTGTACAACCATTTTGGGCCGCGTGCCGGTCAGGCCCCAGAGTTCTTCGGTGATGAAAGGCATGATCGGGTGCAGCAGGACCATGCACTGATCCAGAACCCAGCGCATGGTGGCGCGGGTTTCGGCCTGTGCCTCGGCGTCATCGCCTTGCAGCAGGGGTTTCGACAGTTCTACATACCAGTCGCAGACCTTGCCCCAGACAAAGGCATAAAGCCCGTTGGCCGCGTCGTTGAAACGATAGCTTTCCAGCGCCGCGTCGACCTCTTCCCGCACACGGGCGGTTTCACCGATGATCCAGCGGTTCACGGCGGCTTTGGGTTTCAGGTCAGCCACGTCCAGTTGCGGGACAGCGTCGGTGAAGACCTCATTCATCTCGGCAAAGCGGACGGCGTTCCACAGTTTGGTGCCGAAGTTACGGTAACCTGTGATGCGCTCGCGCGACAGTTTCAGTACCCCGCCAATAGCCGCCATCGAGGCATTGGTAAAGCGCAGCGCGTCAGCACCGAATTCGTCCACGATCTCCAACGGGTCGATCACGTTGCCGGTGGTTTTGGACATCTTCTTGCCCTTCTCGTCGCGGACGAGCTGGTGCAGATACACGGTGTGGAACGGGATCTCGTTCACTACGGCCAGTTGCATCATCATCATCCGCGCGACCCAGAAGAACAGGATGTCAAAGCCGGTGATCAACACATCGGTTGGGAAATAGCGCTCTAACTCTTCGGTCTTTTCGGGCCAGCCCAGCGTGCCGATAGGCCAGAGGCCGGAAGAGAACCATGTGTCGAGCACGTCGGGGTCGCGCCAGACCGGGTAGACCAGCTTGGTCGGGTCTTGTTCGACTGCGTATAGGGCAAGGCTTTCGGCGAATTGATGGATCGCTTCCTGCTTATCGGCAACTTCGATGACCGTCGCGTGGCTCAGCGGGCTGGGTATGTTGGCATTGTCGTCGAGGAATTTCTCTGTAACTGCCTCAAGGCTTGCCGCGCATTCCATGACATTGCCACGATGCAGCATGCCGCCTTCGTTCAGCAAACGACCCAATTCGACCAAATCAAGGTCGCCGTCGTTTTCGTCGTCCTTGAAATTCTCAGCCGAGAGATCGAGGCCATACCAAACCGGTATCTGATGCCCCCACCACAGCTGGCGCGAGATGCACCAGGGCTCGATGTTTTCCAGCCAGTGGTAATAGGTCTTCTCGCCCGATTCAGGGATGATCTTGACCGTGCCGTCCTTGACCGCGTCCAGCGCAGGGCCGACGACCTTGGCGGCGTCGACGAACCATTGGTCGGTGAACATCGGCTCGATGACGACTTTCGAGCGGTCGCCGAAGGGCTGCATGATCGGTTTGCTTTCGACCAGCGGCACCAGCCTGTCCGCGCCTTCGTGTTCCGGCTTTAAAGCGGTCGAACCCAGACGTTGATCATCCGCGCGAGTCATGACAGCCAGACCGTCTGCAGTGATCTCCTCAACCACCTTCGCACGTGCCTCGAACCGGTCGAGGCCACGCAGATGATCAGGTATCAGGTTGATCGCGTCGATCTCGTTCTCGGTGAACTCACGCCCGCGCGCGTATTCCTGCGCCTTGTCCGCCTCTTCGGCATAAGGCGCACCATCGGCGCGCATTGCGCCTTTGGTGTCCATCAGGCGATACATTGGAATGCCGCCGCGCTTGGCGACCATATTGTCGTTGAAGTCATGTGCACCGGTGATTTTCACCGCGCCCGAGCCGAAATCTGGATCAGGGTAATCATCGGTGATGATCGGGATCTGACGGCGATGCTCTTTCGGGCCAACCGGGATTTCGCAAAGTTTTCCGACGATGGGCGCATAGCGCTCATCCGATGGGTGAACCGCAACTGCGCCGTCGCCGAGCATGGTTTCGGGGCGAGTCGTGGCGATCGAGATATAGTCGCGCTCTTCCTCCAGCACGATATTCCCGTCCTCATCTTTCTCGACGTAGGTATAGGTCTCGCCGCCCGCCAGCGGGTATTTGAAGTGCCACATGTGGCCTGCAACTTCGATATTCTCGACCTCAAGGTCCGAAATTGCGGTCTCGAAATGCGGGTCCCAATTGACCAGCCGCTTGCCGCGATAGATCAGGCCCTTTTCGTACATGTCGACAAAGACCTTGATCACCGCGTCGTGAAAATTCGCAGAATTTTCGTGGCCCGTGCGCGGGTCACGCGGCGCACCCGCCATAGTGAAGGCGTTGCGCGACCAATCACAGGACGAGCCCAGGCGCTTGAGCTGCTCGATGATCGTGCCGCCGTATTCTCCCTTCCATTCCCAGACCTTGTCCAGAAACGCCTCACGTCCCAGCTCACGACGTCCCGGCTGCTGGGTGTTGGCCAACATCTTTTCCACCTGCATCTGCGTGGCGATACCAGCGTGGTCCTGACCAGGCTGCCATAGCGTGTCGAACCCGCGCATCCGGTGCCAGCGGGTCAGAACATCCTGCAGCGTGTTGTTGAACGCGTGGCCCACATGCAGCGCACCCGTCACGTTCGGTGGCGGGATCATGATGGTAAAACTCTCGTCGCGCGATTTGTTCGCGCCTGCCTTGAAGGCTCCGGCCGCTTCCCAGGCCTGATAGATGCGGGCCTCGGCCTCGGCCGCGTTGAATGTCTTTTCCATCGCCATGGGATGCGTCCTGCGTCAACAATATCGGGTCAGCGCCTGCAATAGCGAATGGACGCAGGAAGGGGAAGGCCCTGCGCGGCGGTCCTGCAATGATCAGCCGGGATTTGATGGGGCGGGCGCATAAAGATCCAGCTTTTCGCTGGCCCCTTGCCCCATCGCCTTGGCCTGATCGCTGCGGATGCGCGCGTGCAGGTCCAGCGCCTCAGGAGCAAACAGCTCGGTCGGCTCAGGGATATGGATGAAATTCCCCACCCGGTCCTCGCCCCGCGCCAGAATGGCATAGTCGCGATCCGCCACTTTTTGCTGCGCATTGGGGTTGAGATAACGGATAGCCAGGCCAATTCGACGATCATCAGATACGTTCGGCCCTGACCCGTGAATGGTCAGCCCATGGTGCAGCGACATCTGGCCGGGCTGCAGCTCGATATGGGTTTTGTCTTCCTCTGCGACATCGACCGCCACCTCTTGCCCACGCGACAGCAAGTTGTTGTCGGAAAACGTATCATTATGCGGCAGGATCGGGTTCTTGTGGCTGGCCTTCACGAAATCCATGCAACCACTTTCAACCGTCGCAGGGGATAGCGCGATCCAGGCGGTCAACTGGTCCGAGGTTTCACCCATGCCCCAATATGTCAGGTCCTGATGCATGCCCACCACTTGCGTCGTGCGCGGTTCCTTGATGAACAGCTCAGCCGACCACAACAGCAGGTCTGGGCCCAAAACACCTTCGACAACGTCCAAAACGCGCGGGTCCAACGCGATGCGAGTGGCAAATGGCATCACCACATGCGCGTTGATGCGTTTGTACATGTTCAGGGGTAGCGGCAGGTCAGCCTCGCGCCAGCTGGCCTCGACATCTTCCAACTCGGCACGGTACCCGGCGGCTTCTGCGGCAGAGAACACGGGGATCGGAAATATAAACCCATCATCCCAATAGGCCTCGGCACTTTGGCTGTCCAATCGGCCATTCGTCAGCTTGATTTCTTTGGGCATGGAAACCTCCACTCGACTGAATTTAGGTTCAGCCTAGGCGCGGCCCAGATCGGCGCGCAACGCTGTTTCCAGACATGAATGTCGCTTTCAGACCGTGCGGGGTTAATTTTCTCAGCCACTGGACAAGGTCCTGCTTCACGCTAGGGTCGCGCATTCAGGCAGCCAGAGGATCATCTCATGGAAAAATTCGGCAAAAGCCAGCCCATCAAACGGACCGAGGACCAGCGGTTTCTGACCGGGCAGGGACAATACATGGACGATTCTGTGCCCGAGAATGCGCTGTTCGCAGCATTCTTTCGCAGCCCGGTGGCGCATGCCACGATCACGTCGCTGGACCTTGAAGATGCACGTACAGCGGATGGGGTGCGCTTGGTCATGACGCTGGAAGATCTGACTGCTGCCGGGATCGATACGGTGATGAACGCGACTACAGTCGCCAACCGCGACGGCAGTCAAGGCGCTGCGTCCGAGCGGAACATGCTGGCCAAGGACCGCGTGCGTTTCGTCGGAGAACCCGTTGCGGTCGTCATTGCCGACTCGTTGTTACAGGCCCGCGATGCAGCCGAATTGATCTGGATGGAAACCGAGGACCTGCCGGTCAAGATGGATGTCGCTGCGGGTGGGGAACCTTTGCATCCACAAGCCCCCGACAACCGCGCCTTTGACTGGGGCTTGGGTGATGAGAAGGCGACCAATGCCGCCTTTCAGGCAGCGGCGCGCACCGTCGCGCTGAACGTGCATGACAACCGGGTCATCGTGAGCTCGATCGAACCGCGTGGCTGTCAGGCCGATTGGTCGGATGGCCGTATGCATTTCTCATATGGCGGGCAGGGTGTCTGGGGGATGAAAGCGCAACTGGCACAAAAGCTGAAACTGGACCCCGAGGCGATCCGCGTCACTACGCCAGATGTCGGCGGCGGATTTGGTATGAAGGCGATGCCTTATCCCGAATATTTCACCGTTGCTGTTGCTACCATGAAACTGGGCCAGCCGGTGCACTGGATGTCGGACCGGTCCGAAGCGATGTTGTCCGATCACCACGGCCGCGACCTGACCTCACTGGCGGAGCTCGCCTTTGATGCCGATCACAAGATCACTGCTTACCGGGTCCACAGCAAGATCAACCTTGGCGCCTATAACAGCCATTTCGCGCAGGCGATCCAGACCAGCCTGTTCAGTAAGGTTTTGATGGGTGTCTACGATGTTCAGACCACCTACTTGCGGGTCGAAGGATTCTTCACCAACACCACGCAGGTCGACGCCTATCGCGGTGCCGGGCGACCCGAGGCGATCTATGTGCTGGAACGCGTCATGGACCGTGCTGCGCGTGAGTTGGGGCTTGATCCGTGGGAGTTACGGCGCAAGAATTTCATCCGACCCGAAGCTTTCCCCTATAAGACCGCAACCGGCGAAACCTATGATGTGGGTGAGTTCGACATGGTCCTCAGCCGCGCCGCCGAACAGACTACGGGCTTTGAGGCCCGCAAGGCGGCGGATGCCGAAAACGGTCTGATCCGGGGTCAGGGGCTTTGTTACTATATCGAAAGTATTTTAGGAGACCCTTCCGAAGGCGCGAAGATCGAGTTTTGCGAGGACGGAACGGTGAACCTCTATGTCGGCACTCAGTCCAATGGGCAAGGGCACGAGACCGTCTATGCCCAGTTCCTTTCGGACCAGACAGGGATTCCTTCGCACCTGATCAATGTTGTGCAAGGCGACACGGACAGGCTGGCGCAGGGCGGCGGAACCGGCGGATCACGCTCGGTAACGACCCAAAGCAACGCGACACTGGTCACAGTTGATACGATGATCGCCGCATTCACGCCCTATCTTGCGGATAAGATGGGTATCGAGGAAATCGATGTGACCTTCGACCATGAAACCTTCCGCGCGCCGGGGTCCAACCTGACCCCCACGCTGACCGAGGCGGCCGAGATGGCGCGCGCGGACGGACGCACGGATCTGTTGCATCACGAAGCCCGCGCCACGCTAGATGCACGCAGCTATCCCAATGGTGCACATGTTGCCGAAGTCGTTATCGATTCTTTCACTGGTGAAACATGGGTCGACCGCTACACGGTGGTGGATGATTTCGGCAATCTTATCAACCCGATGCTGGCCGAGGGGCAGGTGCATGGCGGGGTAGTGCAGGGTATCGGCCAAGCACTGACCGAGCATGTTGTTCATGATGCCGCGGGGCAACTGCTCACGGCTTCGTTCATGGACTACGCCTTGCCCCGCGCTGCTGAGATACCCATGATAGAGTTTACCTCGGCGCCGGTTCCGTCAACCGCCAACCCGATGGGGATGAAAGGCTGTGGCGAGGCAGGCACCGTGGGCGCACTGGCCGCAGTGGCGAACGCGGTACAGGATGCGCTCTGGGATCACGGGGTGCGGCAGGCGGATATGCCTTTCACACCTCACAAAGTTTGGGAATTGTTGACGCATGGTTCTGTCGCGGCTGAGTAGAAAGGTACTGGGATGGCTCGGACGGCCTCTGCGGTCCGAGCACTCGGCCGAAACGCGCCACCGCGAACCTGTCAGCCATGTCATCATTCTTGACGGCACCATGTCGACGCTGGAAGCAGGGCGGGAAACCCACGCGGGCCAGACCCTGCGCCTGTGCTGCGAGATGGGCAGCCAGGTTTCGGTTTTCTACGAATCCGGCGTGCAGTGGGAAAGCTGGAAGTCGACTATGGACGTGATGATGGGGCGGGGTATCAACCGTCAGATTCGTCGGGCCTATGGTTATTTGGCTTCGCGTTACAAACCCGGTGATAAGATCTTTTTCATCGGCTATTCACGCGGCGCATACGGGGTCCGCAGCCTTGCGGGCGTGATCGATGCTATCGGGTTGCTCAAGGCCGAACACGCCACTGTCCGCAATATCAAACAGGCCTATCGACACTATGAATGTAACGCCAATGGCGAAGCGGCGGCGGTCTTTCGTCGGGAGTTCTGTCACGAGGATGTCGCCATCGAGATGGTCGGCGTCTGGGACACGGTCAAGGCGCTGGGCCTGCGCCTGCCGCTGCTCTGGCGCTGGGCCGAGGAACGCCACGCCTTCCACAACCACCAGCTTGGCCCGGCCACCCGCCACGGCTATCACGCCATGGCGCTGGACGAGACCCGCGAAGTGTTCGAGCCGGTGCTGTGGAAATGCACGCCTGACTTCAAAGGCCATATCGAGCAGGTTTGGTTCCGCGGCACCCACGGCGATGTTGGCGGCCAGCTGAACGGGTTCGAAGAGGCCCGCCCTCTCAGCAACATCTCCCTGATCTGGATGCTGGACAAGGCCGAGCTGCACGGCCTGCCCCTGCCCGAAGGTTGGCGCGACCGTTTCCCTACCGATCCGCATGCGCAATCCGTGGGCACCTGGCGTGGCTGGGGTAAGATTTTCCTGCTGCGCAAGCATCGCAAAGTAGGGCGTGACCGGTCAGAGAAACTGCATGTCTCGGTTTCGCCCGAGGAACTACCCCGATGGGTGCCGATGCCAAATCTGCCTTCGCATCCGGCGCAGTGACAGAAGCAACAGCTTGCCTTCCTACGAAAGATGTATCAACAGCAGCCACAGCATTTCTGTCCCGTCAGTGCCGGGTGGACGTCTTAGCATCATCGAAAGACATGTGATTTATGCCGGATCCATACTTTTCTGAGCTCAAATACTTAGGTGGCCCGACCCTGGATTTTATCGAGGTCGCGGTTGACGCTGGTACGGATGTCTCGGGGTTGGTCGTGACGATCTATTTGAGCAATGGCTCGATCCGAACCACCAATACTCTGGCCGGTATCACGCCGACAACGGTTGCCGGTCGCGATATCTATGTCATCGACACGACAAGTTCCGGCACATTTAACGGATTGGGTAAAACCAATGGTATCTCGCTTTCCGAAGGTACAACGGTTTATCAGTTTAATTCTTTCAGCGATCCTCCAAGTCCCGGCCCGATCACTGCGAACACTGGCCCGGCCAACGGTATGCAATCGACAGTCATCGGGCAGGCCGGCGCTGGCGATTCCCTGATTTCGACCGACAATGGCGGTACATATACAGTCAATACCGATCCCACCCCGGGCAGCATCCCCTGCCTGACTGCGGGCACACTCGTATCCACTGATTTGGGTGCGGTGCCGGTAGAAGATCTGAAGCCTGGCCAGCTGCTTTTGCTGGCGCGGGGTGGCAATCAGCCTTTGCTGCAGATCATGCGCCGTTCACTCACTGCGCGCGAGTTGCGCCGCAATCCGAAACTCTATCCAGTGCGAATTTGCGCGGGCGCACTTGGACAAGGCCTGCCCCGACGTGATCTGCTTGTCTCGCGTCAGCATCGCATGCTGGTGTCCTCGGCGATTGTGAAACGCATGTTCGGTCGTTCTGAGGTTCTGGTCGCCGCGATAAGGCTGACCGATCTGCCGGGGGTTTATGTCGATGAAACCGTAGACAGCGTCACGTATTTCCATCTGGTCCTGGCGACGCACGAAGTGATTATCGCCGAGGGTGCCCCGACCGAGAGCTTGCTGATAGGACAGGAAGCGTTGAATTCACTCCCTCCTGCAATGGTCGAGGAACTTACTGTATTGTTTTCGGGCATTTCGACCGGGAGCCTCTCGGATACCAGTTATCTGGTGCCGGACAACGCGCGTCAGAAACAGCTGGTGTCGCGCCACGCTCAACACGCCCGATCATTGCTATCCGACTATACGGAAAGCACCCGTTCCGAAGACTAATGTCGATCGCGCGCTGGCCAATCAAGGCCAACCCCCGCTGTCATTTCTAAGAATTACCGCCGACGATCCCGGCGCGAGCTCATCGGCTGGAACGCCACGCCCACATGTGCCTCGCAATAGGGTTTGCCTGCCTCGACCGGCAGGCCGCAGAACCAGAAATCCTCGGTCGCGGGGTCGCCGACGGGCCATTTGCAGGTCTTTTCGGTCAGCTCCATCAAAGACAGCTTCTTGGCCTTCTTTTCAATCTCGTTGACCTTGGCCAAAGCCTCGGGGCTGATCTCATTGGCCGACGGTTGCGGAGGCAGCGGCTGGCCGGCGGGTATGATCTGGCGACGGGCCGGGGTGACCGGTTTGGCCTCAGGGGCTGGCACCGGACGGGCCGGTTCAGTCTTGGGTGTCGGTTTCGGTTTGGCCTCGGCCTTGGGCGCGGGGGCCGGTTTTTCCTTAGGCTCGGCCTTTGCCGGGCTTGCACCGGTGGCGCGATTCGACAGACCCAGACGGTGCACCTTGCCGATCACCGCATTGCGGGTCACGCCGCCCAGTTCCTTGGCGATCTGGCTGGCCGACTGGCCCTCGCCCCACATCTTTTTCAGCAGCTCTACACGCTCGTCAGTCCAGGACATCATTTGCCTTTCAAAAGCGGAAAGCGGCCCCGGATTCGGGCCGCCTTGGGAAATCATCTCAGCGCCCTATTCTAAACACTGCGGCCCGAGTTACAAGCGGTCTTCGAATCAGGTATGGGGCAGAGCATGCATAATCTCATGGATCACGACGCACGCCGCTTTGGCGCGGTGAATTGGATGGGCCTCTATACACTGGCGCAGCGCGAAACCCTGCGCTTTCTGGCCGTGTGGACGCAGACCCTGCTGGCACCGCTGGTGACGGCAGGCCTGTTCCTGCTGATCTTCAACATTGCCATTGGTCCCAGCCGACCGGATGTGATGGGGGTGCCGTTTCTGACCTTTCTGGCACCGGGCATCATGATGATGACCGTGATTCAGAACGCCTTTGCCAATACATCGTCATCGATGGTGATCGCCAAGGTTCAGGGCAATATCGTCGATACGCTGATGCCGCCGCTATCGCCGCTGGAAATCCTGTTGGGTTATCTGGCCGGAGGCATCGCCCGCGGTATCCTGATCGCCCTTGTCGTCGCAATCGCTCTGGCGTTGGTTCTGGGCATCGTGCCGCAGAACCCGATGATCGCACTGATATTCGTGGTTTTAGGCGGCGCGTTCATGGGCGCGCTTGGGCTTTTTGCCGGGATTTTTGCCAACAAGTTCGACCAGATGGCGGCTATCACCAATTTCATCGTCACGCCTTTGGCTTTCTTGTCCGGCACTTTCTATTCTGTGCAGTCGCTACCGCCAGTGCTCAATCGGCTAAGCCATGCGAACCCGGTCTTCTATCTGATTGACGGGTTGCGCTATGGGATGATCGGCGTGTCCGACAGCTCTCCTTGGTTGGGCATGGCGATCTGCGCCAGCGCGACGTTGTTGGTTGGAGGATTGACCTGGCAGATGTTGCGCACCGGCTACCGGCTCAAGGCCTGACGGTGTATCGCCTCGCGCCAGACCAGAATCAGACCTCCGGTCAGGATGATGGCCGAGCCGATCAGGCTGATCCCATCCGGTATCACCTTGAATACCGCGAAATCGTAGAAGGCAGCGAAGATCAGCGTAGCATAGCTGATCGGAGCCACAAAAGAGGCATCCGCCCGCGCCATTCCGTTGACGAAACAAGCCTGCGCACAGGCCATTAGCACACCAATCGAGGCCAGCGCCGCCCATTGCTGAGGCGTCGGCATCTGGAAAACGAAACTTACCGCGACTGTCGCAATGGTCAGACCCATCGCATTGTTGATCAGCAGAATCTGGATCGGTATTTCTCGGCCCGAGAGCTTTTTGATAAAGATCAGTTCCATCCCAATTATCACTGCTGCGGTCAGGGCCAGTAATGCAGCGGGTTGAAAGCTAGCGGGCGTTGGACGCAACAGAACCAAGGCACCGATCAAGGCCACGATGGCGGCCAACCAGCGCCACGGGCCGACACCTTCTTTCAGCAGCGGGATCGCCAACATCATGGCAAAGACCGGGTTCAGGAACGAGATAGCCGTCGCATCCCCAATCGGTATGAAAGCAACGGATGCAAACATCAGCGTGATCCCCAGCCAGCCGAAGCTTGTCCGTCCGATATGCAGACCCCAATGCGGGCGGCTCAGGCGGGGGCGCATGATGCCGACGGCTGTCACGATTACCAGAAAGGCAAATAGAAACCGCCCATGGCTGATCTGCATAGGATGCAGGGCAGGGCCAAGCACATCCGTCCCCAGTGCTTTCGCCAGCAATGTGGTCCCTGCGAGAAAGGCGCTGGCCGCAAGGATCAGCAGGGCCGCAAGGGCAGGATTCTGACGTATCGGTGTCATGGTTCAGCCGTGCGCCAGCGTCGGGTAAATGACAAGCGGTAAATCCCGGTCTCAGAATGATTTTTGCCCCGATCGCAAAAACGGGGTTTTCAGACCCGGTGCGCCCCGCTATATGGCTTCACATGATCAATACCGCACATACCCTGCGCCTCCGACGCCGACGCCTGACCGCATAATCGGCCCGTTTGATCCATTTGCGCTGTCCAAATCCGCGCAAACCCCACCAAATCAGTTGACGACCATGGCCCCAGTGTATCACTCACAGGGCTCAAGCTATTCGAAAAGGATGATCCGATGATCCCGTCCGTTCTGCCGACCTATAACCGCGCGCCCCTGACATTCGTGAAGGGCGAAGGCGCCTGGCTGACCGAGGCGGATGGCCGACGTTTTCTGGATCTGGGCGCGGGCATAGCGGTAAACGCGCTGGGTCATGCGCATCCGGCGCTGGTGGCGGCCCTGACGGAACAGGCGCATGCGCTGTGGCATGTTTCAAACCTCTATAACATCCCGCAACAGCAGGCACTGGCGGACAAGCTGGTGGAACACACCTTTGCCGATACGGTGTTCTTCACCAATTCGGGCACCGAATCCTGCGAATTGGCCGTCAAAATGGCCCGCAAGTATTTTTATGACAAAGGTCAGCCCGAGAAGGTCGAGATCATCACCTTCGACGGCTCATTCCATGGCCGGTCATCGGCGGGTATCGCCGCCGCCGGGTCCGAGAAGATGACCAAAGGCTTTGGACCGCTGCTTCCCGGCTTTGTGCATCTGACATTCGGAGACCTCGACGGTGTCACCAACGCCATCACCGACACCACGGCAGCCATCCTGATCGAACCGGTTCAGGGCGAAGGCGGCATCCGCCCCATTCCGGATGCAGAGCTGAAAGCCTTGCGCCAGATTTGCGATGATAACGGCCTTTTGCTGATCCTCGATGAGGTCCAATGCGGCGTTGGGCGGACCGGCAAACTCTTTGCCCATGAATGGGCCGGCATCACGCCGGATATCATGATGGTCGCCAAAGGCATCGGCGGCGGTTTTCCTCTGGGTGCGGTTCTGGCCACCGAAGAGGCCGCCAGCGGCATGACGGCAGGTACCCACGGCTCGACCTATGGCGGCAACCCCTTGGGCTGCGCTGTAGGCTGCGCGGTGATCGATCAGGTCGCCACTCCGGCCTTTCTCGAAGGGGTGAATCGCAAGGCGGGCCTGCTGCGTCAGAAGCTCGAAGGCCTGATCGCGGACCACCCCGAAGTATTCGAGGAGGTGCGCGGCTCAGGCCTGATGCTAGGCCTGAAATGCAAACCCGCCAATATCGACGTGGTCAATGCAGGTTATGACAACGAGGTCATCACCGTCCCTGCTGCTGATAACGTGATCCGGCTGCTGCCGCCGCTGACCCTCACCGAGGATGACATCGCACAAGCCCTGATCCGCCTCGAGAAAACTGCGGCACAAGTCGAAAACGCAATGGCTTCGGCCTGAACTCGCCTGATTAAAAAGTGAATTAAAATGAACCACTTCCTTGATATCCACAAAACTGACGCAGGTGATCTGCGGAACATGATCGATCAGGCCAGAGCGATGAAACAGGCGCGCCTTGGGCGTCCCAAAGCCGCCCCCGACGACGAGCAGCCTCTGGCAGGCCGCATGGTTGCGCTGATCTTTGAAAAGCCATCAACGCGGACCCGTGTGTCCTTCGATGTTGGCGTGCGCCAAATGGGCGGGCAGACCATGGTGCTGTCCGGCAAGGACATGCAGCTGGGCCATGGCGAGACCATCGCCGACACCGCCCGGGTCCTGTCGCGCTATGTCGACATGATCATGATCCGGACCTTTGATGAAACCATCCTGACCGAGATGTCCGAATACTCGGACGTTCCCGTCATCAATGGTCTGACCGATCGTACACATCCCTGCCAAATCATGGCCGATGTGCTGACCTATGAAGAGCATCGCGGCCCCATCGCAGGAAAAAAGGTCGTCTGGACCGGCGACGGCAACAATGTCTGCGCTTCATTTCTGCATGCCGCCGGTCAATTCGGTTTCGACCTGACATTCACCGGCCCGGCGCAGCTGGACCCGGAAGAAGAATTCATGGGGCTTGCACGCCAGAAGGGCTCGAAAATCGTGATCGAACGGGACCCGCACAAAGCTGTTGAGGGTGCCGACCTTGTAGTCGCCGACACCTGGGTCTCGATGCACGATTCCCAATCCGCGAAGGAGCGCCGCCACAACATGCTGCGCCCCTATCAGGTCAACGCCGAGCTGATGTCGCATGCCAAGCCAGACGCGTTGTTCATGCACTGCCTGCCCGCGCACCGCGAAGAAGAGGCCACATCCGAGGTCATGGACGGCCCGAACTCGGTGATCTTTGACGAGGCCGAAAACCGCCTGCATGCGCAAAAAGCCGTGATGCGCTGGTGTCTGGGCGTCTGAGGCCGACAGCAATCTGGGAGAGCCATAGATGGCTCTCTTAAATCTCGGAGCAACCAATGCCACACATCACTCTGGAATTCTCTGCCGGGCTCGAAAAAACTCATGATTTTCAAGCCATCTGTGAGCAGCTCTATTCCGTGCTCGCCGCGCATGAAGAATTCGATGCCCCAACACTCAAAATCCGCGCCACCTCGTTTCCGTATTTCCGCATCGGGACCGAACCGCAGACCTTCATTCATGCCACGCTCTTGTTGCTGCAGGGCCGTGATGAGGCAACGCGCGTCGAGTTGAACGCGATCATTCTGAATGTTCTGGCTGCGTCTGCGCCCACGGTCGGCAGCATCACCGTGCGGGATGTTGAAATAGATCGCGCGACCTATGCCAAACGCCTGTCAGCCTGACGCGGCCCCGGTATGCGTATGGGAGGACTAAGCGCGTCGGGACACTTCCCAGACCCGTAATCTGGCGAGCGTAGCGACGCACGCCAGAACTACCAGCACACACAATGCGATCTTGGTCATGATCTCCATCGTGCCCTCAATCATCAGGGCGTGTACGACACTGCCCAGTATGGTTACCAGCGCCAGTCCTGTGTGCCCCAGACGCCAGAGCCGAAATCGCAGGTTCAGGCGTAGGCGCAGAACGCCCATCGTTGCTGCAGCAAAACCCGTCCACATCGCGATCACACCCCAGACGGAAAAGGGTGTGGCTGATACGAATAGAAGCGCGTCCACGACATCCGGCGGGCTCGTGATCCACAAACCGCCCACATGGATTACGATCGCTGCGACAAGGGCCAGACCGCACCGCCTGTGCCATAAGCGGCTGCGCACAGGTGAAAGCCCAGGCAACCAGCGTCCGGCCAGCAAGGGTTGCATCAGCAGAAGGCACATCCCGACGATGCCCGCAAACCCGGCTAGGATGTAGATCGGCTCGCGCCACGCCAGATAAGGGCTGAATGCTGCCGCGATAACCGGCACCAGAAGGGCGACAATCAACGCTGCCCAGATCAGTATGCGCCTCAACACGTATCAGGCAGGCTGCAAGACGAAATGCGCTGCAAGCGTTTTGTCTTTCGCGCTCGACATCACCGGGCGCAGGAAAACCGTTTCGAATTCGCCGCTGTCATAGGCGAGATGCCCATGCGGTTGGCCAAAGGCGGGCACGATTTGTGGCATCTCAAGCCGAAATTCACCGTTCGCATCCGTCAGCGTCGCCCCATGGCTGCGCTGGTCGCGCTCGTGCCCCTCGGTCGTATGCGCCCAGATCTGGATACGCTGGCCGGGCAAGGGGGCTCCGTCGCCTGCGCGGCGCACGGTGCCGGTCATCCAGAAACCTCCGCCGCCGATGCGCTGCACAATAGGGGCGCCGGGGCGATAGTTGTTCGATCCGCCCCGCATGGACGGGGTCGGTGCAACGCCCTGCGCCCGCGCGGGCGTGGTCAGCCCGGCCGTGCCTAGCGCTGCAAAACAGCCCGCCGTAACCAACGCGCTGCGGCGGGTAAGAAGAACGTGCGACATCGAGAGGGCTCCTTTCGATAACGGGCATGTTGTCTGGCCTGATACTCAATCTAGCACGTTTGTTGCGAAAGCCGAGTTAAGCTGGTCTGAAGATCGGGTCATTTCATCACCGTCACGTGAGCGTTTCCGCCGTTTCCGCCCATCGTGCACTGTATATGTGCACTCATGCGCTATGCCAGATAATAAATCATACTATATTCCACATTATCAAACATATTGAAGCCCAAGCCAGATCCTGACCCAAGGGAGAGCGAGAATGAGCTGGAATCCGACCCATACCCCCGACTGCCGGTCCGAGAACCCGGCGCTGGACAGCCTGATCATCCCCCGTGCCCGTGATCTGGGTGGGTTCGAGGTGCGCCGCGCGCTACCCTCGGTCAAACGGCAACTGGTCGGCCCCTTCATCTTCTTCGACCAAATGGGTCCGGCCGAATTCATCACCGAAGGCGGTATTGACGTACGGCCGCATCCCCATATCGGACTTGGTACCGTGACCTATTTATATCAGGGCGAGTTTGAACACCGCGACAGTCTCGGCACGCATCAGATGATCTATCCCGGCGAGGTCAACTGGATGGTCGCTGGGCGTGGTGTGACCCATTCCGAACGTACCAGTGACCAAACACGCGGCAAGAAACACAGCCTGTTTGGCATCCAGACTTGGATCGCCTTACCCGAAACGCACGAAGATATGGCCCCCGATTTCGAACACCACAAACAGGGCGCGTTGCCTCATATTCAGGATGCAGGCGTCAGCGCCCGCCTGATCCTTGGTTCCGCCTATGGCGAAACCAGCCCGGTCACCATGCTGTCCGAGACCTTTTATCTCGACGTCCAGCTAGAACCGGGTGCCTCCTTCCCGCTGCCCGACAATCACGAGGATCGCGGTGTCTATGTCACCACAGGCTCGGTCGAGATCGCAGGCGACAGCTTTGAGGCGGGTCGCATGATGGTCTTCCGCCCCGGCGATCACCTGTCCGTGAAGGCCGGACCACTGGGTGCGCGGCTGTTGCTGCTGGGCGGCGCGACCTTGAACGAAGATCGCTACATCTGGTGGAACTTCGTCTCCTCTTCGAAGGAGAAGATAGAAACGGCCACACGCGAATGGAAAACTGCCGACTGGGCGAACGGCGCCTTCCACCTGCCGCCCGGTGATGATCTGGAGTTCATTCCGATCTCGGAAGACCTCGAACGCACCCGACCCAGACGCGCCCGCGTCTGACCTCACGTCACGCTGGCTCCGTTGAACGATCCCGGCGATCCTTGGAGGCACAGCGGAGGTAAGCCATGAATATCGTCATCGCCGGTGCAGGCAGCATTGGCTGCTTTTGCGGCGCATTGCTGGCCGCAGCGGGACACAGCGTGACACTGCTGGGTCGCGCGCGGGTGCTGAACGCCATCCGGGGACAGGGGCTGACGGTGACAGATTTCTCGAACCTGCATCGTCACGTCGCCGCCGCACAACTCACGCTCAGCGAAGACCCTGCCTGTCTCGGGGATGCCGAGTTGGTCATCGTCACGGTAAAAACAGGCGCGACCGGCGAGATGGCAGCGCTGATCGCCGCATACGCCACGGAAACGGCCCCGGTTCTGTCTTGGCAGAATGGGCTCGAGAACGCCCGCACCCTGCGCACCGCTCTTCCCGGACGCGACGTTCGGGCTGGAATGGTGCCGTTCAACGTGGTGCCGACGGGCCCGGCAACCTATCACCGCGCCACATCGGGCGAGATCGTCATCGAGCATGGCTCCCGGTCTCTGGCTGAACGCCTAAGCGCCCCAGATCTACCCGTCAGCGAAAGAGACCAGATCGAGGCAGTGCAATGGGGTAAGCTGGTGATCAACCTCAACAATGCATTGAACGCATTGTCCGGCCTGACCTTGCAAAACCAACTGCTCGACCGAAACTGGCGTCGCCTGATGGCTGATCAGATGGCCGAGGCGCAGCGTGTTTTGAAAGTCGCCGAGATCGAGGCCACCTCCACAACGCCACTACCCGCATGGATGACACCGCACATTCTACGTCTGCCAACGCCAATTTTTACACGAATTGCGGCAAAAATGCTGATCATCGACCCAAACGCGCGCACCTCGATGGCTTATGATCTGACGGCGGGACGCCCGACCGAAATCGACAGTCTACAGGGCGAAATCATCAAACTCGGCCAACAGTACGCGATCCCAACCCCGATCAATAGCCGAGTCTCTCAACTCATCCACCAATCACCGGACACGCCGCTCACAGTCGACCAGATCATAACCTGATCCGTCTCTTCATCTGGCCTAAAATACCTCGGAGCGCGAGGCAGAGCCTCGCAAAATCCGATCAAGCGAACGCAGTCAAAACCCAGAAAATTAGCGCCGACATCACTGCCGCTGCCGGTACCGTGATCACCCAGGCCGCCACGATGGTCATGAAATGCGACCGCCGCACCAGCTTGCGCCGCCGCCGTTCCTCGCGCGCCAGTCGCAGCTCTGCAGGCCGCTGGCGGTTCGAGTATTTCCACCGCCGTTCTGCATGCCACTCCCGATAAAAGCCAACACCAAAGACGGCCCCAACCGCGATATGAGTCGAACTGACCGGCAGACCCAGCCAACTGGCGACGATGACCGTGATCGCCGCCGATAGCGCGACACAGAACGCCCGCATCGGGTTCAGCTTGGTGATCTGGCTGCCGACCATACGGATCAGCTTGGGACCGAACAGGAATAGGCCGAACGAGATGCCAAACGCGCCGATCACCATGACCCATGTCGGGATCGATACTTTCGTGGCAAAATCTCCGAACTCGGCCGCATGCACGATCGCCGCCAATGGACCCACCGCATTGGCCACATCATTGGCCCCATGCGCAAAGCTCAAAAATGTGGCCGAAATCACCAGAGGCAGACCAAACAATGTCTTCAACGACCGGGTCCGGTTCTCCAACCCTTCAGACTTGCGCTTGACCCACGGTACCGTCGCAGCCCAGACCAGGCCGCCAAAGGTCAGACCGATCAAAAGGGCAAATTGAAGATCAATTTTGACGATCCGCTTCAGGCCTTTGACCGACAAGTAGGTGGCAAACGCCCCTGCCATCACGGCAACCAGAATGGGCACCCAGCGCCGCGCTGCCGCGATCTTGTCGTCCTGATACTGGATCTTGTGTTTGATCAATGCCAGAAAGGCGGCTGCAATCATCCCGCCCAAAACGGGTGAGATCACCCAACTGGCGGCAATCGCGCTCATCGTGCCCCAACTCACCGCGCTCAGGCCCGCTGCTGCAATGCCGGCACCCATCACGCCGCCGACCACCGAATGCGTGGTCGAAACCGGTGCCCCGACCCAGGTAGCCAGATTGACCCACAGTGCCGACGATATCAGGGCCGCCATCATCGCCCAGATGAACACATTGCTGTTCTGCACCGACATCGGATCGATGATGCCCTTAGAGATGGTCGAAACCACATCCCCCCCTGCCAGCAACGCGCCTGCGCTTTCTGCGATGGCGGCAATCAGGATGGCTCCGCCCATGGTCAGAGCATTGGCCCCCACTGCCGGGCCCATATTGTTGGCTACGTCGTTGGCACCGATATTGATCGCCA
The DNA here is from genome assembly GCF_056537805.1 of Ruegeria sp. C10. NCBI lineage: Bacteria > Pseudomonadati > Pseudomonadota > Alphaproteobacteria > Rhodobacterales > Roseobacteraceae > Ruegeria > Ruegeria sp. C10. Next base: position 162,731 of record NZ_JBQFSC010000004.1, on the reverse strand, counting down.
TGTAAGCGCCGAATGCCGCAGCTGCGACAACGATCACGCCACCATCGGCCCGTCCGAACAGAAGCGCTGCAGCCAAACCTGCCAGCGCGATAAAGGCCAGTGCAATTCCGGGGGCCAACAGAGGACGCGATACTTGGGCATTGGCGTGCTCAACGCGCGAGATACGCTGCAGGTCGCGGTCCAGTGCGTGCCAACGGGCTTTGGTGGGGTGGTCTGACATCGGTTCACAACGGCTGTTTTGAATGATGCCCGCCGCTAAACGGTTCCAATGGGCGCGGCAACCTTTGTCATCAGTTTTTTACAATATTGTTACAATTGCAGTAGCAAGTCGCGCAATTCCGGCTCTTGCACGCGTTCGGCGGCCACCTTCGGGGACACCCAGCAGCGCTTACGCTGATCGGACTCGGGGAATACATCCGCCAAATCGGTCACCTCGATCCGATAAACGCTGGTGATCACCGGCAACGCCGTGCCGTCATCCAACCTTTTGTCGTAAGAGTAATGACCAACGGGATCTTTCTGCACCTCAGTCGCGCGCACTCCAGCCTCTTCCCAGGCTTCCCGCAATGCGGTTTCCGGCCCGTTGAGCCCATCAATGGGCCAGCCTTTGGGGATAATCCAGCGTCCGGTGCCCCGACTGGTGATTAACAAAACGTCGTCACCGGGACCTGCCTTGCGGGTACACAACGCAGCAACCTGCACCCGGCTTGGGCGCTGGATCAGCGGTCGCGCGACCTCTTCCCAGATGTTGCGTATCCATGTCGTCATGTCAGGCCTGCTCGGGCGTATTCTTTTTGTAATTCGAAGAAGTTACATAATCATGTATTGCTGAGTTAACAATACCGCCCTCGGATAACCGCAAAATATGGCCTGAACTTTCAGTGTTTCGTGTATTTTTGCAGCAATTTGTGCGCTTTCCGCCGTTTCCGCCAATGAGGCTTATCAACGCCCACCTGATCAGCTTAGCCTTTGCGCCGCTTCGCGCGCAGCGTCGGATCCGCCTGAGTTGGATCTTCGGGCCAGGGATGTTTTGGGTACTGCGCCCGCATGTCCTTGCGCACATCCGCATAAGACCCGGCCCAGAATCCGGGCAGATCACGGGTGATCTGGATCGGTCGCTGGGCCGGTGACAGCAGCGTGATCTTCAAAGGCTCGCCCCCAACCACCGGATGTTGCGTAACGCCGAATACCTCTTGTAGCCGAACCGAGATTTCGGGCACCGCACCGCCATAGTCAATTGGCAGCTTGCGGCCCAACGGAGTCACAAACGAGCCCGGCGCCCGCCGATCCAGTTCATGCATCTGTTCCCAGTCCAGCCGGGCACGCAGCGCGGGCAGCAGGTCGAACCGCTTCCAGTCATCGGCATTGCGCACGCCCGAGAGCATCGGCAGCAGCCAGTCTTCCAGCGTATCCATCAGCCCGGTTTCCGAGAAGTCCGGCAAATCAGCGCCTTCCGCGCGGATCAACTCGACCCGAGCGGCCAATCGCGCTGCGGCCCCGTTCAGCCGCACACCCAGATCGCGCACCCCGTCCAACATCGCCCGCGCCAATGCATCCTCGGGGACATCTTTCCAGATGCGGTCGTCCAGCGTGATTGCTCCGAACCGCTCTTGCCTGCGCGCCACGACACGGCGTTCGCGTTTCGACCAGTCGCAGCTGTCGACCCACGCGATCTGATCGCCGAATAGATCGCGAATTTCCCCCTCGGAAATCTGCGCTGCCATGCGCACGCGCGCTTCACGCGGGTTCCCATCCGTATCCGTCACCACAAGATAAGGTGCACCCGCCAGCGTATCACCGGCTTCCAGCACGACGCCTTTGCCACCCGACAGGACATAACGCGGGACATCTCCCTTGCGTCGCTGTCCGATGCGATCAGGATAGGCCAGCGCCGCCATCGCTGCCGGGCTCAGACCGCCCGCATCCTTAGATTGCGCGCGCAACCGCTTTGCTTCGCCCTTGATCCGATCCAGCGCGCCCATGTTGACCTGCCAGACCCGATTGCGCTGAAACGCGCGCACGTCCCGCAGCACCTCAAGCCTCAAAGACAGATCGACCGGAGCACCCCTTAGCGGATCGCGTTCCGCCATCAGCGCCGCCAGTGTCGCGGCCTCAGGTCCCGCGTGCAGCAGCATGTGCCCCAGCCGAGGATGCAGCGGCAGCGCCGCCAGCGCCCGCCCATGTTCGGTGATCCTACCTTTGCCATCCAGGGCACCCAGCATCGCCAGCAACGCGCGCGCCTCAGCCAGCGTGCCTTCGGGCGGCGCGGTCAGAAATGCAAGATCACCCGGTTCTGCGCCCCAGAGCGACAATTCTAACGCCAGCCCGGTCAGATCGGCAGCCTCGATTTCGGCAGGCGGGTAGGCGGCCAGCGCACCTTCTTCGCCATTCGACCACAGCCGATAGCATACACCTTCGGCCACACGCCCCGCGCGGCCTGCGCGCTGCGTCGCTTCGGCCCGCGTCACCCGCTCGGTCACCAGCTGCGACATGCCTGATCCGGGATCGAACCGCGCCCGCCGGGCTTGCCCCATATCGACCACCACGCGGATATCGGGAATAGTCAGCGAGGTTTCGGCAATCGACGTCGCCAGAACTACCTTGCGACCTTGCTTAACCGGCGAAATCGCCGCGCGCTGGGCGGCAAAGGGCAGTGCTCCGAACAAAGGCCGCACTGAACAGGTGTCGGGTAGACGGCTGGCCAAAGCCGCCTCGGCCCGCCGAATTTCACCTTCACCGGGCAGGAACACCAGCATGCCCCCTTTGGTTTCCCGTTCGGCTCGCACCACCAGATCGATCAGCGCGTCCAGTCGCCGCGCCTGCGGCCCCAAAGGCCGGTCCAACCAGCGGGTCTCGACCGGATAGCTGCGCCCTTCGGATGTCACCAGAGGCGCGTTCATCAGCTGGCCCACCGGTTCAGCATCCAGCGTCGCGGACATCGCCAGCAAGATCAGGTCATCGCGCAACGCTCCAGTCACCTCAAGGCACAGTGCAAGCCCAAGATCGGCGTTCAGGGACCGTTCGTGGAATTCATCGAATATCACAGCACCTACGCCGGGCAGGTCAGGTTCGGATTGCAGCATCCGTGTCAGGATACCTTCGGTCACAACCTCGATGCGCGTCGCCTTTGAAACTTTCACGTCTCCACGGACACGATAGCCCACGGTCTGGCCCACGGGTTCACCCAGCGTCTCGGCCATGCGTTCGGCGGCGGCGCGGGCGGCCAGCCGCCGGGGCTCCAGCATGACGATCCGGCCCTCGCACAGACCGGCCTGTAGCATCTCAAGCGGCACGCGGGTTGTCTTGCCCGCACCCGGCGGCGCCTGCAGCACCGCGCGCCCATGCGTTCGCAAGGCGTTCAGAAGATCGGGAATGGCGTCATCAATGGGCAACCGGGTCATATCGCCTTATCGCCAAAGCCTCGGCCAAGGTCCAGCGTCGCCAAACTCGGCTCCGGTTGGGGCTGGACAAACCGGGTCATCCCCCCTCATCTAGGGCAAATTCCAGCCGGGGACTTACCGATGAACATTGCCGAGCTTGGCGACAGGATCTTGAACGGAGAGCGCAGGGCATTGGCCCGTGCGATCACACTGGTCGAAAGCGGGCGTGAAGATCATCGAGCGCAGGCAACTGCGCTGCTGGATCAATTGAGCGGCGCCGGACACCAGGCGTTGCGGATCGGCCTGTCGGGTACGCCGGGTGTAGGCAAATCGACCTTTATCGAAAGCTTCGGTATGATGCTGACGGGGCTGGGGCTGCGCGTTGCGGTTCTTGCAGTTGACCCCAGCTCGGCCCGTTCGGGGGGCTCGATCCTGGGCGACAAGACCCGCATGGAAAGGCTGAGCCGCGAGAAAAACGCCTTTATCCGCCCGTCCCCCAGCCAGAGCCATCTTGGTGGCGTGGCGCGCCGCACACGCGAAGCGATTGCACTTTGTGAGGCGGCTGGTTTTGACGTAGTGCTGATTGAAACCGTGGGTGTGGGCCAATCGGAAACCGTTGTGGCCGAGATGTCTGACCTGTTCCTGCTGCTGCTGGCCCCGGCGGGTGGAGATGAGTTGCAGGGCGTCAAGCGCGGCATCATGGAGATGGCCGACATGATCCTGATCAACAAGGCCGATGGCGACCTGAAAGCGACTGCAACCCGCACCTGCGCCGATTACGCGGGCGCGCTGCGTCTGCTGCGCAAACGCCCGCAGGACCCCGAAGGGTTTCCCAAGGCCATGACCGTTTCAGCAGTTGAAGAGCATGGGCTGGAACAGGCCTGGGACGAGATGCAGGCCCTGACAACCTGGCGGCGCGAAGCCGGGCATTGGGTATTGAACCGCGCCACACAGGCACAATACTGGTTCGAGCAAGAGGTACGCCACGCATTGCTTGCGCGTCTCGAAACGCCACAGATGCGCAGTCGGATGAGCGATCTTGGCGCTCAGGTCAGTGCGGGCCACCTCAGCCCATCGGCGGCGGCCGAACAAATCCTCTCCGGGCTGTCCGACGCGTAACACTCTGGCGGTATGATGCGTGCGCGGCTGGTGCGCTGACCGCTAATCGTGTATTAAAGCTACATATATTGTTGTGTTTGAGTGTAAGTCACTGCGTTTGAACCGGGTTGAGAAAGGGCTTGGTCAGCTCGGATCGTGCCCGGATTCTCCGAGGAACGGGACACGTCAGAATGCCCAATATCAATGGTACCAACGGCGACGACGATATCGATGTCACAAATGACAACGGTACTCTGAACGGAAACCCGGCGACGCCTCCGGTGACCGGTATCCGTGGCCGTGGCGGCGATGACGATATCACCATCACCAATAGCACCATTGCCAACAATGTCCTGGGCAATGCAGGCACCGACACGATCATTGTCACCAACAGCACGGTTGGCGGGCGCATCGCTAGCGGGTCGGATGCGGATACGGTTGATATCAGGGGGTCAACCGTCGGCGATATCCGGCTTGGTGCCGGTAATGACACGCTGAATTTCACCAGCACCACGGTGTCGGGTGACATTCGCGGCGGCAGCGGAACCGACACGCTGAACCTCCCTGAGGGCACTGTTATCACGGACGATACTTTCGGGGTGATTACGGTAGAAGACGGGGTTGGTTATTCAGTCTCGAGCGGCACATTTACCCTGCCTTCAGGCATCACCGTCACGTATTCAGCGTTCGAGAACGGGTCGGGTATGCCCTGTTTCACGCGCGATACATTGATCACGACACAGGATGGGCGATCCCTGATCCAGTCGTTGCGCACCGGTGACCTGATCCCCACGCTGGGGCAGGGCCTGCACCCGATCCGTTGGATCGGGCGGCGTGAATTTGATCGCTTCCAGCTTGAAGCCAACCCCAGACTCTGGCCTGTGCGTATCCTTGCAGGGGCATTGGGTGAGGGGCTGCCGCATCGCGATCTGCTGGTCTCGCGCCAGCATCGGATGCTGGTGCACTCAAAGATCGCCCAACGCATGTTCGGCACGACCGAGGTTCTGATTCCGGCCATCAAACTCACCGCAATGCCGGATATCTACGTTGATGAAAGCGTGGAAAGCGTCGAGTATTACCACCTGCTGTTCGACCGCCATCAGGTGATCTTTGCCGAGGATGCGCCAACCGAAAGCCTCTATACCGGCCCCGAAGCGCTGAAAATGCTGAGCGCCGCGTCGCGTCGCGAGATATTCGAGATTTTTCCCGAACTGACAGATCTTGACTACCGCGCCGACCCGGCCCGCATGATCCCCGGCGGTCGGCTGCAAGCGCAGTTGATCACACGGCATTTGAAGAATAACAAGCCGCTGTTGCGGATGTCCCCGATCTTGACCTCAAATGAATTCAACTCGGGTGCAAAGATTTCGCCGCAGCCGTCTTGACCCTTCGCGCGATTCCCACTAAACGCATCCAACCAGTTTTCGGGCGCGACTTCGGGTTGCGCCCCTTGTGATTTGGCCGCGGGTCTTGTACCCGGCCTCCAGAAACAAAGGAAGAAACCATGTCGCGCCGTTGCGAACTGACCGGAAAAGGCCCGATGACTGGCAACAATGTCAGCCACGCCAAAAACAGAACTCGTCGCCGTTTTCTGCCCAACCTGAACGACGTTACCCTGCAGTCGGAAACTCTGGGTCGTGGCGTCAAGCTGCGCATCTCGGCAGCTGCCCTGCGCTCGGTCGACCACCGCGGTGGTCTGGACGCGTTCCTGGCCAAAGCCAAGGATGACGAGCTGTCGGCGAACGCCCTGAAAGTGAAGAAAGAAATCGCCAAGGCACAAGCCTCGGCCTAAGCGCTTTCTCACGCAAGAATTCAGCCCTGCACCCTGCGGTGTGGGGCTTTTCTTTTTTGCATTCGCTGCCCCTGTGCGAATGATTGTCTCTGAAATGGTAATAAAACGCCCCGCTTCGTGACGTTGTTCACAGAACACCTGCTGAATATCGCATATGTTTATGCATATTCATGTTGAGGGGGTTACCATGTCACTCAAAGCAAAGAATTTTCTGTTTTTACTGCCACGATCAATTGCAAAAGCTGTGATCCGCTGCACCCGGATGCAGCGCCGGGTAAACCGACTGCATACGGGGATGAATGCCGAGGCGTTCAGGCCGCCGAAAAGCTGAGCTAGGCCATACTGTCTCAGCCACTGCTTTGCGCTTGAAGCCGGTTCAGCTGGCGGCGTATATACCAAGCTGACATGACAGGCTTTTTCCGCACATTTCTGCCTTATGCGCTGTCCTTGATGGTGATCCTCACCGGGCAGGGACTAGCCGTGTCGCGGGGTATGGAGCGCGCGGTCGGGCAGATGGTTTTGTGCACCGGCAGCGGGCCGGTCGTCGTCTATATGGACGAAGACGGCCAACCGACCCGCGCACCGCAATACTGCCCTGACTATGCGCTCAACCTGCTGGGCGCGATCCATGAAGCCTCGGTTGCCGTACCTCCGGCCCCGTCGCGCGCGCTCCCCGCGCCGTCGCTCCTTTCCCAGCATCTGATTGCCGCGCCGTTGCCGCGACACCCAGCTCGTGCCCCGCCGGTTTCTGCCTGATTCCAGTTTCCAAACTCTATCAGACAGTTACCAAGGAGAGGCATAATGACCCTCAAATCCAGCCTGCTTGCAGTCCTGACTACCTTTTCGCTGACCGGTGCGGCGCTGGCTGCCGATACCATCTCGGTCGAAGACCCTTATGCACGGTCTTCGGGCAAAACCGCGAAGGCGGGTGCCGCCTTCATGATGATCCAGAATCAAGGCGATACCGATGACCGCCTGATCGGCGTGACCTCGGATGCGGCTGCCCGAGTGGAACTGCACACTCATAAGGTTGACGAAAACGGTGTCGCCAAGATGGTGCATGTGAAGGAAGGCTTCGCCATTCCGGCGGGCGAAACCCACATGCTGAAACGCGGCGGTGATCACGTCATGTTCATGGGCCTGACAGCGCCCTTCGAACAGGGAGGGAGCGTTCCCGTCACACTGATCTTCGAAAACGCGGGAGAGGTCGCGGTCGAGATCCCGGTCGATCTTGAGCGCCAGGACAAAGGCGGCCATACGAACTAACGCCTGTCTTCAGGCTGTGGTACAGCCATCATCCATACGTCAGGCCGGGCAATGCCCGGCCTGTTGCGTCATCTGTTGACGGTTTTCATCTCCAATCGATCGCCCGCTTTTTTGAACCGTGCCGCCAGAAAGAACATCACCACCGCCGAGGTCAGCGCGAAGAAGGCAATTGCCCAGCCCAACGCCACCATGCCGCTGCCGGGCCAGAAGATCAGCACCAGCCCGACGATGAGTGCGAAGATACCTGAATTACGCACCGTTGCGCGCTCGGGGTCTTGTGGATGCATTTGGGGCAGCGCCATGAACGAGCCGATCGCAACGAACAGCGCCATCGCCCCCATGAGGGTGAACGCCAGCCAGGCCACGCCCTGTGGCCAGATCAGCAACACCAAACCGATCAGCGCGGCACCGATACCGACGCCTCCGATCAGCCCGCGCCGCCCAAAACCCAGCCAGGTCAGCGCGCCATCCAGAATCAGCAGCGCCCCTACCAATCGCAGCAATAATGAGATGCTGCTGGTCGGCCAGAACAGCGCTGCAATCCCGATCAGACCCGCGAGAATTCCACGCAGCAGAAAGGTCCACCACAGGCTGACCAGATTGGTACTTAACGTATCGCGCGCGTCGATACTGCTGTCGTCAAGGATTTCTCCGTCTTTGGGCGGTAGATCGGTCATGTCACTCACTCGGGTTTGCGTTTTCTGCACCATAGACGGGAAGACGCGCCGCTGTCTGCCCCTATCGCGTGCTGCCTCGCGCCAACAGCTCATCGACCCAGCGCGGTACTGCCTCCGAGGCTGGCCCCAGCCGGGTTTCATCAAATATTCCGGCGGATGGCTCAAGGTTCAATTCGATCGTCCGCGCGCCCACGGCCCGCGCCTCTTGTACAAACCCTGCCGCCGGATAAACCTGCCCCGAGGTGCCGATCGAGGCGAACAGCGATGCTTCCATCAGATGGTCGTAGATCTCATCCATGAAATATGGCATCTCGCCGAACCATACCACGTCGGGCCGGGCCGAGGGCTGGTGACAGGACGGGCAGGGCTCACCCACATCCATTTCGGGTGGCGAAGCCCAACGATATCCGCACGCCGCACACAAAGCCCCAGCCAAGGTGCCATGCATATGGATCACATGCGCGGCCCCACCTGCCTCGTGCAGGCTGTCGACATTCTGGGTGACAAGGATCACCTCTCCAGGCCAGCCCTGCTGCAACCGGGCCAGCGCCTGATGCGCCGCGTTGGGCTGCGCCTTGGCGGCCTGTACTCGGCGGGCATTGTAAAATTGATGCACCAGCGACGGATTGCGGGCAAAGCCCTCGGGCGTGGCCACATCCTCGATCCGGTGCTGCGCCCACAGGCCCCCTTCATCGCGGAACGTGCCCAACCCGCTTTCGGCGGAAATCCCGGCCCCGGTCAGAATGACGATCTTTTCCATACCTGCCCCACGCGCTAAACCTCTCTTATGTCACACCGTATCCTTTTCGTCTGCCTGGGCAATATCTGCCGATCCCCCGCCGCCGAGGGCGCTTTTCGCGCCCGCGCCCCGCATCACCAGACCGACAGCGCCGGAACCTCGGGCTGGCATATCGGAGACCCGCCCTACGGCCCAATGCAAAAGGCCGCCCGCGCGCGTGATATCGACCTCAGCGACCTACGCGCGCGCCAGTTCGTGGCCGAAGATTTCAACCACTTCGACCTGATCATCGGAATGGACGCAGAAAACATCGAGGGTATCGAGGCCCTGCGCCCCGACGGCATCACCACCCCGGTCCGCCTGCTGACCGATTTTGCGCCTGACAGCGGCGCGGACCACGTGCCCGATCCCTATTACACCCGGGATTTCGACGGCGCGCTGGACCTGATCGAAGAGGCGGTGCAGGGGCTCGAGGCACATGTGCGGGCCTAGCTTGAATATACCATTCATTTACGACGGCAGATGCGGACGGCATTGTTCCCCATGCGATATATGTCCAATTCTGGACTGATGGGTATGTCGAACTCAATTTGTAACAACTAAATTTGAGCCAAGTGTTTCAAATAGGTTCTACGGCAAAAATGGGGCAAAGCAGGTGGTGGCTGAAGCTTCCTTATGTAGCGCTATCCTCATCCGGGCATGGGCAAATCTCATCCATTGCTTCCAGAACGATCTTAGCAATAACAGTAACTGGAACAACGGTGTCGGCCGTAAATTCAGCGATTTCAGTCGTCAGAGCCATCGCTTCCTCAAGTAGTATAGCTATTGTCTCATTGTTCTCTCGGAACTTATCGTATGCCTCGGTTGCCAACAGTACGCGATCTTCCTGAAGGCTCCGGATAAAGCCGACAGCAGTCCGGGCTTGTTTGCGCCGTCGGCAATAGTCGATTTTGTCACAAAAATCCTCAGGTTCGCCAGGTGGTTTTCTCTTGACTTGTCGAGCAAGCAAGCGACCCGACCAGCCAATAAACCGTGCCTTCTGCTCTTGCCACCAGCTAACAATCGAGTAGCTTCGACCATGCGCGTTAGCTACGCGTCTGAGATCGCTTGAAATTTGTCGATCGAGCGCTTTGGGTGTCAGAAGCAACGCTTGTTCAAGAGTTAGAGCATCTTTGTAACCCGGCGGCTCTGCACCGATGCCATCTATAGTCATCGTCATTCTAAAAAAACTTTCGTAGCAAATTCAAAACATGAAGCGCACACTATGTTGCAAAGGCAATGCTTGGCAACGTACTTTAATGAAAATGGTGACTTGCCGCTAAAAAGAGAGGCGCCAGAGTCCATCTGGTTTCGTTGTAGAAGAAATGCTGCGTTCTTGAGATAAACTTTTGAAAGTCGCAAATTAGAGCGATAGCAAATAATCGTATTCGCTGCCTCTCGCTCTATCCCACCACCTTCAACTGACCACCTAACCACGGCAATTGCGCAATCGCTGGATCAACGATCTGGCTGCGCATCAGGCGTCGGATCATGTCGGCCACCTCCTGCGGTACCTGATCGGACCAGTCGGTCCGTGTAAACAAGGAAATGGTGCGCGCGAATTCACCGAACGGGGCAGGGTGCGCCTCCATCCCGTCGTGGAAGCGGGCGGCGCGCATATAGCCCAGCGGCGTGGTAATCGCCCAGCCGAGGCCGCGCGCAACCATCGCCATCAGCGCGAGGTGTGAGCCGATTTCGAACCGTTCCTCGAACTCCAGCTGCTGCCGGGCCAGATGGCTTTCGATCTGACGGCTGATCAACTGCTCGCGGGCATAGCGCAGAAAGGGCAGATCCTGCACTGGTTGCGCAACGCCCTTAGGCGCGACCAGAATGAACGGATCCTGCACCAGCGGATATTCGACCACGCCCTCCAGCACCTCGCCAGAATGGGCCGAGACCGCCATGTGCAGGCGCTGCGCTTCCAGCTCGGCAAACAGGTCCAGACTGGGCAGCGTGATCAGCTTGAATTTCGACCGGGTCAGACTGTCGGCCAGCAACGTCGCCAATCGCGGCGTCAGGTCGTTGTCGAAATCGTCGATCAAGCCGATGGACAGGGTGGTCAGATGCCCCAGATCCATCACCGCCAGTTCGCCTTGCGCCATCTGCAACTCGGCCAGCACTGCCTCGGCCCGCGCCAGGAAACTGCGGCCGGCCTGCGTCAGTCGCATCGGTCGCCGCCCGTGATCCACCAGATCGGTGCCCAAAGCCTTTTCCAGATTGCGCAATTGCTGGGAAACCGAGGGCTGGCTGAGCCCCGTGATCTCGGCCGCCTGCGCCACCGATCCCGTCCGTGCCAGCGCCTCGAACACCTCAAGGCCCCGCAGGGTCAGCCCTTTCATCACCATCGCACATACCTTTCGCTGCCCCATTTCTGAGGCGCAGCGGGCATCAGGTCAAGGATTGACAGGGCTCAGTTGCAGATCGCTTGTGCCATCTGGCCAAAGTTCTGATACCGATCCCACAGCGCATCATCGCGCGCGGTCTGCGACATCTTCAACTCCTGCGCCTGATGCGGGTTGGTGAACCACTTGGCGACGGTCTTCTGATCACTACGCGTCAGCGCCTGATCCGCCACGCGCTGAATACACCGGCACCGCGCCCGCGTCGCCGCTTCACGGTCTGATGCCAGACACGCCCGCTTGATCTGCGCCGCGTCCACCGTGTGGGCCACCGACGTCAGCGATGCCGCACAAAATGCGATTAAGAGGAACTGTTTCATACTCGAGCCTCGTTTTTTGCCTGCCCGGACGGGTCTTATGCCCCTCTCGGTCTGCGGCGGAGTATGAATCAAAGTGGATTCGGGATCAATTGGGTGGTTCGAAAAAGTGATTGCACGCGGCTGGGATGTCGCGTTTTCTGGCCAGACATTGTTTAAATCTCTTTCATGAGACCACTATGCTTAAGAAATACGGGCGCACTTCCATCTGCCGGAGTCTCCCGGGGCGACCAGCGATGATAAGATCATGTCCAGCGTTGACGAACTGGCTTCGGCTGATGAGGTTGTCTTCACCGAAAAACTGGACGGTGAGAATACAACGATTCATAGTCAGGGCTGCCATCCTCGCAGCATTGACGCGCGACACCACCCGTCCCGAGATTGGATGAAGGCCTTCGCTGCCGGAATTTCGCCACAGCTTGATGAAGATGAGCGCATAGTCGGTGAATATCTGTTTGCTCGCCACTCGATAGCGTACTCGGCGTTGCCGACTTATTTCCTGGGCTCCGCCTGGATCAAGGCAAAGCGCGTGCAATCGTGGGACGCGACGCTTTCACGCTTTCTCGAGCTGGGGATTACTGCCGTTCCCGAACTCTATCGCGGACGGTTCTCTGTTAAGGTTGTGGCAGATGTGATCGCGGGCCTGGATCTGGATACTCAGGAGGGTTTTGTCGTTCGCACAATTGCAGCGTTTGACGAAGAAGAACTGCCCACTCACCTCGCGAAATACGTGCGCGAGGGTCATGTGCAAAGCGAGACGCATTGGATGAACGCAGAGCTGGTTAAAAACAGGCTGGTCTGACTGGACGGAGGCCTCGCAAACAAAGGGTTTCGCTGGGTCTCGTCCCACCTTGACCACAGCTCAATTCCGACGCATATCCCCAACCCATGACAGACCTCGCTCATATCCGCAATTTCTCCATCGTCGCGCATATCGACCATGGCAAATCCACCCTTGCTGACCGGCTCATCCAAGAGACCGGAACGGTCAAGGATCGCGACATGAAGGAACAGCTGCTCGACAGCATGGATATCGAGCGTGAACGCGGCATCACCATCAAGGCCAACACGGTTCGCATCGACTATACCGCCGACAATGGCGAGCAATATGTGCTGAACCTGATCGACACCCCCGGCCACGTGGACTTTGCCTATGAGGTCAGCCGCTCCATGCGTGCGGTCGAGGGGTCGCTGTTGGTTGTCGACTCGACCCAGGGGGTTGAGGCGCAGACGCTGGCGAATGTGTATCAGGCCATCGACGCCGACCACGAAATCGTGCCGGTGCTGAACAAGATCGACCTGCCCGCGTCCGATTGTGACCGCGTGGCCGAACAGATCGAGGATGTGATCGGCATCGACGCGACCGACGCCATTCAGGTCAGTGCCAAGACGGGGCAGGGCATCCACGAAACACTTGAGGCCATTGTGCAGCAGCTGCCCGCGCCGCAAGGCAACTTGGACGCGCCGCTCAAGGCGATGCTGGTGGATTCATGGTACGACGCCTATCTCGGCGTCATCGTTCTGGTCCGCATCATGGACGGCACGCTGAAAAAGGGCATGCGGGTCAAGTTCATGTCGAACAACACCCTGCACCACGTCGACCGCGTTGGCGTCTTCCGCCCCGAGATGGAGATGGTCGACTCGCTTGGCCCCGGTGAGATCGGCTTTCTGACCGCTTCGATCAAGCAGGTCCGCGACACCCGCGTCGGCGACACGATCACCAATGACCGCAACGGCACCGAAGAGGCCCTGACCGGCTTCAAACCCGCGCAGCCGGTGGTGTTCTGCGGCCTCTTCCCCGTTGACAGCTCCGAATTCGAAGACCTGCGCGATGCGATCGACAAATTGGCCCTGAACGACGCCAGCTTCAGCTTTGAAATGGAGACCTCGGCCGCGCTTGGCTTTGGCTTCCGCTGCGGCTTCCTCGGTCTTCTGCACCTTGAGGTCATCCGCGACCGCATCGAACGCGAATATGATATCGAGCTCATCACCACCGCGCCGTCGGTGATCTATCACGTCTACATGAAAGACGGCGAGATGATCGAGCTGCACAACCCCGCCGACATGCCCGACCCCTCCAAGGTCGACCATATCGAGGAACCGCGCATCAAGGCGACCATTCTGGTGCCCGACGAATACCTCGGCGACGTGCTGAAACTCTGCCAGGACCGCCGCGGCATCCAGCTGGACCTGACCTATGCGGGCACCCGCGCCATGGTCGTCTATGACCTGCCGCTGAACGAGGTCGTCTTTGACTTCTACGACCGCTTGAAATCGGTGACCAAGGGCTATGCCTCGTTCGACTATCAGATGACCGGCTATACCGAGGACAATCTGGTCAAGATGTCGGTGCTGGTGAATGACGAACCCGTTGACGCGCTGTCGACCATGGTTCACCGCGACCGGGCCGAGATGCGGGGCCGTGCCATGTGCGAAAAGCTCAAGGACCTGATCCCGCGCCACATGTTCAAAATCCCGATCCAGGCCGCCATCGGAGGCAAGGTCATCGCCCGCGAGACCCTCTCGGCCTTGCGCAAGGACGTGACCGCAAAATGCTACGGAGGCGACGCCACGCGGAAACGTAAACTGCTGGATAAGCAGAAGGCCGGTAAGAAAAAGATGCGTCAGTTCGGGAAGGTCGATATCCCGCAGGAGGCGTTTATTTCAGCGTTGAAGATGGACAGCTAAGGCTGTCCTTCCTCTCCGTTGATCGGTTCTATACGGCCTCAGGATCAGCGTCACTCTGACCAAGTTCCGCGAGTTCACTCCAAACCGCTCTTGGGATATCCCAATCCGCCCATTCGAGTGTTTGTCTCACATGCTGTGGCCAAGTCACTCCACACACCGTTGACGCAATTTTTGCGTCCCGCATCGAGAATTGCAGCGCTAAGGCGCCTAAGGGCACGTCATAGCGGGCACAGATTTCCTCAACCGCGCGCACGGGTGCGAGCGTTTCTTCTGTTGCTGGCTGATAGACGTAGAAATGATGGATTGCGCTGCCTCTGGCCAAGATTCCGCCGGCGTAAGGCGCTGCGTTCAATACCGTAACGTCCTTCGAGTTGGCCAGTTCGATCAGCGGCGCCGCATTCATGTTTACAAGCGTGTGCCGGTTGTGAGTCATCACCACGTCGAAATCCCGTTCGCGCAGCATTGGCATCAACACATCCAACTGCCCGCCCGCCAGACCAACTGCAGTTGCCAATCCTTCCTCTTTAATTTTGAATAATTCGTCCAGCGCACCTCCGCTGCGGGTAATCTCAGTTACGTCACCCGCGTATTCCGGGTCGTGCAGATGAAGGATGTCCACGCGATCTACCTCAAGAGCCTTGAGGCTTTGTTCAAAGGACCGCCGCGCTTGGGCGGCGTCGAAAACATTCGTTTCCATGTCACGGTCTACTTTTGTGGACAGAACGCGGCCTTTCGGCCAGCCACCGAGTTCACGGATGACACTCCCGATGCGCTCCTCGCTACGCCCCAACGCATAGCCTCGGGCGGTGTCGATAAAACCGTCGGGCCGGGCAAGTATGGCACGTATGGTCTCGCGCGCCCTATTCTCATCAACTTCGTAACCGTAAATCTGTGGAATGTTGCCTATACCGGTTGATCCAAAGCCAATTCGTGGGATTCGCACTCCGGTTTGACCTATTTCGCAAAGTGTTGTCATTGCACCCCTCCCCAGTCGCATATGAATAATTGAATTTTGAACAGGTCGACCCATCACTGCAAGTTCGGGGGCAAAAAACACTAGAAGAAAAGCGAGAATGGAACCTGGAACTGTGACCCACCTCACAGCCCTAAATCAGCCCATCTGCTACAGTTGACCCAACGGCAACCTTTGCAGGAGGCCCTTATGTCTACATCGCTTGTTCCCCTTATCGCTTTTGGATCAGCAGGCCTTTATTCCGTTGCCATGATCGCGATGAAGTTCTGGTGGAAACTCCCCGGCGTGGGTCTTGGTCTACTGATCGTCGCGACCCTGCTGGCCGGGGCCACGCTCGAACTCGCCGCTCTGCGCGAGGAACGGCTGGGCATCATCTATACCGGCATTCTTGGGGCCGAAGTGGTTCTGATCGCCATCGCCTCATTCTTTCTGTTCGGCGAGAACTTCTCGTATCGCGAGGCGGCAGGTATCGGTCTGGTCATCCTCGGCACTGCGCTGGCCTGGGCCTGACGCAAACATTACCGGTTCATGAAGTTTCCCTTAGGTAAGTTGTAACCGGCGCACCTCCGCCCAATCTGTATGCCACAGCAAGGATGTTCGCTTTTGAACTTCAAAGGGTCGCTTTCAGGAGGAGATCCCCATGACCAGATACATGACTGCCGGAGCCGCCGCTCTGGCCACGTCCCTCGCCCTCGGAACCGCAGCACTGGCCGATACCACACCGGATCTGCGCGGCACGTGGGTCGGGTCTTACACGACCGTGCAGCCCAGCCATTATTACAAGGGCGATCAGCCCCGCTTTAATCAGGCCGAATGGATGCTCGACGTCCAGATGCAGGAAGACAATGTTTTCTGGGGGCCCAGCAAGTGGCGTCGGGATGGCGACACTGAATGGAATGAATACGAGGCCACCGGAACCATCAGCCTCGATGGGTCTGGCTCGATCGGCATCGTTGAAACTTCCCCGCTGGTGATTGGCGCCAATGCGTTGATCGATGCGCGGTACGAGGACGGCAAGATCTTTGCCGATTTCCGTAGCCTGCGGAACGGAACGACCTACAGCACAGTTCTGGAACGTCAGGTGAACTGAAGCGTTTCCGGCCCGATCGGATGTTAAAGGGGGTTAATGCCGCTGAGATTTGTGACTGCGGCAGGAGTAGTAGGTACCCCGTTCAGGTCGGAGCGCTTCTCATAAACAACAGTCTCCACAGGGAGGCGACGGGCCGGGCGGCGATCTCGCCGCCCGCGACAGGGTCCAGACCCCCGCGTTTGAGAATGCGGCGTTCCTCGGCACGGGTCATCTGGATCTCGCGGACCTTCAGCGCGGCGTCGCGCGCGGTGAGGTAAGAACCGTCCGGCCCAGGTTCCATCCCCGGAATACCACGCCCCTTCGACCACCACCCGCGCACCCCGCTGAGCGGGTGTTTACGTCCGATGGTGTCATCATCCAGTAACTCCCAAATCCGCTGCGCCTCGTTCATCGACACCAGTGCGGCGATCGGTTTGCCATAACGGGTCAGCACGATCACTTGCCGGGGTCTTGCGACAAGGTGGCCAATTCGCCCAAACGGGCGCGGGCTTGAGAAATGGTCAGGCGCATAGGCGAATCTCCGGTTGTACGATTCGAAAGATTGGGGGCTTGAGTGTTGTACAACTCGGACAATACCCCCTAATTCAGCGCACGGGACCTTCGCAGGTGCAGAAACCAAGCGAATTCTGGTCGGCGATCCATATTTGACTTTTTCCATCCCCAAGCCTGCGCGATGACGCGAATTCTCGGGTTATCCACATGGCTCTCCCGGCGGATATCAACAGCTTATCCCCGTTTAATTTTTTTGCTGCAGTGCTATTTTCTTGCCGGATCATGACGCTGATGTAACAGTCTGGTTACTGCTTCTGATCTTCGGAACAGGGGCGGGACGCAAGGGCCAAGGGGGCCACAGCAACGAAGGCGGATTTTAGGATTTGTTTTTAGTTGCAATGGCTTACCGGTGGTGGAGCAAGTGGTCTGGGCTTCGGTTCGGGTTAGATGCTCAGCCTCTCAGAAGGTCCGCGCGGACTGCGACGCGACATAGCGCGTGTGGCAGTGGCCAAAGTCCCTTCGGGGGCCGAGGCAACTGGACCGGGAAGCCCCTCGGGCGGAACGGACCGGCAAGGCGTCAGGAGTGTCCGCAAGGATGCATGCAAAGACCGCGTCTGAGCACCTGACGCCTTTTCCTTTTTGAGAACCCAAGGTTCATACAGGCTACCACGCACCACCCTCCGGACCAGAACGGGGTTCTTTCGCTTGCGCAAAAGAACCCCGTCAGAGTGTCAGAAATGCAATGCCGCGTCTATGCACCTGTACCGGCACACTACTCGGGTTGAGTCGGCGTGGCAACTACATATTGCGGGTAAGCGTTGCCTGAACGCAACATCCCGTCACGATCAGATGTTTTCCTGCACGTCCTCGGCCGCGTTCTGGATGGCATCGCCGGCGTTTTCGATATCTTTACCAGCGCCCTTTGCGGTTTCGCATGCGGTCAAGGTGAACAGGGCCAGGCCAATCAGAATTGCGCGGATCATCGGTTGCTCCATAAGTGCTTGTTTCGAATTGACTAGCAGCTTTCCCGGGCCATAGCTACAGGTTTTGCATGGCCGATTTCGAAGGGCTAAAAACTAGGCTCAGGTCGCATCCTGAGCGCAAAACAGTTCGTACACCACTTCCAGTATTCGGGCTGGTCGATCATCTGCCAGCCGGTAATATATCGCCTTGCCTTCGCGACGAGGAACAACCAGCCCCTCAAGTCTGAGCCGCGACAGTTGCTGAGAAACGGCGGCTTGGCGGGCCGATAGCAATTGTTCCAGTTCAGTAACGGATTTCTCGCCCGAGACGAGGTGACACAGGATCATCAAACGCCCTTCGTGGCTTATGGCTTTCAGAAAGTTCGACGCGCGCGTTGCGTTTTCAACCATCCGGTCAAGGTCGCCGGGTGACATATCCTCGGTCATTTGCGGAAAAGCCATGATCGTATTCCCTCGTTAGTGCCGCCGAATCCCGGCGCCTGACCGGCGCCGCATCCGCAGCGAGAACTCTTGGTACAATTTCCAGGCATGTATTTCCATATGCATGGATCAAAATAGCGTGATGTAACCAGCACGTTTCCGCGCAATCCGTCAACCGACCTGTAGCGGCGTGTGCATTCGGGTCGTGCAGGTAGACGGAATTCGTGGGAACGTTCGGCCCCCCTTGCAGCCCCCCTGTGGCGGCACTAAGACTCGGATAACTACTCTTCGGGTAATGTCCCGATCCATCGCAAAACAGGCAGGTTCCGAATGTTCGATCCAGTTGATACATATATGAACACACTCGTCCCCATGGTCGTCGAGCAGACCAGCCGGGGCGAGCGCGCATACGACATCTTCTCGCGCCTTCTGAAAGAGCGGATCATTTTCATCAACGGCCCCATCCATGACGGTATGAGCCATTTGGTGGTCGCTCAGCTGCTGCACCTTGAAGCGGAAAATCCGAACAAGGAAATCTCGATCTACATCAACTCTCCCGGTGGCGTGGTCACCAGTGGTTTGTCGATTTACGACACAATGCAGTATATCAAGCCGAAATGTTCCACATTGGTCATCGGTCAGGCGGCGTCCATGGGTTCGGTTCTGCTGGCCGGGGGCGAGAAGGGAATGCGCTTTTCGCTGCCTAACAGCCGGATCATGGTGCACCAGCCCAGCGGCGGTTATCAAGGCCAGGCGAGCGACATCATGATCCACGCGGCCGAGACGCAAAAGCTGAAAGATCGCCTGTATGACATCTATGTGCGCCATACCGGGCAGACCAAAAAGGCCGTTGAAAAGGCGCTGGATCGTGACAATTTCATGAGCCCGGAAGAGGCCAAGGATTGGGGCCATATCGACGAGATCGTCGAGAACCGCGCTAAGATGGATGGTGAAGAGGCCTAGGTTCAAATCCGCGCGCGTCCGGCGTGAGGGATGATTTTGAGATTGTAGCTGCCAGAACGCTGGCCTAAGCTGCAGGCATATACGGCAAGCGCGGCCCTTGAGAGGGGCCGCTGAGACGGAGCCCGAGGGGTAAAGCATGGCGACGAATTCAGGCGGTGACGGCAAGAACACGCTCTATTGCAGCTTTTGCGGCAAAAGCCAGCATGAGGTGCGTAAGCTGATCGCAGGCCCGACCGTGTTCATCTGCGACGAATGTGTCGAGCTGTGCATGGACATCATCCGTGAAGAGACCAAGGCCAGCGGCCTGAAGTCCTCGGACGGCGTGCCAACGCCCAAGGATATCTGCGAAGTGTTGGATGATTATGTGATCGGTCAGGCCACCGCCAAGCGGGTTCTGTCGGTTGCGGTACACAACCACTACAAGCGCCTGAATCACGCCCAGAAAGCGGGCAGCGATATAGAACTGGCAAAATCCAACATCTTGCTGATTGGCCCCACCGGCTGCGGCAAAACCCTGCTGGCGCAAACGCTGGCGCGGATTCTGGACGTGCCATTTACGATGGCGGACGCGACCACGCTTACCGAAGCCGGTTATGTGGGTGAAGATGTTGAAAACATCATCCTCAAACTGCTGCAGGCCAGCGAGTACAATGTCGAACGCGCACAGCGCGGCATCGTCTATATTGACGAGGTCGATAAGATCACGCGCAAGTCTGAAAACCCTTCGATCACCCGCGATGTATCGGGCGAGGGCGTTCAGCAGGCCCTGCTGAAACTGATGGAAGGCACCGTGGCCAGCGTTCCGCCGCAGGGCGGACGCAAACATCCGCAGCAGGAATTCCTGCAGGTGGATACCACCAACATCCTGTTCATCTGTGGTGGCGCATTCGCCGGACTAGACAAGATCATTGCACAGCGTGGCAAAGGCTCGGCCATGGGCTTTGGTGCCGACGTGCGTGACAATGACGAGCGCGGCGTGGGCGAGATCTTCAAGGATCTGGAACCCGAAGACCTGCTGAAATTTGGCCTGATCCCCGAATTCGTCGGCCGACTGCCGGTTCTGGCGACGCTGGAAGATCTGGACGAAGACGCTTTGGTCACCATCCTGACCAGCCCGAAGAACGCTCTGGTCAAGCAATACCAGCGGTTGTTTGAGTTGGAAGATGCGGAACTGGCCTTTACCGATGATGCGCTGAAGGCGATCGCCAAGAAAGCGATCGAGCGTAAAACCGGTGCACGTGGTCTGCGTTCTATTCTGGAAGACATCCTGCTGGATACAATGTTCGAACTGCCGGGCATGAAGAACGTGACCGAAGTTGTGGTCAACGAAGAGGCTGTGACGTCGGACTCTCAGCCTTTGATCATCTACGCAGACGCGGCGGAATCGGCTTCGGCGGGTTGAACCGCATAGATTAATGCACACACGGCGCGGCAATGTCCGCGCCGTTTTCGTTTGAGGACACGATGACAGTAAGACGTATCTCTTCGGGTGGTGAGTTTGAAGCCAAGGTTGGCTATTGCCGCGCGGTTGTCGCGGGTGGTTGGGTTCATGTTGCGGGAACTGTTGGGCAAGGTGAAACGGTCGTGGAGCAATGCCGCTCGGCGCTGTCTATCATCGAAAACGCGCTGGCCGAGGCGGGTGCTTCATTCTCTGATGTCGTGCGCATCACTTATATGCTGCCGGATCGAACCGAATTTGAACCTTGCTGGCCCATTCTGGCCGAAACCTTTGGTGCGAACCCTCCTGCAGCGACGATGATCGAATGCGGATTGATCGATCCGAAATACCGGATTGAAATTGAAGTCACCGCTATCCTGCCGGAATGACGCAGGTAGCGCTGGCAGTACTGGACCTTAGCGTGCCTTTGGTCCATATCTTCGGGGACAGAAATGCCGGAGGCAGCCGATGGGAATCCTGAACAGTCTTTTGCGGGCCGTGACCTGGTGGAACGGGGCCACCCTGAACACGCAGTTCTACACTGCGCGCAAGGGGATCAAGGTCGGTGAGGACGACGAGGGCAACGTGTTCTATCGCAATGCCGACGACAGCAAGCGCTGGGTGATTTTCAATGGCGAAGCCGAGGCCAGCCGGATCGATCCCGATTGGCATGGCTGGCTGCACCGCACATGGGATGAACCGCCAACCGATAAACCTCTGGCGCACAAGTCCTGGGAAAAACCGCATCAGGAGAATCTGACCGGCACCGCGCTGGCCTATGCACCTGCCGGTTCTCTGCGTCGTGCCGATCCGGTTGAACGTAGCGATTACGAGGCGTGGAGCCCGGAATAAGCGAGGCCTGATGTCTACTCATACGAAGACCGAAGTTATCGTCGGCGGTGCCGTGCTGGCCTGCGCCATTGCGTTCGGTGTTTACGCCAGCCAATCCACAGGCTTGTCTCAATCCGGCGCAGGATACGAGCTGGGCGCGTCTTTCCGCTCGCTCGAAGGTGTGGGCGTTGGCACGGATGTACGCCTTGCCGGGGTCAAGATTGGGACGGTGACCGGCGTTACGCTAAACTCTGATACGTACCGCGCAGATACCCGATTTTCTGTGGCAGATGGTATTCTTATTCCAGACGATAGCGCCGCTGTGATTTCTTCCGAAGGCTTGCTGGGTGGCAACTTTGTTGAGGTTATGCCGGGCGGTTCCCCGTTCTATTTTGAGGCGGGTGATGAGATTACCGATACGCAAGGCGCGGTCAGCCTGATCTCGTTGCTGGTCAAATTCGTGGCCGGGGACGGAAGCGAATGATCCGCGCTGCACTGGTGGCTCTCATGGTCACCGCAACCGGAGCTGCTGCGCAGCAAAAGGTCGAATCCGGCCCCGGCGCCATGTTGCGCGGGTTGGACAAGGTCAGCGGGCAGACGGTGGACATCGAAATGCAGAACGGCGAGACCACCTCGGTCTTTGGTCTGGATGTCGCGCTGGGTGATTGTCGCTATCCAGCCGAAAACCCGACAGGTGACGCCTTTGCCTATTTGACTATCTGGGAACAGGGCAAGGCGCAGCAGCTGTTTGATGGCTGGATGATTGCGACCTCACCCGCGCTGAACGCGTTGGATCACGCCCGCTACGATGTCTGGGTGATCCGTTGTATCACACCCTGAGGGGTCTGCTGCAGATCAGCGGTGAAATCTGCTTTCAGGTCAAGCGCTTGTTTCAATTCGCTATGATAAACCGCACGCGGGATCTCGATCGCGCCTAACGAGGCCAGATGCGCCGTCAGAAACTGTGTATCGAACAGCGTGAACCCGGTCTGGCGCAGTCGATCCACCAGATAGGCAAGTGCAATCTTCGATGCGTCCGTGCGACGCGAGAACATGCTTTCGCCAAAAAAGGCCGCGCCGAGGACTACACCGTAAACGCCGCCAATCAGTGAAGCGCCGTCCCAGACTTCGAGGGAATGCGCGCGGCCGGTCCGGTGTAGTTCCTGATACAGATGGCGCAGTTCGGGATTGATCCAGGTATCCGATCGGTCGGCGCAGCCATCCACGACGCCCGCAAAATCGCGATTGATGCTTACCGAAAACCCACAGGTCCGGATACGCCGCGCTAGGCTGCGGGAGATGTGGAACCCATCCAGGGGGAACACGCCGCGAAACTTCGGGTCGACCCAGAACAACTCGGGGTCGTCGCGATGCTCGGCCATCGGAAAAATGCCGATGGAATAGCCATGGAGCAGAAGTTCAGGGGAAAGGCTCATGCCGGGTGCCTCGGGGCCGAAGGGGGGTTATCCTTCGGCCCTTTGGTCAGATTAGGCCATGTTCTCCGCAAGCCAGTGCTCCAGCCAGTGGATGTTGTACTCGCCGCTGTGCAGGTCAGGTTCCTGCAGCAGGGCGTGGAACAGCGGCACGGTGGTGTCGATACCGTCGACGATCAACTCGCCCAAAGCACGTTCCAGACGGGCCAAAGCTTCAGCCCGGTCACGGCCCTGAACGATCAGTTTGGCGATCAACGAGTCGTAATACGGCGGGATCGAATAGCCGTCATAGAGCGCGGAATCCATCCGCACGCCCAGACCACCTGGCGCGTGATAGGCCGTAATCTTGCCCGGGCAGGGCGAGAAGTTCGGCAGTTTTTCCGCGTTGATGCGAACCTCGATGGCGTGGCCATTGATCTCAAGATCGTCCTGACCGAACGACATGTCCTCACCAGCGGCGACGCGGATTTGTTCGCGCACCAGATCGACGCCGAAGATACCTTCGGTCACGGGGTGTTCCACTTGTAGACGCGTGTTCATCTCGATGAAATAGAACTCGCCGTTTTCATAAAGGAACTCGATGGTGCCTGCGCCGATATAGTTGATCTTGGCGACCGCATCGGCACAGATCTTACCGATCTTGGCGCGTTCTTCCGGCGTGATACTGGGGCCGGGGGCCTCTTCGAACACCTTCTGGTGGCGGCGCTGCAGCGAACAGTCGCGTTCGCCCAAATGCACTGCCTTTCCCTTGCCATCGCCGAAGACCTGAATCTCGATATGGCGCGGGGTGGTCAGATATTTCTCGATATAGACCTCGTCATTGCCAAAGGCGGCCTTGCCCTCGGCGCGTGCGGTCATGAAGGCGCTTTCCATCTCATCGGCGTTTTGTGCCACCTTCATGCCGCGACCGCCGCCACCGGCGGTTGCCTTGATGATGACGGGATAGCCGAACTCTTCACCAATGCGCTTGGCGTCGGCCAGCGTGGGAACGCCGCCGTCAGAACCCGGAACACAAGGGACACCCAGTTCTTTCATCGTGTCCTTGGCGGTGATCTTGTCACCCATGACACGAATATGTTCGGCGGTGGGTCCGATGAAGGTAATGCCGTGATCTTCGACGATCTGCACGAACTCGGCATTCTCGGACAGGAAGCCATAGCCGGGATGGATCGCCTGCGCGCCGGTGATTTCACAAGCCGAGATGATCGCGGGCACGGACAGATAGCTTTGCGGGCTGGGCGGAGGACCGATGCAGACCGATTCGTCGGCCATGCGCACATGCATCGCATCGCTGTCGGCGGTGGAGTGCACGGCAACCGTCTTGATCCCCATCTCGCGCGCAGCACGGATCACACGCAGGGCGATCTCGCCTCGGTTGGCAATCAGGATTTTGTCGAACATGGGCCCGCCTTACTCAACGATGACCAGAGGCGTGCCGAATTCCACAGCATCACCATCGCCGACTAGAATGCGTTTGATGGTGCCCGACCTGGGTGCGTGGATGTGGTTCATTGTCTTCATGGCTTCGACAATCAATAGCGTGTCACCTTCCGAGACCGATGCACCGACCGAGATAAACGCAGGCGCGCCCGGTTCCGGTTGCATGTAAACCGTGCCTACCATGGGCGAGGTCACAGCGCCTGGATGGCTGGCGGGATCATCCACGGCAGCGGGCGCTTCGGCAGCGGCCGGCGCGGCAGCAGGTGCGGCAACCGGTGCAGCCGCAGGAACCGCAACCTGAACCGGAGCGGCCACGGTCTGCGACATGCGGCTGACACGGACATTCAGGCTGTCTTCCTCGCCATATTCGCGCTTGACCTGCAATTCGGTCAGGTCATTCTCGCGCAGCAGTTCGGCCAGTGCCTTGATAAACGCGACATCCGCTTCGTGTTTGGTATCTGTCATGAGTGTCCTCGAAGGTTCCCCTATGCCCGTCTGTTTGCTGCGGGCTTGGTTTGATTACGCAGGGTTATAAGCCATGCAGACGGCCATGAAAAGCGCCGTCTAAGCCTGCCAAATGGGGGTTTTTGCGCGAATTACGAGGGCTGTCGCGATTACAGCGGCGTTCCAGACAATTTTGCGACCAGTTCTGGTAGCTTGCGGGCTCCGTATTTTTCCAAAAGGCGGGCGCGATAGGCCTCGATCGTGCGGTAACTTAGCCCAAGTTCAACGCCAATTTCCTTCGCGGATAAACCCCGGCATGACAGGATGGCCACTTCGCGTTCGCGGGTTGTCAATTGCACCAAGGGGCGCTCTTCCGAGATGTCCGAAAAGCTCCATATCCCGTGCCGGAACGGATCGTCTGGCGTCAGCGAACGCCCCCGCGCGCGGCACCAGAACAGGTCACCGTCGCGTCGCCGCATCACCCGTTCGTCTGTGTAATAGCCTGTATCGCGCATCACCTGCAGACTACGCGCGCCGATCCGTTCCCAATCGGCGACCGAAGGATAAAGATGCAGCAGGGGCATGTTGCGATAGTCAACCTCATCCCCGCCAAAGGTCCGCGCAAATTGCAGATTGCACCGTCGGATGATCCGGTTCTCAAGCTCAACAAGGCCGATGGGGGCGTATTCAAAGGCGGGATCGCTCATGTTCTTATGGTGACGGGTATTGCGTCGAAAGAGAAGGGTGGGCGGCAGGAAAGGGCGGGTTTCTTTCTGTTGCTGTTGTCAAAGTTGTAAATTTTCTTTGAAAATTAGTCAGCAACAGATAATAAATACTTAGTTAATCTGCAAATCCAGCCGCAGTAGCCAAGGACATAAACGCCATGCGCGACACGCTGACCGGCAGCCGGATACGCGAAAGACGGCAAATCTCTGGGCTGCGACAGGCGGAACTGGCGCGGCAGGTGGGGATTTCGGCATCGTATCTGAACCTGATCGAACACAACCGCCGCCGCATTGGGGGCAAACTGCTCGTCGATATCGCGGCGGCTTTGTCCGTCGAGCCGTCGCTGCTGACAAAAGGGATCGAAGAGACGCTCATCGCCGCTCTGCGCGAGGCCGCGGCGGATGCAGTCGGTCAAAAGGCCGAGGTGGACGGGCTGGAAGAATTCGCCGGCCGCTTTCCCGGTTGGTCGGGTGTTCTGGCGCAAATGCATCGCCGCGTAGTGTCGCTGGAGCGCACTGTCGAAGTTCTTTCCGACCGACTGACCCATGACCCGCATCTGGCGGCCTCAATGCACGAGGTGCTGTCGACCGCCGCCGCCATCCGCTCAACAGCTGCAATCTTGGCTGAACCGGGAGAGATCGAACCGGAATGGCGCGACCGGTTCCATCGCAACTTGCATCAGGATGCCGAACGACTGGCCGAAAGCTCCAAATCGCTGGTGACCTATTTGGATGACAGTGACGGGCAGCGCGATCTGCGCGGTATCCCACTGGACGCGGTCGAGGCGTTTTTTGCCGAGCAAGGATATCATTTCCCGGAACTCGAAGACGGTGGGCAATTGACCGAAGTGCCGCTGGATGGGCTCGATTCCGCTGCGGCCAACACTGTGGCCTCGGGGTTGCTGGACCTTTATGCCGCCGACGCGCGCGCTATGCCGCTGGATCAGGTGTGTGCCGCGCTGGATGCAGCAAACCCCGATCCGCTGGCGTTGGCGACGGTGTTTTCAGTGGATCTTGCTACGGTATTGCGACGGTTGGCCTTTCTGCCTGAAGGCACGCTGGCGCGTCCGGCTGGCTTGGTGATTTGCGACGCCTCCGGCAGCGTTCTGTTTTTTAAACCCGCGCCGGGGTTTGCCCTGCCGCGCCATGGCGAGGCCTGTCCGCTCTGGCCCTTGTTCACCGCCTTGAATCGGCCCTTGGTCCCGATCCGGAAACGGGTTGTTCAGCTTGGTCGAACCGCTGCTGAGTTTGAGTGTTTTGCAATCGCAACCCCTCAGCCAGCTAAGGAATTCGGGGCCGAGCCGGTCTATCGTTCGGTCATGCTGGTGCTGCCGGTCGAAGACACGGTGCAGCCTGCGGAAAACGCGGCGCAAGCCGGAGCCAGTTGTCGGATATGCCCGAAACGCGAATGCAGCGCGCGGCGCGAGCCATCGATCCTGAGCGAAGGGTTTTGACAGTTTCGTGACGCAGCGCTTAATCTGGGCTGGACGGGTGGCCGGACGTGCAATCCGTCATGGGGAGGATATGCAAATATGAGCCGCAAGGTTCTGTTGATCGAGGATGAGCCCAACATCACCGAGGCGATCCGGTTTCTGCTGACACGCGAGGGGTGGCAGGTTGAAACCCATGCCGAGGGAACGGATGCGGTGCAGGTGATTCTGTCCGCGCGGCCCAATCTGGTGATTCTGGATGTGATGTTGCCGGGAAAAAGCGGGATGGATGTGCTGCGTGATCTGCGCGAACATGATGATATGAAGGCGTTGCCGGTTTTGATGCTGACCGCGCGCGGGCAATCCCGGGATCGTGAAATGGCCGAACAGGCAGGGGTCAGCCGATTCATGACCAAGCCGTTTTCGAACACCGAAGTCCTGACAGCGGTACGTGACCTGCATGCGCAGGCGTCTCAGTTATGAGCTCCGCGGGCGACGGCAAAGATCGGCCCTCGCCAGTTCGTCCGTCCCTGTTTCTGGAACGGCAAAGCTATCGTCGGCGCAGGCTGGCGGATGCAGCGCGGCTGCTGCCTTTTCTGGGTGCCGCAATGCTCGCGCTGCCGCTTCTATGGCCGGATGACAGCGCAGGCGCCGAGGCTCTGTCGCTGTCGACGGCCATGTTCTACATCTTTGCGTGCTGGGGTGTTCTGATCCTGATCAGCGTGATCTTCGGCTTCGTCGCCAAACGCATGACCGCGCGCGAGACTGCCGAGCCCGAGGCCGAGACATGGCAACCCTGAATGTCCTGATTCTGGTCTGTCTGGGCTATGTGGTTCTTCTGTTCGGTGTCGCCTTCGCAGCGGACCGGCTGGCTGCGCGTGGCGGCGGGAAATGGTTGCGTTCCCCGCTGATCTACACCCTGTCACTGTCGATCTACTGCACTGCATGGACGTTTTATGGCGCGGTTGGCAACGCCGCGCGTTCTGGGCTTGAATTCGTAACCATCTATCTGGGTCCTACACTGGTGATGATCAGCTGGTGGTGGGGCCTGCGCAAACTCGTGCGCATCGGACGCAGCCAGCGCGTGACGTCGATCGCTGATCTGATCTCGTCACGATACGGCAAGTCCAACACACTGGCGGTGTGCGTGACCATTCTAGCCGTTCTGGGCGGCACACCTTATATCGCGCTGCAATTGCAGTCGATCACGCTGTCCTTTTCGATCTTTGCCGAGGCCGATCCCTCAGGTCTCTATCGCGAAGGCTCCAGTGTGTTCTGGGTCGCGGCGGGCTTGGCCGTCTTTGCGATCCTCTTCGGGACGCGCAATCTGGATGCCAATGAGCGCCACCACGGCGTTGTTACCGCTATTGCGTTGGAATCTGTGGTGAAACTCTTCGCCCTTCTGGCCGTTGGCATCTTTGTTGTCTGGGGCGTCGCTGGCGGCTTGGGGCCGATGATGGATCAGATCGATGCCTCGGAAATTGGCCAATGGCATGTGGATGCCGGGCGCTGGACCACTTTCATTTTCCTTTCGGCGGCGGCCTTTGTCTGCTTGCCGCGGATGTTTCAGGTCATGGTGGTCGAGAATGACGATGAGAGCCACCTGCGCACCGCCGCCTGGGCCTTTCCGCTCTACCTGCTGCTGATGAGCTTGTTTGTCGTGCCCATCGCCGTCGTTGGGTTGGACCTGATGCCCGAAGGCTCGAACCCCGACCTGTTTGTGCTGACCGTGCCGCTGTCGCAGGGCAATGACTGGTTGGCGATGCTGTCGTTCATCGGCGGGTTTTCCTCGGCCACATCAATGGTGATCGTTACCGCGATGGCGCTGTCAACCATGGTCTCGAACCATGTGGTCATGCCGATCTGGCTGAATACGCAGGAAAGCACCGCGTCGGTCTCTGGTGATGTGCGAACAGTCGTGCTGATGGCGCGGCGCGTCTCGATCGCGGCGATCATGGCGTTGGGCTATTTCTACTTCCAGCTTTCGGGGGGCGGGGCTGCCCTGACCTCGATCGGGCTGGTGGCCTTTGCCGGGATTTCCCAGATTCTGCCCGCACTGGTGGGTGGCCTGTTCTGGCGCGGCGCGACCCGAACTGGGGCGTTGGTCGGGCTCAGCGTCGGGTTCTTTCTCTGGATTTACACACTGCTGCTGCCTGGCATGGGTGGCGGCATTGTCCCGGCATCAGTGATTGAAAACGGACCCTTCGGCTGGGGCTGGCTGCGCCCGCAGGCGTTGTTCGGGATCGAAGGGATCGACCCGATGGTGCATACGGTCATGTGGTCGCTGTCGCTGAATACAATCGCCTTCTGCGTCGCCTCGATGCTCAGCTTCCCCAGCCCGCTGGAACGCCTTCAGGGTGCGCAATTCGTAAATGTATTTGACCATTCGGTTTCAGCCCGTGGCTGGACCGGTTCGGTGGCGCAAAGCGAAGACCTGATGATCATGACCCAGCGGATTCTGGGCACTATTCCCGCGCAAGAGTTCTTTCAAGCCGAAGCCGAGCGCCAGAATGGTCGCCCCGGACGACTGCCCGAGCCCACGCCGCAGTTTCTGGAACGGCTGGAACGCGAACTCAGCGGCTCGGTCGGGGCCGCAACCGCGCATGCGATGATCGGTCAGATCGTTGGCGGGGCGTCTGTGTCTGTCGAAGACCTGTTGGCCGTTGCCGACGAGTCCGCGCAGATGTTGGAATATTCCAGCCAGCTTGAGGCGAAATCGACTGAGCTCAGCCGCACAGCGCGGCAATTGCGCGAGGCGAATGCCAAGCTTACGCAAGTCTCGAAACAGAAAGACGCGTTTCTTAGCCAGGTCAGCCACGAATTGCGCACGCCCATGACCTCGATTCGGGCGTTTTCTGAAATTATGCGCGACACCGATGGCCTCAGCGCCGAGGAACAAATCCGTTATGCTGCGATCATACATGATGAATCGCTGCGTCTGACCCGGCTACTGGATGATCTGCTCGACCTTAGCGTGCTGGAAAGCGGCCAGGTTAGCCTGAACATGGGCGAAGCCACCCTAAGCGAAGTTCTGGACCGCGCCGTTTCAAGCGCGCTGGCGGGCAGTGATCGAAAGATTGGCGTACGGCGGGTGCGCGCAAGTGAACGTATCCCGCTGCACACGGATCTCGACCGGCTGGGGCAGGTGTTCATCAACCTGATTTCCAACGCCCAGAAATATTGCGACGCCATTGAACCGGTGCTGACCATCTCGGCCCATGATGTCGGCGGGCAAGTGGTAATCGATTTCATCGACAACGGTGGTGGTATCCCGGCCGAGGCGCAATCGATGGTATTCGAGAAATTTGCCCGCGTCGGCTCGGACAAGGCAGGCGGGGCAGGGTTGGGGCTGGCGATCTGCCGAGAGATTATGCAGCGCTTGGGCGGCGAAGTTGCCTATCTGCCGGGGCAGGGAGGGGCGGCCTTCCGCGTCAGCCTTCCGCTGGCTTTTCGTCAGGCCGCGCAATGAGGGCGTCATAAAGACATTCGTAACCTCCGCCGGGTTAGACAAATTGTCATCGCATCGACAAACGGCGGAACGGGGCCATGACCACATCAGCACTGGCACGAAAGCTTTCAGCGGGGCAATGCGGTGCCGACACGCCCCGCTCGGTCCTGCGCGCCTTGCGGCTGGGGTTGGCACGCGCCTCCGGCGAAAGCATGGGGCTGGCGCTGTCGGTCATCGGGGCAAAGCAGGCCGTACGTGCGCAGGAAGATGTCGCCGACCGGCTGAATGAGGGGTGGTTGATGCTGCTGTTTACCTCGGATCAGGGCGGCCTGGCTGCGGCCTGTCTGGACCCGGGTTGCGTCTCTGCTATCGTCCAGCAGCAAACGATTGCCATGGTCACCTCTGACCCGCCACCCGAGCGTGCGTTTACCGACACCGACGCTGCCATGGTCGCCCCTCTGATCGAGGATATGCTGAGCCGGGCGCTGAAACTGGTTGAGTCCCCGGCAGACATGGCCAGCCTGTCCGGGTATGAGTTCAGCTCACGCGCCGAAGGTCGGCGCGCACTGAACCTGGCGCTGGTGGATGAGGTCTATCGCATGTTTGATCTGACGGTCGAACTTGCCGGTGGTCCGCGTCAGGGCGAGGTCTGTATCCTGCTGCCCGAGCGCCCGCTCTCGAATCAGGAACAGGTTGCGGATATCACCCAATCGGGGGTGAATCTGGATCAGGCATCCGGGGTAATTCGGGCTGAGCTGAACACCGTGATCTGCCGCCTGTCTTTGCCGTTGACAGCGCTTTCGGGATTATCCGTCGGGGATGTCCTGCCGCTGCAGGGCGCGCGGGTGGATCGGGTTGAAGTTCTGTCAATCGATCGTGCCCGAACCGCCATCGGACGTCTGGGTCAGTGCGGCGGAATGCGTGCGGTACGGATCAACGAACAAGGCCCTCCTTCTGCGTTGCCCGCCAAAGACTGCGCCGGATTTCTGGCCAGCAAATCAAGCTTGACGCCCTCGGCCCCGGATGACGAGATGTCGTCCCCGCTTGATGACGATATTGTAGCGCATGATCTGACGACCGAGGATTCCCTCCTGGAACCCGACGACTTGTTGCCTGCCAGTTCCGAACAGCGTGTCACGGAAATCTCGCACCTCGCCGGTCTGCCAGCGCCCGAAGGCAATGGCCGCGATTAAGAGGCTTATCCGCGCCCTCGCAGCTGTTCCAATGCCGGGCGCAACCCGTCGAGCGCATAGCCCGCTTTTCCGGTCGCATCGAGGATTTCATCCGTGCTTAGCCGATCGCACTGTCCCAGCGCCCAGACCACCGAACATCGTGTGCCAGAGGCGCAATAGGCCAGAACCGGCCCGCTGCAGCTTTCGGCCAGATCGCGTTGCAGCGCCACGTTTTCCGGTGTCATCGTCTGGTGTGTCAACTCCAGAACCTCATATTCCATCCCGGCCTCGCGAACGGCTTGACCGATGGCGTCTGACTGCTGATCCGGCGGAACTTCGGTATTGGGACGGTTGCAGATCACCTTGACGAATCCGGCCTCGGCAATGGCTGGCACGTCCTCCACCGAGATCTGAGGTGAGACGGCGTAGCGGGGGGTTATCGGTCGAATCTCCATGGCAATTGCTTAGGCTGCGTCGGCGATCCTGTCCAGTTGCGCACCCAGCTTTGGTGCGGCAAACATGCCTGCGATCATCGCAATCAGGAACACAATCCCGCCAACGCCCCCATATCCAAGCGAGGCCATCGCCGGGCCCGGGCACAAACCCGCCAATCCCCAACCGACGCCGAACAGGACCGACCCGACGATCAGACGGCGATCCAGTTCAACACGGGGCGGGGTGGGGAATTGTCCGCCCACAACAGGGACCCTGTTCCGTGTCAATCGCCACGCCACCAGCATCGGCAGGATCGCCCCGCCCATGACAAAGGCGAGCGTCGGGTCCCAATTGCCGAACACATCCAGCCACCCCTGCACCTTGGTGGTGTCGGTCATGCCTGAGATCAAAAGCCCGATGCCGAACAGCGATCCGGCGAGAAAAGCAAACACTGCGCGCATTAGATCACCCCCAAAGCATGGCGAAACAGCGCAACCGTCAGGCCACCTGCAAGGATGTAGAACACCGTTGCGACGATCCCGCGCAACGAGAAGCGAGAAATCCCACAAACGCCGTGACCCGACGTGCAGCCATTGGCGATCCGTGTTCCAGCCCCCACCAGCAGCCCAGCAAGGATCACGATCGCCAGATCCGGGGTCAAATGGGTCTCGGCCTGCGGCGCAATCAATGGGCGCAGCAAAAAGGGCATCCCGATCAAGCCAGCGACGAAAGCCAGGCGTTCCGTTAATACGCTCCGGTCGCTGCGTTCCAGCAGCCCGCCCAATATGCCGCTCGCCCCCATGATCCGCCCATTACACAGCAGATAAACGCTGGCACCCAGCCCGATCAGCAGACCACCAGCCAGACCCGAAATCCATTCGATATTCATTGTCTCGTCTGCCCTCGTATCAAAGCTTATTGACTGGGATTTTCATGAAAACATCGCCCTGCTCATCCGCTGGTGGCATCTGACCGGCCCGCATATTGACCTGCAGCGAGGGCAAAATCAGGCGCGGCATCGCAAGGGTTGCATCCCGCGCATCGCGCATCTCGACAAATTCTTCGACGCTGCGGCCCTGACCGATATGAACGTTCAGCGCCTTCTGTTCGCCAACCGTGGTCTCCCACGCGTATTCATCGCGACCAGGCGCTTTGTAATCATGGCCTACAAAAATCCGCGTCTCGTCAGGCAGAGACAGGATTTTCTGGATCGAGGCATACAGGTCCGCCGATGACCCGCCGGGAAAATCGCATCGGGCAGTTCCGAAATCTGGCATGAACAGCGTATCGCCCACAAAGGCCGCATCGCCGATCACATAGGTCATGCAGGCTGGCGTATGGCCTGGCGTGTGCAAAACGTCCCCGCGCATCTGGCCGATGTGAAAGCTGGACCCTTCGGCAAACAGTGCATCGAACTGGCTGCCATCACGCTGAAACTCGGTGCCTTCGTTGAAGACCTTGCCGAACGTGTCCTGAACGACCACGATATTCTCGCCAATCCCGATCTGACCACCCAGCTTTTCCTGTAGGTAAGGGGCTGCTGACAGGTGGTCGGCATGGACATGGCTTTCCAGAATCCATTCCACCTTCAGTCCCTGTGCCGTCACATAGTCGACAATCTGGTCGGCCGAGCTGGTGTCGGTCCGCCCCGAGGCGTGATCGAAATCCAATACACTGTCGATGATGGCGCAGGCCTGCCCCTGAGGTTCCTGCACAACGTAAGAGACGGTGAAGGTCTGCGGGTCGAAAAAAGCTTTCACACTTGGCGTCATGGGTTCCTCCGTTCAGCTTGCATACATATAACAATAGTGGAATATGTTTAAAGCCCCTAATCACGAGTTGATGTCTGTCAAAGCAATCTCCGCAATTTGAGCGTATGCTTTAGGCGACCATGGGCATATTGACGGTTTTTTGCCTGACTAGGCAAGAATTCGCGATGTTTTGTTCCGGTCTCGTGCTCGTCTTAAACTCGTTACCTATATCAGGCACATTGGCACCATATGGGAGGAAGGAAATGACTGCTCAGGATCTTTTTACCGAAGCGGAACGGCTTGAACAA
The DNA here is from genome assembly GCF_056537805.1 of Ruegeria sp. C10. Taxonomy (NCBI): domain Bacteria; kingdom Pseudomonadati; phylum Pseudomonadota; class Alphaproteobacteria; order Rhodobacterales; family Roseobacteraceae; genus Ruegeria; species Ruegeria sp. C10. Next base: position 128,560 of record NZ_JBQFSC010000004.1, on the reverse strand, counting down.
AAGCTGAATGGTGCGTGTCTTGAGACCCGGCTAGAGCTTCAGCCACATGTCAGCATGGTTCTGGATAAAATGCGCGCGCAGGGGGTTCATATCCCATCGCGCTTGCGTCGGCTGGATGCTGCGCTATGCGAAGACGTGCTTGAAGCGCGGTTCGACAATATGCCGATCTGATCGATCTGGTTATCCCAGCGAAATGCCCAGGATAACCATCATCAGCCCAAGTACCGACAGGAAAAGCGACGCCAGATTCCAAGGCAGAACACCCTGAACTGCAGCGCGCAACTCGTCATCCGTCAGGTTGGCTTTGCGCGCTTTCATCACTTGCAGGATGCACCAGACCAGACCGACCAGCCCGGCCACAGACAGGGCGGCCCCGCCCCAGACGATAATGTCGAACATGGTTGTTTACGCTCACCCTTTGAATCCGTGACCGCGCTTATCGGATCGGCGCAGGTCAGACAAGCCCGCCGTGCAGAATGCACGCTTGCGGTCGGGTCGGTGCCGATGTATCCGGCACCTTATTTTCAGCCCTTGGGAGAGACGCAGATGGAAGACATCACCGAAGATCAGGCCGCAGCCAACTACCGAGTGACCGCAGGCGAGCTGCGCCAGTTCGTCGAACGGTTCGAGCGTCTTGAGGCCGAAAAGAAAGATATCGCCGACCAGCAGAAAGAGGTCATGGCCGAGGCCAAGGCCCGCGGCTACGACACCAAGGTCATGCGCAAGGTCGTCGCCCTGCGCAAGCGCGACAAGGACGACATCGCCGAGGAAGAGGCGGTGCTGGAAATGTACAAGGAAGCGCTGGGCATGTAGCGCCAGCCGGTTACGGGTTCAGAAAACGTATATCTGGCATGGTCTGCAGCCGTGCCAGATCCTGCTCATAAAGCTCGGTAAAGGCGGTAACGATATCTTCGTTCCAGCCAGGCAGCTCCACCTCTTCTTCGATTTCATCCGTCAGCGCATGCTGCTGAAACACCTGCGCCAGCCTGCCCCTGAGCACGGGATCATTGGGGGCCGCTTGATGCTCTAACAAGCTCTGAATCTCCTGTTTGCCCATGTCTGAGACAAGTGAGGACAGCAGCGCGTATTCCTGTTCCAGCGGCGTGTCCTCGGGTAGCCCCACTAGCGCGCGCGCGATGTCGCCGCAGATCAGCGGCGAATCCTCGTTGCTCCACAAAGTGATTTTGACATCTGGCGCTAGGTCGCGAATGTCTTCGATCATGGCGAGCCAACTCAGGCAACTCAGATCGGTGGTGGCAATGATATGCTCGCGCTCAGGCGCCGACAGCAGCATCAGCACCTTGGGAATAAAGCTGCCGGGATTACGTAGCCCCACGAATAGCTCAACCGTCGAATCGCTGAACAGATTATCCAGATAGGCCAACCTTTGACCGGCATTCGCGTAAAATTGCCCATCCATGATGATGGAAGGCCGTTCCCCCAGGTAAAGCGCGCTCGACAAGATCGCCCGGTCAACCTGCTGCCCATTGGGGAACAGTTTATGAAATCGCGCCAGTGTATCCTGATGTGATGGCCGGTCGGCAGAGGGTTTCAGCGCAGGTCGAAAGATCTTTCTGAACGGACGAAGCCCCCAAAAGGCAGTATGATTTCCCGCAACCAGATCCGCATTCGCCTGCAGCAGATTGAGCAGGTGATCATGGTCGGTAAAGTGCGCTCCGGCTTGGATGACCATCTGCATATCGGAATTGTCCTTACCTCGGTCGGGATCGCCGCTTGGGTTACAACCTGTCCCCGGTGCAGTCAAATTCGGATGAGGCCTGTTATTACTGTTATCCTAAGGCAAACCAGCACAAAGTTAAGATGACCCGAAATTTCGGGCTTGCAGTCGCTGTTCCGAGATATTAATCGACACCCAGTGCCCCTATAGCTCAGCTGGTAGAGCAACTGATTTGTAATCAGTAGGTCCGCGGTTCGAGTCCGTGTGGGGGCACCATCTCTTCAGATATCTATGTATATTTGCTCGATCTGGCTCGCGACCTATGTGGTCTTGGGGGCAAATATAGGGGAACAGAAGATTCAGTAGTCGTGCTTTATTGCGCCTCAAATCTTACTGTGATGCTCCGCGCTCATCGCCCGTTTTCTACAATTAGTACGCGGCCGTCCAATGTCGGGGTTTACCAGGAACCCGGCACCCGCAACCATCGGAAACCAGCAAATATCGTATTAAGCGCTCGACCCTTAGTCTTCTTTATTAAGTTTTGATTAATCTCGAATCAAACAGACGCTGATATCTTGTACGCTAGACGCGCCAGAGCCACTTACTCAGATAACTATTTGGTATTTGAGAGGCAATCGAGATGAACAAAGCACTGACAACCTGTGCGCTTGCGACCTCACTGCTCTTGGCTGCTTGCGGGGCTCCGACGACGCCAACTCAGGCGCAGGTACAGCAAGACGCTCGCTGCGCTGCGGGAATCCTTGGTGGCGCTGCCCTTGGGGGAGCGGTTGGAAATCGGTTCGGAGGCGGTACAGGCAAGACACTCGCGACTGCAGCAGGTGCAGGCGCTGGGATGTATGCAGGGCAATCAGCTTGCAATTGACAACCTTGCAATAAACCCTCTTACCCCACGCTCGTTTTTGGCTCCGCAAACATTGGTTTCGCAGGTCATGCAGTTGCCCTGTCTGGCGGTTGCGCGCCTAGCTTTCTGGATGTGCCAAATTCAAGGTCAACTGGCTCAGCAGCAATCCCATTACTGCGTCGTTTCTCGCCGATGGGGTTCGCGGGTCGGAACTGACAAAGCATAACCGTTATGGGGCAGGGTATAAGGGCCTTGCCCCTTCACGCGGTATCCTTCGATTGATTGTTATCCAATCACGGCTCGGCTGGGCGTGCTTGCTCGGGGCGCACTTCGTCATCTGCCACTTCGTCCGAAGGTTTCAAAGACAAGGGCGGTTCTTCGGGCTCTTCCGAGATTGGGGCAGGGGCGGCAGGAGTTTTGGCCAAAACCTCTTCGGGTCCCGGGACTGCGCGCGCGGTTGGGGCGGTGTCCTCTTCGACGGGTTCGGTCTGCTCAGGTTTTTCCAACGCCAGAGCCCGGCGGAAAACCAACACGTTGCGCCAGTTGGTGGTTGACCCGGTCAGACCCGAACGTTCTTCGCTGGGCAGCAACTCGGCGCGCTGATACTCCCAGCCATCCTGTCCCATCTGGTTCAGCAGTTGCTCGATCGAGGTGGCAAACCGGCCCTCGGGCGTTTTCACGCCCTTCGCCTTGGTGCCCTTTTGCGGAGCGGGGACAACTTTGTATTCGTAGCGCTGCATCAACTGGTCCTGATTGCCGTGTCGGGGCAAATTAACATTTTGACGGGCGGGCGAAAGCCAAGATCGCGCATTGGCGAATTTCGGCCCGCACTGTGGCCTTAGCTCCGCGCTGCTTTGCCTACGAGTGACAAGCAGGTTTCTGTAGCGACTGCCATGTCCTGCACCGAAATCCACTCTAGCGGTCCGTGAATACACTGCATACCCGTGAAGATATTAGGTGTCGGTGTGCCAAATTCGGTCAGGCGCGAGCCGTCGGTGCCACCTCGGATCGGCACCGAGACCGGCTCGATCCCTTGTTCACGGCAGGCCTCGCGGGCCAGATCAACCGGCGTCATGTCATTTTCCAGCCAATAGCGCATGTTGCGATACTGATGGGAGATGTCGCAGGTGATGGTCGCACGCGGCTCGGTGGCCTGTACGGCGGTGCAGACTTGTCGGACGATCTCGCGCTGGGCTTCCAGCGCATCCATCTCGAAATCGCGCAGGATCAGTTTTATCTCCATCTCGGACGAGCCGCCGTTCATATCGGTGACATGGATGAACCCCTGGCGCCCATCCGTCACCTCGGGCGTCATCGTTGCCTGAGGTAGGGTCTGCACGATCTTTGCAGCCAGATGTGCCGCGTTTACCATTTTGTCTTTGGCTAGCCCGGGGTGGATCGACACGCCGGTAATCTTGATTACCGCGCGGTCGGCCGAGAAGCTTTCGTATTCGATTTCACCCAGTTCCTGCCCGTCCAGCGTATAGGCGAAATCCGCGCCCAGATCTTTGGGCAGCTGTTCGGTAACACCGCGCCCGATCTCTTCATCCGGGGTAAAGGCGATGCGAATCGGACCGTGCGGCACGTCCTTGTTCTCAAGCAGGTGTCGCGCCATCGTCATCAGGATCGAAACGCCCGCTTTGTCATCGGCCCCCAGCAGAGTTGTTCCCGACGCAGTGATCAAATCCTGCCCGATCTTTTCGGCCAGATAAGGGTGCTCTTCAGGCGACAGCACTAGCTCGGGATCATCAGGGAAAGTAATCTCGCCGCCATTATACCCTTTGATCACCCGAGGCTTCACGCCGGTTGCATTGAACTGAGGCGCGGTGTCGACATGCGCCAGAAACCCGATGGTCGGTCCTTCGGCCGTACCGGGGATGGTTGCCACCACGACGCTGTCACCAGTCATCTCAACATCCTGCGCACCGATTTCGGTAAGCTCTTGCTTCAGCAGGTTCAGCATGTCGAACTGGATTTCGGTGCTGGGGGTCGATGGCGAGGTCTCATCGCTCTGGCTGTCGATGGCTGCATAGCGCACCAGCCGGGTTTCCAGTTCCTGATCGAAACGATTTTTCATTGATGCTCACCTCTCTGACTTGGCGAGATGAGAATGCGCATTCGGGCAGGGAGTCAAGCCGATGGCTTGCCCGATTTGAGCGCTCTGAAATTAAGTTTTCGTTATGTACAAATCGAACAAACCCCTGTCCGGGGTTTGTACAACTCGGAAGGTTTACGAACCCAGCTTTTTGCTGACCAGTTCGTTAACGGCCTTCGGGTTGGCCTTGCCGCCGGTGGCCTTCATCACCTGACCGACGAACCATCCGGCCAGTTTCGGGTTCACCTTGGCCTTCTCAACCTGCGCCGGATTGGCCGAGATGATCTCGTCCAAAGCGGCCTCGATCGCGCCGGTATCTGTCACCTGTTTCATGCCGCGGTCTTCAACGATCTGCGCCGGGTCACCGCCTTCGGTATAGACGATTTCGAACAGATCCTTGGCGATCTTGCCCGAGATGGCATCCGACGAAATCAGATCAATGATACCCGCCAACTGAGCCGGAGACACCGGAGACTCGGTGATGTCGTGGTCTTCTTTTTTTAGGCGACCAAACAGTTCGTTGATGACCCAGTTCGCGGCCAGCTTGCCGCTGCGCCCCTTGGCGACCTCTTCGAAATAAGCCGCTGATTCCACCTCGGCGGTCAGCACCGATGCGTCATAGTCGGTCAGTCCGAACGCACTGATAAAACGAGCTTTTTTATCGTCTGGCAGCTCGGGCAGATTGGCGGCGATGTCATCCACCCATGCCTGTTCGATCTCCAACGGCAGCAGATCGGGGTCAGGGAAGTAGCGATAGTCATGCGCCTCTTCTTTAGACCTCATCGAGCGTGTCTCACCCTTGTCCGGGTCATACAGACGGGTTTCCTGATCAATCTCGCCACCCGCTTCGACGATTGCAATCTGACGGCGGGCTTCGACCTCAATCGCCTGCTGGATGAACCGCATCGAGTTCATGTTCTTGATCTCGCAGCGCGTGCCCAGATGCGAAAAGTCCTGTGTTTCTTGATACTTCTCGTAAGCACCCGGCAAACAGATCGAGACGTTTACGTCTGCCCGCAGGTTGCCGTTCTGCATGTTGCCGTCGCAGGTGCCTAAGTAACGCATGATCTGACGCAGCTTGGCTATATATGCCGCGGCCTCTTCTGGTCCACGAATATCGGGGCGCGAAACGATCTCCATCAGGCAGACGCCGGTCCGGTTCAGGTCGACAAAGGACATATGCGGATCCATGTCGTGGATCGATTTGCCTGCGTCCTGCTCCATGTGGATGCGTTCGATGCGGACCATGCGCGCGGTACCGTCGCCCATCTCGACCAGAACTTCTCCTTCACCTACAATAGGCTGATAAAGCTGGGAAATCTGGTATCCTTGCGGCAGGTCGGGATAGAAGTAGTTCTTGCGGTCAAAGGCCGATTTCAGGTTGATATCCGCTTTCAGACCCAGCCCGGTGCGCACGGCCTGTTCAACGCAATACTCGTTGATCACTGGCAGCATGCCGGGCATCGCAGCGTCCACGAAGGCCACGTTCGAATTCGGCTCGGCCCCGAATTGGGTTGATGCACCCGAGAACAGCTTGGCATTGGATGAGACCTGAGCGTGCACCTCCATCCCGATCACCAGTTCCCAATCGTGCTTGGCCCCGGCAATGGTTTTGGGTTTGGGCATTTCGTATGTCAGGTCGAGCATGGCGCGCCTCATTTCCGCAGAAGTCTAAGCCTGCGTATTAGGCCCGGCGCGCCAAAGGGGCAAGGGGCAATGGCGCTTTAGTTCCCCGAGAACTGCAGCCCCGACGGTGTAAAGGTCACACTCTGCCCACTGCGCAACTCATCCCGCAACAGATTGGCGATCGCCTTCAGCGCATCGCGGCGACCACGGGCGGCAAAACGCTCGGCCGAGTTGACGCGAAGGCTGTTATTGAACCCGTTAGCCGCATGGGCCCAGATCAGCGGATGCAGTTCGGTCATGTGATCGCGGATCAGCCAGTTTGCGGCCTCGCAAATCTGTTTGCGGGCGATATCGGCGCGCGGGTTCTGGCCCATTCTGTTCTGCAATGTGACCGAGCAATAGGCCGCCAGCAGGTTGATTGTCTGCTGATCCGGACGACGTGCAACGATATCGCGCAAACCTTCAATGAAGTATTCGACATCCACCCGCGCGCAGGCCTCGTCATCCAGCGCGATGGCGTCGAATTGCACCCAGGTATATCCACCCGCGCCCCAATTTTTCTGGGTCCGTGCGGCGTTGCGCAAGGCTTGCACTTCAAGTTGTTCATAGCTGCCGAACCAGCGTGGCAGAAGGTGGCTGCCCATCGCGCGCATGTGGCGATGGTTCTGGGGATCCAGCGTGATCAGGGCCTCGTATTTATCAGCAACGCGGGTGCGCGGATCAATGTGTCCTGCCAGCAAGGCGCAATCCGCTGCAGCAATCGCCGGACTGTCGGGCAGCGCAGCGCGGCATTTCGGAAGCAGCGCAGCAGCCCGGTCGAAATGCGCGGCACAACGGGATTGGTGCAGCGCCGGCAGCGTGTCCGGGTGCGCCGTCCCGCGCCAGGCCCACGCCAAATCGATATGGGCCAAGGCAACCACAAGCGTGATCATCGGATCATCGGGATGATTCTGAATCTCGCCTTCCAATTCCGAGATCCCGCCCAGCAGATCATAGTCTGACAGTGCTTTGCCGTCCGACAGCGCGTGCTCGGCCGCCAAAACCACATCGGACCGGGCCCCAAAGGCCAACAGCTCGGAGATCGGCTGCCCGCAAGGGGTAGCCTTGCGCCCCTCATCTGCAGCGCGCATCTCCAGCGACAGTTCTGCCCACATATCCTGCCGCGCCAGATGGCGGCCACGTTCGATCACCTGATGCCCGATCGCATCATTTTCATCTGATTCTGCGATTGGGATGTTCAACTGCCCCGAGGCGACAAGCCATGCAGTAGCATCGGCGACGGACGCAGGCAGAGGTGTAGGGGTGGGATCAGAAGAACCGACAATACGGGCGGCAAAAGCCTTCAAAGACCAAAACATGGCAAAACTCGAACTGGAACAAACTTGTAACCCGTCCAGTTTGCCAAAAAATCTGCTCAAATCAAGACTGCGTCGCGGAGAACCCGCGATTCAGGTGCCAATGTGGCCCAGACTCCATGAATCGTTTCAGAAAACTCTAAAATGATGTCGTTCGACCGCGAATCCCGCCTGATTCAGGACCATTTCGAATTGCTTGTGTGGCGGCAGTGATTCATCGGGTAAACGCACGCGTTTGTCGGATTTCAGAACCGCTGAGACGCGCACCGAGAAATCCCACCGCGTGTCAAACCGGAATCGATCCACCTCGGACAGCTTGAGTTGTCCCTGACGTTGGCCGGTGTGCCAACGCAGGGTTTCATCGGTCAGCTCCATACCTGCGCTGGTGTCCTTGATGACATCCCACAGCGCGGGCAGGGTAGTCAGGGCCAGAAGCGCCATCAGCCACCAGACCGCGTTCAGCAGGATCATCAAAGCGATCAACATCGCGTAAACGCCGATCAGGATCAGAACCGTTCGCTGATTTCGGTTCTGTCGAGTGAACGTAAACGCGGTCATGCGCCCAAGATGCGCGTGACCATTTCGGTCGTGTCCCGGGACAGGTTCGGCGTGCCGGCAATGCGATTCAGTTGTGCAAGTATTAAGGCCTGACGGTCGGCGTCATAGCGTTTCCAAGTTTGGAACACGCTGCACATCCTGGCGGTGGTCTGCGGGTTTACTGGATCAAGTCGGATCAACCAGTCTGCCAGCAGCGCGTAACCTGCTCCGTTCGCTTGGTGGAAGCCTGCGTGGTTGCCTGCCAGGGATCCCATCAAGGCGCGGAAGCGATTTGGGTTCTTCCAATTGAAATCAGCATGCTCGGTCAACCTGCGCGCGGTCTCAACCGATTTTTCCGGTCCGGTCATCAAGACCTGCATGGCGAACCACTTGTCCATGACCAGCCGGTCATGCTGCCATTGATCATAGAAGGCGGCCAGCTCACGTTCGCCTTTGCCCGCGCGTAGCAGACAAGACAACGCGGCCAACTGTAGGGTCATGTTGTCAGCACGTGCATATTGCTCTGCGGCCTTGGCACCTCCATCCAGTCTCGAGGTCAGCGCAAGCGCCGCGCTGCCCAAGGCGCGTTTGCCTGATTGTTCAGCGTCCGGCTGATAAGGCGCGTCCACCAGCGTTTCACTGTTCAGACGGGGGAGCAGGTCTTGAACGTGTTGCGCCGTGGCTTGACGCAAAGTCTCCACCGCTCGCCAGATCGCCATCGGGTCGGGGGTGATGCCCTTGTCAAATAGTGTTGCGGCCAGTTCCGATTGCGTCGGCAGACCCAGCATCAGTGCCCGGTAGGCCGGGTCCAGCGCCTCATTCCGTAGCACTGCCAGCAAGCCGTCAAGGTAGTCGGTATCAGGCGTTGCCTCATCGGTGATCATGCGCAGCAGGGTGTCCTCGGCTAGCGACCGCCCTGCCTGCCAGCGGTTGAACGGGTCGGTGTCATGAGCCAGAAGGAAGGCGCGTTCGGCATTGCTGATCTCATGTTCAAGGATCACAGGGGCCGAGAAATCACGCAGGATCGAGGGCACAGGTTTGGCCGCGAGACCGGTAAAGGTAAAACTCTGCTCGGCTTCGGTCAGTTCCAGCACTTCGGTCGTACGTATCTCGTCCCCGTTCGGGCCAAGCAGACCCACAGCGATAGGGATGACCTGAGGTTGCTTGTCTTCTTGCCCCGGCGTCGGCTCGGTCCGTTGGCGCAGCGTCAGGGTATAGGTGCCATCGATCCAATCGTCGGCAACTGAGACACGGGGGGTACCGGATTGGCTGTACCAACGTTTGAACTGGGTCAGGTCGCGGCCCGTAGTGTCTTCGAATACTTTCAGCCAATCTTCGATCGTGCAGGCCTGCCCGTCGTGGCGATCGAAGTACAGGTCCAGTGCTTTGCTGTAGGCCTCATCCCCGACCAGCCGTTTCAGCATCCCGATCACCTCGGCGCCTTTTTCATAGACGGTTGAGGTGTAGAAGTTGTTGATTTCCTGAAAACTCTCGGGCCGGACCGGGTGTGAAAGTGGCCCGTTATCTTCGGGGAATTGCCGCGCGCGCAGGTCGATGGCATCATGGATACGTTTCACAGGAGCCGAGCGCATATCCGAAGTGAACTGCGCGTCGCGGAACACAGTCAGGCCCTCTTTCAGGCACAGCTGGAACCAGTCACGGCAAGTGATGCGGTTGCCGGTCCAGTTGTGGAAGTACTCATGTGCGATGATCGCCTCGATCCGTTCGAAATTCATGTCGGTCGAGGTTTCAGGGCTGGCAAGAACGGCGGAGGAGTTGAAGATGTTCAGCCCCTTGTTCTCCATTGCGCCCATGTTGAAATCGTCCACGGCCACGATGTTGAACACGTCCAGATCGTATTCGCGGCCATAGACATCCTCATCCCATTTCATTGACTTCTTAAGGGCTTCCATGCCAAAGGCGCATTTGCCTTCATCGCCGGGGCGGACCCAGAGATTTAGTTCGACGTCGCGACCGGATTTGGTGGTGAACTGGCCGGGATGGGCGATCAGCTCTCCGGCGACCAGCGCGAACAGATAGGCGGGTTTTGGCCATGGATCGACCCATTCAGCCCAGCCCTCGCCTTTGCCCGAAGGGTTGCCGTTCGATAGCAGCACGGGAAGGTCGCCATTGATGCGCACCGTAAAGGTAGACATCACATCCGGGCGGTCGGGGTAATAGGTGATCTTGCGAAACCCTTCGGCCTCGCATTGGGTGCAATACATGCCGTTCGACATATACAGCCCCTCAAGCGCGGTGTTATTGCCGGGATCGATCTCGACCACGGCCTCCCACACGAAAGGCGCGTCTGGAACCGGTGCGGTGAGGCCTTCGGTGGTCACCTCAGGCGTGATCACGTCGCCATCAATTGCAGCACGGATCAGCTTTAGCTCTTCGCCATGCAGAAAAAACGTGCGGTCGGTCGCTTCGGGGTTCGGGCGGAAGGCGATGCGGGAAGTGACGCGAGTGGCGTGTGCGGCCAGATCGAAGGTCAGATGCACACTGTCCACTAGAAACCCGAACGGAGTGTAGTCTTTCAGATAAATCGTTGTGGGGGCGGCGTCGCGCATCGGGGGCCTCATCGACTGGGAATCTGGCGCGACGTTATGGGCTTCGCGCGGACGCTGCAACCGATGTGCCATTGCCGCTGTTCATTTGAGACGGTTCGCGCTGGGTCAAATGCCCCTCATGTCGGGACAGAAGTTGCCTATCGGAAACGAACGCCCTAATTGGGGAGCGCATACAATGGCACACAATCGTAGGGGATTCGGAATATGAGCAGCAGAGAGACCCGCAACGGGCTGCAGATTGACCCGGTTCTGGTGGATTTCATCGAACAGAAGGCGCTGCCGGGCACGGAAGTTTCGGCAATTGATTTCTGGGCGGGTCTGGCGCGCTTGGCCAATGAGCTTGGGCCGAAAAACCGGGCGCTGCTGGACAAGCGGGCTGACATTCAGGGCCGGATCGATGGCTGGCACGCGGCGCGGCGGGGGTTGCCCATTGACGCGGCTGAATATCAGTCTTTTCTGCGTGAGATTGGGTATCTGGTAGAGGAAGGCGACGATTTCGAGATCGAGACAGCCAATGTCGACCCTGAAATCGCGCTAATCCCCGGACCGCAATTGGTAGTGCCGATCACCAACGCGCGCTTTGCGTTGAATGCCGCAAATGCGCGCTGGGGCAGTTTATATGATGCGCTTTATGGAACAGATGCGTTAGGCGATCTGCCGACAGGCAAGGCTTATGACGCCGGGCGCGGTGCGCGGGTCATCGCCTGGGCCAAGGCGTTCTTAGATAAAGCTGTGCCGCTGTCCGACGGGTCCTGGGCGGAGGTCTCCGGGTTAAGCGTTAAGGACGGTGCGCTGATGCCGAAGCTCGCCGACCCGTCTCAGTTCGCAGGCTACGCTGGCGCAGCTGAAGCACCGGAGTTTGTACTGCTGCGCAACAACGGGTTGCACATTCAAGTCAAGATTGATGCGCATAGCACAATTGGCGCCACCGATCCTGCAGGTATTTCTGATGTCCGTTTGGAATCCGCGCTTTCGACCATCATGGATTGCGAGGATTCTGTTGCTTGTGTCGACGCGACCGACAAGGTGTTGGCCTATGGAAACTGGCTTGGCTTGATGGCCGGCAACCTGACCGAAGAGGTTACGAAAGGCGGCACAACCTTCACGCGCAAGCTTGCTGGGGATTTGGCCTACATGGCTCCGAATGGCACGCCAGCCACTCTGAAAGGTCGGTCGCTGATGCTGGTGCGAAATGTGGGCCATCTAATGACGAACCCCGCAGTGCTGGATGCCGAAGGGCGCGAGATTGGTGAAGGTTTGATGGACGCGCTCTGCACAACGCTGATCGCCATGCATGACCTGAAGCGCGAGGGCGGGAACTCGGTCAAGGGGTCGGTCTATGTGGTCAAACCCAAGATGCACGGGCCCGAGGAGGTGGCGTTTTCGGTCGAGATTTTCGACATGGTCGAGGACATCCTGGGCCTGCCGCGCAATACGGTGAAGCTGGGCATTATGGATGAAGAGCGGCGCACATCGGCCAACCTCAAGGAATGCATCCGGGCCGCAAAATCGCGCGTGGCCTTTATCAATACCGGATTCCTGGATCGGACGGGGGATGAGATTCATACTTCTATGGAAGCAGGCCCGATGCTGCCGAAGGGCGATATCAAGGATACGCCATGGATTGCGTCTTACGAGGATCGCAATGTGGATATCGGACTGGTCTGCGGCCTGAAAGGCAGAGCGCAAATTGGCAAGGGTATGTGGGCCATGCCCGATCGGATGGCGGACATGCTGGCGACCAAGATCGGCCACCCGCAATCCGGTGCAACCTGCGCCTGGGTGCCGTCACCTACTGCGGCAACGCTTCATGCAACCCACTATCACAAGATCGATGTGTTGGCGCGCCAGGATGAATTGGCTGCTGATGGGGCTCGTGGTACGTTGAATGATCTGCTGACCATACCTCTGCTGGGCGGTCGTAATCTCAGCGCTGGTGAGATCACCCGTGAGATCGAAAACAACGCACAAGGAATCTTGGGTTATGTTGTGCGCTGGATTGATCAGGGTGTTGGCTGCTCGAAAGTTCCGGATATCAACGACATAGGACTGATGGAGGACCGCGCGACCTGTCGGATTTCTTCGCAGGCGCTGGCCAACTGGTTGCATCACGATGTGGTCAGTCAGGAACAGGTGATGGCGGCGATGCAGAAAATGGCCGCGGTAGTGGACCGTCAGAACGAAGGAGACTCGGCCTACAGGCCCATGGCACCGGGTTTTGACGGGGTGGCGTTTCAGGCGGCTTGTGATCTGGTGTTCCGGGGGCGGGTGCAGCCCTCGGGTTATACCGAGCCTGTGCTGCACGCCCGTCGCCTGGAACTGAAGGCAAGTTTGAGCTAGGGGCAACGGCAGGTACGAGGGGGCTGTCTGCCCCCTCGTGCTCCCCCGAAGGTATTTTTGGCCAGATGAAAAGGATCGGGCATGAACATTTCATTGCGCAAAGCGCGGACCATCATTCGGAAAGCTCTGGAAAAAGGGCGCGAGATGGAGCTGAAACCGCTCTCGGTTGTTGTCCTGGACGCCGGAGGCCACGTGATCTCGTTCGAACGCGAAGATGGCGCCGCGCCGGGGCGTTTTGCAATCGCACATGGCAAGGCTTACGGATCGGTAATGCTAGGTATGGCGGGCACCGCGCAGATGCAGCGGGCCGAAGGGCAGGCCTATTTCATGGCGGCCGTGAACGGGGTTTATGGCGGTCAGGTTGTTCCGGTTCCTGGCGGTGTGCTGCTGCGTGACCGCAAGGGTGCGGTGGTTGGTGCCGTTGGTGTAACCGGCGACACTTCTGATAATGACGCAGCGGCCGCGTTGGCAGGTATCGAAGCCGCTGGGTTGACGGGCGAGATCTGACCCCTTTATCGAACTTCATCAGGGATGTGCGTCGCTGAACACGCGCTTGCGCTACCATGCAGGGTCTGTGCCGTTGCGCGCGGCCAAACCTGCCGATAGGTTTTGCAGGAAATGAGCGATACAAGGGACTTGGAATGGCGCGCCCCGTCGTTGGAATAATCGGCAACTCTTATCTGATGAATGATCAGTATCCGACCCATGCGGGCGGAACGATGAATTCCGAGGCGGTCTCGAACGTGTCTGACTGTCTGCCGCTACTGATCCCCGCCGACCCGCGTTATGTAGCGGTTGATGAGTTGCTCGAGGTTTGCGACGGCTTCCTGCTGACCGGCGGCCGTCCGAACGTTCACCCCGAAGAATATGGCGAGCCCGCAACCGAGGCGCATGGTGAGTTTGACCGCGCGCGGGATGCAATCACGCTGCCTCTGATCCGGGCTTGTGCTGAGCGGGGTCAGCCGTTCTTTGGGATTTGTCGCGGGTTTCAAGAAGTAAACGTCGCCTTGGGTGGTACGCTCTACCCTGAGATTCGTGACCTCCCGGGGCGTCAGAACCACCGGATGCCACCCGACGGCACTTTGGAGGAGAAGTTTGCTCTGCGCCATGTCGTGTCGCTAACCGAAGGTGGAGTGTTCCACCGCCTGCTGGGCGCGGCCGAAGTGATGACCAATACGTTACACGGACAAGGGATCAAGACGCTGGGCGAGAATGTGGTGATCGATGGCCACGCGCCTGATGGCACGCCCGAGGCGATCTATGTCGAGGATGCCCCCGGCTTTACCCTTTCGGTCCAATGGCACCCTGAATGGGACGCGGCGAATGACCCGGTTTCGCGGCCATTGTTCAAGGAATTTGGTCGCGCCGTATACGATTGGAAAAACGCGAAAACGGTCGGGGCGATCCGGCAGTCTGCTTAGTCACGCTAATCTGTCGATAGATCGTTCTAAGGTTTACCGGCAACATTCGAATAAAAAGATAATTGGATATCTTCCCTGAACCGCGAATTTGCGCCGAGATACCCTTGGCCATATTCAAATCTGACTGGGTTCGGAGCAGTTCATGCACAGCTTTTCAGGAAAGTACCCTCGCGGTTTAAGAGAATTCGTTCCTGCGGCACTTTTTTTGGCGGTCCTGGGAACTGCTGGGCATGCGCAACAATGCAGCTCGGCCGGAGACCTGCTTTACATCGGGCGAACACCTGACTCTTCATCCTCATTGTGGTTATCGCAGACGGAAAGCGGCGCTTTTCGTCTGGAAGCTGCACAGGGCAACACGACCGTTGATACCTGGAGCCGATCTCGGCCCGGAGTTCATCTAAGCTTGTCTCCCTTCGTATCTAATGGATCAGGGGGCGTTCATCGTCTGTTCAAACGCGGAGGGGCACCAAATGGGCGCGACTGTCTGATCGATACGCAAAACCAAAAAAGAGATTGGACGCTGCCGGGTTGGGGTGGTGGCAATGGTGGCGGCGGGGGAGGAAACGGAGGCGGCTCGGGTGGATCCGGCGGTGGCTCTGGCGGTGGCTCTGGGGGCGGCGGCTCGGGTGGATCAGGTGGCGGATTCGGAGGCGGGGGCGGCTTTGGAGGCGGCGGTTCCGGGGGTGGCTTCGGCGGCGGCGGCGGCTCGGGCGGATCCGGTGGTGGCTCTGGTGGCGGATCCGGTGGTGGCTCTGGTGGCGGTTCCGGAGGGTCGGGCGGTGGAATTGGCAACATAGGCGAGACAGGTCGACCCGTTAATCCGCTCTACGTAAGGGGGCGACCTTCGGGCGATGACAAAGCCTGCGTGGCGGATGCGACGGGTAAGCTTGACCCTGCCTTGTGCGATCCGGTTGTCGGCCCTCCGCTGACGGAGGGGCGCGAGTTTGGGCCAGAATCTGTTTGGAATGTATGGACCAATTTCACCTACACAGACATTGAAGACACCCGTGGAAACAGCGAACTGGATGTGAACGACAGCTTTTTCGAAATTGGGATCGACCGTCTTGTCCAAGAAAACCTCGTGCTTGGTTTGCAGCTTGAATACGAAAACACTCAGCTGGACGGCTTTCAGGGGCAGTTTTCTCAGGATACTTCGGGATTCGCGATCGGACCCTATTTCGCCTGGCGGATGTCTGAGAGGTGGGTTCTAAACGGTCTCGCCACGATCGGTCGCTTCTCCACGGATGTGGATGTGCTGGAGCTGAGCGGTGATTTTGATCGCACCCGTTGGCGCGCGAATCTCGAGGCAATCGGACAATATGAGGCTGGAGCTTACTTAATTCGTCCGTCGATCTCGTTTGATTACTATAATTACAGTGCCGAGGATTACGATCTCACCGGGACGTATCTGGGAAATCCAGCCGAGTTTATTGGTGAAATCCAAGAAGCAAAATACAGTGCCCTAACGCCCGAGGTCGAAGTAAGTCGTCCGTTCTTCAATGGCAGCTCTGTCATTTCACCTTATGCATCGCTCAGCGCGACCTATTGGTTTGAACGCGAGAACTTAGGGGGTGGAACAGTTGCAAACACTGACAATGATGTTGTTTGGTCAACCCGTTTGGGTGTGAGAGGACGCACAAGCAAGACGGTGTTTCTGGAGGCTTCAATCGGATATCTCGACATGTTCGAAAGTGATTTTGAAGCGACGGAAGCTGCAATCTTTCTCTCTGTCAACTTCTAAGGCCATCAGAAAGAGCGAGCGCCGACCCAGAGCCGGGTCGGCGCAAATTGATCATACGAGCAAGTCGAACTTCTTGTTCAGCGGCAAGCTGCGCGCGCGTTGGCCGGTCAGGTCGAACAGCGCGTTGCCCAAAGCGGGCATCGACGGCGGTGTCCCCGGTTCACCGACACCGCCCAGATGTTTGTTGGTCTCGAGTATCCGGACTTCCGTGATCGGTGTGCTTTGCATCCTTAACGCATCATAATCCGGGAAATTATACTGTTCGACCTCACCATCGGCAAAGGTGATCTCTTCTTGAACGGCGGCAGACAATCCGTAGATCATGCCGCCGATCATCTGCGCCTCGACCGTCGCCGGATCCAAAGCCAAGCCGACATCGCAGGCGATCCAGGCCTTGTTGATGCGGATGGTGCCGTCATCGTCAACCACTTCGATCACCTGTGCGACCGGGGTGCCAAAGCTGTAGGCCATTGCCACGCCACGTCCGACACCATCGGGGGTTTTGCCGGTCCAGCCTGACATCTCTTTCACGGCCTCCAGGCACCCCGCAGCCGGGGCGAACTCGGACCTTGCCAGCTCCAGCCGGAACTCCAGCGGGTCGCGCCCGGCGGCATGGGCCATTTCATCAAGGAAGGTTTCGTGGAAGAAGGCATTATGGCTGTTGCCGACCGAGCGCCAGAAGCCCACCGGCACGGCCAGATCGGCGACATGACCGCTCATGCGGTAGTTGGGCACCGCGTAGGGCTGGTTAAAAAATCCCTCAACCAGAACCTTGTCGGGGCCACCGCCTGAGAAACCCGTAACACGTTCAACCGCCTGATGGGTCGGCGATTGCGAGGCGACCTTGCCGTCGATCAGAACGGCCTTGCCATCCTTCACTGCCCCTCGCATGCGCGCCATCGCGCCGGGGCGGTAGAAATCGTGACGCATATCCTCTTCGCGGCTCCACGTCGTTTGCACAGGGGTGCCTGGAATGGCCATGGCGACCTTTGTGGCGATCTCGCCGAAATCCAACTCGCCCCGGCGGCCGAAACCGCCGCCCAGATAGGTGGTGTGAATCTCAACCGCTTCGGTATCTAGACCGGCGGTGTTGGCTGCGCGGATCTGGATCAGGGTCGGGGCCTGATTGCCGCACCACAGGTCCAGCTTGTTACTGGTATAGAGCGCCGTGGCGTTCATCGGTTCCATTGTGGCGTGGGCCAGATAGGGCACGGTATATTCTGCCGTAATCTCGGTGGCACCTTCAGGAAGCGTTTCGACATCGCCTTCATCGCGCATGGTCGAGTTCGGGGCGTCATCAAACGCCTTGGCAATTTGCGCGAATACCGCATCAGTATCGGGCGGATAGGGGGCATCGCCCCAATCCACGTCAATCGCCTCGACCGCCTGCATGGCAAGCCAAGTGTTGTTGGCAATCACCGCGACGCCCGTGCCCAGATCGACGATCTTTTCAACGCCGGGCATGGTTTCTGCAGCACTGGCGTCAAAGTCGTTCATTGCCCCGCCCAGCTTGGGGTTCATGCGGACCGAGGCGAATTTCAGGCCCTCGGGGCGCACGTCGATGCCAAAGGTGGCGGTGCCGGTGGATTTGCCCGGAATGTCGACGCGGGGCAGGGATTTGCCGATCAAACGCCATTCGGACGGATCACGCGGGGAAACCTCGGGCGGTTCGATCTGGCCTGCGGCCTCGGCCAGTTCGCTATAGGGAATGCGCGTGCCATCCGGGGCAACCACAGCACCATTTTCGGTCATGAGTTGATCGCGATCGACCCCCAGTTGGTCCGCGGCAGCCTGCTTCAAGGTTTCTCGCGCAGTAGCGCCGGCCATCCGCATCCGTTCGAACCCGTCTTTCATCGAGGTTGAGCCGCCGGTAACCTGCAGGCTTAACGTTTTGCCCAGAACACCCAGTGCCTCACCCAGATTGTGCTGGAAATCCGAGATGTCATAGCCCTTGCCTGGCAGGCTTTCCCCCATAAGAGCATGGTTGTAATAGGCGGCAGCAGCAGGTCCGTGCAGCACACGGATTTCGTCCAGCTCAACATCCAGCTCCTCGGCGATCAGTGCTGCCCAGGTGGTCATAACGCCCTGACCCATTTCAGCGCGGGGGGCGAACAGGGTCACGCCCTGCTGGTCGATCAGAACAAAGGGGCTAAGCGCGGTTTCCCCGTCACGCGGTTTCAGCGGGTTCGCAGCTGGACGCGTGACGTAGTAGGCACCGAAGGCCACTCCACCTACGATGGCGGCAGATCCGATCAGGAATGTGCGGCGAACGATTTTACCGATACGTCCCATGGCTCAAGCCTCCTTCAACTTGGCAGCGGCATCATGGATGGCCGCGCGGATGCGAGGATAGGTGCCACAGCGGCAAAGGTTGCCTTGCATCGCATCGTCGATGTCTTCGTCCGTTGGGGCCGGGTTTTCAGCCAGTAGCGATGCGGCCTGCATGATCTGGCCCGACTGGCAGTAACCACATTGCGCCACTTGGTGGTCAACCCAGGCCTTCTGGATCGTTGCCATGGCGTCAGGCGTGCCAAGCCCCTCGATCGTGGTGACATCACCCCAAACATCCGAGAGCGCTACCTGGCAGGACCGCACGGCCTCACCATCAATATGAACGGTGCAGGCACCGCAGGCAGCCACACCACAGCCGAACTTGGTACCGGTTAGTCCAACCTCATCACGCAGAACCCATAACAAGGGCACATCATCAGGCAGATCAACCTGATGGGTCTTTCCGTTGATCTTAAGGGCCGTCGCCATGGCGCACCTCTCTTAGCTTTGGCTGGTTTCTGACATAATTAATGAAATGTGTCAGCTTGTCAATTGACAAAATGAACAAGAAGTGTCAGAGGTTCTCGCATGACGAGTGTAAGTGAAGATTCCAAGACAGCGGCCATTCTGAAATCGGCATTTCAGGCCTTTGCGACCTATGGGTTTAAGAAAACTTCGATGGATGACATTGCCAAAGGGGCAGGGATGTCCCGGCCTGCGGTCTATCTGCATTTCAAGAATAAAGAGGCCATCGTTCGCGAACTGACGCAGTTTTATTATGGCGAGAAAGTCACCCTAGTCGCTGAAGCCTTGGCCAGCGAAGGTCCTTTGCCTCAGATCCTCGCGCAGGCGATCGAGGCGCAATCAAGCGGGATGGCTGATATTTTGGCCTCACCTCATGGGCTTGAAATGCTGGACGCGACCAAATCCATGTCGACGGATATCGTTCAGGAGGGTGAGGCCAAATTGACGCGACTTTACGCCGAATGGTTACGGCGCGAGGATGCGGCAGGTCGCGCGCATTTGCCTGTCGGCCCGGATGAGGCCGCAAAGACAATCACCACATCGCTGAAGGGCGTCAAGATGACAGCCTCCAGCGCTGAAGAGTTCGAACAAGGCATTTTGCAACTGGCCATGCTTTTGGGCGCGGCGCTTGAGGTCAGGTGACGCGCAGACGAACTTTGTATTCCGGTTTGTCCCACAGATTGTTGGTTATGATATCGGCCAGAATTTGGGCGGCCTGTTCTACATCCCCTTCATCGACATATAGCGGTGTAAAGCCAAACCGCATGATATCGGGCGCTCGGAAATCGCCGATCACGCCACGCGCGATCAAAGCCTGCATGGCAGCGTAACCTTCATCAAAATGAAACGAGACTTGACTTCCGCGCTGGGCTGGATCGCGGGGGCTTGCGAGTGTCAATCCCAGGCAGGTAGCCTCAACCCGGGTTATGAACAATTCGGTCAATTCGATAGACTTGGCGCGCACATCGGCCATTTTAGCCATGTCCCAGATATCCATCGCTGCCGACAGCGCTGCCATCTGAATGACCGGAGGGGTTCCGACCCGCATCCTCTCTATTCCCGCGCCGGGGCGATAGTCGAGATCGAAGGCAAAGGGGGCTTCATGCCCCAACCAGCCCGAAAGCGCCGGGCGCACGCGATCCGACAGACGCGGAGCGACATAGACGAACGCTGGCGCACCGGGACCGCCATTGAGGTACTTATACGTGCAGCCAACAGCGAAATCCGCGTTGCAACCGGACAGATCGACCGGGATTGCCCCCGCAGAATGGGCAAGGTCCCAGACGGTCACGACACCGTTCGCGTGGGCCAGTTCGGTCAAAGCCTTCATGTCATGCATACGGCCGGAACGATAATCGACCTCGGTCAGCATCAGAACGGCGACCTCTTCGGTGATATGTGCAGCGACGTTTTCGGGATCGACCACGCGCAGTTCGTAATCCGTTCCCAGTGATCGCAATAGTCCATCTGCCATGTAAAGATCCGACGGGAAATTGCCGTTGTCCGACAGGACGACCTTGCGGGTCGGGTTCAGCTCCAGCGCTGAGGCGACCGCCTGATAAACCTTGATCGACAGAGTATCGCCCACCACGACGCTGCCGGGCTCTGCCCCGATCAGCCGTCCGATCCGATCCCCCAGGCCGGTCGGCATGCCCATCCACCCGGCTTTGTTCCAGCCGGTGATCAGCAACTGACCCCATTCGTCCTTCATCATGCTTCCGACACGGTCACCGGCTGATTTCGGCAACGGGCCCAGAGAGTTACCGTCGAGATAAAGAACGCCCTCGGGCAGGTGAAACATGGATTTGGTTTTGGCGAAATCGGTCATGGCGAGGCTTTGTCTTTCTGAAACAGTCAGGTTGTAACTGGCTATCTGATCCCGTTGTGTCTGTCTATTGGTGCGGGTTGTCCAGCGCCCTGGGTCGATGCGACACCCTGCGCTTTTGCCAATGCGGTCAGAAAACGATAGGAGAGCGATCAGAAGCGACATCTGCCACCATGTGTCGCCGCGTGAAGGGACAGCCATGCGCCTGATCGACATACCACCTGTTTGGCTTGTGGGCTTTGCCTTGCTCGCCTGGGTCCAGGCCCGCGTGTTGCCGCTGGGGTTGTCTCTGGATGGGGCGGTGACAGATCTGCTCAGCGGCATACTGATCGGTGGCGGTATCATTCTGGCCGTGATGGCGGTAATCGAGTTCCGCCGGCACAAAACCACGGTCTTTCCGCACGAAACACCCTCGACCATGGTGCAGACCGGGATTTATAAGCGCAGCCGCAATCCTATCTATGTGGGCGATGTGCTGATCCTGACCGGGCTGATCCTGCGTTTTGACGCGGTGTTGTCGCTGGTGCTGATCCCGGTTTTTGTCTGGGTGCTGGAACGCCGCTTTATCATACCCGAGGAAGACCGTCTGCGCCGCACATTCCGCGCCGATTTCGCCCGGTATGAACGCAAGACCAGACGATGGATATAAGGGTGTGGTCATCATGACACAGCGTCATAATTGCTGCGCTTGCGAAATAATCTTGCGCAGGATACATGTCTGCTTGTCATTCTATGCCGAACACCCACCTGGCCTGAATCAAAAATTAGGGGGAACCGACTGGTGAAAATTGGGACGCCAAAGGAAACGTACAAGGGCGAGAACCGGGTCGCGATGACTCCGGACTCGGCTGTGCAGTTGCAGAAACTGGGCTATGAGTGCCTGATCGAAAAGGGCGCAGGCGCTGCTGCGGGGTTTTCGGACGCCGCTTATGAAGCCGCAGGCGTTGAGGTCATGAAGACCGCCGCCTCGCTTTGGAAGGCGGCGGATATTATTGCCAAGGTGCGTCAGCCCGATGCCACCGAACTGAAGCGTCTGACCAAGGATAAGACTCTGATTTCCTTCTTTAACCCGGCTGGAAATGAAGATGGGATGGAGGCCGCCAAATCCAAGGGCGCGACCGTGATCGCGATGGAGATGGTCCCGCGTATCTCGCGCGCGCAGAAGATGGACGCGCTGTCTTCGATGGCCAATATCGCCGGGTACCGTGCTGTGATCGAGGCAGGCAACAACTTTGGCCGTTTCTTCACCGGTCAGGTGACGGCGGCCGGTAAGGTACCGCCTGCCAAGGTGCTGATCGTTGGTGCTGGTGTGGCTGGTCTGGCCGCGATTGGGACCTCAACCTCGCTGGGTGCGATCACCTACGCGTTCGACGTGCGCCCCGAAGTGGCCGAGCAGGTCGAATCCATGGGGGCTGAGTTCGTCTATCTGGATTTTGAGGAAGAACAGCAGGACGGTGCATCGACTGGCGGCTACGCATCGGTCCAGTCGGAAGAATTCCGCAACGCCCAGCTTGCCAAGTTCCGGGAACTGGCACCCGAGATGGACATCGTCATCACCACGGCGCTGATCCCCAACCGTGAGGCACCTGAGCTTTGGACCAAAGATATGGTCGAAAGCATGAAGCCGGGTTCGGTCATCGTTGACCTTGCAGCGGAAAAGGGCGGTAACTGTAAACTGACGGTGCCGGATGAGAAGATCGTGACCGACAATGGCGTGACCATTATCGGCTATACCGACTTCCCCAGCCGGATGGCGGCGCAGTCATCGTCTCTTTACGCGACCAATATCCGTCACATGATGGCTGACCTGACACCCGAGAAGGACGGCAAGGTCAATCACGACATGGAAGATGACGTGATCCGTGGCGCGACTGTGACCCATGAAGGCGAGATCACCTTCCCGCCACCTCCGCCCAAGGTGCAGGCGATTGCGGCACAGCCTAAGGCCGAGGTCAAGGAACTGACACCGGAAGAGAAAAGGGCGCAGGAAATCGCGGCCTTCAAAGCGCAGACCAAGCAACAGTTCACGTTGCTGGGCGTCGGCGGTGCGTTGATGTTGCTGGTGGGGTTGATCGCTCCGGCCAGCTTCATGCAGCATTTCATCGTCTTTGTGCTGGCGATCTTTGTGGGCTTCCAGGTGATCTGGAATGTGAGCCACAGCCTGCACACACCACTGATGGCGATCACCAACGCGATCTCGTCGATCATTATCGTTGGGGCCTTAATGCAGATCGGATCAGGATCTTTCCTTGTCATTCTGCTGGCAGCGCTTAGCGTCTTCATGGCCGGAATCAACATCTTCGGCGGCTTCCTCGTAACCCGGCGCATGCTCGCCATGTTCCAGAAATCTTAAGGAGGCCGGGCAAATGGAATTTGGCTTCACTACTGCCGCCTATGTCGTTGCGGCTGTCCTTTTCATCCTGTCTCTGGGTGGATTGTCGAACCAGGAAAGCGCCAAGCGGGCGGTCTGGTATGGCATTGTTGGTATGGCGCTCGCGGTTTTTGCGACGCTGGTTGGTCCGGGTTCAGGCCTGTGGCTGCTGTCGTTGCTGCTGATCGCGGGCGGTGGTCTGATCGGTCAGTACGTGGCGCAGCGCGTCCAGATGACCGAGATGCCACAGCTTGTGGCCGCGATGCATTCGCTGGTGGGTCTCGCGGCTGTGTTCGTGGGATTCAATGCCCATTTCGAGATCGGCAATGTGGCACAAGTCATGGCGATTGCTGACAGTGCGTCTCAGGCAGACCTGTCCGATCTGGGGGCGTTCGCCAAGCTGATCGCCAAGAAGACCGCGGCCGAACTGGCGATCCTGCATGTTGAGCTGTTCCTCGGTATCTTCATCGGTGCGATCACCTTTACTGGATCGGTCGTGGCTTATGGCAAGTTGGCGGGCAAGGTGACCTCAGCGGCGACCAAGCTTCCGGGCGGTCATGCTCTGAACGCGGGTGCGGCTGCTTTGTCGTTCATCTGCCTGATCTGGTACACCAATTCGGGCGGTTTCTTCCCGCTGTTCCTGATGACGCTGGCAGCGCTGTTCATCGGCTATCACCTGATCATGGGCATCGGCGGGGCCGACATGCCGGTGGTTGTGTCGATGCTGAACAGCTATTCGGGTTGGGCGGCTGCGGCCATCGGCTTCTCGCTAGGCAACGACCTGCTGATCGTGGTTGGTGCATTGGTGGGCTCGTCTGGTGCAATCCTGTCCTACATCATGTGTAAGGCGATGAACCGTCACTTTGTCAGCGTAATTCTGGGCGGCTTTGGTGGCCCGCAGGGTGAACAGATGGCTGTTGAGGGTGAACAGATCGCCATCGAGGCAGATGGTGTCGCGGCGGCGCTGAATGATGCAGATAGTATCGTCATCATCCCCGGCTACGGCATGGCCGTGGCGCAGGCGCAGCAGTCGGTCTCTGAACTGGTCCGCAAGCTGCGCGCTAAAGGCAAAGAGGTGCGCTTTGCGATCCACCCCGTTGCCGGTCGTCTGCCGGGCCACATGAACGTGCTGCTGGCCGAGGCGAAGGTGCCGTATGACATTGTTCTGGAGATGGACGAGATCAACGACGATTTCCCGGATACGGATGTGGCGATCGTCATCGGCTCGAACGACATCGTGAACCCTGCGGCGCAGGAAGACCCGAACAGCCCCATCGCCGGGATGCCGGTGTTGGAATGCTGGAAAGCCAAGCAGGTGTTTGTGTCCAAGCGTGGTCAGGGCACCGGATATTCGGGCATCGAGAACCCGCTGTTCTTCAAGGAGAACACCCGCATGTTCTATGGCGACGCCAAAGCGAGCCTGGACAAGCTGCTGCCCATGATCGATTGATCAGAAGGGACAATCTGATTGCAAAGGGCGCCTGAGGGCGCCCTTTTCTTTTGTGATGAGATGGGGCTTGCCTTCAACCCCCTCAAGGTTTTTTTGCCATATGAAGCAAGCGGGCTGTGTTAAACTTGGCGAGTGTTCGGGATAGTCGGAGGCAGACCATGCAGAAGGTAAATGGAATTGGCGGGATATTCTTTCGGGCCCGTGATCCGCAGGCGTTGAGTGCTTGGTATGAGAAGCATTTGGGCGTCAATCACTACGATCCTGTGCCCTGGAAGCAGCGGGAAGGATATACGGTGTTCGCACCCTTTGCGCAGGACACCGAGTATTTCGGCCGCTCCGAGCAGCAATGGATGATCAATTTTCGTGTTGATGACCTGAGCGCGTTGATCAACCAACTACAGAACGCCGGAATCACCGTCGAGACGAACCCGGAGTGGGACAGCGAGGTCGGGAAATTCGCCCGCATCCACGATCCTGAAGGCAATCCCATCGAGCTATGGGAGCCGAATCAATAAGATAGCGGGATTGTATACCGTTGTATCCTTGTAAGTAATTGAAATAAATAAACAATTGATGTTGTGTCGGTCTGCCTTATAGTGCCGGTGATACACCGGAGCCTTACATGACGCCCATAGACAATCATCCGCTTCGCTATACGCTGGCCAATGAACTGCATGCACGCCCATTTCCGGTTGCACCCTTACCCAGCACGGTTGTGTTTCTGGCGATCAAGAAGCCCAAAGAAGCGGTTACGCGCGATCGTGGCGAGGATATGGCCCACCTGATCAATCTGCTGGATCGCCACGGCGCGCAGCACCCTCAGCCAGAAGCCACTCACTACGCGGGTCAAATCGGGCGTCATTGGCTGAAATGGGAACAACATACCGAGTTTGTGACCTATACCGCGATCACTCCGAACGTCAGTGAACGTGCATTCAATCCGGCAGACTTTGAGGTGTTTCCTCCAGACTGGTTGATGGCGAGCCCGGGGCAGCGGGTGACATCGGCCTTAATTCGCGTCGTCGAATACGAGGGAGATGAGGCGGCAAAGGCTTCGCTGGCTCAGTGGTTCGAGCCGGAAAGCCTAGCAGTGGCGCGGGTGCTGGATGATGCTGCGATCTGCGCTTGTGATTTCCGAATTGATCCGGCGGGGCATATGCGGCTTGCGATGTTTGTCAAGAAAGGCACCGGGCGGCGTCGGACCGGGCGGATCGTTCAGCGGCTGTGCGAGATTGAGACCTACAAGGCAATGTCGATGCTGGGATTTGCACGGGTCAAGCAACTGATGCCGCGCATCGGCGAACTGGATGGTCAATTGACCCGCCTGATGGGGCAGATGTCCGATGAAACAGCGCACCCAGACGAATTGTTGCCGGATCTTCTGTCTACCTCGATCGAGCTTGAGACACTTTCGGCACGGTGTTCTTTTCGGTTCGGCGCCACGGGTGCCTATGAGGCGATTGTCAATCAGCGCATCGAAGTGTTGCGTGAACAAAGATTCAATGGACGTCAGAGTTTTGCCGATTTCATGATGCGTCGTTATGACCCCGCGATGCGGACGGTTAAATCAACCGAGCGACGTTTGCAGGCCTTGTCCGACAGGGCTATTCGCGCCGGCGACCTGTTGCGTACCCGTGTCGATGTCGAACGCAGCGCTCAAAATCAGGCTCTGCTGGAAAGCATGGACCGGCGTGCTGATCTGGCCCTTAGATTGCAGCACACAGTCGAGGGATTATCTGTGGTGGCGATCAGCTACTATGCGGTGTCTCTGGTCAGCTACTTGCTCTACCCACTGACGCAGGCCGGGATTAGCAAAGGGATGCTGACGGCAATTGTGACCGTGCCTGTCATCCTTGCCGTTTGGTTCGGGGTGCGCCAGATCCGGAAGCGAATTGAATAAGCGGTCTATGCCGGGCGACGAATGATCTGTAGAACGGGTGGCGTTTGGCAGATTTTATGAGGATTCCCTGTGATCGGTATTGTTGCGGCGTGGCGGGCTGTGGCCGCCATGTTTATCCTGAACGGTGCGCTGTTCGGCATCTGGGCATCGCGCATACCTGCGGTTCGGGACAGGCTGGATCTGACGCACGAGGCGCTAGGGCTTGGTTTGCTGTTCATGGCAGCAGGGGCCGTTTGTTCGTTTCCGATCACGGGCCGTTTGACGGACAAGTTTGGGGCGGTGGCGATCACGCGGGTGATCGCGGTTCTCTACACCTTTTCCCTGATCCTTTTGGCTCTCGCCGGCGGGTTCTGGTCGCTTGCGGCGTTTCTGTTTGTATTCGGAGCCTTCCATGGCTCGATGGATGTTGCGATGAACGCCTGGGCGGCAGAGGTCGAACAGGCCTATGACAAGCCGGTCATGTCGTCCTTTCACGCGATGTGGAGCCTTGGAGCCGGACTGGGAGCGCTCAGCGGATACGGTGCCGTACAGATGGGGCTGTCGGTGTTGCAACATTTTCTGCTAGCGGGTGGCGTTGTCGTCGCGCTTGCGCTTGTTTTGTCTTGGGTACGCTGGACTTCGAAACGATCGGCTTCAAAACCTGGATCGGTGTTCGCTTTGCCGTCGGGTGCCCTAATCCTTGTGGGTTTCACAGCGCTGTGCGGCGCTTTGGGCGAGGGGGCTGTTGCGGATTGGAGCGCGATTTTCCTGCGTGACGTTACCGGTGCGGCTGAGAGTATCGCGGCGTTAGGCTATGCGGTCTTCTCGGTCACGATGGTTGCGTTCCGGCTTGCGGGCGGGGTGGTGATCGCGCGTTTCGGGCCTGTTGCAACAGCACGATTTGGCGGCGTTTGCGCTGCGCTGGGCGTGTTTGGCGTAGTATCGGCGGGAGGGGCAGGATTGGCTTTGGCAGGTTTTGCTCTGATGGGAGTGGGCTATGCGGTAATCATGCCTCTGGCCTTTAGCCGCGCGGCCAACGACCCGCATGTCCCGCCCGGACAGGCGATCGCAAGCGTCGCGACTTTGGGATATGGAGGTTTATTAATTGGGCCGCCTCTGATCGGATTTCTGGCCGAGTTGATGACGCTGAGATTTGCCTTTGCAGTTCTTTTGCCGCTGGCCGTTCTGATCATCGTATTGGCCGGCGCGCTGAAGCGCGCCGACTAAGTTCGCTTAACGTCCGCGAATACGTGGATCCAGCGCATCGCGCAGGCCGTCACCCAGATAATTTACACTGAGGACGGTTAGTGAGATCGCCAGTCCGGGCCAGAACACGCGCTCGGGGTATTGCTGCAGATAGTCGACGCCATCGAAGAGCAGCCGACCCCATGTCGGGAAGTCCGGCGGAAATCCGAGGCCGAGGAAGGAAAGCGCGCTTTCGGTGATGATCGCAGTTGCAATCCCCAGCGTGGCCGACACCATGATCGGAGACAGAACATTCGGCAGGATGTGCCGCGTGATGATCTGGCCATTGCTGGTGCCGATGGACCGGGCGGCCAGAACGAACTCACGCTCTTTGATCGCCAGCACATCGCCGCGCACGATCCGCGCTGTGGGCATCCATGAGGTGATGCCGATGGCGCAGACGATCAGGATGAAGATTCCACGCTCTAACCCGAAGGCAGCAGATAGCGGCTCGCGGAAGAGCAGCATCATGACCAGCAGCAGCGGTAGCAACGGCAAGGCCAAGAACAGATCCGTCAGGCGCATCAGTGGGCCATCCAGCCGTTTGAAAAACCCGGCCAGAACACCGATGAACGAGCCCAGAAACAGCGCCAACAGCATCGCGGTGATGCCGACTGACACCGATGTCTGACCGCCTGACATCATGCGAGCTAGGATATCGCGGCCCAACTGGTCGGTGCCAAAGGGATGCGCCCAACTGGGGCCCTGATTGCGCGAACGGATGTCGATCTGAGTGGGGTCGATGCTCCATAAGTATGGGCCCAGATAGACGCCTGCGACGATGAAGATGAACAGAATCGCTCCGATCATCGCGCCTTTGTGGGTCTTGAACTGGTCCCAGACATCGCGCCATTGGCTCCGTGGTGGGGTGGCCAGTTCTTCCATCACATCGGTGGTTGGCAGCGCTGTCGAGGCGGGCGCAAGCCCTTCGTCCGGGACCAGTGTATCGGTACGATCATGATCAGTCATAACGAATCCTCGGGTCCAGAATGCCATAGAGAACGTCGGCGATCAGATTGAACAGGACGATCAGCACGGCAAAGATGAAGGTCAGGGTTTGGACCATCGGCAGGTCGTTGGCCTGAATGGCACCGATCAGCAACTGGCCGATGCCGTTCACTTTGAACACCTGCTCGGTAATGATCGCTCCGCCGAAGATGGCCGGAATACCCAGCGCGATAACGGTGACCACAGGGATCATCGAGTTGCGCAGGACGTGGACCATGACAACCGTGTATTCGCTGAGGCCCTTGGCGCGGGCAGTGCGGACATAATCCTGATTAAGGTTGTCCAGCATCGAGGCGCGCATGAATCGGCTGAGCTGCGCGGTGATCTGCAGAGCCAGGACCATGACCGGCATGATCATCTGTTTCAGTTGTACAACAAAGCTGTCCCAGCTGTTGACCACATGGGTAGTATCATAGATCGACGGGAACCACCCAAGCTGGACTGAGAAGATCACGATCACCAATACGCCCGAGAAGAACGGCGGTACCGAGAAGCCGACCATCGACACGAATGTGCCCATTTGGTCGAACCAGGAATACTGGCGATAGGCCGAATAGATGCCGATGGGCAGGGCGATCAGGATGGCGACCACATAAGCGGTGCCGACAACCCACAGGGTCTGCGGGATGCGCTGAACGACGATGTCCATGACGGGTGAGCGGGTCTGCCACGAAATCACGCGCAGGTCACCTTCGGAGAAGGTTGTACCAAAGATCGAGTCGACCAGAACCTGCGGTTCGATCCAGAAGAACTGCACGATCCATTTCCAGAACCGGATATGCATCGGCTGACCGAGGCCCAGTGCCTCGCGCATCTTCTCTTTGACTTCGGGAGGGACGGTAAGTGGAACCTGCGCCATCGGATCGCCGGGTGCGAGTTCGAGGAGCAGGAAGATGACGAGGCTGATGAACAGTAGCGTGGGAACGGCCAGCACCAGTCGTCTGATGGTAAAGTTGAGCATTAAGAGGCGCCTTTATATGCGTCTTCTTGTTGGAGTGGTCTGCAAATGACCGCGCCCCGATATGGGTCGGGGCGCGGTTTTGCAAGATTAACGCTTAGGAACCGGTCTTGCGGTACCAGTCCGCAATGTTCCACAGCTCGCTGTCCCAAACGTTCAGGACAACGCCACCCAGCGTGTTGGCGTGTGCCGACAGACGACCACGGTGCACCAGCGGGATCATTCCGCCATTTTCAACCATGATGTCGTTCAGCTGACGCGCGATCTGCGCGCGCTCATCCGCACCTGCGGTTTCGGCCAGTTTGCCATGCAGCTTGTCGAACTCTTCGTTGCAGAAACGGCTAATGTTCTCGCCCTGCCACTGGCTTTCAGGCTTGGGTGCCTTGTCGCACAGGCCGTTGCCCAGATAGGACTGCGGGTCAGTACCGTTGAAGGTGTTGGCATACATTTCAACGTCGGCATAGAACTTCTGGAAGGTGTCAGGCGAACCCGGATCACCACCAAAGAAGACCGAAGCATTGATGTTGCGCAGCTCAGTTTCGATACCGATTTGGCTCCACCATTCTTTGATCAGCGCCTGGAAGTCCTGGCGAACTGCGTTGGTAGAGGTCTGGTAGACAATCTTCAGCGGTACACCGTCTTTTTCACGGATGCCATCGCCATCGGAATCTACGATACCCGCGTCATCCAAAAGCTTCTTGGCACCTTCGATATCCTGAGTATCGCAGCTGAATGTGTCGGAATTCACCGCGGCAGGCGCAGGTACCCAGTTGCAGGTAACCTTACCGGCCTGACCGTAGCCGATTTCAACCAGCAGCGGCCGGTCGATGGCCAGCGACATGGCCTTGTAAACAGCAGGGTCCTGCAGGAACGGGTGCGGATGCGTTGCAGTCGAACGCTCGCCCTCCGGCAGATCTGGCGACGGGTTGGTCTGGTTCAGCATGATGCGTTCCACCAGCGGGCCGAAGCCTGCGACCGGAGTGCCTTTGCCGCCTTCCTGCATCTGCGCGATCACTTCAGGCGCAAGCTGCAAGTTCCAGGCATAGTCAAATTCGCCGGTTTCCATGACCGCACGACCAGCAGCAGTTGCATCGCCACCGCCTTTGAATGTTACCGTTGCGAACGCAGGCTTTGCCGGGTCACGGTAGTTATCATTGGCCTTGAAAGTGATCACGTCATTCGGCTTGAATTCGGTGACAACAAATGGGCCTGTGCCGATCGGGTTAAAGTTCTGCTCGGTGCATTCGGGCGCTTTGGCTCCCATGCAATCCGCGAACTGTGCTGCCTGGATGATCGGGCTCTCACCACCCACGAACGGGCCGTAAGGGAACGGGGTCGGCGCATCGAATGTGACTTTGACGGTCAGATCATCGACAGCTTCGACATTGGTGACACCTTCAAATTTGGTCACCTGCGCACAACCGCCCTCTGGGTCCATGCAATAGTTTGCAGTGAACACAACATCAGCGGAGGTGAATGGCGTGCCGTCTGACCAGGTGATTCCCGGCGCGATTTTCCAAGTGATCGAGGTCAGGTCTTCGCTGACGCCACCATTTGCAACTGTCGGAATTTCGGATGCCAGGAACGGAACCATTTCGCCATCTTGATTGTACCGGGCGAGCGGCTCAATCACTAGCGACGCGGATTCCACATCCTTGGTGCCACCCGAAAGGAACGGGTTCAGGATCGATGGGGCTTGCCAGTAAATGATGCTGACATTGCCGTCCGATCCACGCTCGGCCATGGCCATCGGGGCCATTGCCGTGCTTGCAATCGCACCAAGCAAAAGGGTTTTGATTTTCATCATACACTCCATGTTGGACACATACGTGTCTCGATTATCTCCGCGATGCCCGCGGGTTAGGCGTGGCCGTCAAAAGGGATAAGGATTTGGAATCAAACGGAAACGATTGTATCGCCTTCGTGTATTCAGACCTCTCCCCAGAACGGTTACGCGGCGTATCGAAACAGAGTTTTGGAAAATTGCAAGCCTTGCCTTGCGAAATTTGACCTATCGGTTTGACTTTTCACATCTGCCCGCCTTAGCGTTTGGCACCCAATCCGAAAAGCCGCCAAGGGGAGAGCGCGCGTGCTGGATCAGCCAATTGCCCAGATCAAAAAACTGCGGGTCGAATTTCAAACTAAAGATGGCCCGGTGGTGGGCGTCGAGGACGTCTCGTTCGAGGTTAATCCAGGCGAAACCGTCTGTATCGTGGGCGAATCGGGGTCGGGCAAATCAGTCTCATCTCTATCGCTGATGCGCTTGGTCGAGTTCGGCGGCGGTGAAATTGCTGGCGGACAACTGCTTTTTGATCGCCGCGGCGGCGAGGAAATGGATCTGTCCCACGCCGATCAAGATCTGATGAAGCAGATTCGCGGAAATGAGATCGGAATGATCTTTCAGGAGCCGATGACGGCCTTGAACCCGGTTTTCACCGTCGGACGGCAGCTCACCGAAGGATTGCGAATCCACAAGGACATGAACAAAGCGCAGGCCGAAGAGCGCGCGCTGGAATTATTGCGTCAGGTGCGCATCCCCGAGCCCGAGCGACGTTTGAAGCAATATCCGCATGAACTGTCCGGTGGCATGCGCCAGCGTGTGGTGATCGCCATGGCCATGGCGTGTGAGCCTCGCCTGCTGATTGCGGATGAACCCACTACTGCATTGGATGTGACCATCCAGGCCGAGATTCTGGCGCTGATGGACCGCCTGAAGCGCGAGACAGGTACGGCGGTGATGTTTATCACCCATGACATGGCTGTGGTCGCGCAGATGGCGGACCGCGTGGTGGTTATGTTCCGCGGCAACAAGGTCGAGGAAGGCACCGTCAAAGAAATCTTCGAAAACCCGCAGCACGATTACACCAAGGCGTTGCTGGCGGCGGTTCCGAAATTGGGCGAGATGCAGGGCAAAGCCGCGCCCGAGCCAATGAAACTGCTGGGTGAGGAAGGCCAGAAGATCGCTCCGATCCCGGGCACGAACGAAGTGTTGCTGACGGTCAAGAACCTGACCACGCGATTTGCGGTGAAAGGCGGATTGCTGCGTCGGACCATCTCGAACGTGCATGCAGTCGAAGATGTCTCGTTCACGCTGAACCGGGGGCAAACACTCAGCCTCGTTGGCGAATCTGGGTGTGGCAAGTCGTCGGCAGGGCGCTCGATCCTGCGGTTGGTGGAGCCGATGGCGGGTGAGGTTGATCTGGACGGTGTCGACATCATGAAGCTGGACCAGGCCGGCCTGCGCAAAGCGCGGCTGGACATGCAGATGATCTTTCAGGATCCGTTCGCCTCGCTAAACCCTCAGATGCAGTTGGTTGATCAAGTCGCTGAACCGATGCGGAACTATGGGGTTGCCTCGGGGTCAGAACTGCAGGACCGGGTAGCGCAACTGTTCGACAAGGTGCAACTGCCGCGCAGCTTCATGCGCCGCTTCCCGCATGAGATGTCGGGTGGTCAGCGGCAACGGATTGCGATTGCGCGAGCACTGGCGCTGAATCCCAAGCTAATCATCGCGGATGAGGCCGTTTCGGCGCTGGACGTCTCGGTTCAGGCGCAGGTGCTGAACCTGATGATGGAGCTGCAATCGGAACTTGGCCTAAGCTATCTGTTCATCAGCCATGACATGGCGGTGGTCGAGAGGGTCAGTCACCATGTCGGTGTGATGTATCTGGGCCGCATTGTCGAACTGGGTCCGCGTGCTCGGGTGTTTGAGAACCCACAGCACCCTTATACGCAGGCGCTGATGAAGGCGGTTCCGATAGCCGATCCGAACAAGCGCAAGTCGGAAAAAGACTTGAACTTCAAACCGATCCCGTCGCCAATTCATCCGATTGGATACGCGCCCGAACCCTCGCAATACAACGAGGTTGAACCGGGCCATTTTGTTTTGACCACTGACAGCGGATATTGACCCTCATGGCTGAGCGCCTGTCTCCGCTAGAGATCATGACTAAGCTGATCTCATTCCCGACTGTCAGTCGCGATACGAATTTACCGTTGGTGGATTGGGTCGAGGCGTATCTGCAAAGCCACGGGATCGAACCGCATCGTTGGCCTGATCCGGATCAGCCGCATAAGGCGGCTCTGTTCGCGCATGTCGGCCCGTGGGAAGAGGGCGCGATTGTCCTATCAGGTCACACTGATGTTGTTCCCATCGATGGCCAGCCTTGGTACACCGATCCATTTGTCGTGACCGAGAAAGATGGCAAGTATTTCGGGCGTGGCACCTGCGACATGAAGGGCTTTGACGCGCTGGCGATCTGGGCCTTGGTCGAGGCGCATCACGCTGACACCAAACGCCCCCTGCAACTGGCGTTGAGCTTTGATGAAGAGGTTGGCTGCACCGGCGCGCCGCCGATGATCGCCCACATGCAGGAGGTTCTGCCCAAAGGATCAGCCGTGATTGTGGGCGAGCCGTCGATGATGCAGGCCGTCACCGGCCATAAGGGCGGGTTTGGCTTTGACACGCATGTGGTGGGGTTCGAAGTTCACAGCTCAATCATGCACACAGGCGTCAATGCGATCATGGAGGCCGCGCCGCTGATCAATTGGGCCAATGATCGGAACGCCGAGAATATGGCGGCGCAACCTTCAGACATTGCGTCAGTGTTCGATCCGCCTTGGACTACCTGCCATGTTGGTATGATCGAAGGCGGAACCGCGCATAATATCACTGCCAAAGACTGTCGCTTCATGATGGATTTCCGCACCGTTCCGGACGATGAAAAATCGGTCTGGCAGAAGGCCTATTTCGATAAGGTTCGTGAAGTCGAGGCGCGGATGCAAGCGGTTCATCCCGACGCCCGGATCGAGCTGTCCGAGCATTTTTCGATCCCAGGTCTTGTGCCTGAAGAAGATGGCGAGGCTGAGACGCTGGTGCGCGCGCTCACCGGTGACAATGCGACACATGTGGTAAGCTATGGCACCGAGGCGGGGCAGTTTCAGGAAGCTGGTTATTCCGCTGTTATCTGCGGCCCAGGTGATATCGCGCAGGCCCATCAGCCGAATGAGTTCATTACGATTTCTCAATTCAACGCAGGTCAAAAATTTATGGAGCGTCTGGTAAAGAGGCTTTGCGCATAACATCTCAAAGGAGAGGTTAAAGATGCCCGTCAAGAACCGGCTCGCCGAAATGCATGGCGAGATCACCAAATGGCGCCGTCACCTGCATATGCATCCCGAGCTGATGTATGATGTGGAAGAAACGGCAGGGTTTGTGGTCGACCGACTGAAGGAGTTCGGTGTGGATGAGATCACGCCCGGCATCGGCAAGACTGGCGTGGTTGCCGTGATCAAGGGACGTCAGGATACGCTAGGCCGTGTTATCGGGTTGCGTGCCGACATGGATGCGCTGCCCATAGAAGAGGCGACGGGGCTGGACTATGCTTCGACGGTTTCTGGTAAGATGCATGCCTGTGGTCATGACGGTCATACCTCGATGCTGTTGGGCGCGGCGCAGTATCTGGCCGAGACGAGGAATTTTGACGGTACCGTTGTGTTAATTTTCCAGCCTGCCGAAGAAGGCGGGGCGGGTGGTCTGGCCATGTGTCAGGACGGGCTGATGGAGCGCTGGGGTATTCAGGAAGTCTATGGCATGCACAACATGCCGGGAATGCCGGTTGGTGAGTTTGCCATTCGACCAGGCGCATTGCTGGCTTCTTCGGATGAATTCGAAATTGTTGTAACGGGTAAAGGCGGTCATGCTGCCGCCCCGCATGAGGCGGTAGATACAACGCTGATTGCGTCGCACATTGTTGTAGCTTTGCAATCAGTGGTGTCGCGTACCGTGGACCCTATCAAAAGGGTGGTGCTGACCGTCGGGACTTTTGAAACCGATAGTGTGGCTTCGAATGTGATTGCCCATACGGTGCGGTTGCGGGGAACTGTTCGTACACTTGACCCAGAATATCGAAAGGTCGCTGAAGAACGCGTGCGCCGGATCGCCGAAGACACTGCCTCGGCCTTTGGAGCTTCGGCTAAGATGACGTGGACACCGGGCTATCCGGTGACGGTGAATTCGGACGATGAAACCATCTATGCTGCTGAGGCCGCGCAGGCCGTGGCAGGCAAGGTCAATGACAGCACCGATCCAATCATGCCGTCAGAAGATTTTGCTTACATGCTTGAAGAACGGCCCGGAGCCTACATCTTTATCGGAAACGGGGACACGGCCATGTGCCATCACCCGGAATACAACTTCGACGACGACGCCATTCCCGCCGGTTGCAGCTGGTTTGCCGAGCTGGTGGAACGACGATTACCCGTCGCCTGATTTGGGAGGATCAGATGCCAATCAAGAACCGACTTGCCGAAATGCACGAAGAAATCACCGGTTGGCGGCGGGATATTCATCAACACCCTGAGATCCTCTATGACACCCACCGCACCAGCGCCTTGGTGGCTGAAAAGCTGAAAGAGTTCGGTTGCGATGAGGTTGTGACGGGCATTGGCCGCACCGGTGTCGTTGGCGTCATCAAGGGCAAGACCGACACGCAGGGTCGTGTGATCGGCCTGCGTGCCGATATGGACGCGCTGCCGATGCAGGAGCAGACGGGCCTTGATTATGCCTCGAAAACCGATGGCGCCATGCATGCCTGTGGCCATGATGGCCATACGGCGATGGTGTTGGGCGCGGCGAAATACTTGTCTGAGACGCGGAACTTCGACGGCACGGCCATTGTGATTTTCCAACCAGCGGAAGAAGGTGGCAATGGGGCCGAGGCGATGTGCAAAGACGGTCTGATGGATCGGTTCGGCATTCAGGAAGTCTATGCCATGCACAATGTGCCAGGTGTGCCGACAGGGCAGTTCGCGATCCGGTCTGGCCCGCTGCTGGCGGCTGCGGATGAGTTCGACATTCATCTGGAAGGCCGGGGCGGCCACGCGGCGAAACCGCATGAAACAATTGATACTACAGTGATGTTGTCGCAACTGATCGTGGCACTTCAGACCATCGTGTCGCGTAACGCGGACCCTATTTTACAAGCGGTTCTGTCTGTGACTTCGGTCGAGACCTCATCCAAAGCGTTCAATGTGATCCCTCAATCGGCGCAGGTGCGCGGTACTGTACGAACGCATTCGAACGAAATGCGCGACCTGATCGAGACGCGGCTGACCGAGGTGGCTGAGGGTATTGCTGAAACCTTCGGTGGCACTGTCAAAGTCTCATACACGCGTGGAGTTCCGGTGACGATCAACGCCGAAGAACAGACGGAATTTGCCGCTGAGGCCGCCATTTCCGTAGGTGGCAGCTGTGATGAGGCGCCGATGGTGATGGGGGGCGAGGATTTCTCGTTCATGCTGGAAGAACGCCCCGGGGCCTTCATCGTGCTGGGCAATGGCGACAGCGCCGGGCTGCACCACCCTGAATACAATTTCAACGATGAGATCATCCCGATGGGATGCTCATGGTTTGCCGAAATGGTCGAGCGCCGGATGCCGGCGGCTTGAATTAGGAGAGAGAAGACATGCCAGTTAAGAACCGCTTTGCCGAATTGCAGGCCGAAATCACCGAATGGCGACGGGATATTCATGAAAACCCCGAGATTCTGTTTGAAACCCACCGCACCAGTGCTTTGGTCGCGGACAAACTGAAAGAGTTCGGCTGCGACGAGGTCGTTACCGGGATCGGTCGCACCGGGGTTGTCGGTGTGATCAAGGGCAAATCAGACTCGAGTGGCAAAGTCATCGGTCTGCGTGCTGATATGGATGCGCTGCCGATTCACGAGGCGACGGGGTTGAATTACGCCTCGAAAACCGATGGGGCGATGCATGCTTGTGGCCATGATGGACATACGGCGATGCTGCTCGGGGCGGCGAAATACCTTTCGGAAACGCGTAATTTTGACGGTACTGTAGTGGTGATCTTCCAGCCCGCTGAAGAAGGTGGCGGCGGTGGTCGCGAAATGTGCGAAGACGGCATGATGGCGCGCTGGAACATTCAGGAAGTCTACGGCATGCACAACTGGCCGGGCCGTCCGGTCGGCAGTTTCTCTATCCGTCCGGGTTCGTTCTTTGCCGCGACCGATCAGTTCGACATCACCTTTGAAGGTCGCGGTGGCCACGCCGCGAAACCGCAGGAGACCGTGGATACGACCGTGATGACCGCGCAGGCCGTGTTGGCGTTGCAGACGATTGCCTCGCGCAATGCCGACCCGATCGATCAGGTCGTGGTGTCTGTGACATCGTTCGAGACATCCTCGAAGGCGTTCAATGTCATTCCTCAAACAGTGCAGATCAAAGGCACCGTACGCACCATGAGCAAAGAGATGCGCGATCTTGCCGAGAAACGGATCAACGAGATTTGCGCAGGAGTTGCAGCGACCTTTGGTGGCACGGCGGATGTGACCTATATTCGTGGCTATCCGGTGATGGTGAACAGTGACGAGCAGACCGATTTCGCGGCCGAGGTGGCGAAATCGGTCTCGGGCAGCTGTGACGAGGCGCCCCTTGTCATGGGGGGTGAGGATTTTGCCTTTATGCTCGAAGAGCGTCCGGGGGCTTATATTCTGGTGGGCAATGGAGATACGGCCATGGTTCATCATCCCGAGTATAATTTCAACGACGAGGCCATTCCTGCCGGGTGTAGTTGGTGGGCCGAGATTGTTGAGCAGCGGATGCCTGCTGCTTGATGGGAAGGGTGGGGGCTCTGCCCCACCCCCCCCGAGGTATTTTTAGCCTGATGAAGAGGGATCGGTGTGTTTTGTCAGCCGAGAGACAGGCGGGAGCAGAGCGTTTCGATCACCGCATCCAAAGCCGAACTCTGTGTTTTCACGCAGGCATCGGCTGCCATTCGAGCGGTGTGCAGTTCGGCTTTGTCCGACAGCCAGAGGGTGACAGCATATGACAATGCGTTGGCCGAGTTGATCCGGACGGCGCCGCCCGTTTTGATGAGCGGCTCAAATGTCTCGGCAAAATTGAAATAACCAGGGCCGGTGATCACCGCAGCCCCCGCCTGAACCGGTTCAAACGGATTATGGCCGCCGATCTCTTTCAGCGATCCCCCTAGGAAAACGATGGGGCAGAGGGCGTACCAGGTTCCGGTTTCACCCAATGTATCCGCGACATAGACCTGTATATCTGATGCTATCTGTTGGTCAGCGCTGCGTCGTGCATGCGAAAGACCAGCATCACTCACCAATTTAGCAACGTCGTCTCCACGCTCCGGATGGCGAGGGATCAGCAGCAATAGCAGGTCGGGCCAGCGCTGTAGCAACGCTTTGTGGGCTGCCAGAACCGTTTCTTCTTCCCCTGCATGGGTCGAACTGGCAATCCATATCGGGCGACCATCTATCTGCGCTTGGGTTTCGGTCAGGACATCCTGATTTACGGGCAGCGGGTCAGACATGGCCTTGAGGTTGGTGCCGGGCTGTACGCGATTCGCGTCGGCACCAATTGCGATCAGATTAGCGGCGGTTTTGTCGTTCTGGGTCAGAAATACCTTGAAATGATCCAGAATGAAGCGCGCCGTGTTCGGGCGCTTGTTCCAACTATCCACTGATTTGTCAGATAGCCGGGCATTCAAGAGCGCCAGTGGCGTGCCGCGATTTGCGGCCTCTACGATCAGCCGGGGCCAGATTTCACTTTCTACAAAGATGCCTGCATCGGGTTTCCAGTGGTCCAGAAACTCGCGCACCGGAGCGGCGCTGTCCAATGGCGGATACTGGTGGCGCGTCCGGGCAGGCAAGCGCTTAGCAATCAACGTCGCCGAGTTCGGGGTGCCTGAGGTGATGAGAAACTCAGCATTCGGCAGGCGCTGCCCCAGACGGTTGATCAGGCTTAGAACCGATAGGCTTTCACCCACACTGGCCGCGTGAAACCAGATCAGCTGCCCATCTGGGCGCGGCAAACTGGCATGGCCAAGCCGTTCTTGCTGGCGGCTTTCGGGAACACCCGCAGCGTGCAGTTTGTTGCGTACTTTCCGCCAAATCAGGGGTTCGGCAATAGATATGAGACCGCAGTACAGTTTGTACAGCAGCGTCGGCTGCGCGGATCTATCGGGCATCTCAGCCGCCCGTATGACTCATGTGGCGGCTCATCTGACCGTCGACGGCTTGCCGGGAATAGTCGAAATCATGGCCCTTGGGCTTGAGATTGATGGCTGCGCGGATCGCGTCTTCCAACGGTTTCTCGGTATCGGGATGATCGCGCAGGGGTGCGCGCAGATCAGCCATATCTTCCTGGCCAAGGCACATGTAGATCTCACCAGTGCAGGTCAGGCGCACGCGGTTGCAGCTTTCGCAGAAGTTATGGCTGAGTGGCGTTATGAAACCGATCTTTTGACCGGTCTCCTCAAGCCTGACATACCGCGCCGGACCACCTGTCCGTTCGGCCAGATCAGTGACCGTATAGTGGTTCTGATATTCCTTGCGGACGTCTTTGAGCGACCAATACTGATCCAGCCGGTCTTCGTTGCCTATATCGCCCATGGGCATGACCTCGATCCAGGTCAGGTCCATATCGCGTTCGGCACACCATTCGGTGATCTTGGGTAGCTCGGGCTCGTTGAACCCTTTCAGAGCGACAGCGTTGATCTTGATCCGCAGGCCAGCCTTTTGTGCTGCGTCAATGCCGTTCAGCACCTGTTTCAGGCGGCCCCATCGGGTGACCTTGGCAAATTTGTCTTCATCCAGCGTATCGAGCGAGACATTCACGCGCCGCACGCCCGCTGCGAAAAGATCATCCGCAAATCGGTGCAATTGTGATCCGTTGGTTGTCAGCGTCAGCTCCTTCAGGGCGCCGCTGTCCAGATGTCGGGTCATGCTGTTGAAGAATGACATGATGTTTCGCCTAACCAGTGGTTCGCCCCCGGTGATGCGCAATTTCTCGACGCCCAAATTGACGAAAGTCGTGCACATACGATCCAACTCTTCCAGAGTCAGAAGGTCTTTCTTGGGAAGAAACTTCATATCTTCGGACATGCAGTAAACGCAGCGGAAATCGCAGCGATCCGTAACGGAGACGCGAAGATAGGTGATGGCGCGGGCAAACGGGTCTATAAGCGGAGCTGTCATGGCTCATAGGTAAAGCGGAGGCATGTTCGCGGCAAGTGCCATCTGCGTTTTGGACTGGTACAGTTAGGCGCAGCGCTCTAGGTTTTGTGTTATGAAATATGCTTTGGTTTTAGCTTTTAGCCTCGTTGCCGGTTGCGATGCCGTTCGGTCCACGACGGATCGGGTGTTCGGAAGTTCATCCAACGAGACGGCGGCTGAACCCGTTACAGCAGAGGCGACGGAGGTAACTCCCGAGCCTGTGGCTGCCGCAGGGTGGTCTGGCGCCAAAACGACCGTTGCCGGGCTGGGCGATCCCAACACACCGGGGCGCTGGTTGCAGACGCCTCTGGTGCAAACTGAAATCAACGGCCGCGTGGTTGTGCCGCGCACGGGTGCGCAGGCCTATGTCACGCTTGTTCCCGCACCAGGCCCCGAAGGCGGTGGCGGACGGCTGTCGCTTGAAGCCATGCGCGCGTTGTTGGTGCCATATGACGAGTTGGTGGAACTGGAAGTTTATTCCGACTGAGCGCGCAGGTATTTCCCAGCCTCTTTGCGGGCAAAGGGTTTCATGTTTGCGCCGTGCGTTTCCAGAAACGCGACTACGCGCTCTGGATCATGCTTTGACAATTCGCGCAGCCACCATGCGATGGCCTTCTGGATAAACCATTCCCGATCGGAGACATACGTGGCAGCCCAGCCGAGTATACGGTCGCGACATGCCAGGTCTTCCGGTTTGGGATGGTTCTGTTTGGTCCAGGGCAAGGTGGCGACCAGCGCGGCGCGTTTGGTCCACATGTGGCCCGACGTGGTCCAACGTTCGACCTGATCCAGCCGGGTTGGATCAGCCGAAAGACGCTTTTGTATCGCCATACAGGCATGATCGGCCACGGCCCAGGCGTCAAAATCCGGTAGCCAGCTTTGCAGCAGGTCCCACACCGCGTCATCCGGTCGGATACGGGCTTGGGTCAGCAGCTTTGCTGCCGCGACCCGCGCTTCATGAATGTTGGTCTGCCATAAGCCATCGGCGACAGCGATGCGGTCGATGACTTCAAGTTCGCGCCGCCAAGCCTTGGTCAGATCGTTCAGAACCGGGTTCGGAACACCCAGATAGGGGCGGTCTACCTTGTGATAGGCCGCCACCTGTTCTGCGCGTTCAGGATCGGCATGGGCTTTGATCTGATCCAGATAGGCCTGCATCTGCCGTCACTCGACCGTGACGGATTTTGCCAGATTACGGGGCTGATCAACATCTGTGCCTTTGGCCACCGCCGTGTGGTAGGCTAACAATTGCGCGGGCACCGAATAGAGAATCGGGGCAAGGCTGGTGTGCACATGTGGCATACGGATCGTGCTCCAAACTCCATCTTCTGCCTCAGCGATACCGTCATCATCCGAGACAAGGATAACCTTGCCCTTGCGCGCCATCACCTCCTGCATGTTCGAAACTGTCTTGTCGAAAACTGCGTCGCGTGGTGCCATGACAACAACCGGCATATGCTTGTCGATCAAGGCGATGGGGCCGTGCTTCAACTCACCCGAGGCATAGCCTTCGGCGTGAATATAGCTGATTTCCTTGAGTTTCAGCGCGCCTTCCATCGCCAGCGGGTACATGAGGCCACGGCCCAGGAACAGCACGTCGCGCGCCTCGGACAGGCGCTGGGCAGATTGGCGAATAGCGTCATTTTGATCCAGCGCAGCATTCAGAACAGTCGGCAAACCGCGAAGGGCGGCCGCGTGATCGGCGATCTCTTCATCGCTAAGCGTGCCTCGATCTGCAGCGGCCTTGAGGGCAAGCATCAGCAACACGCTAAGCTGACAGGTGAACGCCTTGGTCGAAGCAACACCGATCTCAACACCCGCATGGATCGGCAACGCCACATCGCTTTCGCGCGCAATCGAGCTTTCCGCGACATTCACGACCGAGACAATCTTGTCCGCCTTGCCTTCGCAATAGCGCAGGGCAGCAAGCGTGTCGGCGGTTTCGCCCGACTGGCTTACAAACAGCGCCAACGTCCGGTCCGAGATCGGAGGTTCGCGATAGCGGAACTCGCTGGCGATATCGACTTCAACCGGCATCTTGGCCAGCTGTTCGAACCAGTATTTTGCCGTCAGGCAAGCGTAGAATGCCGTGCCGCAAGCCACCATGGTCAGACGGTCCAGCTTGGTGAAATCCAGACCGTCACCGGGCAATACAACCTGATCGCCTCCGGTCGGAAGATACGAGCGGATGGCTTCGGCCACCACAACAGGCTGCTCGGCAATTTCCTTGGCCATATAATGCTTGTGGCCGCCTTTGTCGGCACGGGTCTGATCGATTTGAATTTGCCGAATTTCGCGGTTGGCAAGCTCTCCCGATTCGGTTCGAATCTCAAGCGAAGTGCGGGTCAGAACCGCCCGATCGCCTTCCTCAAGATAGGTGATGCGATCCGTCAGGGGGGCCAGCGCGATCGCATCAGACCCAACAAACATCTCACCATCGCCGTGACCAATTGCAAGGGGCGAGCCCTTGCGCGCCGCAACAATCAGGTCTTC
This sequence comes from Ruegeria sp. C10, assembly GCF_056537805.1. Lineage (NCBI taxonomy): Bacteria > Pseudomonadati > Pseudomonadota > Alphaproteobacteria > Rhodobacterales > Roseobacteraceae > Ruegeria > Ruegeria sp. C10. The sequence continues at coordinate 85,280 of NZ_JBQFSC010000004.1, read as the reverse complement.
TTGACCGTCGAACAGAAAGGCGAGCGCAAATGCACCTTTGAGTCGATCAATGGTTTTAAACGCGGCGTCGACCGGAGACAGCCCTTCGGACATGTACCTTTCCGTCATCAGGGCAACGGTTTCAGTGTCGGTATCCGTCACGAAACCGACCCCATTATCGGCCAGTTCAGCCCGCAATTCACGATAGTTTTCAACGATGCCGTTGTGCACTACGGCGACAGGCCCGGCCTTGTGCGGATGTGCATTGTTAACCGATGGGGCACCATGGGTGGCCCAGCGGGTATGACCGATACCGGATTTACCCGGAAGGGGGTTGTGAACCAGAAGGTCGCTTAGGTTCACCAACTTGCCGACGGCCCGTCGGCGGCCCAAAGCGCCATCGTTCACGGTCGCAATACCGGCGCTGTCATAACCGCGATATTCAAGCCGCTTCAGTGCTTCGACCAGGATAGGGGCAGCTTCGTGACTGCCCAGAACACCAACAATTCCACACATAACTCAGGCTCCTTTGTCGCGGCGAGCCTTCTTCGCCTTCAACATTTCAAACAATTTACGCGCATAGCCGGGTTTGTTTTCCTGCTTGGAACGCGCTACGGCCAATGCGTCTGGCTCAATATCCTTGGTCACTACGGTCCCCGTGGCGGTCATTGCGCCATCACCCAGAGTGACCGGGGCCACCAGCATCGTGTTCGATCCGATGAACACCTTTTCCCCGATGGTCGTTTTATGCTTCATCACGCCGTCATAGTTGCAGGTGATGGTTCCCGCACCAATATTTGTCGCCGCCCCGACTGAGGCATCGCCGATATAGCTGAGGTGATTCACCTTAGCGCCTTCGGCGATTTCGGCGTTCTTGATCTCGACAAAGTTGCCAATTTTGGCGTTTTCAGCCAGCTCTGTACCCGGACGCAGCCGGGCATAGGGTCCGACCACCGAACCTCGGCTGACATGGCAGCCTTCGAGATGTGAAAACGCCCGGATCGTTGCGCCGCTTTCCACGGTCACTCCGGGGCCGAAAACCACATTGGGTTCAATGACAGTGTCGCGGCCAATTACGGTATCTGCGGCCAGATACACGGTTTCAGGGGCCATCAGTGTGACCCCCAGATCCAGCAATGCAGACCGTGCTTGCACCTGAAACACCGCATCAGCCGCCGCCAGGTCAGTGCGCGAGTTGACGCCCAGCGTTTGTGCCTCGTCACAGGCCACAGCGGTCACGTTCAGCCCCCGGCTGCGGGCGATTTCAACCACGTCGGTCAGGTAGTATTCACCTGAGGCATTGTCACTTCCAACGGCATCGATCAGCGAGAACAAAGTTTCAGTATCACATGCCAAAAGACCAGAGTTACAGAAGGTTATAGTGCGCTCTTCATCTGTGGCATCCTTGAACTCGACGATCCGCTCTAGGGCGTCTCCGTTCATCACAAGGCGGCCATAACGGGCGGGGTCTGCAGCTTCGAATCCAAGAATGACCAGATCGTTTTTTGCGCGCGCTTCGATCATCCGCTGCAGGGTGTCGGGCTGTAGAAACGGGGTGTCACCATAGAGGACGACCACATCCCCCTGAAAGCCCTCCAGCGCTGCACGCGCCTGCGCAACCGCGTGGGCGGTGCCAAGTTGTTCTTCCTGCACCGCAATGCTGGCGTTTTCATCTTCGGCTTCAGCCACACGCGCGACTGCTTCCGCACCGTGGCCGGTAACAATCACCGTGCGCTCGGGCGACAGGACAGCACCGGCGCGCATGGCGTGAACCAGCATTGGGGCCTGAGCGATCGGATGCAGGACTTTGGGAATATCAGAGTTCATCCTTGTGCCTTTTCCGGCGGCAAGAATGACAAGGGCAGTGCTCATGAAATCGTTTTCTCTTTTGTTTTGTCGCCGCCCGTTTTATCCGCTGTGGGCAAAGGCGCAAGCGGTTCAGCCATCAAAGAAGATTGCCGTTTGCAACACGACATGGCGGAATCCCGCCGGTTCAGGAGGTGAGCATGCGAACGGTAATCTTTGATCTGGATGGAACTTTGGCGGATACATCTGGTGATTTGCTGGCCGCTGCAAACCATTGTTTTCGCGAGATGGGTCATGGGGATGTTCTGTCGCCCGAGCTTGATGCGGCGGTATCGGTACGCGGTGCACGCTTGATGTTGTCCCATGGATTGAAGCGGGTCGGCGCCTATGATGCGGATGTTGTCGAAGCCTATTATCCGGTCTTTTTGGACGTCTATGGGCAGGCGATCGATACGCATACCTATTTCTATCCCGGTGCGCTTGAAGCCGTCGAAACACTGAAAGATGCAGGTTATGGCGTCGGGATTTGCACCAACAAGCCCGAAGGCCTGGCTGATTTGCTGCTGACCCGGATGGGTGTCCGTGATCACTTTGCTTCACTGATCGGTGCAGACACATTACCGGTGCGGAAACCCGACCCTGAACCGTTACGCGAAGCAGCGCGTCGCGCGGGAGGGCACCCTGACCACTGTGTATTGGTCGGCGACTCAGATACCGACCGAAATACGGCGCGGGCTGCAGGAGTGCCGTCGGTACTGGTGACATTCGGCCCGTCGGGCGATGAGATGGCTGCGCTGGAGCCCGAGGCGTTGTTGCATCATTTTGATGATTTACCGAAACTGGTCTCCGATTTGATCGGAGCGGCAGCCTGATCCCTTGACCCGCTTAACACTCAGCATAAAAACGGATTCATGACTGAGACATTCACAGGTAATTTCACCCAGCAAGAACCCATTCCCGAAGAGGCGATCGAGGCCGCCATGGCCGTTTTGCGCCATGGTCGTTTGCACCGCTACAATGTTGCCCCTGGCGAATTGAGCGAGACGGCTTTGTTGGAGCAGGAATTCGCCGCCCAAATGGGTGCGAAATACTGTCTGGCAGTCTCATCTGGGGGGTATGCTTTGGCCACAGCTCTGCGGGCGGTGGGGGTTAAGCCGGGCGATCCGGTTTTGACCAACGCGTTCACTCTGGCCCCGGTGCCAGGGGCGATCGCGTCGGTTGGGGCAAAGCCGGTCTTTGTTGGTGTGACCGAAGCCCTGACCATCGATCTGGATGATCTTGAGGCCAAGCTGGATCAGGCGAAAGTACTAATGCTTAGCCACATGCGAGGGCATCTGTGCGATATGGATCGGCTGATGCAGATGTGCGACGCCGCCGGCGTGATCGTGATCGAGGATTGCGCGCATACCATGGGTGCGGCGTGGCGCGGACAACTGTCTGGGCGGCAGGGGGCCATTGGATGTTACTCGTGCCAGACCTATAAACATGTCAATTCGGGCGAGGGCGGGTTGCTGATCACGGATGATCCGGAACTGGCCGCCAAGGCTACGATGTTGTCCGGGTCTTATATGCTTTATGAACGCCATCTGGCCGCGCCTGGGCCGGAGGTGTTCGAGCAGATCAAATACACCACCCCCAATGTCTCGGGCCGGATGGATAATCTGCGTGCGGCGATCCTGCGCCCGCAGTTGCGCGATCTGGACCGGCAGGTGCAGCGCTGGAACGAACGCTATGTTGAGATTGAGCGTGGCCTGCGTGAAACGCCGGGTTTGACGATGGTGGAGCGGCCTGATGCTGAGACCTATGTCGGTTCATCGATACAATTCCTGTTGCTGGACTGGACACCCGAGCGCATTGCCGAGGTAATCCAGCGTTGCGCCGCGCGCGGGGTCGAACTGAAGTGGTTCGGGGGGACTGAACCGTCGGGCTTTACCTCACGCTATGACAGTTGGCGTTATGCCGACAGCGCCCCGATGCCGGTCAGTGATCGGATATTGGCAGGGATCATGGATATGCGCGTTCCACTGACCTTTTCGCTGGAAGATTGTGCCCAAATTGCACGCATTATCCGGGCTGAAGTCAGCGCTGTCTATCAGTCATAGTCCAGCGGAGTGCGCTTTCAGCGCACGCTCGATTTATCTGAAAACGCCGCCCCTTGCCGGGCGGCGTTTTGCGTTGGCCTGCGTGTCGTCATTGACCCGAGGAGGAAACGCTGCTATCTGATTATTGAACGCTTGTTCATTAATGCAATCGGAGGAGCCCTGCATGTTTATGGCCACAATGCAATTCGATCTGGGCGAGGACGTGAACGCCTTGCGTGAGATGGTGCACCGCTGGGCTCAGGAACGGGTCAAGCCGATGGCGGCCGAGATCGACGCGTCCAATGCCTTTCCGAATGAGCTGTGGAAAGAGATGGGTGAGCTTGGTTTGTTGGGCGTCACAGTCCCTGAAGAATATGGCGGGGCCGGTATGTCCTATCTGGCGCATACGGTGGCAGTTGAGGAAGTGGCGCGCGCCTCGGCCTCGGTATCTTTGTCCTATGGCGCGCATTCGAACTTGTGCGTGAACCAGATCAAGTTGAACGGAACAGAAGAGCAGAAGAAAAAATATCTGCCCCGTCTGATTTCGGGTGAACACGTCGGGGCGTTGGCTATGTCCGAGTCCTCGGCTGGGTCGGATGTGGTTTCCATGAAGCTACGTGCAGAAAAGCGAAACGATCACTATCGGCTGAATGGCAACAAATACTGGATCACCAACGGGCCGGATGCAGACACTCTGGTCGTCTATGCCAAGACCGATCCGGACGCCGGGTCAAAGGGGATCACGGCCTTTCTGATCGAGAAAGAGATGATCGGGTTTTCGACTTCGCCTCATTTCGACAAGCTTGGCATGCGCGGCTCGAACACCGCTGAGTTGATCTTTGAAGATGTTGAAGTGCCGTTCGAGAATGTTCTGGGCGAAGAAGGGCGGGGTGTAGCCGTTCTGATGTCCGGTCTGGACTATGAGCGTGTGGTTCTTGCGGGTATTGGAACCGGGATCATGGCCGCCTGCTTGGATGAAGTGATGCCCTATCTGGCCGAGCGTAAGCAGTTCGGAAAACCGATCGGGAGCTTCCAGCTCATGCAAGGCAAGATCGCGGATATGTACACAGCAATGAATTCGGCGCGGGCCTATGTCTACGAAGTTGCCAAGGCTTGCGACCGCGGGGATGTAACCCGTCAGGATGCTGCGGCGTGCTGCCTATATGCCTCGGAACAGGCGATGGTGCAGGCGCATCAAGCCGTTCAGGCGTTGGGTGGTGCCGGATTCCTGTCGGATTCGCCGGTCAGCCGGATTTTCCGAGATGCAAAGCTGATGGAGATCGGCGCGGGCACCAGCGAAATCCGCCGCATGCTGATTGGGCGCGAAATGATGAACGAGATGTTGTGACGGAAAACCCCGCAGTTCATTGAACCACGGGGCTTTTTGCGATTGGATCAGAAACGATGAACGTAGGACAGGCCAATCAGGAACGGGTCGATTTCGGCGGTGCCGATGTCGTTGCCGTCAAGTTTGACGTCCGAGTCGATGTCGAACCAGCGCACGTTCAGACGCACCGCGCCTTTTTCCGTGACCATGTAATCCAGACCGGCCTGCAGAGAAACGCCGAAGGAGTTGTCCAGATCGAGATCGCCCAAAGGCGAGTCTTCCTCGAAGAAGATGGTGTAGTTCAGACCGGCGCCGACATAGGGCTTCCACGCGCTATTGGTCGGGAAGTGATAGTTCAGCGACAGAGTAGGCGGAAGATGCTTGACGCTGCCCGCGTCAACGCTGCCGCCGAGAGTGATGTCATGCTTGTAGGGGGTCGAGGCCAAGAGCTCGATCCCGAGATTGTCCTGAACGAAGTATTCGACGGTGAAAATCGGACGGGTGTCCGAGTCGATTTCGGCGTCGAACCCGGCCAGAGTCCCATTGTCGGATTTGGGGTCCAGATAGCCGACACCAACACCGACTGTCCAATCGCCCTGGGATTGGGCGAAGGCTGGGGCAGCCAGAGCGACAAGTGCGGTAGAAAGGGTCAAAGCGGCGAGTTTCTTTGTCATATTCGTGCCTTTGCTTGCGTTGATGCCGATGTTTTGAATGCCGCGGTGCAAAAACGCTCTGATCTGCATCAAACTCCGGAAATTGCTGAAGCGGGGAGGCTAGCTGCAACCGCTAATGAAATAAGGGAAAATCAGCATGCATCCCGCTGAGCGCATACCGGGTTTGCGCGGCGACCAAAGCTGGGCGATCCCTGATCGGCTGAACATGGCGCAGCAATGCCTGTCGCAACAATCCGATCGGGTTGCTTTGTTGGATCTGACCCAGGGCGATCCGAGCGTGGTAACATTTGGCGAACTGGAGCTTATGGTTGATGGCATCGCTCGCGCGTTGATAGCTCGGGTCCAGCCAGGAGACCGGGTTGGCGTCTTGCTCAGCCAGTCGCCGTGGTGTGCCGCCGCGCATCTGGCGATCTGGAAGATCGGCGCGATTTCGGTGCCGTTGTTCAAGCTGTTCAAACACGATGCGCTGGCATCGCGCGTCAGAGATTCAGGCGCCCTGATTGTTTTGACCGATGCAGAAGGGGCCGCGTTGCTGGGGGATCTGGCCCAGCCACTTTTGGTTGACGAGATCGGGCAGGAGGGGGAACCGGTGCCCTTTGCCGATACCGGCCCCGAAGATCCGGCGGTCCTGATCTACACGTCCGGCACCACTGGCAGTCCCAAGGGTGCGCTGCATGGTCATCGTGTGCTGCTGGGCCACCTGCCGGGCGTCTCGATCAGCCACAACCACCTGCGTGATGGGGATTGCCTGTGGACGCCAGCAGACTGGGCGTGGATCGGCGGTTTGTTCGACGTTCTGATACCCGGGCTTGCGCTGGGTGTTCCGGTGGTTGCCACGCGTTTGGACAAATTCACCCCACAGGCCTGCGCCGATGTGATCGCGCGGGCGGGGGTGCGGAACGTCTTCTTTCCGCCGACGGCTTTACGGATGCTCAAAGCTGCGGATCAGTCGATACCGGGATTGCGGTCGGTGGCGTCCGGGGGCGAGCCTTTGGGGGCTGAGATGTTGGCTTGGGGCCAGCAGGCGTTTGGTCTGACGATCAACGAGTTTTATGGCCAGACCGAGTGTAACATGGTCGTATCCTCCTGCGCCGAGGACTTCCCCGTTTGCCCCGGCTGTATCGGTAAACCGGTGCCGGGTCATGAGGTGGCGGTAATTGACGATCATGGCCAACCGACGACGGAGGAAGGCGACGTCGCCATCCGGCGAGGGTCGGCCTCAATGCTGCTGGAATACTGGAATAATCCGCAAGCAACGGCTGAGAAATTCCGAGGTGATTGGCTGATCACCGGTGACCGTGGCGTGTGGGAGGGCGATTATCTGCGCTTTGTCGGTCGTGATGATGACGTGATTACCTCGGCAGGATACCGGATTGGCCCGGCTGAGATCGAGGATTGCCTGCTGACCCATCCGTCAGTGGCAACTGTGGGCGTGGTCGGCAAGCCCGATGAGCTGCGGACCGAGATCGTGAAGGCCTATGTGGTATTGAAGCCGGGGGCTGAGGCGTCGGGCGCTGAGTTGCAGAATTGGGTTAAGGACCGTTTGGCGCAGTATTCCTATCCGCGTGAGGTGTCGTTTCTGGAAGAGTTGCCGATGACGGTGACGGGAAAGGTGATCCGGAAGGAATTGAAGGCGCGGGCTGCAGGGGAGGCAATTACATGATGCGAATTGCACTTGCTGCGACGCTAGTACCATCGCTTGTTTCCGCTCAGGGCGCTTGGGTAGACCAGTCGTATATTCAACAATGTTTTTCTCAGACGCAGCAGGGCGATAGCATGTCATCATGTCTCGGCGCAGCTGCCAATGCCTGCCAAACGATACCGGGAAATGAAACAACCCTTGGCATCACCGAGTGTATTCAAGCCGAAACCCAAATTTGGGATTCATATCTAAACGAACAGTATAAACAGCGTCGAGCAGAACTGGCTGAACAAAGTCCCGAACTTTCGGACCAGTTGCGAGATGCTCAACGCGCATGGATCGGGTTTCGGGATGCTGAATGTGCTCTGGCCTACGGCATATGGTCTGATGGAACGATACGCTCGATTGTTGCTGCAAATTGCCTGCTGACCGAAACCGCTGAACGCGCTGTGGAATTGCGCGACTTGGGGAAGATGGAATGAAAATAAAATCCAAAGCCATACCAACCTCTGAGGGGTTTAAGGCGAACCGAGCCGCACATCTGGATGCGCTGGCACATATTGCGGATGCCGCCGAAGCGGCCCGCATGGGTGGCGGTGAAAAATCGCGGACGCGGCATGAATCGCGGGGCAAGATGCTGCCGCGTCGTCGGGTGGCGAACCTGCTCGATCCGGGTTCTCCGTTCTTGGAAATCGGCGCGACGGCGGCACATGGGATGTATGGAGATGCCGCGCCCTGTGCCGGGGTGATCGCGGGGATTGGCCGGGTGCAGGGGCGCGAGGTCATGGTGGTGTGCAACGACGCCACTGTGAAAGGCGGCACATATTATCCGCTGACGGTCAAGAAACACCTCCGCGCGCAGGAGATTGCCGAGGAAAACCATCTGCCCTGCATCTATCTGGTCGATAGCGGCGGTGCGAACCTGCCCAATCAGGATGAGGTTTTCCCCGACCGCGATCACTTTGGCCGCATCTTCTATAATCAGGCGCGGATGAGCGCGAAGGGGATTGCTCAGATCGCCGTTGTAATGGGGTCGTGTACGGCGGGCGGGGCTTACGTTCCGGCGATGTCCGACGTGACGATCATCGTGAAAGAGCAGGGGACGATCTTTTTGGCCGGACCGCCTTTGGTCAAGGCCGCGACGGGGGAGGTTGTGACAGCCGAAGATCTGGGTGGCGGCGATGTGCATACGCGCCTGTCCGGCGTGGCGGATTATCTGGCCGAGGACGATGCGCATGCGTTGGCCCTGGCACGGCGGGCCGTCGGGTCGTTGGGGGGTGCAGGGCTGAAGCCTGGCCTACAGTTCGAAACACCAGAAGAGCCTGCCTATGATCCCGAGGAAATTTTGGGCGTAGTTCCGGCCGATCTGCGCACACCCTATGACATTCGCGAGGTGATTGCGCGGCTGGTCGATGGCTCTCGGTTCGACGAGTTCAAACCGCGATTTGGTGAGACGCTGGTGACCGGTTTTGCCCATGTCAAAGGCTGCCCGGTCGGGATCATTGCCAACAACGGTGTGTTGTTTTCTGAGGCCGCGCAGAAGGGTACGCATTTTGTCGAACTGTGCTCGCAGCGCAAAACCCCGCTGGTCTTCCTGCAGAACATCACCGGCTTCATGGTCGGCCGCAAATACGAAAACGAAGGCATCGCGCGGCACGGGGCCAAGATGGTGACGGCGGTGGCGACGACGAGCGTTCCAAAGATCACAATGCTTGTCGGAGGGTCCTTCGGAGCTGGAAACTACGGCATGGCAGGACGCGCCTATCAGCCTCGGTTCCTGTGGACTTGGCCGAATTCGCGTATCTCAGTGATGGGGGGCGAGCAAGCTGCAGGTGTCCTAGCGACTGTCAAACGCGACGGGATCGAACGACAGGGCGGCACATGGTCGGCTGAGGAAGAAGCTGAATTCAAGCGCCCGACGCTGAGCATGTTCGAAGAACAATCCCACCCGCTCTACGCGTCGGCGCGGTTGTGGGATGACGGCATCATCGACCCGCGCAAATCGCGCGATGTGTTGGCATTGTCGCTGAGTGCCGCACTTAACGCCCCGATTGAGGAGACACGTTTCGGCGTGTTCAGGATGTAAGATGAGCGTTTCATTGAATGAAGTAATGGCCCGCTACCCGGGCGCGCAGACCTTCAAGTTTGGAGACAGCGCATCGCTAAGCGCCGAGCTGCTGGCGTTGGTAAGATTAGGCCGAAAAACGGCGACATGTGGTGCTTTGCGAGACTACCCAGAAGGCAGTGCTGATACCCCGGTCGTTGGGCGTCAGGATATTGCGCTGGAATGGGATGATCGCCCCGCTTTGGTGATCGAAACGGTCGAGGTCTCGACCTGCCGATATTGCGATGTGACCGAAGACTTTGCGTTGGCCGAGGGTGAGAATGAAACGCTTGAGGGATGGCGCGAGGATCATCGCCGGTATTTCGAACGCAATGGCGGGTTCGATCCCGAGATGGAATTGCTGTGCGAACGCTTCCGCCTTGTCGAAGATCTGGCGGTTAAGGGGTAAGCTATGTTTAACAAAATCCTGATTGCCAACCGCGGCGAGATCGCCTGCCGAGTCATGGAAACTGCTCAGAAGATGGGCGTATCTTGTGTGGCTGTGTATTCGGATGCTGATGCATCGGCCAAGCATGCGCAGATGGCGGATGAAGCGGTGCATATTGGTGGCGCGGCCCCAGCCGAAAGCTATCTGAAGGGTGATGTGATCATTCAGGCGGCGCTGGATACAGGAGCGCAGGCGATCCATCCTGGTTATGGGTTCTTGTCCGAAAACCCGGATTTTGTGGATGCAGTCGAGGCTGCAGGTCTGACCTTCATCGGGCCATCGGCGGACGCGATCCGCAAGATGGGCCTTAAGGATGCAGCCAAGGTATTGATGGAGGACGCAGGAGTTCCCGTCGTCCCCGGCTATCATGGCGACAATCAGGACCCTGAACATCTGGCTGGCGCGGCAGATACCATCGGGTATCCCGTTTTGATCAAGGCCGTTGCAGGTGGTGGTGGCAAGGGGATGCGGCTGGTCGAGGCGCCCGAGGAGTTCTCGGCTGCATTGGACAGCGCGCGCGGTGAGGCAAAGACGGCGTTCGGTAATGATGCTGTACTTGTCGAGAAATTCGTCGCCAAGCCCCGCCATATCGAGGTGCAGGTGTTCGGCGATGGCACCCATGCGGTGCATCTGTTTGAACGCGACTGCTCGTTGCAGCGGCGACATCAGAAAGTGATCGAAGAGGCCCCAGCCCCTGGAATGACTGCCGAGATGCGTGAGGCGATGGGGCAGGCGGGCGTGCGCGCGGCTGAGGCGATTGGCTACAAAGGTGCAGGGACGGTTGAGTTCATCGTCGATGCCTCGGACGGGCTGCGCCCGGATCGGTTCTGGTTCATGGAGATGAATACGCGCCTGCAAGTCGAGCACCCGGTGACCGAGGCCATTACCGGCGTTGATCTGGTCGAATGGCAGTTGCGCGTAGCAGCGGGTGAAAGCCTGCCGAAGCGGCAGGGCGATTTGTCGATCCGCGGGCATTCCTTTGAGGCGAGGCTTTATGCCGAAGATGTGCCCAAAGGCTTTCTGCCTGCGACGGGTACGCTGACTCATCTACAGTTCCCGGAAGGCTGCCGTGCCGACAGTGGCGTGCGCGCCGGGGATACGATCAGCCCATGGTACGACCCTATGATCGCCAAGGTCGTGGTGCATGGCCCGACACGCGCGGTCGCTTTGGAAAATCTCCACCGGACCTTGCGCCAGACCGAGGTCGCCGGGACTGTCACAAATCTCGCCTTCCTTGGTGCTCTGACGCGGCACAGCGGGTTTGCGTCGGGCGACGTGGATACCGGGCTGATCGGGCGGGATCTTGATGATCTGGTGCAGGAAGCTGGCGTAAGCAACGCTTCGGCAGTGGCTGCGGCGATGACGGCGTTGGGTCTGGCCGAGACGGTCTCTGAAACGGGCTTTACGCTATGGGCACCGTTACATCGCGCTGTGCAGTTACTGCGGGACGGAGAGGTTGTTGATCTGGATGTCCAGGTCGAAGGCCCGGATCGGCAGATTTGGGAGATCGAAGGTGCGCAGCTTGTTGCGCGGCGGCGTGGCGCTGGCTGGACCATCGATGGGACACCCATGCCCAATGTTGTCATGGCCGGGTCACAGGTCACTGTATTCGACGACTATGGGCAGGTATTTGAGGTCATTGACCCTCTGGACCGCGATGCCAGTGCTGCAGGTGACACCAACGTGATCGAGGCGCCGATGCCCGGGCTGGTCAAGGCCGTCTTCGCCTCGGCGGGGCAGGAGGTGAAAGAGGGCGACCGGCTGGCCATTCTGGAAGCCATGAAGATGGAGCATTCTCTATTAGCCGCTCGCGATGGCGTGGTTGCAGAAGTGCTGGCCGAAGCGGGGGCACAGGTCGAGGCAGGTGCGGCGTTGGTTCGGTTGGCCGAGGATTGATCTGTTCGGCCCGTGGATTGCGTGGCAAAGTCGGGCCATCCGCAATTGAAACGATAAGAAACCGGGAAGGGATGCGCTGATGAAAGAACGGGTCGAAATATTCGAGGTCGGGCCACGCGACGGCCTGCAGAACGAACAGCGCGAGATCCCGGTGGCCGAGAAGGTCGCCTTGGTCGATTGCCTCAGCCGGGCCGGTTTCAACCGGATCGAAGTTGCCAGTTTTGTCTCACCGAAATGGGTCCCGCAAATGGCGGGCAGCGGTGAAGTAATGGCTGGAATCACACGGACCGAAGGCGTGCGGTACGCTGCGCTGACGCCGAATATGCGCGGGTATGAGGACGCGTTGGCAGCCAAGGCAGATGAGATCGCGGTGTTTGCTTCGGCGTCCGAGGGATTCTCGAAAGCGAACATAAACGCGACGATTGCCGAATCCATCGAACGGTTTGTGCCCATTCTCGAAGCGGCACGACATATTGATCTGCCCGTCCGGGGCTATGTCTCGTGCGTGACCGACTGTCCCTATGACGGCCCGACCCCGCCCGAGAAGGTGGCCGAGGTGGCGGACGCGCTGTTTGCCCATGGCTGCTATGAGATTTCGCTGGGGGATACAATTGGGCAGGGAACGCCGGACAAGATTGCTCATATGCTGCTGGCCGTGCGCGAACGAGTGCCGGTTACCCGGCTTGCAGGACATTTTCATGATACCAACGGGCGGGCAATCGACAACATAGACGCTTCGCTTGCCTTGGGTGTGCGGGTATTTGATACCGCCGTGGGCGGGCTGGGTGGTTGCCCTTATGCGCCGGGTGCGGCCGGTAATGTCGCAACCGAAGCCGTGACCGCACATCTGGAACGGTTGGGATATGAGACCGGTCTGGATGTGCCGGTTCTGGAACAGGCGGCGCGCATGGCGCGGGCAATGCGGGCGGAATAAGATATGTTCGGGACCATTACGCTGAACACAGACGCGCGTGGCGTGGCTACTCTGACGCTGGATCGACCCGAGAAGCACAACGCACTGTCGGCGCAGATGATTGCAGAACTAACCAAGGCCGCTGGGCAATTGGCAAATGATGATGCGGTGCGGGTGGTGGTTCTGGCCGCCGCGGGCAAGAGCTTTTGCGCCGGGGGTGATCTGGGTTGGATGCAGGCGCAGATGGCTGCCGATCCCGAGACGCGTTTTGCCGAAGCGCGCAAGCTGGCTGAGATGCTGAATGCCTTAAATACGCTGCCCAAACCCTTGATCGGCGCGTTGCAGGGAAACGCGTTTGGTGGAGGTGTCGGGATGGCCTCGGTCTGCGATGTGGCGATCGGTGTGGAAAGCCTGAAGATGGGTCTGACCGAGACGCGGCTTGGCCTGATTCCGGCGACGATTGGACCCTATGTCATTGCCCGAATGGGCGAAGCACGGTCGCGGCGCGTCTTTATGTCTGCCCGCCTGTTCGAAGCGGCGGAAGCGGTCGAACTGGGCCTGCTGGCCCGCGCAGTGCCTGCTGAAACGTTGGCCGAGGCGGTTGAAGCCGAGGTGCTTCCCTATCTGTCCTGTGCACCCGGTGCAGTGTCTTCGGCCAAGCAGCTGATCCAGTCACTTGGGCCGCGAATTGATGACGCGGTGATTGACCACACCATTCGACAGCTTGTCGCGCGTTGGGAAACTGATGAGGCGCAAGAGGGAATCGGCGCCTTTTTCGACAAACGAAAACCTGCATGGATTAGTTAGGTTTAGCCGATCACTTTGTTCCAGAAGTATTCTCCGCAATCGCCCGCTGGATGATTGTAACAATGCCGACCTGCGCGTTTCTGTTCGGTTGACCCTCTGACCCCACAGGGATAGAGAATGTCCAGTCAAATCGCCAATTGACGGCGCACCCTTTCGGGACTTGCGCAGGAAAGGAGCTATACGTGGAAGACCTGCTGCGGGAGTACCTCCCGATTCTGGTGTTTCTGGCCGTTGCCGTAGGCCTTGGAATCGTGCTGATTCTGGCTGCTGTGGTCCTGGCTGTCCGCAATCCCGACCCCGAAAAGGTCAGCGCCTATGAATGTGGCTTCAACGCATTCGACGATGCGCGGATGAAATTCGACGTCCGATTCTATCTGGTCGCGATTCTCTTCATCATCTTTGATCTGGAAATCGCCTTCCTGTTCCCCTGGGCCGTTGGCTTCAAAGACATCAGCGATGTTGGGTTCTGGTCGATGATGGTGTTCCTGGCGGTGCTGACCATCGGCTTTGCCTATGAATGGAAGAAAGGGGCCCTGGAATGGGAGTGATGACGGGCGCAAACACCGCCGGCGTCGACAAGGAAGTCGCCACCCAGGCCCTGAATGCGGAACTGCAGGACAAGGGGTTTCTGCTGACCTCGACCGAGGACATCATCAACTGGGCGCGGACCGGATCCTTGCATTGGATGACCTTTGGTCTGGCCTGCTGCGCGGTTGAGATGATGCACACGTCGATGCCACGGTATGACGCGGAACGGTTCGGCATCGCGCCTCGTGCGTCTCCGCGCCAGTCTGATGTGATGATCGTCGCTGGAACGCTGACCAACAAGATGGCCCCGGCGCTGCGCAAGGTTTATGACCAGATGCCCGAGCCGCGCTATGTGATCTCGATGGGCTCCTGCGCGAATGGCGGTGGGTACTATCACTATTCTTATTCTGTCGTTCGTGGCTGTGACCGGGTTGTTCCGGTGGATATCTACGTGCCCGGCTGCCCTCCAACCGCTGAGGCATTGTTGTATGGACTGATGCAGTTGCAACGCAAAATCCGCCGCACCGGCACGATTGTACGCTAAGGGAGAGGGCAGATGAGCGAAGCACTCAAAGAACTCGGCGCTCAGTTGGAGCTGAAACGTGCAGATTGCGTTCTGGCCTGGGATGTGACCCATGGCGAGCTGAACGTCGATGTGGCTCCTTCGAATCTGGTGGAATTCATTGAGTTTCTCAAAAGTGAGCGGACCTGCCAGTTCTCGACCCTGGTTGACATCACCGGCGTCGACTACCCCGAACGGGCCAAGCGGTTCGATGTGGTCTACCACTTCCTGTCAATGTATCAGAACCAGCGCATTCGCTTGCGAGTCTCGATCCGAGAAGATGACATGGTGCCTTCAATCGTGGACGTGCACCCCTCTGCCAATTGGTTCGAGCGCGAGGTGTTCGACATGTTCGGCATCCTGTTCTCGGGTCATCCAGACTTGCGACGCATCCTTACGGATTATGGTTTCCGCGGCTATCCGCTGCGCAAGGATTTCCCGACCACTGGCTATACTGAAGTCCGCTATGACGAAGCGCAAAAGCGCGTGGTCTACGAATCGGTCTCATTGGTTCAGGAATACCGTCAATTTGATTTCATGTCCCCGTGGGAAGGTGCGAACTACATTCTTCCGGGGGATGAAAAACAGGAGTCGTAAGTCATGGAGTTCCTGATCTGGATTGCCGTCACGGTTGCCACGATTATCCCGATGCTGAAGCTGCTACCGCATTTCGGGATCGAGAAATACTGGGTCGTAGCCTGCGTCATCCCGATTGGAACGCTGATCCTGATTTGGATCATGGCCATGAAACTGCAAGAGATGGAGCGCCGCTGATGGGTCTGGGGGAACTGATTGCGTTGGGAGCGCTTGGGGTTCTGCTGGCTGGGGCCGCTGCCAAGGCAGCTGAGGCGGAAAAGGTCCGGGTACGGGCCGAAGCGAAGAAGAAACGAGGGCGTTGATGGACGGCTCAAGATACGATGACGGCAGCACGGACGCGCTGAGCGGAGAACAGAAGATCCGCAACTTCAACATTAACTTCGGCCCGCAACACCCTGCGGCGCACGGAGTTCTGCGACTTGTACTTGAGCTGGACGGCGAGATCGTCGAACGTTGCGACCCGCATATCGGCCTATTGCACCGTGGTACCGAAAAGCTGATGGAAAGTCGGACGTATCTGCAGAATCTGCCGTATTTCGACCGTCTTGATTACGTGGCACCGATGAACCAGGAACATGCCTGGTGTCTGGCCATCGAAAAACTGACCGGTGTTGAAGTACCGCGTCGCGGCTCTTTGATCCGCGTTTTGTATTCCGAGATCGGTCGTATTCTTAACCACCTGCTGAACGTGACCACTCAAGCCATGGACGTTGGCGCGCTGACCCCGCCTCTGTGGGGTTTTGAAGAGCGTGAAAAGCTGATGGTGTTCTACGAGCGTGCCTGTGGTGCCCGCCTGCACGCCGCCTATTTCCGCCCCGGAGGCGTGCATCAGGACCTGCCGCCGGAACTGCTGGACGATATCGAGGCTTGGAGCCACGAGTTTCCCGCCGTTCTCGATGACATTGACGGCCTGTTGACCGAAAACCGCATCTTCAAACAGCGCAACGCCGATATTGGTGTCGTGACCGAGGATGACATTCAGAAATACGGCTTCTCGGGCGTAATGGTGCGCGGATCGGGGCTGGCATGGGACCTGCGCCGCGCGCAGCCCTATGAGTGCTATGACGAGTTCGAGTTTCAGATCCCCGTCGGCAAAAACGGCGACTGCTATGACCGCTATCTCGTCCGCATGGAAGAGATGCGCCAGTCGCTGCTGATCATCCGTCAGGCCATCGCCAAAATCCGTGACTGCCCCGGTGACGTTCTGGCACGCGGCAAGATCACCCCGCCGAAACGTTCGGACATGAAGACCTCGATGGAAAGTCTGATCCATCACTTCAAGCTCTATACCGAAGGCTTCCACGTCCCTGCGGGCGAGGTCTATGCCGCTGTCGAAGCCCCCAAGGGTGAGTTCGGCGTCTATTTGGTCGCCGACGGCACCAACAAGCCCTACCGCGCCAAACTCCGCGCGCCGGGTTTCCTGCACCTGCAAGCCATGGACCACGTTGCCGGAGGACACCAACTGGCCGACGTCGCCGCCATCATCGGCACCATGGACGTCGTATTTGGAGAGATTGACCGCTAATGCTCCGCCGTCTTCACCCCGAACAACCCGAAAGCTTTGCCTTTACCGCTGCCAACCAGCAATGGGCCGAAGCGCAGATCACCAAATACCCCGAAGGCCGTCAGGCCAGCGCGGTGATCCCGCTGCTGTGGCGTGCGCAAGAACAAGAGGGCTGGCTGAGCCGTCCGGCGATTGAATCCGTCGCCGACATGCTGGGTGTGGCCTATATCCGCGTGCTTGAGGTCGCGTCGTTCTACTTCATGTTCCAGCTGCAGCCGGTTGGATCGGTGGCACATATTCAGGTGTGCGGCACGACATCCTGCATGATCTGCGGGGCCGAGGATCTGATTGCGGTCTGCAAGGAAAAGATCGCGACCAAGCCGCATGAACTGTCTGCTGACGGTAAGCTGAGCTGGGAAGAGGTGGAATGCCTCGGGTCCTGCACCAACGCGCCGATGGCTCAGATCGGTAAGGATTACTACGAAGATCTGACGACCGAGAGCTTTGGCAAGATTCTCGATGATCTGGTGGCGGGCAAAGTGCCGACTCCGGGTCCTCAGAACGGGCGCTATGCGGCGGAACCCCTCAAAGGGCTGACAAGCCTGACAGAATATGACAGCGGCAGTACGCAGTATAACGCCAGCGTCCAGCTAGCGAGCGATCTGGGTGATACCGTCAAGCTCATCGACGGGACCGAGGTTCCGATCCTGACCCCGTGGCTGGGCAAGGATGGCAAAGCAGCAGCGACCAAAGCCGCGCCGAAGCCACCCAAAGCGCCGACCCCCGCGAAACCTGCTGTGAAACAGGCCGCAGAAGCGAAAGCAGCGAAAGAGGATCAGCCGGAAACGCTGAAAGCAGCGCGGGGTGGCAAGCCGGATGATCTCAAGATGCTCAAGGGCGTTGGTCCGAAGCTGGAAGAAACCCTGAACCGGCTGGGCTTTTATCATTATGACCAGATCGCTGCATGGACGCTTGAGCAGGTGGCCTGGGTCGATGCACGGCTGAAATTCAAAGGCCGGATCGAGCGGGACGGGTGGATCGAACAAGCCGCGAAACTGGCTGCAGGTGAAGAAACCGAGTTTGCCAAACGTGCCAAAGAAGACGGCACTTACGAAGATTAAACGAGTGCCCGCCTAGGGCATCAGGACAAGATGGATACGGACAAGGAACTGGCCATAGCCCGCAAGGGCCGACATATCGGCATCGTCATTGCGGTGACGATGGTGATTTGGCTTGGAATGACCTTGTTCATTGGCCCTGCAATCGGATTGCCGGGGCGTTATGCGCTGCTGTTTGATTTTGCCGCTTTGGCAGGATTCATCTATGCGGGCGTCAACATATTTCAACTCTGGCGCATGCGTCAGGACAGCCAAAGGTAACACGCGATGCTGAAGGATCAGGACAGGATCTTTACCAACATCTACGGGATGCATGAGCGCACGTTGAAAGGCGCGCAGGCCCGCGGGCATTGGGACGGCACCGCTGGCCTGATCGAGAAAGGCCGCGACTGGATCATCCAGACAATGAAAGACTCAGGGCTTCGCGGACGTGGTGGTGCGGGCTTCCCGACCGGTCTGAAATGGTCTTTCATGCCCAAGGAAAGCGATGGTCGCCCGGCTTATCTGGTGGTGAACGCGGATGAATCCGAACCCGGGACGTGCAAAGACCGCGAGATTATGCGTCATGATCCGCACACGCTGATCGAGGGGTGCCTGATCGCGTCTTTCGCAATGAACGCGAATACTTGCTACATCTACCTGCGCGGCGAATACATCCGCG
The DNA here is from genome assembly GCF_056537805.1 of Ruegeria sp. C10. Taxonomy (NCBI): domain Bacteria; kingdom Pseudomonadati; phylum Pseudomonadota; class Alphaproteobacteria; order Rhodobacterales; family Roseobacteraceae; genus Ruegeria; species Ruegeria sp. C10. The sequence goes on along the minus strand of NZ_JBQFSC010000004.1, from coordinate 66,633 downwards.
AGCGTGAGGCTCTGCAGGCGGCGATTGACGAAGCCTATGACGCGGGTCTGCTCGGGAAGAATGCTGCTGGTTCCGGCTGGGATTTCGACCTGTTCCTGCATCACGGCGCTGGGGCTTATATCTGCGGCGAGGAAACTGCTCTGATCGAAAGCCTTGAGGGCAAGAAGGGTATGCCGCGCATGAAGCCTCCGTTTCCGGCGGGTGCGGGTCTTTATGGCTGCCCGACCACGGTGAACAATGTGGAATCGATTGCCGTTGTGCCCACGATTCTGCGGCGTGGTGCCGACTGGTTCGCCGGTTTTGGCCGTCAGAACAACGCGGGCACCAAGCTGTTTGCGATCTCGGGCCATGTGAACAACCCCTGTGTCGTCGAAGAGGCGATGTCGATCTCCTTCGAAGAGCTGATTGAAACCCATTGCGGCGGCATTCGTGGCGGCTGGGACAATCTGCTGGCGGTAATACCCGGCGGGTCTTCGGTGCCATGCGTGCGCGGTGAGAACATGCGCGACGCGATCATGGATTTTGACTATCTGCGTGGAGAGCTGGGTTCGGGTCTGGGCACGGCAGCGGTCATCGTGATGGACAGGTCCACCGACATCATCAAGGCAATCTGGCGGTTGTCGAAGTTCTACAAGCACGAAAGTTGCGGCCAGTGTACGCCATGTCGTGAAGGCACTGGTTGGATGATGCGCGTGATGGACCGTCTTGTACGCGGTGAAGCCGAACTGGAAGAGATCGACATGCTGTTTGACGTCACCAAACAGGTTGAAGGCCACACGATCTGCGCCCTTGGCGATGCGGCGGCCTGGCCGATCCAAGGTCTGATCCGCAATTTCCGAGAAGAAATAGAGGACCGCATCAAGGCCCAGAAATCGGGCCGCATGGGTGCGATGGCAGCGGAGTAAAATCGATGGAAGTCTATGCCGAATATTCCCACGCGATCGCCGCTTTGGTGATCTTTACCCTGATCGTTCTGTTCATGTCGCCGTTCTCGGCGCTTGCAAAAGCGGGCAAGGGGCTGGCACCGGGGGCCACTCCGGATCAGGATTATTCGGACAGGGCCTATCGTTTGAACCGCGCTTATCTGAACGGCACTGAAACTCTGCCTGCCTTTTTGACTGTTACAGTCGCGGCGATCCTGTTGGGGGCCAGCCCGTTCTGGGTGAACCTGCTGGCCTCAGTAGCGCTGCTGGCGCGGGTTGTTATGTTGGTGATTCACCTGCGCGGGATCGGCAAGCCGCATAGCGGGGTCCGGTCTGTTGCTTATGTGGTTGGATGGGCCTGCATGTTCATTCTTGGCCTTATTGCTTTGGTGGCCGCGTTTTGATCCAGCCCGAAGGATATCATCTGGCCGAGTTGAATGTCGGCCGTTTGTTGGCGCCAACAGACGATCCGCGCGTGGCTGAATTCATGGCCAACCTGGATCGCGTCAACGGGCTTGGCAAGCGGATGTCCGGCTTTGTCTGGATGATGGAAGGGTCCGGAGAACCGGGAACAGGCAACACCGAAAACAGCATCGGGGATGATCCGCAATTCGTCGCGAACCTGACGGTTTGGGAAGACGTCGCCAGCCTTGAGAAATTTGTTTGGGGGACTATCCACAAACAGTTCTACGAGCGTCGGCAAGAGTGGTTCGAAATCCTTGGCGAACAACATTTTGTCATGTGGTGGGTGCGGGAAGGGCATTGCCCCAGTTTGGCCGAAGCGCTGGATCGTCTGGAAAAGCTGCGCTCGGAAGGACCCAGCGAGCATGCCTTTGGGTGGGCAGAATTGAAACAGGCCAGCAAGTGGCGCGACAATCGTTGCGTACAGGTCGCGGCGGAGTGAGCGGGATGTTGTTTCATACGCTTTCTCCTGCGCATCAGCGGATGCCACAAGCGCCAGCCACGAAACAGGAGTGGTCATGATGGCGAAACGCGTATTCGTAATGACAATGGTATTGGTGGGAAGCTTACTTGTATCTGCCTGCGGTACAGCGAAATCGAGGGCGACCCGCGTGGCGTTTGATGGCATTTTCTTCAACGCCAACGCTAAACACGTGGATAAGAAGACGACACCTACCGATTTCACTGTGACTGTGAATGGCGTTTCGCAGTCATTGGAAGGCGCACGCGAAGCGGGCCGCTATGAGGCGACAAAATTCTGCATTCAGAATTTTGGATCGTCCAGAATTGTATGGAAGGTTGGGCCGGAGACCGAGCCGCAAAATCTACGGATCGAAAACGATAAGCTGACGTATGCCGGAAGCTGTCAGCGACCATGAGCCACCGTATCGCATATCACGGCAAAACCCATGGGCTGTTATTGCATAGCAGCCCGGCTGACCGCCGTCTTGGGAATCCCAAGACGAAAGGAAATGTCATGACTGTTGTACGACTTCTGGCCGCGATTTGCGCGATTTCGATGCCTGTAATGGCCGAAGCCAAACCACCCTTGAGGGATGTCAAAGAGATAGACAACGAACTCTACTACATCGCGATCGCAAATGAGATTTCGGAGTACTGTCCGTCGATCAGCGGGCGTCGACTTAAGGCGATTGGGGTGATGTGGGATCTGCGGTCCAAGGCGAACAAACTGGGATATTCGGACAAGGAAATCCGCGCCTATGTGGACTCGGATGCCGAGAAAGACAGGATGCGTGCCAAGGGTGAGGCGTATCTGACCCAAAACGGCGTGTCTTATGAAAATCCCAATTCTTTCTGCACGTTGGGGCGGAAAGAGATTGAAAGAAACAGCGCCATCGGCGTGTATTTGAGGGCGAACTAGCGATGTCTGACCTCCGCAAAGTCAATATCGACGGGCAGGAAATCGAAGTCGATGGCGCGATGACACTGATCCAGGCCTGCGAGCAGGCCGGGGTCGAAGTGCCGCGCTTTTGCTATCACGAGCGTCTGTCGATTGCCGGGAACTGCCGGATGTGTCTGGTCGAGGTCGTGGGCGGCCCGCCGAAACCAGCGGCCTCCTGCGCGATGCAGGTGCGCGATCTGCGTCCGGGTCCCGAAGGGCAGGCACCGGTGGTCAAGACGAACTCGCCCATGGTCAAGAAGGCCCGCGAAGGGGTGATGGAGTTTCTGCTGATCAACCACCCGCTGGATTGCCCGATCTGCGATCAGGGCGGTGAGTGTGACCTGCAGGATCAGGCCATGGCCTATGGTCTGTCAGGGACGCGCTTCAAAGAAGCCAAGCGTGCCGTGGATGATCTGGACCTTGGTCCGCTGGTTGGCACCGCGATGACTCGCTGCATCAGTTGTACCCGTTGCGTGCGCTTCACCACAGAGGTCGCCGGGATCACCCAGATGGGTCAGACCGGACGCGGCGAGGATGCCGAGATCACCTCGTACCTGAACCAGACGCTGGATTCGAACCTGCAGGGCAACATCATCGATCTGTGCCCGGTAGGGGCGTTGACCTCGAAGCCATATGCCTTCACCGCTCGCCCTTGGGAACTGACCAAAACCGAGAGTATCGACGTGATGGACGCCTTGGGCTCAAGCATCCGTGTAGATACCAAAGGGCGTGAAGTGATGCGCTTTCTGCCGCGCAACCATGACGGTGTGAACGAGGAATGGATCAGCGACAAGACCCGCTTTGTCTGGGACGGCTTACGGCGTCAGCGACTGGACAGGCCTTATGTGCGCGAAAACGGCAAGCTGCGTCCTGCCACATGGCCAGAAGCACTGAACAAAGCTGCTGAGGTTCTTAAGGGGGCCGAGAAACCTGCTGGGATCGTAGGTGATCTGGCTTCGGTTGAGGCCATCTATGCGCTGAAACAGATGATCGAAGGGCAAGGCGGTATCGTTGAGTGCCGCACCGACGGCGCCAAACTACCTGCGGGTAACCGAGCAGCCTATGCCGGGACCGCGGCAATCGAAGATATTGATGCGGCTGAACGTATCCTGTTGATCGGGACCAACCCGCGTGACGAGGCTCCGGTTTTGAATGCTCGTATCCGCAAGGCCTGGGCACACGGCGCCGAGGTGGCCCTGGTCGGGCCTGCCGTCGATCTGACCTATGAGTATCACCATGTAGGCAGCGACCGTGCCGCGCTGCAGACCATCGTTGATATGGGTGGTGATGATGAGATCAAGAGCAAGCGCTCTCTTGTCATCGTCGGGCAGGGCGCGCTGCAGGAGGCCGATGGCTCTGCCGTTCTGGCCGCCGCGCAAGCCATTGCAAGCAATACCGAAAGTGGGCTGATCGTTCTGCACACCGCGGCATCGCGCGTAGGTGCGATGGATGTGGATGCAACCAACGAAGGTGGCATGGAGGCGGTCAACGCGGCCGATGTGATCTATAACCTCGGTGCTGACGAAGTCGAGATCGGCGAGGGTGCTTTTGTGATCTATCAGGGCAGTCACGGCGATCGTGGCGCGCACCGCGCAGATGTGATCCTGCCGGGGGCGGCTTACACAGAAGAAAACGGTCTGTTCGTGAACACCGAAGGGCGTCCTCAACTCGCCATGCGCGCAGGCTTTGCACCGGGAGAGGCCAAGGAAAACTGGGCAATCCTAAGGGCGTTGTCTGCCGAGCTGGGGGCTACTCTGCCCTACGATACATTGGCTCAATTGCGCACCTCCTTGCTCGAATCTGTTCCGCATCTGGCGCGCATTGATGAGGTGATTGAGAATGAAGCAGTGGCGCTACAAGCCGGAAAATTGGGTGAAGCCAGCTTCCGCAATGCAATCAAGGATTTCTACCTGACCAACCCGATTGCCCGCGCCTCGCAATTGATGGCCGAACTATCGGCACAGGCGCAGACCCGCAAGACTGAGAAGATTGCGGCTGAATGAACCAGAAACGTTTCATATCGCAGACGTACGCGGTGCCCGGGTGGCGGATAGCCGCGCCGGATTTGCGTGTGAAATTGAAGATTAAGGGTGGCGTACAGACGGCAGATGCTGTTTACACCAACGCGCCGACCCAGCCGCAGATTGCGCAGGCATCTGGCCTTTGCATCGCACGCGGAAACCAAAATACCCACGGTGTGAGGACCAATGGCTGACTTCTTTAACACCCCAGGCGGAATAGCCATCATCATTCTGGCGCAAGTGCTTGCTGTTGTTGCGTTCGTGATGATCTCGCTGTTGTTCCTCGTTTACGGCGACCGCAAGATCTGGGCCGCCGTCCAGATGCGTCGCGGCCCCAACGTTGTCGGCGTATACGGCCTGCTGCAATCGGTGGCGGACGCACTGAAATATGTGGTGAAAGAGGTCGTCATTCCCGCAGGTGCCGACCGTACAGTGTTTATCCTCGCACCATTGACCAGTTTTGTCCTCGCGATGATCGCCTGGGCGGTGATCCCGTTCAACGATGGCTGGGTCCTGTCGGACATCAACGTCGCCATCCTCTATGTCTTCGCAGTCTCATCGCTTGAGGTTTATGGCGTGATTATGGGTGGTTGGGCGTCGAACTCAAAGTATCCATTCCTTGGGTCGCTGCGCTCTGCCGCGCAGATGATTTCATACGAGGTATCCATCGGTCTGATCATCATCGGCATCATCATCTCGACCGGTTCGATGAACTTTGGTGATATCGTCCGCGCACAGGATGGCTCGTTCGGGTTCTTCAGCTGGTACTGGCTGCCGCATTTCCCGATGGTGTTCCTGTTTTTCATCTCGGCATTGGCTGAAACCAACCGTCCACCCTTCGATCTGCCCGAGGCGGAATCGGAACTGGTTGCAGGCTATCAGGTCGAATACTCGGCCACGCCTTTCCTGCTTTTCATGGCTGGTGAATACATCGCCATCTTCCTGATGTGTGCTCTGACCACACTGCTGTTCTTTGGCGGCTGGCTGTCCCCGATCCCAGGCCTGCCTGACGGCGTGTTGTGGATGGTTGCCAAGATGGCGTTCTTCTTCTTCATCTTCGCGATGGTCAAGGCGATCACACCCCGCTACCGCTATGACCAGTTGATGCGCCTGGGTTGGAAAGTGTTCTTGCCGTTCAGCCTCGTCTGGGTCGTCTTCGTGGCCTTCGCGGCGAAATTCGACTGGTTCTGGGGCGCGTTTGCCCGTTGGAGCGTAGGAGGCTGATATGACTCAAATCGACTACACCCGCGCCGCCAAGTATTTCCTGCTGCAGGACTTCTGGGTCGGAATGAAATTGGGCTTGAAGTATTTCTTCGCCCCAAAAGCCACCGTGAACTACCCGCATGAAAAGGGGCCCTTGTCCCCGCGGTTCCGGGGTGAACATGCCCTGCGCCGTTATCCGAACGGTGAGGAACGCTGCATCGCCTGCAAACTGTGCGAAGCGATCTGTCCTGCACAAGCCATCACCATCGATGCCGAGCCGCGCGAAGACGGAAGCCGCCGCACCACGCGCTATGACATCGACATGACCAAATGCATCTATTGCGGTTTCTGCCAGGAGGCATGTCCGGTTGATGCCATCGTCGAGGGCCCGAATTTCGAATTCGCCACCGAAACCCGGGAAGAGTTGTTCTACGACAAGCAGAAACTGCTGGATAACGGCGAACGCTGGGAAGCCGAAATCGCTCGCAATCTGGAAATGGACGCGCCGTACAGATGAGTGACAGTCCGACAAATCCGTTCGAGCTGATGATGAAGCAAGCTCAGGACATGGCAAAGGCGATGAACCCGGCGATGGAGAATTTCTCGCCCAAAGGGTTCGAGGCGCTGTGGCCAACCATGCCCAAAGAGGTCATGGAGATGATGTTCGGCAATACCGTCAACAAGGACGGGCTGGACGCCAAAACTCGCCTTCTGCTGACGCTGGCCGGGCTGACCTGTCAGGGCGCTCAGGCGGACTCGGCGGTGCGTCAGACCGTGCGCCATGCGCTTGAGGCTGGCGCCAAGAAACAAGAGATCGTGGAAACGATCGGTCAGATGTCGGTCTTTGCCGGCATCCCGGCCATGACCCGCGCGCTGGATCTGGCGCAAGAGGTCATGGGCGACAACGAGGATGAGGATCAATGACCGTCTTTGCCTTCTATCTGTTTGCCATCAGCGCCATCACCGGCGGGCTGTTCACGGTGATCAGCCGCCAGCCGGTGCATTCGGTGCTGTGGCTGATCCTGTCCTTTCTGTCCTCGGCGGGCCTGTTCGTGCTGCTGGGGGCTGAGTTCGTGGCGATGCTGCTGATTATCGTTTATGTCGGCGCGGTTGCGGTTCTGTTCCTCTTCGTGGTGATGATGCTGGATGTGGACTTTGCCGAGCTGAAGGCCGAGATGGCGCGCTACATGCCGCTAGCGCTGTTGATCGGATTGGTGATCCTGATGCAGTTCGTCATGGCCATCGGAGCATGGGACAGCGCGCAGGGTGCCGCCGCCAATCTGGCGCAGCCGGTACCGAGCGACCGCCACAACACTGAGGCGCTAGGCGTCATTCTATACGATCAATACTTCCTTCTGTTCCAACTGGCGGGCCTGATCCTGCTGGTGGCCATGATCGGTGCCATTGTGCTGACACTGCGCCACCGTCAGGACATCAAGCGTCAGGACATCATCGGCCAGATGATGCGCGACCCGGCCAAAGCGATGGAGTTGAAGGACGTGAAACCGGGGCAGGGACTTTGAGACGATGATCGGACTTGAACACTATCTTACGGTCGCGGCGACGCTATTCGTCATCGGCATCTTCGGTCTCTTCCTGAACCGCAAGAACGTCATCATCCTGCTGATGAGCATCGAGTTGATGCTGCTGGCGGTGAATATCAACCTCGTGGCGTTCTCTAGTTTCCTCGGCGATCTGGTCGGGCAGGTCTTTACGCTGTTCGTGTTGACAGTTGCGGCGGCTGAGGCGGCGATTGGTCTTGCCATTCTGGTCTGCTTCTTCCGCAACCGTGGCACCATCGCGGTTGAAGACGTCAATATGATGAAGGGGTAAGAGAATATGGAAACCACCATCCTCTTTGCCCCGCTCGTGGGTGCGTTGATCTGCGGTTTTGGCTGGCGCTTCATTGGTGAGAAAGCCGCCATGTGGACTGCCACGGGCCTGCTGTTTCTGGCCTGCCTGCTCAGCTGGATCGTCTTCCTTTCATTTGATGGCCACACCCAGCAGATCGAGATCATGCGCTGGATCGAAAGTGGTTCGCTGTCGACAAGCTGGGCCATTCGTCTGGACCGTCTGACGGCGATCATGCTGATCGTGGTGACGACCGTTTCGGCGCTGGTTCACTTGTATTCGTTCGGCTACATGGATCACGACCCGCAATGGCGTGAAGGCGAAAGCTATAAGCCGCGTTTCTTTGCCTATCTGTCGTTCTTCACCTTCGCCATGCTGATGCTGGTGACGGCGGACAATCTGGTTCAGATGTTCTTTGGCTGGGAAGGCGTGGGTGTCGCCTCGTACCTGCTGATCGGGTTTTATTATCGCAAGCCCAGCGCCAATGCAGCGGCGATGAAAGCGTTCATCGTGAACCGAGTGGGCGATTTCGGCTTTGCGCTGGGGATCTTCGCGCTGTTCTTCCTGACCGACAGCATCAATTTCTCAGACATATTCGCGTCGGCCCCGGCATTGGCGGAGGAAAAACTGAGCTTCCTCTGGGGTGAGTGGACTGCGATCGAGGTGATCTGTGTTCTGCTGTTCATTGGCGCGATGGGTAAATCGGCGCAGTTGATACTACACACCTGGCTGCCGGATGCGATGGAAGGTCCGACCCCTGTGTCCGCGCTGATCCACGCTGCGACCATGGTTACCGCAGGTGTGTTCCTGGTCTGCCGTATGTCGCCGCTGATGGAGTTCGCACCGGGGGCCACCGGGTTCATAGCCTTCCTTGGCGCTTCGACTGCGTTTTTCGCAGCAACCGTGGGCTTGGTGCAGACCGATATCAAGCGGGTCATTGCGTATTCGACCTGTTCGCAATTGGGTTACATGTTTGTCGCCGCCGGCGTTGGCATGTACTCAGCCGCGATGTTCCATCTGCTGACGCACGCGTTCTTCAAGGCGCTACTGTTCCTTGGTGCCGGTTCAGTGATCCATGCGATGCATCATGAGCAAGAGATGACCGAGTACGGCGGTCTGCGGAAGAAAATCCCCTATACGTTCTGGGCGATGATGATCGGCACGCTGGCCATTACCGGTGTGGGCATCCCGCTGACCACGTTTGGCTTCGCCGGGTTCCTGTCGAAGGATGCCATAATCGAAAGCGCCTTTGTAGGTGGCACAGGTTATGCCTTCTGGATGTTGGTAATCGCAGCGGTGTTCACCTCATTCTACAGCTGGCGTCTGATATTCCTGACCTTCTATGGCGAGCCGCGTGGCGACAAGCATACGCATGAGCACGCGCATGAAAGTCCGATGGTCATGCTGGTCCCGCTGGGGGTACTGTCTCTGGGCGCGGTGTTCTCGGGGATGCTGTGGTACAACCAGTTCTTCGGCTACACCGATAAAGTGGCCAAGTTCTACGGTATTCCGCTGGCGGAAGAGACCGGCGGTCATGGCGAAGTTGCCGCAGACGCATCTCATGGTGAGGCCAAGGCAGATGACGACCAAGTCGACGCGAAGGCTGATAAAGGCGAGGGTGACTACAAGGCGGACAAAAAGCATGCCAGCTTTGGCGGTGAGCCGGGCGAAGGCGCGCTGTATATGGCACCTGACAACAATGTCCTGAACGACGCGCATGAGGCTCCGAAATGGGTCAAAGTATCGCCTTTTGTTGCCATGCTGCTGGGTTTTGTCGTCGCCTATTGGTTCTACATCGTGAACACGTCGTTGCCCGCACGTCTGGCGGCGAACCAGCGGCCGCTGTACCTGTTTCTCAAGAACAAGTGGTACTTTGACGAGATCTACGACGCGATCTTTGTCAAACCTACCGTTGCGCTGGGTCGGTTCCTGTGGAAACGCGGTGACGGCAACACGATTGATGGCTTCCTGAACGGGGTTTCGATGGGCGTGGTGCCCTTCTTTACCCGCCTCGCAGGCAAAGCTCAGACGGGTTACATCTTTACTTACGCCTTCTGGATGGTTTTGGGCATCGCCGCTCTTGTCACCTGGATGTCGATCGGCGGAGGCGCAAACTAATGGACAATATCCTATCTATTGTCACCTTCATCCCCGCCATCGCAGCAGGCATTCTGGCCCTGTTTCTGCATGGCGAGGACGTAGCCGCGCAGCGCAACGCCAAATGGGTTGCGCTGGTTGCCACAACCGTGACCTTTCTGGTCTCAATCGGCATCTATACCGGCTTTGATCCGTCCAACACCGGCTTCCAGATGGTGGAAGAGGGCGAGTGGCTGCTGGGCCTGAAGTACAAGATGGGTGTCGATGGTATCAGCGTTCTTTTCGTGCTGCTGACCACCTTCATCATGCCGCTGACCATTCTGGCCAGCTGGCAGGTCACGGACCGGGTCAAGGAATACATGATCGCATTCCTGCTGCTGGAAACGCTGATGCTGGGCGTGTTCATGGCGCTGGATCTCGTGCTGTTTTACCTGTTCTTCGAGGCGGGCCTGATCCCGATGTTCCTGATCATCGGTATCTGGGGTGGCAAGGACCGCATCTATGCCAGCTTCAAGTTCTTCCTATACACCTTCCTCGGCTCGGTGCTGATGCTGGTGGCGATGGTTGCGATGTATGCGGATGCGGGCACCACGGATATCGAGGCGCTGATGAGCCATCAGTTCTCGTCCGAAGGGTTCAGCGTACTGGGCATCTATATCGTCGGCGGCATGCAGACGCTGATGTTCCTGGCCTTCTTCGCGTCGTTCGCGGTGAAGATGCCGATGTGGCCGGTGCATACCTGGCTGCCGGATGCGCACGTTCAGGCGCCGACGGCGGGTTCGGTCGTGCTGGCGGCGATCCTGTTGAAGATGGGCGGCTATGGCTTCCTGCGCTTCAGCCTGCCGATGTTCCCGGTGGGGTCTGCGGTGATGACCGATGTGGTGCTGTGGATGTCGGCGATTGCCGTTGTCTACACCTCTCTGGTCGCGCTGGTGCAGGAGGATATGAAGAAGCTGATCGCCTATTCCTCGGTCGCGCATATGGGCTTTGTGACCATGGGTATCTTTGCAGCGAACCAGCAGGGCATTGATGGCGCGATCTTCCAGATGCTCAGTCATGGGTTCATTTCCGCAGCGCTCTTCCTGTGTGTTGGCGTGATCTATGACCGGATGCACACCCGCGATATCGAGGCGTATGGCGGTTTGGTCATCCGGATGCCGGCTTACGCTCTGGTCTTCATGCTGTTCACCATGGCCAATGTCGGCTTGCCTGGTACATCGGGCTTCATCGGGGAATTCCTGACCCTGATGGGCGCATTCCAGGTCAACACCTGGGTGACGGCTGTGGCTGCAACCGGTGTGATCTTCTCAGCGGGCTATGCGCTATGGCTCTATCGCCGGGTAGTCTTTGGAGATCTGATCAAGGAAAGCCTCAAGGCCATCACAGACATGAGCTCGCGCGAGCGGCTGATCTTCGCGCCGCTGATCGTGATGACCATTCTGCTTGGGGTTTATCCCTCGCTGGTGACCGATGTGATCGGGCAATCCACCGCAGCGCTAATCTCGAACTATGACACGGCTCTGGCCGCGGCTGAAGCCGCAACCCAGACAGCCGCTTCGCATTAAGGGGGCTTTGGAGACATGATCCAGGCTGATCTGACAATCATCCTGCCGGAAATTGTTCTGGCAATTTATGCGATGGCGGCGCTGATCGGGGCTGTCTACACCACCAAGGATGCTCTGGCCCCCATGCTGGTCTGGGCCACTTCAGGTCTGATGGCGGTGTTGGCAATCTGGATTGCGATGAATGGCGAAGGTACCAACGTGGCCTTCAACGGCATGTTTGTGGATGACGGCTTTGCTCGATTTGCAAAGGTTGCGATTCTGCTGTCCGCCGCTGCGGTATTGCTGATGAGCCAAGAATATATGGCGCGCCGCGATCTGCTGCGCTTTGAATATCCTCTGCTGGTCGCACTTGCGGCTGTAGGCATGATGATGATGGTTAGCGCAGGCGATCTGATGTCGCTTTATATGGGGCTTGAGCTGCAGTCGCTGTCGCTTTACGTCGTGGCCGCCTTGCGGCGCGACAGTGCCAAATCCACCGAAGCCGGTCTGAAATACTTCGTGCTGGGCGCGTTGAGTTCTGGCTTGCTGCTCTATGGTGCGTCGCTGGTTTACGGCTTCACTGGCACCACGCTGTTCTCGGGCATCATCCAAACGGTGCATCATGGAGATGTCTCGATTGGCCTCCTGTTTGGCCTGGTGTTCATGATCTCGGGTCTGGCCTTCAAGGTCTCGGCCGTGCCGTTCCACATGTGGACGCCGGATGTGTATGAAGGGTCACCGACCCCGATTACCGCGTTCTTCGCCACCGCTCCGAAAGTGGCTGCGATGGCCTTGTTCGCGCGCCTGATGCATGACGCATTCGGAGGCGTGATCAAGGATTGGCAGCAAGTGATCGTGCTGCTTTCGGTCCTGTCGATGCTGCTGGGCGCGGTTGCGGCTATCGGGCAGCGGGACATCAAGCGGCTGATGGCGTTTTCGTCGATTGCCCATATGGGATATGCTCTGATCGGACTGGCCGCTGGGACCGAGATGGGCATCAAGGCAATGCTGATGTATCTGGCCATCTATGTGACGATGAATATCGGAACCTTCGCATTCATCCTGATGATGGAGCGTGATGGCAAACCTGTCACCGATATCGATGCGTTGCGTCAGTTCTCGAAGCGCGATCCGGGCAAAGCTCTGGCAGTCCTGATCCTGATGTTCAGTCTGGCGGGCGTGCCACCGATGCTGGGCTTCTTCGCCAAGTTCGGCGTCTGGCAAGCGGGTATCGATGCCGACCTGTTCGGGCTGGTGATCGTCTCGGCCATCGCCTCGGTCATCGGTGCGTTCTACTATCTGCGGATCGTGTTCTACATGTATTTCGGGGCGGAGAATGAAGACCCGATCGAGATCCGCTCGACCCCGGTTTTGTGGGCAGCGCTGATGGGCTCTGCGGCTCTGATGTTGATTGGCGTATTTTATCAGTTCGGTGTGGAAGGGGCAGCTTCAGCTGCTGCGGCGACGCTTGTCAACTGATACTGCCGCGTTTCGATCAACCGAGGCTCGGTCGCGCGACCGGGCCTTTTTGACATGAGCGAATGGCCGCAGGGATATGGCCTGCATATACTGAAAGAAGTCGACAGTACTCTGAATGAGGCGGTGCGGCTTGCGCCAACAGCGACCGGTCCGGTCTGGATCATGGCACATCATCAGACCGCCGCGCGTGGTCGGCGCGGGCGAGCTTGGGCCAACCCCAAAGGTAATCTGGCAGCGACTTTGCTGATGCGCCCGCCGGGTGATCCGGAACAGGCGGCCCTTCGAAGTTTTGTCGCAGCGCTCGCCCTGTATGATGCCTGTGTGGCGGTAACGGGGCGCGCAGTAGGTTTGGCACTGAAATGGCCCAATGACGTGCTGCTCAACGGCGGAAAACTAGCGGGTATCCTGCTAGAAAGCACGGGGCAGGGCCGGGGGGTGTCACATCTGGCGATAGGGGTTGGGGTGAACCTGTCCGAGGCACCGGGCACTGATCGCGTCGAAGCCGGAGCGGTGCGACCTGTTTCTCTGCTCTCGGAAACCGGCGCGCTCACCACCCCCGAGGATTTTCTGACCGAACTGGCGGTAGCTTATGCGCATTATGAGACCCAGTTCATGACCTACGGGTTCGAACCGATCCGCACCGCCTGGCTATCCCGAGCAGCGCGGTTGGGCGAAGTCATAACCGCTCGTACAGCCACGTCCGAAACGGTTGGAACCTTCGAAACGGTAGACGTGGGTGGCAGCCTTGTCCTAAACACCGCCAAGGGCCGGGTCAGCATTCCGGCTGCGGATGTGTACTTCTGAAAGGGGCGCGGGATGCTTCTGGCGATTGATTGCGGCAATACCAACACCGTTTTCTCGATCTGGGATGGCGAAAAGTTTCTGTGCACCCTGCGCACCTCAACTCATCATGCCCGCACAGCGGACGCATATTTCACTTGGTATTCAACCTTGGTGAAACACTACGGTATCGAAGCTGATATCTCGGATGTGATCATCGCCTCAACCGTGCCACGCGTGGTGTTCAACCTGCGGGTCTTTGCTGATCGCTTTTTTGGATGCCGGCCGATTGTTGTTGGCAAGCCAGATTGCCTGCTGCCGGTCAATCCGCGCGTGGACGAAGGCACCGTGCCCGGTCCGGACCGGTTGGCCAACGCGGCGGCGGCGTTCGACCGCCATGGCGGCAATGTGGTTGTGGTTGACTTTGGGACGGCTACGAATTTCGACGTAGTCGCAGCCGACGGCGCCTATGTCGGTGGTATCATCGCCCCTGGCGTGAACCTGAGCCTTGAGGCACTGCATCAGGGTGCCGCGGCGTTGCCGCATATCGACATCACGAGGCCCGAAAAAGTGATTGGAACAAACACGGTTGGCTGTATCCAGTCCGGCGTGTATTGGGGATATTCCGGCCTGATCGAAGGGCTGATCTCGCGCGTGAAAGCTGAATACGGAATGGCGATGAAAGTCGTCGGTACCGGGGGCCTGGCGCCTCTTTTTGATCAGGCTGACGTGGGTTTTGACGCTATCGAGGATGATCTGACGATGCACGGGTTGACCGTGATACATCGCTATAACAAGGAAAATGGCTCAACATGAGCAGTGAACGACTGATCTATCTGCCGCTGGGCGGTGCAGGCGAAATCGGCATGAATGCCTATGTCTATGGTTACGGTAAGCCGGGGCAAGAGCGGTTGATCCTTGTGGATCTTGGCGTTGCCTTCCCGGACATGGACACCTCGCCCGGCGTGGATCTGATCTTTGCAGACATCACCTGGTTGAAAGAGCGCGCCGATCAGCTGGAAGCAGTTTTTGTCACTCACGCGCACGAAGATCATGTCGGGGCGGTGGCCCACTGTTATGAGGCTTTGGGCGCGCCGGTCTACGCGCGCGCTTTTACCGCCAATATCGCGCGTCGCAAGATGGAAGAACGCGGCCACCCGACCGAGGCGGTGCAAACTGCGTCTCCATGGCCCGAACAGATCAAGGCTGGCCCGTTTACCCTTGGTTTCCTGCCGGTTTCGCATTCCATCCCTGAAAGTGCAGGGCTCGTTATCGACTCGCCTGCCGGGCGCGTGGTGCATACGGGGGATTTCAAGCTCGATTCCAACCCGGTCGTGGGCGAACCATTCGATCCCGATCTGTGGGCCGAGGTGGCAAAGCCCGGCGTCAAAGCGTTGGTCTGTGACAGTACCAATGTGTTCTCAAGCCATCCCGGGCGTTCGGAATCCGAAGTCGGCCCCGAGATCACCCGTCTGGTTCAAGAGGCCAGCGGCATGGTCATCGCAACCACGTTTGCCTCGAACGTGGCACGCGTGAAAACGCTGGCAGAGGCGGGACAGAAAGCCGGCCGTTCGGTCGTTCTGCTGGGTCGTGCGATGCGGCGTATGATCGAGGCGGCGACCGAGACCGGCATCCTGACCGATTTTCCAAAGGTTATCAGCGCCGAAGAGGCCGTCGACGTGCCGCGCGCGAACCTGATGTTGATTGTGACTGGCAGCCAAGGCGAGCGCCGCGCGGCCAGCGCTCAACTGGCGCGTGGTAAATATCGCGGGCTAGAAGCGAAAGAGGGCGATCTGTTTCTGTTCTCGTCCAAGACTATTCCCGGCAATGAACGTGGCGTAATCCGCATCATGAACCAGCTCAGTGAGAAGGGCGTGGATGTGGTCGATGACAGCTCTGGTCTGTATCACGTCTCGGGTCACGCCAACCGGCCTGATCTTGAGAAGGTTCACGCTCTGATCGATCCGCAGATGGTCATCCCGATGCATGGCGAACACCGCCACTTGCGTGAGCATGCCAAACTGGCCGAAACGGGTGGTCGCACTGGGATTCTCGCTGTTAACGGCACTATGCTGGATCTGACTGGGAATGCGCCCAAAGTGGCGGATTATATCGAGACTGGCCGGACCTATCTGGATGGTACAGTCAAAATCGGCGCCTTGGACGGCGTGGTGCGCGACCGGATTCGGATGGCGCTGAACGGCCATATCATCATCACCGTGATATTGGACGAAGAAGACGAACCGCTGGGTGAGCCGTGGTGCGATACGATGGGCCTGCCCGAAACGGGATCATCCCGCGCGGGGCTGATTGAGGTGCTGGAAGAGGACCTGAACCAGTTCCTGATGCGTGCGGGCGCAAAGACGCTGCGTGATGACGACAAACTGGAAGAAGGGTTGCGCCGGATCGCACGTCAGACCGCGCAGGCCGAGATCGGCAAGAAACCCGAGGTAACAGTGGTTGTTAGCCGAATGCGTTAATCTGCATAGGGCATCGGATAGCCCCGAAGCTGCAGGAAAAGGCTGGCCTCTTCGTTGTTGAGAAAGAAGGGAACGGTTTCAGGCGGGTTCGGGTCCTCTGCACGGGCAGCGACTTCGGCCAGAACAACTTCGGTGATGAAGGGCAGGTCGAACTCTCGCGCTTGGCTGATCTTGACCCATTGCAAATGCGATAGCTCGTCCGAGGCATGGGTGAAGTCGTCAAGATCCCCCTGAATCGCGTTCGCATCGACCAGAAAGAACCTGGCGTCGAACCGGCGGGGTCGCCCCGGTGGTGTGACTGCGCGAAAGACAAATTGCAGTGCTTCTGCAGACGGCAGGTAGCCCATCGCCGCAAAGCTTTGCCAATCGGCTGGGATCGCGCCTTGCCAATCCCCTTGTTGCCCCAGAACAAGCCCGGTTTCTTCCCACAACTCTCGGATCGCCGCGACAGCTAGAGAGGTCTGCAAGTTTGGCGCTGATTGTTGTGACAGGCGATCGGTGCATAGATCGGGCAATGGCGCGCTAAGCGGGATGCCCGCATCGGAAGCATCAACCGCGCCGCCCGGGAACACGAATTTGTTCGGCATGAACGCAGCCTTGGCACCGCGTTGGCCCATCAGGATCGACGGGTCTGTGAACCGATCACGCAATACGATTACGGTAGCAGCATCACGGATTGCGGTTTTATCCGCCGTCATCCGGCCTTGCCAAACCCGTGCATCCGCCGCGCCCATTGATAGGCGACCACGGCCCCTTTGAGACGGGGCAGAAGGAACAAGGACAGCGCGACGCAGCCGATCGAGAATGCAATCGCCATGGTCCATGGATCGGGACGCCACTGCACGTAAGAGACATGAAGGGCGGGTGCCAGAAGGTGCCCCACCAGCAGGATCGTCAGGTAGGCCGGGCCGTCATCAGCGCGATGATGGAACAATTCCTGCCCGCATTCCGAACAGGTGTCATTCACCTTGAGATAGCTGTGCAACAGCGCACCCTCACCGCAATTCGGGCATTTGCAACGGAACCCTCGGATCAATGCGGGTTTTGTTGGGCGGTCTTCTTCGAGCGAACTGTCAATAGTTTGGTCAATCATATGTATCTCGCGCATCTTTCCTGAAGGCATATAGGCAGGATCAGACCCAACGGAAAAGGGGGGTGCGTCGCTTTGTGGCGCTGCTGCTTAGCGTATCATTTTCTATTGGCGTTTCAAATAAAGCAAAAAAAGTTGTGCCGGAAGCGACGGAAACCCGCCCAAGCCGCGTTTGAATAGGTATCAACAGCGGCAAATGGCCGCCAAATTCAGGGAACTATGTAATGAAAACCAAAAGCTTCATTTCGGCAATCGTCGTAGCTGCAGTTACTGTGACCGGCACTTCCGCTTTGGCCAAGGGCCCGCGTGCGACATTTCAGGAACTGGATGCCGACGGGGACGGGCAGGTGACACAGGACGAGATTGAGACACATCGCAACCAGAAATTCACCGCTGCCGATACGGATGGCGACGGCCAACTGAGCGTCGAAGAAATGCAGGCTGCGGTGCAGACCAAGGCCAACGAGCGTGTCACCAAGATGTTCGAAAAGCACGACGCAAATGCGGATGGTTTCCTTAGCGAAGATGAATTGCCGAAACCGCGCCGCGCCTCCAAGATGTTCGAGCGCATCGATGCCGACGGCAACGGTTCGATCTCAGAACAGGAATACGCGGATGCAAAAGACAAAATGGGCCGGAAACACAAGCGGCATCAGAAGTCGGACACCGACAACAACTGATACGGGATGGAGGATCTGACCTCTTATCCCGACATCGAGCATGGCGGAACATCTGCCATGCCCGAGCCCAGCGACGAAGAGTTGCTGGGCCGGTTTTCTGATGGCGATGCTACGGCGGCCCGCCTGCTGACCGGGCGGTTGGGGCCGCGAAGTTATTCCGTGGCTTTGCGAATGCTGGGAAACCCAGCCGAAGCAGAGGACGTAACGCAAGAAGCGATGATGCGCCTGTGGAAAATGGCGCCTAACTGGGTGCCGGGGCAGGCGCAGTTATCGACTTGGCTCTATCGCGTAACACTGAATCTATGTGTGGACTTGCGCCGGAAAAAGCGGCCTCAAGCGTTGGACAATGTGGCCGAACCCGAAGATGAGACTGCCAGTGTGGTCGACCAGATGCAGGAGAGTGCCCGCAAGGACGCGTTGCAGGCTGCATTGGAGCATTTGCCGGACCGGCAGCGGCAGGCTGTGGTTCTGCGGCACATCGAAGAATTGTCCAATCCCGAAATCGCGGGGATCATGGATATTTCGGTCGAGGCGGTTGAAAGCCTGACCGCGCGTGGCAAACGATCTCTTACCGCGATACTGGCGGGGCGTCGGGATGAACTGGGGTACGAACATGGCTGATCAAGATAACGAACTCGACCATCTGTTTGCACGGGCGCGTGCGGCGCGGGATACGTTTCCTGACGATCTTGCGGTTCGCATCGAAACGGATGCCGAAGCCATACGTCTGGCCCGGACTGCAAGACCGCAGCGGCGGACATGGCGGCAAAAGATAGGCGTTATCGGGGGGTGGCAAGGGTTGAGCGGTCTTGTGGCCGCAAGCGCAGCTGGCGTCTGGATCGGGTTCTCCGCTCCGGCCTTCTTGCCGGACCCTGTTGATTATTTCATCTCACAAGAGACGACCTATCTGATGGCCGATCTGAATTTAGACGAAAACTATCTGGAGGACGCAGAATGAGCGATCATCCCGCACCCAAACGCAAATGGATGCCGATATTGCTGGTTGTCTCTCTTGCTTTGAATCTGCTGATTGTCGGAGTCATTTTGGGTGCGGCATTGCGCTTCAAAGGAAGCGCTCATGCCGATGCGCCTCCGGGATTTGGCCCGGCGCTGTATTATGCGCTGCCAAAGTCGGATCGAAAGGCTCTGAGAGGTGAGTTGTCGGACCTGCGCGGAAAAGGATCACATCGGCGCAAGCAGGATTTTACTGCTCTTAGTCAAGTGCTTAGGGCCGTGCCTTTCGATCCCGCAGCGGTTGCGAGTCTTTTGGCACAGCAGTCGAAGGCAACTGCTGATCTGCAGACTGCGCTTCATCAGCAATGGCTGGCCCAGATCTCGGCCATGAATGATGACCAACGTGCCGCTTACGCGGACCGGCTGGAGGACGTAGTTAAACGCGGCCCGCGCAAACACAAAAAACGGGACTGACTAGTCACGCTGCGCTTTGCCGAATCTGTACCTGGTTGCGGCCCGCTTTTTTGGCGGCATAAAGTGCTTTGTCCGCCGAGCTGATCAATCGACCAACCGGGTCTGTTTCGCCTGGATGAGAGAGTTCGGGCGGGGTACATAATTTCACCCCCACGCTGATCGTTACGGGTACTGGGGCCGGACGATCCGGCAGCTGAAAAGGTTTTTCGCAAATTGTTTCACAAATCTGTTTCGCTTGCTTCAGCGCTTGGTCGGTTGAGGTATTCGGTAGCCCGATCATGAACTCTTCGCCGCCGATACGCGCGACAAAACCGGTTTTTCCTATCACGACTCGCAGCCTTTTCGCGGTTTCGGTCAGAACCAAATCCCCCGCGGCGTGACCGTAACGGTCATTGATTGCCTTGAAGTGGTCCAGATCGGCCAGCATCACGGCGAATCCGTGTTCCGTTTCTGGGGCCTGATGCGCGATCTGGTCCAGCGCGCGCATCGCATAGCGGCGATTGAACAGTCCCGTCAGCGGATCGATCAGGGATTCGGCCAAATCCCTGCGCAATGTCGCTCGCAATCTGTCGTCTCGGGTCTTGCGGGCGATCAAAGTTTCAAGCCGCAAGCATATCTCATCTGTCTGAAACCCGCCCATGCAGACCGCATCAGCGCCTCGGTCCAGCGCCTCGGCCGCAAGTGCGGGATTATCATCCGGCAACACACCGATCAGCACAGTATTTCGTGTCGCACCGCGCGACCGAAGATCTGCCAGTAGGTTCCGCCCCGAGCTATTCGGTGCAAGCTCAACAACAATCGCGTCCGGGATCGTCCCGGACAGGATGCCTTTGAGATCAGGCAGAGTATGGCCGGTCACACGATGCCGGGTTTGATGGGTCAGAGCATTACTCCACAACGCGCTGGTTCGAACTGTTTGCGTCAGGATCGCGATCTCTGCCGTCGATGGCGGGGCGATCAGCACCTGTGGCGCCTCGCCAAAGCCAATGGTTTGGGCCGAACCTTCGATGTTTAATTCCTGCCGTTCGGCGCGCGCACGTAACAAGCTGCGCACGCGGGCCAATAGAAGTGTATCCTTGAACGGATAGCCAAGCACATCATCCAGCCCGTCCGACAGTGCCTTCAAACGCGCTGCTTTGTCGTTTTTCGGTGCAATCGCAACAATCGGCACATCGATCAGAGCAGGATCTGCCGCCATCACTTTCTTAACATCCGCAGCGCTTCCGTCGGGCAGAGTTTGCGCTGTAAGAACCAGATCAGGCCGTGTCCGCCGCAGCAATGCACCAAGCCCGGCCAGTTTCTCACCCTGCACGACATGGTACCAGGCGGCCGTCAACTGAACCTTGAGCATTATGCGATTGGTCGAAACACCGTCGAGGACGAGTATGGTGCCTTGTACAGACATAGCCATTCACCGTTTGATTGCATGCGTTGCTAAAGTGTTTATGAGTCTGGTTAACAAACCCTTTCCAACACATTGTCCGAGGCCAGTTTATGCCGATCTCCGCCAATTCCGCTGAAACTCTGGCCCTGAATGTGCTGGGCTGGCTGGTGGGAAATGATGAGTTGCTGCCCGTTTTCCTGGGGGCGACAGGTGCCTCGGAACAAGATTTGCGCGACCGTGCGGGTGAGGCTGAATTTCTTGGGTCTGTGTTGGACTTTCTGCTGCTTGACGATTCATGGGTGATCGCTTTTTGTGACGCCAATTCCGTGCCCTACGAAGAGCCGGGTCAAGCCCGTGCCGCGTTGTCCGGAATTTCGGATATGCACTGGACCTAACCCAAAGGAAATTTGTTTCATGGCAATCGACGCCCTCGTGTTCGACAAGGACGGTACTCTTTTTGATTTTGCAGCCACTTGGGGTGCGTTCGGGCGTATCGCGATGCTGCAGCTCTCTGATGGAGATGTGCAGCGCGCGACCGAGTTGGGGAAGGCCATCGGATTTGATTTTGAACAAGAGAGCTACGACCCGAATAGCGTAGTCATCGCCGGAACGGTCGATGAAGTTGCTGCAGCCCTGACACCGCATTTGCCTGAGGTATCTCTGGGGCACCTGATCGAAACACTCAACCGGGCGTCAGCGAACGCAGAGCAGATCCAAGCCGTTCCCTTGGCACCATTCCTTGCCGAGCTGCGGCGCGCCGGGCTGAAACTGGGCGTTGCGACGAACGATGCTGAAATGCCGGCCCTGCAGCACCTGCAGTCCGTTGGTGTGCGGGACCATTTTGATTTTGTAGCCGGATATGACAGCGGACATGGTTACAAGCCAGGTCCGGGGCAGCTATTGGCCTTTGCTCAGCATGTCGAGGTCGCGCCATCTCGTGTTGCGATGGTTGGTGACAGTCTTCACGATCTAGAGGCGGGACGCGCCGCAGGGATGGTCACCATCGGGGTTCTGACCGGCATGGCGACGGCCAAAACACTCGAACCGCTGGCGGATGTCGTCTTGCCCAACATCGGGCACATTCCCGGCTGGTTGTCGAAAACCGAATAACCTCGGTTCCAAATCGCCGGGTTGGATAATAAAACCGACAACTCTTGTCGCAGACAGAACGGCGATACTGAATCTTCGGGGCTTTCATAGGAGTGAAAGCGCGGAGGATGGTGATGGCTGAGAGCAAGACACGCAAACGTCGCGGTGGTGGACGCGCGGGTGCAGCCGCAAGGCGCGGCGCGGCGGTGATCGAGCAGATGCCCTGGAACCCGCCCACAAACATCGACAAGCCAATCGAGCCGTTGGGACCCGAGGGGATCGAAGCGGTTCACGAAGGTGCCATGCGGATTCTCGAAGAGATCGGCATCGAGTTCTACAATCAGGAAGCCATCGGGATCCTGCGCAAGGCGGGCTGTACAATTTCCGGCGACAACGTCCGAATGGACCGGGATTTCGTGATGGAAATGGTGGGCAAGGCGCCCAGCAAATTTACCATCACGCCGCGCAACCCGGAGCATCAGATCGAGATTGGTGGCAAGACCATTCTGTTCGGCAATGTTTCATCCCCACCAAATTATTGGGACATGGAAATCGGAAAAAAAGTGCCCGGCACCCGGCGGATGTGTCAGGACCTGCTGAAGTTGACGCAATACTTCAACTGTATCCACTTTGCAGGTGGATATCCGGTTGAGCCGGTCGATATCCACGCCAGCATACGGCACCTTGATGTGCTTTATGACAAGCTGACCCTGACTGATAAGGCAATGCATGCCTATTCGCTGGGGAAAGAGCGCGTCGAAGACGTGATGGAGATGGTGCGTATCGCGGGTGGCCTGAGCCACGAGGAATTCGAGGCCACGCCCCGGATGTACACTAACATCAACTCGACCTCACCGTTGAAACACGACCATCCAATGATCGATGGCTGCCTGCGGTTGGCGCGGCGTGGGCAGGCAATTGTCGTGACGCCTTTCACTCTGGCCGGGGCGATGGCCCCTGTGACGATGGCTGGCGCAGTGGCACAATCGCTTGCCGAAGCGCTGTGCGCGATTGCGTTGTTTCAGTACGTTCGCCCGGGTATTCCATGCGTGATCGGGACCTTTACTTCGAATGTCGATATGAAATCCGGTGCGCCTGCATTCGGGACACCGGAATACATGCGCTCGACCCAGATGACTGGGCAGATGGCACGGTATTATGGCTTGCCTATGCGGTCCTCGGGCGTTTGCGCGGCAAATGTGCCCGATGGGCAGTCGGTTTGGGAAACCTCGAATTCCCTTTGGGCGGCGGTGCAGTCAGGCACCAACATGGTATATCATGCGGCAGGCTGGCTTGAAGGAGGCCTTATCGCAAGCCCCGAGAAATTCATCATGGATTGCGAAATCCTGCAGCAGATTCAGCGGTATATGCAGCCGGAACTGACAGCAACGGGCCCGGATGACATCGCCCTTGAAGCGATCCGGTCTGTTGGAAACGACGGGCATTTCTTTGGCATCCAACATACGCAAGATCGTTATACCACCGCATTTTATCAGCCGTTCCTGAGTGACTGGAAAAACTTCGAAGCCTGGGAAGCAGCTGGTGGTATCTGGACTGCGGAACGTGCCCATCGGATGTTTAAGGAGATCGTGAACAATTTCGATGCCCCGAAGATGGATGAGGCGATCCGCGAGGAGCTGGCCGAGTTTGTTGAGCGCCGCAAGGCCGAAGGCGGTGCGCCGACCGATTTCTGATCGCTGCCCAATCAGCCCTTCAGTTTGGGATTAGATCGGATTCTCATAATCCCGTATCGGATTTTGGGTGTTTGTTAAGCTTTCTGCGATCACTTGAGAGTGTCTTTCAATCTGAGGCGACTCATGCACGGGCTGATCAACAGGGCGATCCAATCCTTTGTCTGCGCCACCTACGGGCGTCAATGCTGGTTGCGCGCGACTCATACGGCCGGGCTGGGATTTGACGAGTTCGAGGCGATGTTGATCTATGACGCGGAGATATCGACCCGAGTGCTCGACGCTTTGTGCGCTGACTTGAACCGCCCAAAATCCGAATTTCTTGAGGATTTGGGCACTTATCTGGTCTCACACTCGAACATGGAAGATCTACGCAGGTTATTGCGTTTTGGCGGGGTCACCTATTTGGAGTTTCTGCATTCGCTTGATGATCTGTCGGATCGCGTCCGCCTTGCTGTGTCCGATCTGAGATTGCCGGATTTGGAATTGCAGGAACACTCGCCCGGGGAATATCACCTGCATTGCACTCCTGATTTGCCGGGGTATTCCAGCGTCATGACAGGTGTACTACGAGCCATGGCGGATGACTATGGGGCGTTGGTGATCCTGTCCAATGAAGGGTGCCAAAACGGGGCTGAGTTGATTTCAATCACATTGATCGAAAGCGCGTTTGCCGAAGGACGTCACTTTGATCTTGGGGCACGTAAATCATGATCAAGACCGCAGATCTTGGACAGTTGCTGGACACCTTATGTCCGATGTTCGTCCTTGTAGATGACATGGGGCGGATCGGGCAGGTTGGACCAACTCTGCAGAAGCTACGTCCGGATCGGCCTATGGTCGGCCGAAGCTTTCTGGATGTCTTTGAGCTGGTGCGCCCTCGCTCAATCACGACAGTAGCTGCGCTGATGATGGTGCCGGACCGAAAGCTACACCTCAGGTTTCAAGACCGGCCGCAGACTGCGTTCAAAGGTCTGATTGCGCCGTTTCCTGGCGGAAGCGGGGCGGTCATCAACCTGTCGTTTGGAATTTCGATACTGGATGCGGTACGCGACTATTCTCTGACCAGCACCGATTTCCCGGGCACTGATCTGGCCATAGAATTGTTGTATCTGGTCGAGGCAAATTCTGCCGCGATGGAAGCGTCACGCTCACTGAACTTGCGTCTGCAAGGTGCGATGCTGGCGGCAGAAGAACAAGCCTACACGGACACGTTGACCGGGCTGAAAAATCGACGTGCGATGGATCATATTCTGGGGCATTTGATTTCGTCGAAATCGAGTTTTGCAATGATGCATCTGGATCTGGATTTCTTCAAATCGGTCAATGATCGATTGGGGCATGCTGCAGGGGACTATGTTCTGCAGCAAGCCGCAAAGATCATGCTGGACGTCACACGCAGCGACGACACGGTTGCCCGAGTCGGGGGTGATGAGTTTGTCTTGATTTTTAAGGGCATGAACGATCGTACAAAGCTTGATGGTATTGCAGGGCGCCTGATTTCACGCCTGTGCAAGCCGATGCAGTTCGATGGGGCAACCTGCCGTATATCGGCAAGTATTGGTACAGCACTCTCGACACAATTCGAAGTGCCCAAGGCCGAAGATATTCTTCATGCCGCCGATCTGGCTTTATACGCAGCGAAACGAAGCGGGCGATCCTGCCACCGTTTCTATTGCGAGCTATCGGATGCGCAGCAATCCGGTTGACTGCAGGTGGCCCCCCATTGCTTCGCTACTGTGTATCCAACACCGCCGCGATGTGTCGTTTTACCTGAGGAAGCTCTGAAATCACAGGCATTACGTGTCCATGAAAGCTGGCGCGGGCAAGCTCCTCGGGTACATCTTCCAAAACATGGCCTCCGGTGCAGGCAAAAAACGGCAGGCACAGCGCCTTGCCACCGCACCCGGTGGCGGCGTCCGCAATTGATGGGGTTTGCTCAACGAACCCGGTGCGAATGCTATTGAACGCGGAAAGCCGACCCAGATTCTCGGCGAAACCCTTTGCGACAATGGCCGGATTGGCGCTGCGGCCCGAGCCATGTGCAGCGATCACAAGATCTGTGTCCGCCACGCTCCAAACCCTGTTCGTCAGTTCCTGATGTATGGCCGCTGTAATCAGGGCAGGCAGTTCGGGATCGATACCCATGGGGTCCAGAATCGTGACAGAACGCTGGCCAATCCGCTTTGGCAGAGCGCTGGTGACAAACCAGCCGCGCGCCATGAATAAGGGGTAGATAACCGTGTCGCTGGTCAATCCATCAAGGCAATTTTCCAACGCCTGCGGGGCTGCCAATGTGGCCGACGATACCGAAACCCGTTGACATAACTCATCTACCTCTCGCGCAAAGGCTGCTAGCGCAGCTTCTGCAGGTGCAGGGTCCGAGGGTTGGCCATGGGCGACGATAACGGCGTGTGTCATGCAGGGCTCCGGATAGGTTCTGCGATAGATGTATTGCTGGTGGGCAGAGTCAATGCGGTGTTGGCACTTTCGTCATCCCAAGAGGGTCAGCCACAACCAGACCGTCAATATTGACGCGGTCGTTCCGATCAGAACTGACGACGCGGCCACACGTTTGGCATGTCCGTACATGTTTGCGAAGATGTAGCTATTGATCCCCGGCGCCATCGCTGCAGTAAGAACGCCCGAGCGGAACAAATCTTGCGGCAACGCCAGAGATGACCCAAAGAACCAAACCAGGCTCGGGTGCAGCATCAATGAGATACAGCAGACGAAAATAATGGTACGCAGATCGCCCTCGGGTCGGTACTTGACCAGCACACCCCCCAGCGCAAACAAGGCACCGGGCAAGGCCGCGCGGGTGATCAGGTTCAAGGCTTCGTCCACAACTCCGGGTATGGCCAGTCCAGTGAGGTTTACAACAAACCCCAACGAGATCCCAAGAATGAGTGCATTCTTGAACATGGCCGACAGCACGGATTTCAACATCCGCACTCCGCCGTTGCCGCGGTTTCGAAGCACCTCCATCACCGTGATGCCGAGGCAATAGCAAAAGGGTGAGTGGAACGCGATGATTGTGAAGTTGCCAACTAGATTTTCGACCCCATAGGCGCGCTCGGTAATAGGCAACCCCAAGAGGACCGAGTTTGAAAACAGACAGCAAAATCCAATAGCAACCGAATCCTCCCACGCTCGTCCGAAGATCAGGCGCGCACCGATCATACCAGCGACAAAACACAGACCAGCTGCTGAATAGAAACTGACCAAAAGCCGAGGATCGAAGCTGGTGCCGAGATCGAGATTGGCAATGGCGAGAAACAGTAGGCAGGGAATGGCAAAGTTCTGCGTGAAACTCATTAACCCATCGATATGGGTTTCGCGAAAATAGCCGAACCTCGTCGCCGTGTATCCGGCACCGATGACCAGAAACACCGGCAGGATGACATCAATCAGGCTTTGTAACATGGCGGCGCCATACGGGGTATCGTAAGCGCGTGCAGCAGCATGCCTTACAGGGCGTGCCGGATCACCATGCCATCATAGGCAGGCGTGATATGATCCGGTGTTTCCGCATCGACCGTCGCATAATCCAGATCGATATGCATGTTGGTCAAAACGGCGCGTTTTGGTTTCAATTGGTCGATCCACTCCAGCGTCTTTTCCAGATGGGCATGTGTCGGATGCGGGGAACGACGCAGAGCGTCAATAATCAGGCAGTCCAGATTCGCCAGTTCAGTCATGCTCTCATCATAAAGCTCTGCTACATCAGGCAGATAGACGATGTTTCCCATTCTGAAGCCAAGCGCATCAATCGATCCGTGGTTCACGCGAAATGGCCGAAGCGAGATCGTGCCGCCTGGGCCGGGAATTTCGAACGGCCCATTGATTGTTTTGAGGTCGAGTATGGGCGGATAGGGCGATCCCTCGGGCTGAACGAAGGCATAGCCAAACCGGCTGAGCAGATCGTTCTGCGTGTCACCATCGGCCCAGACGGGGACGCGGGTTTTCATATTGAAAACGATCATCCGCAGATCGTCGATCCCATTCATGTGGTCGGCGTGGGAATGCGTGTAGACGACACCGTCCAATCGCCCCGTCCCGGTGTCCAGCAATTGGCTACGCATATCAGGTGAGGTGTCGATCAGAACCGAAGTAGTCCCGTCCGGCCCGTCCCGTTCGACCAGTAACGAGCATCGCCGACGCTGGTTTTTCGGGTTTTCCGGATCACAATCGCCCCAATGTCCCCCGAGACGGGGGACGCCACCGGATGACCCGCAGCCCAGAATTGTCAGGCGCAGCTCGCTCATGCAGCCGCCTTGTATGTGGCGGCTTTAGTGAAGAGCCGATCAAAATTGGCCTGCGTTTTTGCGGCGAAATCTGCGTAATCCAATCCGAAGACCTCAGCCCCTTTACGGGCGGTGTGTGCGGTATAGGCGGGCTCATTCCGTTTACCGCGATATGGTGGGGGGGCAAGATAGGGCGCATCGGTTTCGACCAGAATTCGGTCAACAGGTGCAGAAGCGAAGATATCGCGCAGTTCCTGGCTTCTTGGGAAGGCCGCGATGCCGGACATGGACAGGTAAAAGCCCAGATCAAGCGCGGCCCGGGCCAGTTCAGCCGATGAAGAGAAACAATGCATGACGCAGGAATAGGGCGCATTGCGATGCTCTTCGGCCAGAATGCGGGCCATGTCGTCATCAGCAGCGCGCGCGTGGATGATCAATGGCAGGCCAGTGCGCTGGGCGGCCTCGATATGGATGCGCAGTGATTGTTTCTGCACATCCGCCGACTCGGCCGTGTAGTGATAATCAAGCCCGCTTTCCCCAATGCCCACGAACTTGGGATGCTTAGCCAATGCGACCAGCTCATCGACCGTGGCCATCGGCTCATCAGCGGCGCTCATCGGGTGGGTGCCTGCAGCGTAGAAGACTGGGGCGTGAGCCTCGGCGATGGCGCGCACAGCGGGTTCGTTGCGCAGCCGGGTGCAGATGGTCACCATGCAGGTCACGCCAGCCTCGGCAGCGCGGGCGACGATATCATCCAACTGACCGTCGAAATCAGGGAAATCCAGATGGCAGTGGCTGTCGGTAATTTCGGGGGTGAGGCTCATCAGCTGTGACCGGCGGTTTCCTGTATCTTGAACACCGTATCTAGGACAAGCGAGGCAGGGTCAAGGTTCACCGCCTGCCCATGCCGCGCGCGCGCCGTGATGAGCGCGGCGACCTCCGCCCATTGGCGGGCCTTGTGCTGCGAGTTAGAGAGGCGCGACAGAGTTTCAGCCTCATTCGGGGCGGCCTCGGGTATGGAGGCGGCACCTTTTGCACCTGTCAGCGCCAAACGCGAGAGCGCAACGTCGATCAGTGAAAGCAGCAGGTCAAACCGTTCGGCAGCCCCCCGCTGAGCTGCCGCTTCTGCCAGTTTCAGGGCGCGCTGGCGGTCGAGCCGGGGAAGGGAGCCCAGAATTGCAATCAGCTCGGCATAAAGCTCTAGCCCGCCGAGATTGATCAAGCGGACGGCATCACCCACTGAACCGGCGGCGAGGGCTGCCAGATGCTCGGCCCGACTAGGGATTTCTGTGCCGGTCTGCGCTAGCGCGGCCTGCATGTCATCTGCGCCAAGGGGTGAAAGCCGCAGCGTGCGGCAACGCGAACGGATGGTCGGCAGCAGGCGCGAAGGTTGGTGTGAAACCAGCAGCAGCGTCGTGCGCGCTGGGGGTTCTTCGAGCATTTTCAGCAGCGCATTGGCGGCGCTGAGATTCATTTCATCCGCTGAATCGACGATAACAATCCGGCGACCACCATCGGCAGAGGACAGGCCGAAGAACTTGCCCAGTTTGCGGATGTCATCGACAACGATTTCGTTGCGCAGCCGTCCCTGATCGTTGACGGACCGGGTGATTGCGGCAAGGCCGGGCTCGGCCCCCGCCTGGATACGGTGTGCGACGGGGTGGTCCGGGTCGATGTCCAACGTCTCAGGCGCAGGAGGGGCACCAAACAACCCGCCTTCATCTGCCGGAGGTGTGGCCAACAAAAACTGTGCAATGCGCCAGGCAAGGGTAGCCTTGCCCACGCCGCGCGGCCCCGTTAGCAACCAGCCGTGGTGCAGCCGGTCCGAGTTATACGCGGTTAAAAACGCCTCTTGGGCCGCATCCTGTCCGAACAGCTTGAGAGTTTCGCGCGGATGCGGGGCACCAGGGGCCTGATCCGGTGTTTGGATATCGTCGCTCATGTCAGCTCAATTGCAGGGACGCCATGACAATATCTGTCACATCCCGCGCAACGCTGTCCATGTCCCGATTGCCGTCGACCACGTGGAAACGGTCAGAGAATTCTTGGGCCAGACCCAGAAAACCTGCCCGCATCTGTTGTTGAAGATCCAAACCGAAATCTTCGAATCGTTCTTCGGTGCCCTGACGACCTTTGGCGCGCAACAGACCGGTTTCCGGGTCCATATCGATCAGCAAGGTCATATCTGGCTCTCGCCGGATCATCAAGCTGTGCAACTGATCCACCAAACCCCGCAGATCGCCGCGCGACAGACCTTGATACATCCGGGTACTGTCGGCAAAGCGATCGCAGATCACAACCTTGCCCTCTGCCAACGCGGGTTCAATCGTGCGCTCAAGATGATCGCGCCGGGCAGCGGTGAACAGCAGGATCTCGGTCTCGGCCGACCAGCGGTCCGGATCACCCTGCAGCACAAGGCTGCGAATTTCTTCTGCCCCGTCCGATCCGCCGGGCTCGCGCGTCAGAACGACGTCGCGGCCTTGATGCCGCAAGTGCTCGGCCAGCAGGCGCGCCTGCGTGGACTTGCCTGATCCGTCAATGCCTTCGAAGGTCAGAAACGTTCCGCGCGCTGTCACATTTGCTCCAGAGGAGTGTTGATCACTTCTTTCAGAACGATGCCACCCACGGTCAACATACGCACGACAAACCCGCCCAAGGGAACATCCTTTTCCGCAACCAGCGGGCGGCGGATTTCGGGCAATCCCTCGGGTTGGATAACAAGCTCGGCCAATTGCTGGCCTTTGCTGACCGGTGCGTTGATAGGGCCGTCATAGACAACTTCGGCCTTGATGTCCTTGTCGCCCAAAACGGGGAACAGCAAGGTCAGATCACCCTCGGGCACCAATCCCACAGTCTTTTCCGCCCCCATCCAAAGCTTGGCCTGGGCTACCGGTTCTTCTGATTTGGCAACTGTCCTCTCGACAAAATTTCGAAACGACCAGTTAACCACGGCCTCAGCCTCCTCTGCGCGCTTGGCAGTGCTGTTGAGCCCTGAAAGAACAAAGACAACCCGTCGGTCGCCTTGTTTGGCAGAACCGACCAAACCATATCCTGCCTCTTGGGTATGGCCAGTCTTGAGGCCATCGGCCCCGATATCAAGCTTCAGCAGCGGATTGCGGTTTCGCGCGTTCGAGGGCGCTCGGCCATCGAATTCGAACTCTTCTTCGGCAAACAGGGGATAGTACTCGGGGAAATCGGTGATCAGCCGGTCGGCCAGAACTGCCAGATCGTGCACTGACATCATGTGCCCAGCAGCAGGCCAGCCGTTGGAATTGGCAAAGTTCGAGTTGTTCATGCCCATCTGCTGCGCCCGCTGAGTCATGAAACGGGCGAATCCGGCTTCGCTTCCGTCGGGGCTGAGCGCTTCGGCGATCACGACACAGGCGTCATTACCCGAAAGCACGATGATCCCGCGCAAAAGATCCTCGACCCGGACACGATCCTGCGTGTTCAGGAACATGGTCGAGCCGCCATAGCTCATTGCATGTTCCGAGACGGGCAAAGTTTCGTCCAGCGTCAAACGGCCATCGCGCAAGGCTTCAAACGCCACATAAAGCGTCATGAGCTTCGACATGGACGCTGGAGGCAGAGGCTGATCGGCGTCTTTAGACAACAGCACAGTGCCGGTTTTCTGGTCCATCACATAAGCCGCACGCGCGGTGGTGTCGAAGGCATGGGCGGGCAGTGCCAACAGCGCCAACCCGAGGGCCAGTGTGGTGGATCGCAAAGCGGAAAGCATCATGGGCCTCCTGTTTGATCAGTTCTTTGCCGTGAAAGCATCGGTAAACCCAAGGTCTTTCACATCGTTCAACATCGCCCGACGTTCCGCGCGGGTTGCAACGGGTCCAACCAAAACGCGCCAGACCGACTTGTCCTCGCTTTTCAGCTCCATGACTTCGGCAGCCATGCCATTGCGCCGGATCTTGTCCGCCGCGCTCTTGGCGTTGGATTCTACGCTGAATGTGCCCGCCTGAACAAAAGGTTTTGCCAACCCACTTGTCGTCGCAGCACTCGCCGTCGCTGGTGCCGCCGCCGTTGGTTCAGAGGCCTCGATGGCCGCTGCCGCTCCGGCAATCGGGTCCAGAGGCGTTTCGGTGATTGCGTTAGGGTCTTTCTTTTGCCACCACTTGCGCTTGGCCGGTTTTTCAGCCGGTGCCGTCAGTTCGGGATCCGACAATGCTGCCGTCTGTGTTTCTGACGAAGGGGATTCGGTCTCGGCAGCCGCTGCGGTTGCTGCGCCAGCTGCTGCGACTGCAGTCTCGTCGCTTGGCTTTTTCTGCCACCATTTGCGTTTGGCCGGTTTCTCTGGGGCTGGGGCCTCATTCGCGGCCAATTCACTGGTCGGTGCTTCTGCATTGGTCGGGGCTTCTGCACTGGGCGCATCTTCATCCGACGATGCAACAACGGCAGCCCCGGCAACGACCGCAGCTCCGGTCGCTGTTTCGGTGCTTGGCTTTTTCTGCCACCATTTCCGCTTTTGAGGCTTTTCAGCAGAGCCCGTTTCTGACGCTTCTGCGGTGTCGGTTGTTTCCGAACTCTCTGCACTATCTGTCTCTTCGGCAGGTTCCGCGGCGACAGGTGCAGGGGGTTCTTCAATAGCCTCACGTCGCAACGCGACAACCTGCACCCTGGTTGGAGCACCAGCCAGCATTCCCAATTGCTCGGCAGCGGATGACGAGACCTGCAGCGCGGGTCCCGGCAAATTCCGCTCACGGCGGAACAGGGCACCCGTTACCGATTTGTTGTTGGCTGTATTCTTGATCAGCACCCGCTCGGGTTGAGTCACATCGGGATGCGCCACCCAGATACCACCCAGCGATGGCCGCCCGTCCCACAATCCTGCTTCGGTGACCTGAAAAACCTCGGGGGCCTCAACATCGCGCTGATTGGTCGCGGCAGCCTCGGGGAACAGTTCGAACCGGTTTGTGTTGTCCGCATCTTCGGCGGCCGTATCCTCAGGCGGGTCCTCTGCAGTAAGTAGCCCTTCTTCGCATCCAGCCAATGCTGCCATGGTCACGACCAAAATTGCCAGCCGTTGTGGCCCAAAGCGTGTGCCCGTAGCTCGCTCCATTTTCTCAATCCCTTGCCTGACAAGGCCATTCCGGCCGCGCCCCACCGCGTCATTGCTGGTTCTTGTTGCCAGTCTTGTGCGGTCTTTCCCGCAGATCATAGCGCGGGCATCGGGCCATGGAAAGACTGCTACATTCGCTTCGGCAAGATTTCCCGCTTTATGGCTTGCCACCGCGCTCAACTCGTCATAGACCCAGCCTCACGCGGGGAGGTGGCAGAGTGGTCGAATGCGGCGGTCTTGAAAACCGTTGAACGTGAGAGCGTTCCCAGGGTTCGAATCCCTGTCTCCCCGCCACTCATACCTGTCTCACTTCCCTGTCTCACTTCAGTTGTGTTTTTTGACCCGGAATTGTTCCGCAATTCCCGCGAGTTGACGCATACGCTTTCAATCAGAGACGGAGCAGATCGTACACTCGGATCACGATTCAGGCCCCAGTCTCAGTGCCGCATTTTGGTGGGATCGCTTTGGGTGGGGTTTTCCTGATACCCGGCAATTTACAGGGAATTTTCGCGAAACGGGTCTGAGTTCAGTAATTTCACCTGTCAGAACTGAATGTTTTACAGGGGTTTATGTTGCAAATTCCCTAAAAGGTGGAGCAGGGAATTTTCTCGTGCGAACGGGGAATTGTTCCGCCGGATCAGGGAGGGCGAAGTCTGTATCAGGGACGCAGGATCTGGAGATGTCAGAAGCCGAACAGGCGTTCCTGTTCGGACCAATCAAGTGGGTGGGTCACGCTGACCAGACGCTTGAGTGTGAGTTCGGGCGGCTGGGTGCCGTTGAGAATCGCGGCCTGAATCTTCGGTGAGAGAAACGCGAGCTGAGCACGGGCAAGGATGAAAGCGCCGGGGACGCTTTCACGCCGCGCAACTTCCATCAGTTGAACTCCGGACTTCAGATCGTGGGTCCAGCCATGGGCGCGGATCAACATGGACCGGAGGCGGGGATCGGGTTGGGGTCTTGTCAGAAGAACGTGTCTTGAGCGGGGCAGGGGTGTTGCATAGCTTTTGCCCATGACCAGACCTGCCTCTTTCAAATACTTCAAAACCAGTCCCGATATCATCCGTCTTGCGGTAACGCTGTACATCCGCTTCCCGCTCTCGCTTCGGAATGTCGAAGACTTGTTGCACGAGCGAGGCATCGACGTGAGCCACGAAACCGACTGCTACTGTTGGAACAGGTTCGGTCCGATGTTTGCCTCTGAGATCCGAAGAAAGCGTGTTCAGCAATTGAGAGCATACTCCAAATGGAAGTGGCACGCGGACGAGGTTTTCGTGAAGGTGAATGGTAAACGGCATTATCTTTGGCGGGCTGTTGATCACGAAGGCGAGGTGCTGGAAGCCGTTGTCACGAAGCGTCGAAACAAAGCCGCAGCACTGAAATTCCTCAGGAAATTGATGAAGCGGCACGGTTGCGCCGAATAGATTGTCACAGATCGCTTCGCTTCCTACAAGGCTGCGCTCAGAGAAATGGGCGCGCTTGAAAAACAACAGACGGGCAGGAGGCTCAACAACCGTATCGAGAATTCGCACCTGCCGTTTCGACGAAGCGAACGCGCGATGCAGCGTTTCAGGCGCATGCGAAGTCTACAGAAATTCGCCTCCGTCCATTCCTCTGTTTACAACCACTTCAACCAGGAAAGAACGCTAGCCAGTCGAGACACCTTCAAGCTGACCCGCGCGGCCGCTCTTAGCGAGTGGCGTCAACTTTGTTCCGGATAGTTTCGCGGTTTCCGCCGCAAACTGAGACTGGTTCGAATTCGTTTGACAGCACCCTCTAAGATGTCCGCTCTTTTCCCACAGCCAGACTTTACTCTAACTTGACCCAAGCCGCATTCCTTGAAGAGCTTTGCACGCATGCGGCTACAAACTTTACACCATTGAGTCCATCATGGACCGTTGGATAGACAACCGAAGTATCAGGTGAAATCCCGCCTCGGAAAGCTTGGATTGCCTCAGCAGCCTCTCCATAGATATTGGCGAAACCTTCAAGATATCCCTCGGGATGGCCCGGAGGGACTCTACTCAACCGATTGGCAGCGTCACCTGCTCCAGCTCCATTTCGGGTGATCAGACGCTTGGGTTTGTTGTATGGCG
Source organism: Ruegeria sp. C10 (assembly GCF_056537805.1). Classification (NCBI taxonomy): domain Bacteria; kingdom Pseudomonadati; phylum Pseudomonadota; class Alphaproteobacteria; order Rhodobacterales; family Roseobacteraceae; genus Ruegeria; species Ruegeria sp. C10. Next base: position 31,618 of record NZ_JBQFSC010000004.1, on the reverse strand, counting down.
TGAACCAAAGATAATTGGGATCTTCCTGAGACCACTCCAACCCACCTTTTTCGCCATAGACCCGCAAGCGCAATGCGTTTTCGTTACCGGGCGCCACCTGAGACGACCACAGCATACCACGCGCGCCGCCTTCAAAGCGAAGCAAAACGTGGGCGTTATCATCGACCTTGCGCCCCGGCACAAAGGCCTGCAAATCCGCCGCCAGGCATTCCGCAGTCAGCCCGGTTACAAAGCAAGCGAGGTTGTAGGCATGGGTTCCGATGTCACCGGTTGATCCACCCGCGCCCGAGCGTTCGGGATCGGTTCGCCACTCAGCCTGTTTGAAATCCTGCTGCTCGGTCAGCCAGTCCTGCGGGTACTCAACTTGAACCACACGAATCTTGCCAATTTCGCCGTTGGCAACCATTTCACGCGCCTGCCGAACCATCGGATAGCCCGTGTAATTGTGGGTCAAAATGAACAGTGCCTTCGCGCTTTCGGCCGCCTTCACCAGTCTTTTTGCATCCGCAAGGGTCGAGGTGAGTGGCTTGTCACAAATGACGTGAATACCGCGTTTCAGGAATTCACGCGCGGCTGCATAGTGAACGTGATTTGGCGTGACAATTGAGACTGCCTCGATCCCAGATTTCAATCGGGCTTCCCGGATCGCCATTTTCTTGAAGTCTTCATAAACCCGTTCGAGCCCCAATGCTTGACCACTTTCAAGAGATTTCTCTGGCGTCGAAGACAAAGCACCGGCGACCAGCTCGAACTTGTCGTCCAGTCGCGCCGCTATGCGATGAACACCCCCTATGAAGGCGTCGTTTCCGCCGCCAACCATGCCAAGCCGAATGCGTCCTGATGTTTCTTCACTGCGTCCTGTGACCATCAATCAATCCCCAGCATTTTCCGATTGGCGGCTTCGTCGGCGCCACTATCAGCGAAATCATCAAAGGCTTTCTCGGTCACACGGATGATGTGATCTGACACAAACTGAGCGCCTTCACGCGCGCCATTCTCGGGGTGTTTGAGACAGCATTCCCATTCGACCACAGCCCAACCATCAAAGTCATTCGCCGCCATTTTTGAGAAGACCGCACCGAAATCCACTTGGCCATCACCAAGCGACCGGAACCGCCCAGCCCGATCAACCCAGCTTTGATACCCGGAATAAACACCTTGCCGCCCGGTTGGGTTGAACTCGGCATCTTTGACATGGAACATCCGGATCCGATCTTTGTAGATGTCGATATTGTCCAGATAGTCGAGGCATTGCAGCACGTAGTGCGACGGGTCGTATAGCATGCAGGCCCGTGGGTGATTTCCCGTCCGTTCCAGAAACATCTCGTACGTCACACCATCGTGGAGGTCCTCTCCGGGGTGGATTTCGTAGCATACATCAACGCCGCAGTCTTCGGCGTGATCAAGGATTGGCACCCAACGACGCGCAAGCTCATCAAACGCCGTTTCAATCAAGCCGGCGGGGCGCTGCGGCCAAGGATAGACATAAGGCCATGCCAACGCGCCCGAGAATGTCGCATGTGCAGAAATACCCAAGTTTTTCGAAGCTGATAGCGCTTTCTTGACCTGGTCTACTGCCCATTCTTGCCGGGCTTTCGGGTTCCCTCTGACGCTTTCGGCCGCAAAGCCGTCAAATGCACTGTCATAGGCCGGGTGAACGGCCACAAGCTGGCCCTGAAGGTGCGTTGAAAGTTCAGTAACTTCGACACCATTGTCCCTGGCTTTTCCTTTGAAGTCATCGCAGTAACCGGTGCTGGACGCGGCCTGTTCCAGGTCGAACAGCCGGCCGTCCCAACTGGGCACCTGAACGCCTTTGTATCCACAGTCAGCTGCCCATTTAGTGATCGCGTCCCACGAATTGAACGGCGCTTCGTCCCCCGCAAATTGCGCAAGAAACAAAGCTGGACCTTTGATCGTCTTCATAAAATCTCCTCCCCAAAACCTGAGCCTCTATGGCGGTAAATTTTCCTTCAGATAGATGTCGATGCGGATACGTTCCTGCGCTTTGTTGAACGGAACCTTATCCGAAGTCGCGCGCAGCAGGCGGACGGCTGAACGTACAATGTGCCCAGTGTCTTGCGAGATCAGAGCGTCAAATGTACCGAGCGTGAGCGCCTCACGACTGAGCGGTGTAAGCTCATGAGCTATGATCACCAGATCTTCGCTGAGCTTGTTTTCTGAAAGGAATTGAATCAGGCCTGCGTTACCCGCTGCTGACGAGTATATTCCGACCAGATCTGGATAGGTTTCAAATATTTCGGGCATCATCCTGTAAATCAGATCCGGGTCATCTCGGCCCTCGACTGATGCTACGACTTCGAGGTGCGGAAATTCCTCAGCCACAACAAGGTCAAAGCCTTGACGTCGTTCGAGGTGGTCACGTGCCAAACGGGATCCTGTAAGTACCAAGACCTTGCCGTCACGATGCACAAATCGCCCCATTAGCTGAGCGGCGGTTCGTCCTGCCGAAACGTTATCAATACCGACAAAGTGGTCTCGTTCAGAACTCGGCAAGTCAGACACCAGGGCAACAACCGGAACGCCTTTGTCCCTGAGCCTTTTAACAGCATCCCGGACAGAAGGCGTTTCGGGCCCGAAAACGGCGACTCCGTCTACATCCAAACTGTCTACAGCATCCAGAATGTTGACGATATCTTGGGGCTCAAACGGAGCAACCTTCTTTATTGCAATGCGAGTCCGTTCGATAAATTGGTCGCGTGATTGTTCTGCGATCTGACTGCTGATTGCCTCCACAAACTCGTTGTCCGTGTCCGGCAGAACAAAGAGGAAGTTGTAAACTCGGTTACGCGCAAGGTTGGCCGCGGCCGTGTCGCGCACATACCCCAGCTCATCAATCGCCTTTTGTACTTTCTGTACGGTCACCGCCCGCACGCCGGGGCGTCTGTTCAAGACCCGGTCAACAGTCGCTAGGCTAACACCCGCAACGCGCGCGATGTCATTAACGGTTGGCTTTTTCACCAATTCTAGTTTTTGTTTTTGGTCTTCCACGTGTTCTTCAGCCCTCAATCTCCCGCGCTAAGCCTTCAAACAACAAAGCAACAGCCTCAGCGCCGGGATCGTTATGTCCAACAAGGTTTTCTTCGGGAACATAGGCTGCGCGGCCTGCCTTAGCACGTCGAATATTTGCGGTGTTGTTCGCGCCTTTGCGGGCAGCCTCGGCCGCGTGCGTCAGACCAGATGGCAGCGCGGCAAGTGCCGGTGCTAGGGCGTCAATCATTGTCCTGTCACCGACCTTGGCACCCCCAACCTGGCTGACGCGATTCAGTCCTTCGACGAGAGATTTTGGTACCGATGCTCCGTTCGCACAGGCATCTCCAGCTGCGTTGAAGAAGATTGCGAGTATCACGCCGGAAGAACCACCCATTGTCTGACTTAACTCATTGCCCAACGCCGGAAACAGTTGTGTCAGATCAGCAAGCGGCATGCGGTCAAGGCTACCTTGCAATGCTCTTGCGGCAGTCGCCAATGTGCTTCCTGTATCGCCATCTCCAGATTTCGCGTCCAGTTCGTTGAGGTTCTTCTCTGCGTTGATGAGCAGTTCAGACAACCGGGTGATTGTTTCCCTTGTGGTGGGATTGTTCGAAGGAATTGGATCGATAGGGGTCAGGCCATCAGGCAATGGTGCCACTTTGATCGGGCCGATGGAATCGACCCCGGGCCATGCGGCCAGATCAACGGGTGTTTCAAGGGCTGACAAATCGTCCTGATCCACAGGCAGAATGGAAACCGAAAACCCGTGCATATCCAGCGACGTCATCATGGGTGCCGGGCCAATGATATGGTGGGCAAAACCAGTTTCGGACAACGCATGCGTAAGGACAGCCATTTCTAGCGGAGTTGTAGAACCCAGGTTGTTGAGCAACGCCACGCAATCCCCGGACCCCACCCTTTGCTTCAGCTTCTCCACCACTGTGGACATAGCCGATACAGCATTTGAGAACTCGACTTGCTGTACACCGGGCTCGCCATGAATACCCAAGCCAAGCTCTGCTTTCCCGGGGGCGATCCGGTCTTCTTTTGGAGATCCCGGAACGGTACAGGTGTCCAAGCTCATACCGATGCTGACAACCTTCGCAATGGTGCTTCTTGCAGCATTTGTAACGGTGTCTAGGTCAGCACCGTCTTCAGCAAGCGCTCCGGCGATTTTGTGAACGAACAACGTACCCGCCACGCCACGTGGTTGCGGAAGATCGGGCAGGGCGATGTCATCGTCGACAACGACCATCTCTACCTTGCGGCCCAATGCACGGGCGCGTTCAGCTGCCAGTCCAAAGTTCAACCGATCACCGGTGTAATTTTTGACAATAAGCAGGCACCCAGCCTCACCCGTGACCGCAAGAATGCCCGCCAGAACCGCCTCGACTGACGGGGATGCAAACACTTCCCCGCACACCGCGGCTGTGAGCATACCGGCGCCAACAAAACCTGCATGGGCGGGTTCGTGACCAGACCCCCCGCCAGAAACCAGGGCGACCTTCGACTTGTCCCAATCCGACCTGTAAACAACCTTGATGTGCGGGTAACCGTCCAACCGGGTCAGTTGCCCTCCGGAAGACGCCAGAAGACCGTCTATGGCCTCTGTAACCAAAGTTTCTTTTGTGTTGAGGAACTGGGCCATGCTTTTGCTCCTTAATTCACGCGCGCGCCGGACGCGTCAAAATACAACGGGTTGTGTGGGCGGATTTTTATAAGTTTTCCAGATGGATAATCCTGATGTACATCAATCAAGGTCACAACCGGGTGACCGTTCAGGTCCAGGTGTAGCCGCGTTTGATCCCCCAGATGCTCTGCGCGTATTACCCGCGCTTCGCTGCCTTCTCCTTCGATGATGTTTTCCGGGCGAAGACCTATTTGCGGACCTTTGTGATTGCCTCCGAACAGCTCGGAAGGCAGAATGTTGATCCGCGGCAGTCCCAACCGGCTGGCGACATAAACGCTACCGGGGTTTTCATAGATGTCCCGGGGTGTTCCGTACTGAACCAGCCTGCCGTTTTCCAAAACGCCGATATGCGTCGCCATTGTCATGGCTTCGACTTGATCATGGGTCACGTATAGCAAGGTCGATCCCAGATCCGCCTGAATTCTTTTTAATTCGACCCGCAAATCCGCCCGAAGCTTGGCGTCCAAAGAGCTGAGGGGTTCATCCATCAGAAATATCTGGGGGTCTCGCACCAGCGCTCGTCCAATTGAAACGCGCTGCATTTCACCGCCAGACAGTTCAGTCGCTTTGTTGTTCAACTTGTGCGGAATCTGGAGGATGTCCGCAACTTCGTTAACCTTCCTCTTGATCTCATCCTCTGGCGTCTTCAGGATCGGCGACCTCAGAGGAAAAGACAGGTTCTCCCGCACTGTCATATGCGGGTACAGTGAGTATTGCTGGAAAACCATAGCCACATCGCGCTGGGCTGGCGTTTCTATTCCAACATCCCGTCCAGCAATGCGAACGGTTCCAGAATCCAGTTTCTCAAGTCCGGATATCAATCTCAGCGTCGTTGTCTTTCCCGCGCCCGTTGGACCCAATAGCACCACAAAGGCGCCGTTGGGGATCGTCATTGAGATATCATCCACCGCCTTTAGATTGCCGAATGACTTCGAGATATTCTCTAAAACGACTTCAGCCATTACTTAGTACCTCGTCGTTCAGAGCGGACCTCAACGCGCGTCCGGTGGCCTTTTCAAACAGTGTTACTGCGGGTGAGCGGAACTCTAACCCCACCGTCTCGCCGGGATTTACGACTTCGCGCGCATCAATCCGGGCTTTCAGCTCTCCGTTCGGGCTTTGCAGCGTCACGATCTGGGTGGTTCCCAAATATTCTGTCGCCAGAACCTTGGCTCTGTAGGCGCTCGCATCCGATAGAAAAACATGCTCAGGGCGAACCCCAAAAACTAAGTCACCTTCCGCCCCCTCCATCAGTTTGGGCACGGCTTCGTCATGGCCATTTAGTCGAACCATTTCCGAGTCAGGCGCGACCTTTCCTTGAAACGGCAGGAAGTTCATGGAAGGGGACCCGATAAAATCTGCAACGAACATTGTGGCTGGTTTGTCGTAGATTTCCTGAGGTGTGCCGAATTGCTCAATCACAGCGTTGTTCATCACTACGATCTTGTCGCCCATTTGCATGGCTTCCAACTGGTCGTGTGTCACGTAAACAGTGGTTGCGCCCATACGGTCATGAAGCGCGCGTAACTCTTCGGCCATGTGTTCTCGAAACTCGGCATCTAAGGCACCCAACGGTTCGTCCATCATGAATGCCTTGGGTTCGCGAACGATCGCGCGGCCCAGCGCCACGCGCTGCCGGTCGCCACCTGACAGTCCACCTACCGGGCTATCGAGGATGTCGTTGATCCCCAGAATTCCCGCGACTTCTTCTACTTTGGCTTTTACAGCAGCACGCGGCATGCCCTGCGATATCAGGGGGTAGCTGATATTTTTGCGCACGTTCATGTGGGGATACAGCGCAAACATCTGGAACACGAATGCAATGTCTCGCTCTGATGGGGGTCGCTGGCTGATTTCTTCGCCGTCGAGATAGATCTCACCCGATGTTGGAAGCTCCAAGCCTGCGATCATCCTCAGCGTCGTTGTTTTGCCGCAGCCCGATGGACCAAGCAGCATGAAGAATTCACCATCTTCAATCGTGAACGAGCTTTCCCGCACAGCGGTGAAATCGCCGAACATCTTCTTTACGTTTTTGACAACGATCTGGGCCATTTCTACTCCGGAAAATGGCTGACGATGATGAACATGACAGTTCCGATCAGCGTAACGATGAAGGAATAAGTGAACGCCCAAAGGACGAACGGTTGCATCAGCATAAATACGCCGACCGCGATGAGGATGGTCGCGACCATCTCCCAAGGGCCTCGGCGAAAACGCATTAATCCTGATAGAAACTCGCTCATTTGCGCACCGCTCCGAATGTGATCCCGCGCAGCAGGTGTTTGCGCATCAGGATGGTGAAAATCATGACCGGAATCAGGAATATCGTGGCACCAGCCGCAACTGCAGGCCAATCCAGCCCACCGATCCCGATGATGGTGGGAATAAAGGGCGGCGCGGTCTGCGCATTCGCGGATGTCAGCAACACGGCAAACGCATACTCGTTCCATGCAAAAATAAGGCAGAAGATCGCTGTCGAAGCGATACCCGTCGCAGCCTGCGGCAGTACAACTTTGTAAAACGCCTGAAACCGGGTGTAGCCGTCTATTAGTGCCGCTTCCTCGTACTCTCGCGGGATTTCGTCGATGAACCCTTTCAGCAGCCAAACAGCCAACGAGATGTTCACACCCGTATACAGAAGGATCATCCCCAAATGCGTGTCGCTTAGACCGAGGTTTCTGAACATCAGGAAGATTGGGATCGCAACGGCAACCGGGGGCATCATTCTCGTACTGAGGATGAAGAACAGAAGGTCGTCCTTGAGCGGCACCTTGAAACGGCTGAATGCATAAGCAGCCAAGGTGCCAAGGAAGATGCTTAGGAACGTCGATCCAAACCCGATGATCACCGAATTCATAAAACGCTCGCCAAACTTGGATGGCCCGACAATCACCATGTCGTATTGGCGGACGATCTCATCGGCCCAGTTCTGTGGCGGGTTTGCTTCCAGGAACTCCTGCGTCTGCCGTGTGCGAGTGGTGAAGAGATTGACATAGCCTTCAAGCGTTGGGTCAAAGACAACCTTGGGCGGATAGCTGATCGCGTCGGCTGGAGACTTGAAGCCAGTTAGCAAAATCCAAACCAGCGGGATCATCGTGATCAGCGCATAGGTGATAACCAGAAACCCGGCGATCCACTTTGAACGGTTCGAAGGTTCGGTGACGGAAAAACTGCTCATCTCTGTTTCACCTTGTTCAGGGCTTTGACGTAGATCGACGCAAGGCCGAACACGGTGACGAAAAGGATGATCGCATAGGCCGAGGCATAACCCGTGCGCCATTTCTCAAAGGCTTCGCGCTTCAAATTGATGGAGGTCAGCTCCGTAACAGACCCTGGCCCGCCGCCCGTCAGTTGCACCACCAGATCGAACATCTTGAAGTTCTCGATCCCTCTAAACAGCACCGCCAACATGAGGAATGGCAGGACCATCGGGATGGTAATCGTAAAGAACTGGCGCAGCTTGCTGGCCCTGTCGATCTCAGCTGCCTCGTAGATGTAATCGGGAATACTGCGCAGCCCGGCCAGACAGATGAGCATCACGAAGGGGGTCCACATCCAGGTGTCGACAATCACGATGGACCAGGGCGCCAGCGTTACGGACCCGAGCATCTCAAAGCTCGACGGGTCTTTGCCGGTAAACCACGATACGATGTAGTTAAACAGGCCGATCTGAGGCTGATAGAGAAACTTCCAGAAGTTTCCGACAACGGCCGGGGACAGCATCATCGGCAGCACGATGATCGTGGTCCAAAGATCATTGCCCTTGAATTTCTTGTTGATCAACCACGCCAGAGTAAATCCGATCAGGACTTGAAAAAAAATCGTCCAGAACAGGAAATGTGCGGTGGCCTGCATGTTCAGCCATGTGTCCGAGTCTGTCAGGATGCGCTCGTAATTCCTGAACCCGACATCTTTGACCTCGCGCCCGATCCGGTTGGCCTTGTAGTTGGTAAAGCTCAGTTGGATGGTCCAGATCAAAGGGAAGATATTGATCGCCAGCAGTAGAAATATCGTTGGGGAGATGAATATCCAGGCGATCGCGCGGTCGGATAACCCCCGAATTTTTCGCGCAACTCGCTCGGGCGTTGCCTGCGCAACGCGATCTAGGGTCCTGTCAGACATCTCTTTGCCAGTTCTTGTTGGTTTAGGACTCACGGGTGAAGGTAGAGCGGGTTTGCACCCGCTCCTGCCTGTGTCCGGACTAAAGCTTGCCTTCGTCTTCGAAGACTTCCGTCCAATCTTCGATCAGAAGATCAAGCGCTTCTTGAGCTGTGCCTTGGTCGGCAACCACGTAGTCGTGGATGCGCTTCTGCATTGCCAGCAGCAGTTCCGCGTAGGCAGGCTCTTGCCAGAAATCCTGCACCCCGGCCATTGCTTCCAAGAAGTCACCGGCGAACGGTTGGCTGTCTACGAAACCAGGATCTTCCAGCACCGAATTATGTGCTGAGTAGCCGCCTAGTTCCCACCATTTGGCCTGAACTTCTGGCTGCGCGAACCACTTAATGTACTCAAGCGCGGCGTCCTGTTTGTCAGAGTAGCTGACAACAGAGATACCTTGTCCGCCCAGTGTCGAGCCTGCCTGATTTTGTGGTGGGTTCACGAAGAAGTCGATCTTGTCACCACCGGTATTGGGATCGGCATAGAGACCTGGGAAGAACGCGAACCAGTTCATAGCCATGGCGACCTGACCGGACTTAAAGGCGTCCAAGCTCTCTCCCATGTAGGAGTTTGTGTATCCTGGGGGTGTCGCTGTTTTGTAGAATTCTTTGTAAAACTCTAGCGCTTCGACTGCTTCGGGCGAGTTTACGGCACCCTCCATATCGTAGGATCCTGGTGTGTTTTCATATTTGAAGCCCCACGGATAGAGCGCTCCGGTCACACCCATGGTGATCCCTTCGGACCCACGCTCTGTAAAGATCGCCGCACCATAGACCGTCTTTCCATCGATCTCACGACCCTGGAAAAACTGCGCGATTTGCAGCAATTCTTTCTGAGACTGAGGTTCACGCAAATCTTGCCCTGTTGCTTCCTTGTACGCAGCTTGGATGTCCGGATTCTCGAACCAGTCCTTGCGATAGAACCAGCCGTTTGCATCCCCCATTGCGGGCAATGCGTAGTAGTTCGGAGTACCTTTAGGCCATGTCGAATAGGCGTAAACCGTTGCCGGCGCGAAATCGTCCATGCTGATGCTCTCGGCATCGAAGAAATCATTCAGTTTTACATAATGGCCGTTTTCAGCGCCCCCGCCGATCCACTGACTATCTCCGATCAACAGGTCACAGAGCTTACCCCCAGAGTTCAGCTCATTCAGCATCCGGTCCGCAAAATTTGGCCACGGCACAAACTCGAAGTTCATAGTATGGCCGGACTCAGCTTCGAATTCTTTTGAAAGCTCAACTAGAGCGTTGGCCGGGTCCCATGCTGCCCAACACAGTGTCAGATCTTCGGCATATGCCCTTGTAGAAAGAGTAGTAGCGGCAAGGACTATTGCGCTGGCCGAGGCCAGTTTTGAGTAAGTCATCCATTCCTCCCTTTTTTGCGCCGTCATTCGAGGATGTGCGAATCGCGGCATGTCTATAAGGCTATTTGAGGTACGCACCTCAAGTCCAGAAATATTTGAGGTTCGTACCTCAAAAAGGCGGAGAGGAACGTTCAATTTGCTTCTTAGTCGTTGATTATATGAGAATTTGTTTATTTTTCTTGATACGCATCTATTCTCGTCAGCGAGGTATTAAATGGCTCTATCGACTAAAATTGGCACAGCCTACAATCGCGGCCATCATGCGGCCAACGCGTTTAGCGAACCCTCTGCTGAAGCACTCACAGATTATTTGGTCGATACCTTTGAGAATTGGAGGTAGCGTCGAATAGCGCGGACCACTCGGGAACGTGTATAACTCGTTTGGTCAGGTGCAGACGTATGAACACACTCTCTATCGTCAGATTGAACCGCTATCCAATTAAAGGATTGAGTGCCGAGCCTATGCAAACCGTGACGCTGCGAGCAGGGGAGGGGATTCCAGGTGATCGCCTTTTCGGGTTCGCGCGCTACAACTCCGGATTTAACGCACAGAACCCTCAGCCTCTGCCGAAAGATCGCTTTGTTGTTCTATTAAATGAGGCTGCTCTGGCAGGTGTTAAGACGAATTTTGATATTGAGACCCAAGATCTTGTGATCAAAGCGAGCGGCAAAACACACAGCTTTAACATGCAAGCTGCAGAAGATCGGAAAAATGCGTCAAATTTCCTTTCTTCAGAGATCGGCTTAAAAGATCCCGAACCGCCAATATTCGTTTCGTCGGCTCCTCATCGGTTTACAGATGTGTCTGTCGTATCACCCAAAATGATGAACGCGATATCCGTTTTAAATTTGGCGTCTGTGGAAAAGTTGGGTGAAAAACTGAACGCAGAAATCCACCCAGCGCGCTTCCGGGCGAATATCGAGATGGACGGTTTACCTCCGTTTTCTGAGTTGGATGAAGCTGGATCAGTTTTCAGATTTGGCGATGTTGAGTTAAAGATACTTTCACGTACGAAAAGGTGTGCAGCCACTGAAGTGAACCCGGAAACGGCCGAGCGGGACATGAAGATACCCTATCAAATTCGGGTGTTGATGGGTCATACGGACATGGGTGTCTATGTTGAGGTTGCTAAAGGCGGAACGTTGAGAGTCGGCCAAACTGGGGAAATCTTAAATTGAATGTTACTCACACCGCCAAAGTAGCAACCCCGGGCGGTTTGTCCCGCGTTCTCTCAAATGATTTGTGTCTACTCTCAGCAAAGCGGCGATTTCTGCCATTTGAGGCGTTACATCATTTCGCTTCGCAATGAGAAATTCTGCTACGACTTTTTGAACTTAGGAGGGCCTGTCGTGTACCGCGCTGAGTAGGACCTCCTCTGTCCCAAAACTGCATTGTAAAAAATCCGGCGTTCACCGGGCTGCAATCTTTGCACACTATATTGATATTGGGCTGCGACCTCGGGTCCTGCTTCCTTCAGAACGTAACCTATGGCAGCTTCCACGTTGAAAGCATGAAGATCGGGATTGCTGACGTCCATGGGAGAACATGGGTTCCGGTGTTGAAGTCGTTGAACAACCTCAATCTACCGATCAGTCCCGCGGTGCCTCTTTGTCCACCCGGCGTTGCGCTTCGGAATGTCGAAGATTTGTTGCACGCGCGAGGCATCGACGTGAGCCACGAAACTGTCCGGTACTGGTGGAACAGGTTTGGCCCAATGTTTGCTGCTGAGATCCGAAGAAAGCGTGTTCAGCTATTCAGAGCATACTCCAAATGGAAGGGCACGTGGACGAGGTTTTCGTGAAGGTGAATGGCAAGAGACACTATCTCTAGCGGGCCGTCGATCATGAGGGCGAAGTGCTCGAAGCAATCGTTACCAAACGTCGAAACAAAGCAGCAGCACTAAAATTCCCCAAGAAATTGATGTAGCGATACGGTAAAGCGGAAACCGTCGTCACGGATCGCTTCGCATCGTACCGGGCCGCTCTTGGAGAGCTTGGCGCTACCGAAAAACAACAGACGGGCAGGTGGCTTAACAACCGAGTCGAGAATTCACACCTTCCTTTCCGACGGCGTGAACGCGCCATGCAACGTTTCGTGCGCATGCGAAGTCTGCAGAAATTCGCCGCCGTCCATTCCTCCGTATACAACCACTTCAAACAGGAAAGATCGCTAGCCAGCCGAGACACCGTCAAGCTGACCCGCGCCGCTGCTCTTAGCGAGTGGCGTCAACTTTGTTCCGGGTAGGTTCGCGGTTTCCGTGGCAAACTGAGACTGGTTCGAATTCGTCTGACAGCACTTTGGTCCCGAAGGGCGGGAAGCTGACATTCTCTGCAGTTGCAAACCTATCCGGTAGCGGAGGCGAAATCCGACCTTCGCGGTCGACGCCTACGGCTAGATTCGAAAATACAAAAAAGCCCCTGTGATTTCGTAGGCGTAGATGGCTTGGACGTGCGTGACGAAACTAAACAGACGCTCCCATGTTAAGGCAGTCAGTTTGAAGAGGCTGTTAAGAACCAACATTTGACCAAACAATACGGCAATTCGTTGGTTTAGAACCTTATGGAAGCCGTGAGTTCTCCGACAACACTGGATCCACCACCAAAGGTTGATTGAAACTCGCCGCTGAAGCCTATCGATCGGTTTCCATCTGCAGAGGTATGTTCAAGCGTAAAGCCAAGAAACCCTGCAGCTGCATCTTCTGTTGAAGCTACGAAAGAAAAGGGTGTCGCTGCTACGATTGCGTCCACATCGTCGGATCCTGCATCAAAAGTTGCATCTACTCCAACGGCCCAGTTCAGGTAGGTACTCGATCCATTTGCGGCCTCGTAGAGGCGGGGCAAGTTCAATTGAGCCCGCGTGTTGAACAGCGAAACGTTCCGATCTTCGACAGTCAGCGGATACGCGGTTCCTGTTTCGGAATATTCATCAAGTTTCAGAAAGACATAGCTTGCGCGTGCACTGAAGAAGGCAGGAATTGGCAAGGCGTTGATGGGTGCCGAGATCGAGAGCGACGGCGAAACGAACGTGCCGTCAAAATCGCCTTTCGCTTCGCCGCCATCAACGTTTCGGGTCGCTTCATTGTCGGTTACGCCAGCAAGAAGCGCTGCGTTGAGGCTGTATCGTCCGTAGTCCCTTTCGAGGTAGACGCCCCCAAAATATGACGTGATATCGGTATCTCCTGCGTCTTGATCCAGCGAGACATGGCTGTCGTCATATCCGACAAGAACACCAAAATCGCTGTTATCGATGAATTCATTCGTCTCGGCACCAACTACGAAACCGTACATACGATGGCTGAATCCAAGATTTGAACCGTCTTCTTCAACATCGCGATCTCCTCCGAAGGCTGAACCCCAGACATATGGGCCGTTATCCTGTTCAACATACCCGAAAGGACCCAGGTTTCTGCTAACCTGGCCACCGGACGAGCCGGACGCATAGGGGCTGGCGGTGTCAATCGTATTGAACACCGCGTCGGTGAGATCGCTGATAAAGGTACCTTGGGCCGCGAATCCCGTCGTATCCACCGAAACCGCAGTGAGGCCATTGTTGGCCACAACGCCGGCCCCTTCAAAATTGACGACTTCGGGGGCGGACGCGAGGTCATTATCGTCACCCGATGCATCAGCAAAATTTACAACCGAATTCATCCCGCGCGCAAAGTTCAACGTGTCAATGTCATTCGGGTTCGTGCCCCCCATGCCATCGTTGCCATTGCCGAAATCGACCGATCCGTTCAGAATCGAGCCGGGCTCGAGATTCAACGTGTCGTTCCCGTCGCCGCCATATACGATGGAAAAGCCTTCTCGACCGGTGATGCGGGCGGAGTTTGTGATTATTGCAGCGGCGTTGTTGTCGCGATCTTCGATCTCGATACCGTATTCGAACGCATCAATATTTCCGGTGTTCACAATGGTGATTGAACCGGCTCCGTCCACGTCCACTTCGATCCCGTTATTGTCCAGCGAACGCAACGCCCCGCTATTGGTCACACGGGCATCGCCGTCACCGTTTAGTTCGATATCGATCGCGTCGGAATCGGCGGTGAGCTGGGCAGAGTTCACAATGCTGACATCGCCGCTTCCCTCGACATCCACTTCGATCGCATCGTCTTCGCGAGAGGTTATCCGCCCCGAGTTTCTAATGAAGACATCGCCATCTCCGAAGATTTCGGCGTCAATTCCCTCGTCGTTTCTGGCGATTATGGATGCAGCGTTTGTAATGCTTATGTTGCCGTTCTCGGTTACATGGGCGAAGATTCCGTCAACTTCGGCATCGATGGTACCGGATGCCGAAATAGTAACGTCGCCGTTTCCGTCTATTTCAGCGTTAATGCCATCAATATTGTCCGCCGCAATTTCACCCGACGCTTCAACCGAGATGTTTCCGTCGCCAGCAACAAAGCTGCGGATCCCGTGTTCGCTTGCTTCGATATCACCGTTCATCGTGATCGAGATGTCGCCGTCACCATCAACTTCGGCTTCGACGCCGTCATCCGAACCGGCGCGGATATCACCTGTGACCTGAATGTTGATATCACCGGAATCCTCGGCATCAGCGTCAATGCCGATCGCATCGCCAGTGATATTGCCCACCACAGTGACGTCAATCACGCCTCCGGGGCTGCCGGTTTCCACATCAATTGCATCGCTATCGAGGGATTGGACGTCGCCCGTCACATTGACGGTCACATTCCCGTCCTCCGCGTCAGCAAAGATCGCATGTTCTTCTTCAGCAGAAATGTTGCCGTTGGAATTGACCGTTACGTTGCCTGTTCCATTTGCTACGCCGTAAATCCCGTATTCTCTGCCAGTAATATCCCCGATGCTGTCGACGACGACATCACCTGCGCCATTCACCGTGGCGTTGATACCGTCGCCCGCTGCTGCGCCGCTGACATCGCCCCGGTTCGAAATTGTAATGTCGCCATCATTGGTCAGAAGCGCGCGGATGCCGTCCCTTGCGGACGAAATATTGCCCGACGAAGTGACGCTGATATCTCCGTTTCCGCCCCGTTGGCGGACAAAGATACCATCGGCGTTGTTTCCTTCTGTCGTGATATTTCCGGTCGAGCGGATCGTGATGTTGCCATCACCGTCGTCTTGCCGTGCAAAGATCCCGCGGGCGTTATTTCCAGAAGTCGAGAGGTTGCCCTCGGATTCAACTGTGATATCCCCATCGCCGCCATTTTGACGCGCCAAGACGGCGTTCGCGTTGTTTCCTTCTGTTGTGATGTTTCCGGTTGATTGGATCGCGACATCGCCATCGTCATCGCTTTGCTGTCCAAGTATACCGCCAGAGTTGTTTCCAGCCGTCGAGATATTGCCATTCGACACCACCGAGACATCCCCTTCGCCGCCACTCTGAAGAGCGGTGATGCCTGTTGATCGATTTCGAATTGTGCTGATATCGCCCGCTGAGTTGACCGATACCGTGCCGTCTCCACCGTCCTGATTGGCGTAGATTCCGTCTGAACGGCTGCCCGATGTGCTTATACGACCCGCTGAAACCACTGACACATCGCCATCACCACCTTGTTGAGTAGCGCCGATACCGGCGCTTCTGCTGGGTCCGGATGTCGTGATATTGCCGGTCGAGTTAACCGAAATGGCACCGTCACCCTCAAGATCGGATCGAATGCCAAAGGATCGACGTCCGTCGGTTGCAATTTCGCCCGTCGATGTGATCGAAACATCCCCGTCGCCGTCCGCATCCACAACAATCCCATCCGCGCCGTTCCCCGTCGTGACAATGCCGTCGGTTCCATTCGTCTGGATGTTAAGGGTTACGTTACCTGTTGGTGTGCTGAAAGCCACTCCGTCTGTTCCACCGCCTGGTGCAATTCCCGGAGCAGTCACGTTATTGATATTGAGCGTTTCGATTGCCGGCCCGTTTGCCTGAACACCCGTTGAAACATCTCCCGTACAGGTGGCGAGGTCACCCGCAACACTGCACGGACCGTTTGATGGGGGAACAACCGTTTGCGCGATCGAAGGAGTTGCCACTCCAATCGATGCACCCAAACCTATCGCACCGGCAGCAACTGGAGCAGCGAAAGCGCGATATGCAGCGGATTTTCCTTGATGGTATTTGCTCGTCTGCGCTTTGGAAAGTGCCGCTGTACGACGGCGCGCTTTGCGGTTCAAACCGCTTACTCGTAACATCTTGTTCACCCCTTAAGAGTGGTCTGGAAACCACCGCAACTTTTTTGCGCGAAAACCTCCGCGTATTTGTTAGCAGCAAAAAAAAGATGGCTTTTTGATGTTCCGATTAACGATATATTAACGAATTTCTGACTGGTCTTTTGTATGATGCAATTTGATCACATGCATGCTCTGAAAAAACCGGCCAGCGGCAGCTCCCTACTTGGATCCGACGGAATGATAGAATTATTCAAATAACCTCCATCTGTCTGCATGAATGCCAAACGGGTTTAGAACTCGTGCCCACTCGAATTTCTGCTGAGCGCTCTTAGCGCAGAACTTCGGATACACGTCGAATGTCTGCAACGGGCCGTCAGCGCTTTCCATCAGGACATAAAGTCGTGTCGCCTGCTAGGTGATCCAGAAGCGCGCGCACCCGAGTTGTAATGCGCCTGTTCTGTGGAAATAATGCAGCGACGACATATGGCGACACCCGGTTCTCCGGAAACAGCTCGACCAGATCGCCGGACCGTAAGGCATCTGCGACTGTATATGCCGGGCACCGTGCGATGGCGGCGCCTTGTTCAGCAAGGCGAGCCGACGCAGCGGGAGCATTCATTCGGAAGCGTCCAGTCACTTGGACAGCCTCTTCTTGGCCGCCGAAGTCGAACCTCCACACTGTAGGCTCTGTCATATTGCCATCGAGAATGCACTCATGTTTGGCCAGTGCCCGGGGATGGTCCGGGCGCCCTGCGCGTTCCAAATAGGTGGGTGAGGCACAGACAACCAAGGGCATGCGGCCCAATTGCCGAACCTTGAGCGAGCTGTCCCGCATTGGGCCAATCCTGACAGCAAGGTCGAGGCCTTCTTCAACAATCGACGCTCTGCGATCAGAAAACTTCAGATCGAGCTCTACATGGGGGTGTTTCTCAGCGAATTTGGCGAGCGAAGGTACCAACCGCAATGCGCCAAACCCCGTTGGCGCCGAGATATGGATCACACCGCGAAGGGACGCCTGCTCATTTCTGACCCTGTCTTCGAGTTCGTCGAATCCGTCGAGAAGCGGCTCGCACAACATCAGGTATGTTGCACCCGCATCTGTCAACGACACGCTGCGGGTCGTGCGATTGAGCAGCTGTACACCAAGCGCGTTTTCCAGATCAGCGACGTACTTACTGACCAAACGCGCAGACCGCCCCATGCGCTGCGCAGCGACGGTGAACGACGTGTTCTTTGCAACCAGCGCAAAGGCCCGCATGCGGTCTATCTTGTCCATCTCATTGCGCCTTCTGAGGGCTTAAAGTTCGTCAAATATAGGAGATTATCATCAAGAAGAGCAATGTGTATTGCTTGTTCAACACCTGCAACCAACCGGAGAAACCCATGTCCAACGCTGTTCGTATTCACCATTTCGCCAAATCTGGCCATGCACACCGCGCTTTGGTCTTTGCGAAACTTGCCGGGATTGCACATGAGGTTGTTCCCGTCGATCTGGCAGCTGGCGCGCATAAGTCGCCTGAATTTCTTGCCATGAACCCAAATGGGCAAGTGCCCGTCCTTGAGGATGGCGAGGTTGTTGTGTCCGACTCGAACGCGATTCTTGTCTATCTTGCGCGGACATATGCGCCTGATTGGATACCGAGTGATGCGGCCGGAGAAGCAAACGTGCAGCGTTGGCTCACTTTAGCGGCTGGAGAGATTGCGTTTGGTTCTTGCGCTGCGCGGTTGATCACCGTCTTTGGCGCGCCGCTGGACCCGAACTTTGCAGCCGCGACTGCCGAAAAAGCGATGCAGAAACTGGAGCATGGGCTCACGGGCCGCGACTGGCTCGTCGGCGAGCAACCCACGATCGCTGATGTGGCTAACTACTCCTATACGGCACACGCGCCGGAGGGGAATGTCTCTCTCGAGCCATACCCGAATGTCCGCGCCTGGCTCGCTCGGTTTGAGACCTTGCCCGGTTTTGAAGCGATGCCGGCGACGGCTGTTGGTCTTGTTGCAGAGTGAAAGGGCAAACCCATGACGACCGAAGCCCAACGGCATCCTTTGCCACCGTTCTCAAAAGAAACCGCCATTCAAAAGGTGCGCCTGGCTGAGGACGGCTGGAACGGCCGGGATCCGGCCAAGGTCGCGCTGGCCTACACGCCGGACAGCAAGTGGCGCAACCGGATCGAGTTTCCCCAAGGGCGCGATCAGATTGAGGAGTTCTTGACCCGGAAATGGGCCAAGGAACTGGACTACCGTCTGATCAAAGAGCTTTGGGCACATGACGGCAATCGCATCGCGGTCCGCTACGCCTATGAGTACCACGATGACGGCGGAAACTGGTTCCGGGCCTATGGCAATGAAAATTGGGAGTTCGACAAGGATGGCTACATGGAACGCCGGTTTGCCAGCATCAATGAACACCCCATCCAAGAGGCGGACAGAAAGTTCCGCTGGCCGCCGGGGCGCCGTCCGGATGACCACCCCGGTCTGAGCGATCTCGGGCTCTAGCGTGGCTCTGGTGAAAGGATCAAGCGATGGCACAGATACATAAATCGCACAGAGGTGAGTTGATGCTGCAAGAGCGGCGTCACACTCCCAAAGAGGTGAGCGATGCGATTCCGCACTACATCGAAAGCGACATGCCGAAACAGCATGCGGATTTCTTTGCGGGTCTGTCCTATTTGCCGCTCGCAACGCTTGATCGTAATGGGCGTCCGTGGGTCAGCCTTCTGGTTACACAATCAGACAGCGACCCTTCTGTTGGCATTCAGGTTGCGGGCCAGAACACCACGCATGTGGTCGCGGAAACCAATCCGCATGATCCCTTTGTGCGTGCTGTGAGCCAGGATCCCGCATCGGGCCTTGAAGCGCGGCTCTTTGCCGGGGTTGGGATCGATTTCGGTAACCGCCGACGAAACAAAATTGCGGGCTCCATACGTACCGCAGATGTCGAGGGCGAGGAGAAGATCAGGTTACAACTGTTGTCCGATCAGCACTTGGGGAACTGTCCAAAGTACATTACAGTCCGTTCCTTAGGGCACACGCGACGCAACCCTGAAATTATCCATGACGGCTTCGATGTGCACTCATCTGTGCTGTCGAATGAGGCCAAATCCGTCGTGGCGCGCGCCAGCACCTTGTTCTTGGCGACAAAACATACAAGCGATGCCACCACTGCAGGCGCTCAGACCGATATGGGCGTCAATCATCGCGGCGGCGCGCCCGGCTTTACCCGGCTCTACGAGGAGAACGACGGGGCGCGGGTTACGACCTATTTGGTTCTGCCCGATCATTCTGGCAATCGCTTCTACCAGTCGCTGGGCAATATCGAAACGGACCCGAAGGTTGGGCTGGTCTTTCCAGACTTTGAAACCGGTGAGATCCTCTACATTACGGGGGATGCTGAAAATCTGCTTGGGGATGACGCAGATGCGCTGATGCCGCGCGTGAGCCTGCTGACACGTATCAAGGTAACGGGCGCGGTTTTTGTGCGTGGAGGCCTAAACCTCAAGCAGGCATCAAAAGAGCAACTCTCCCCCTACAATCCGCCGGTCAAATATTTGCGCGCAGAGTTGGAGAAGATGGGGCATGCAATCAAGGCGCACGACGCCGCTATCCCGTTGACCGCCAAGCTTATCGCTACAAAACCCCTGTCCAGCACAATCAGTACCTTCGAATTCGAGTTGTCTGAGGCAATCAATGCCCCATTGCCCGGTGGCTTTGGCGTCTTTGACTTCTCCGACCTGGTGGACGCCGGATACAGCCACGTAAACGAGACAAACCCTCAGCTTGTGAACGAGGACTACGTCCGCACATGGACGCTTTCCGGAGCGCCAAAGTTTGACGAAGAGAACAACGCGTTTCGCACGACCAATCGGATCAGTGTTACGGTCAAACGCAAACCAGGCGGTCTGATGTCCAACCTCCTGCACGACAACGCGGAGAAGCTGATCACGTACAATCTTCCAGTTAAATTCAAAGGCACCGGAGCGGGCTTTTCCTGTTTTTCCGAAGTGGCTGAGGGCAGCCCCCCAAAGTTCCCAGCAAAGATGCTTTGGATCGCGGGTGGCGTTGGCATCACCCCGTTCATGGTGATGTGGGACGGAGTCAAACAAGTGGTAGAGACTTACCCGCAGGACCAGCCCATCGATATCGTGTTTCTGTATTCCGGTCGGGACGATGACATTGCAGTTCTGCAGCACTTTGCGAAAAAAAACAGCTCTGTTTCGGACCAGGTGACACTACGTATTGTCGCGTTTCAAAGCGCAGGCGAAAACGCATTGGCTGCGAAATCCGCACGCGATGATCTGAACGCGACTTTCACCGACCAGCTGCTGAAGATTGAGGAGCGACGCATGCAAAGCGAAGACGTTCAATCGGTCGCGCATCTCGGAATGCGAGATGTGTACATGTGCGGTCCTGAAGCTATGATGACCAGTACGGAGGCGGCGCTCAACGGGCTGGGCGTTGAGGAAGCAAGACGCCACCGCGAGACATTTGTGTTTTGATAGGGAGACAAAAAGCCTGCCCATGACGTCTCCGGGCAGCATAATCAACTCTATGATTGGGTGTTGGAAAGGTTTTCACCAAGTCGAAACGATACCGGTTTCCTCAGTGCTATCCCGGATCGATGACCGCTATGTGGGCTGCACTCGCGGAAACTGATCGCTCCGCGCAAGGCCCGGTTTAGGCCGTTGGATGTATCGTGGAGAACGGGGAAGGCGCTTGCGCTGCGTCTGCACCGAAGTCTGCAACGAGCCTGAAGCCGACCTGTTTAGACTCAAAGCAAATACGCTTTTCGCAAGACGTGTCTATTTTCGACTAAACAGCGCCTTGTGACTGATGTTGCAGCTTGCGGACTTTCCCTGGAGGCATGTTAAAAACCCGTTTGAATGCTTTGTTAAAAGAAGGTTCAGATAGGTACCCGATCTCAGCCACGATTTGCGAGATTGGTTGATCGGTAGCAATTAATCGTTCCCGCGCCAGATGCATTCGCCAAGTTGCGAGGTATTGTATTGCCGGCACACCGACGAGTTCGGTAAACCGTGCGGAAAATGCCGATCTGGACATACCTGCAACCTGTGCAAGAGACTCGACTGTCCAGTTTGCTGCAGGTGCGCGATGAATGGAAACAATGGTGCGGCCAATCTGTTGGTCTCTGGCGGCTTTCAGCCAACCTCGATTGGCGTCGGGCGCACTGTTCAACCATCGGCGAATAGCCTCGATGACAACCACATCGGCCAAGCGTGTAATCACTGTTTCGCCGCCCGGTCGTAATTCACGCGCCTCTCTTGCAATGAATTGCAAAGTTGCTTGTAGCCAGCTCCCTGCATCCTCTACCCACGGATCGATTTTGAGCACGTCGGGAAGCAAGGCCATCAACATGCCGCTGGCCGCGTGATCTATCCTGACGAGCCCGTACATGATGCCGCTCTCGGCTCCACCACCGCCGTGCTCTAGCGTTTCGTAGAGCTCCGTCACCTTGCGTATGGGCAGTTCTTCCAGTTTCAAAAGTGGGGTGTCTTTTGAGCTGGAGAACCCAACTGGCGCGCCATTTGTCATCAGAACCAAGTCGCCTTTCTCGACTTCAAACGGCACATCTTCTCCGACCCTCATAAAGCAACGCCCGTGCGTAATGACCGCAAAGCTCAGTATTTCGGGGAAACCCGGTATAGAAACGCCCCAAGGCGCAGACATGCGCGACTGGCAATAGAATGTACCCGTCAGTTTCAGAAGATGAAGAATTTCCCCGAGCGGATCACCGATTGGCTGCGCCATTGCATGGGGGTCGGGAATATGGGGGTTGATCTGGCTCACTGCACCAGACTGTTCGATATCTCCCCAATTGTCCACAGTATTTGGATGAATGGATAAAAAGTCAGGACAATGCAGACTTCTTCATCCTTCGTGCTTACCTATTTTGGGGTCATTGACTGATTTTACGGAGATGACCGATGACACAGCAAACCATTCTCGTACTTGGCGCAACAGGTAAAACCGGATCACGTATCGTGACGCGCCTTGAAGACAGGGGCCATGCAGTTCGGCGTGGATCGCGGAATAGCAAAACCCCATTTGATTGGGAAAAACCGCAGACATGGCCTGCAATCCTGGACGGTGTTTCTGCCGCCTATATTTCCTATTTTCCTGACATCGCCTTTCCGGGCGCGGTCGAGCAAGTTGCGGCCTTTTCGGCATTGGCTCGAGAAAAAGGACTGCAGCGACTTGTGCTGTTAACAGGTCGCGGAGAATTTCATGCCGAACGTGCCGAAGGGGTTGTTCGGAACTCCGGCGTGCCCTTTACGATCGTCCGTGCGGCGTGGTTTGCGCAAAACTACTCTGAAGGTGCATTGCTGGAGCCGGTAATGGCCGGTGTGTTGCCCATGCCCGCAGGTGACGTGCGTGAACCGATTATCGACGTGGACGACATTGCCGACGTTGCCGTCGCCGCCTTGACCGAGGAAGGACACACTGGCGAGCTTTATGAAGTTACAGGGCCGCGTCTCATGACATTTGCCGAAATGGCTGCCGAGCTTTCGCGCGCAATGGGTAGAACCGTGCAATATGTGCCGATTTCGTTTGAAGACTTCCATGCGGAAATCATCAACGCGAGCGGAGAGATGATTGCTGACGTGATTACTGACATAGCGAGGGAAACGCTTGATGGTCGCAATGCGAACACTGCGGACGGTGTTCAACGTGCCTTGGGGAGAGCTCCGCGCGATTTCTCTGATTTTGCTGATGAAGCCGCAAAGTCTGGCGCTTGGACACAAGCTGCATGAGTCGGTCTGACGACAAAGGAAAACAATCATGACGTTTGACGTAAAACGCAGGCTTGTCCTGGGGTTGGCGGGTCTTGTTGCAGCCACCCTGGGGCTGATCATCACGCTGGCCCCACTGGCCTTTTACTCCAGCTACGGCATTGATATTTCGCCGCAGCCGAACTTGATGAGCGAATTGCGCGCACCTGCTGCCAATCTGGCTGCACTTGGCCTGATCATCCTGTCGGGAGCGCTACACCAAAAGATGGCCCAGACATCAGCTTGGCTTGGAGCCACTGTGTTCTTCGCCTTTGCCGCGGGGCGCGTGGTCAGCATTATGCTTGATGGACGACCATCGGACAGCATCCTTTCTGCTCTTGGGATAGAGATGGTACTTGGACTGATGTGTTTGTGGGCCGCGAGCAAAGGGCGGCTAACGAAAGTTGGCATGCACCTCATGAGTCGCGCAAACTCCGGACTTGAGACTCAGTGAAAGCTGCCTGTGTGCATTTGGCCATTCACCGATACAGAGTGGGTGGCCAAAATATCTGAGTGACTCCGCGAAATACTGAATGGCTGGCGCTACCGATTGTGAGTTATGACATTAAAACCTTCTTCGGGTGATGGTGCCTCGAAATACCTCGCCAAACGCCAATATTGATCTTCCGTTGCTGCAAAGGCATGCGCACCTTCACTGTTGCGCTTGTGCAGCCGGCGCAGACAAACCTCATCCGGCAAGTCCAAAAAGTGAAGCTGGTGCGTCGCAGCAGTTTCTTCCAGCAGCTTGCGCATCCAGGCTCTGTTTTCAATTGTGTTCGCCGGAAAGTCGAGAATGACAGAAACCCCGGCCTTCAGCAACGATGCGATGTGCCGCCCCATGACCGGCCGCAATTTCAAAGCGCAATTTACATAATCCTGCAGGGAGTTCATCTGGTCGCCGAATAGGACGCTAAGCCATTCATCTTCTGAAATGAGCACCGCCCCGCCGCTATTCGCAAGTTTCGCCGCCAGACTTGATTTTCCTGAGGCGACTTTACCACAAAGCAAGTGAAGCGTTGGTTGGACCTGTGACATAGGGTGAACTCCCGGACTACCTAATGGCCCCTGTGCTCAGTTGATCTGCAAGTTGATCAAACACCAACCTGATCCTTCGCGCAGTATGTAATTCCGAGTGCGTCGCCAGCCAAATCGGGAACTTAAACGGCTCTCGGTCGGGTAGCACACGCTCCACACCCGGTGTCAAGGCAGCCACGTCATCCGACATTACACTGATGCCAAACCCTTGGCGCACCAGCTCCCAGGATACAATTCCGCTTTGCGAGCCAATCCGGAAACTCTTTCGAGTGACCTTAATGCCCGCCGGATCTAGAAAGCCGATCATCGTGTCAATGTCGCCAAACCCCACGAAATCCAACTTCGCGAGCTCGTTTTCATTTTTCGGCCTTCCCAACTGATCAAGGTACGCAGGTGCTGCGTAAAAATGTGCCGTCGCCTCGGCGACAAGCTTTGCGGTCAGATCTGGTTGCGTCGGGCGTACATGTCGGATGGCGATATCAGCCTCACGTCTCTGTATGTCTCGTAAGTCATTGGCAGCAACGACGTCGATCTCAAGACGCGGTGCTGCAAGTCGGATCTGTTTCAGTATAGGCGGCAGCTGATAGGCAGACATCACATCTGACGCGGTGATCCTGACTTGCCCTTCGACAGTTTGCGACTGGCTTGTAGCAGTAAGGGAGATCCTGTGCGCGACATCCGCCATTTCTCTGACATGCAACAAAAGCTCGGCGCCAGCGGTCGTTAGACTAAGCGATTTACCAACTCTTTCAAACAGGGTGATCCCAAGCGCCAATTCCAGCGCCGCAACCTGACGACCGACAGTAGGTTGAGTTTGCTCGAGAACGCGCGCCGCTGCGGAAAACGAGCCTTCTTCAGCCGTCGCAAGAAAGGTCCGTACCTGATTCCAGTCGAAATTGATGGCATTCCAGTTCATGCATTTATGCATAACACTTCTACGAATTATGGCAATTTAGTAAATGTGTGTATGGACGTATGGGATGCGACAACAAACTTGAAAGAGAGTAATAAAATGGCTGCTTTGTCCAAAGATGCCGCGTTCTGGAGCAGAATCTCGCGAAAGTATGCGGCGGACCCAATCCGGAACATGGAAGGGTATCTGAACACACTCGAACGTACGAAGTCGCACCTAAAAGCAGAAGACAGTGTACTGGAAATCGGTTGCGGGACGGGTTCAACCGCACTGTTGCTTGCACCGCATGTCAACCATATCACCGCCTCGGATCTCGCTCCGGGCATGATCGAGATTGCCAACGAGAAGCGTGCTAAAGAAGGATTGGAGAATGTCACTTTCAAGGTGGCCGAAGTTCTCGAGCACGATCCTGTTGAAGGTGGTTACGATGCGGTTCTGGCGCATAACCTGCTTCATCTCCTGCCTGATTTGGATCAAGCGCTAGAGCATATTGCCAAATTGACAAAATCCGGTGGGGTTTTCATATCCAAAACGGTGTGTGCGCCTGAGAATGGTGGGTTCAAGTATGCGATGATCAGTCGTGTCGCGATCCCTATCATGCAGTTTTTTGGGAAAGCCCCGTTTGTGAATTTCGTTTCTATGTCGATGCTTGATAGGAAAATTGAGCGTGCAGGCTTTGAAATCCTGTATACTTCCGATCAAGCCTCCATGCTCCAGAGTCGTTATGTTGTCGCGCAAAAACCTTGAAGCTCTAGTTCATTCAGCTTTGCAAGTGGAAACGCTATCTGTGTCACATCACCAGTAACAGTACATTCGTGAATGAATGGACTGCATTCAGGTTTGTTTCCACCTTTAGAAAGCTATTGCGATTGGCGGCGTTGCCCGAAAACCATGAGTTTATAAGAACCAGATGTTGCGGCCGCGGCGAAAGTAAGGTCTGTCGGGCCGCGATTCAGCGTTGAGAACTGTTTGCCAATAGAAGGTCTGAGCCGTCCACACGAACGGCCCAAGTGTTTAGATTTCGATAGCTTCTGCAATGGCAAATCACTTAGCGATGGTCCAAAGCGCCATTTGATCGGTTTTTCCGCGGGCATTGTAGGCGGGAAGTTGGGATAGCATTTTGTTAACTTCATCGGACAGTTGTTCCCTGACAGCATCCGAGATCACCACTTCTACTCCGAAGTCTCTGGCAGCACTTTCTATCCGGGCGACGGTGTTCATTGTGTCGCCCAGCAAGGCTAAACGAGTGAGTGCTTTTTCATGATTCTGTGCGAAATTGTTGGGTTCGACGGTGAGTCTGTCGGGCGACCGGATCGAAGGCCCTGCGTTGGATCAGGCAAAGCTCCCACCGCGGGGTGTTGTCATTGGATTGTCGGACGCCGCGATTGCCTGCAGGCACCTTTTCTCGAATTGGTCTGGCTTATACCCCAGACCAATTCGAGAAACGGCGACATTTGGATGATGCTGAATGGTCTATCACAGAGTGAAATGACGTGACGCGTGCAATGGTTTTCATGGCGCTGGTCGCGAAAAGCTTTACGACATTGCCGACAGAAACCGATCCGAAAAGGATCAGGGATTGTACGCATGATCGACGCGTGCTGGTGTTCCTCGACATCGCAAAAAGCGGACGTCGCCGTTGATGCAGCATGGAAACCTGTGGCAATTGCAGCAAGGCTGCCGCATTCCGAGCAGACTTACACGAGTAAGGTTTTAGCGTAGGAACTGCTCAATCACGGCTGCTTGTTGCTTTTTTCCATCCGGGTCTGCTTCGGTTTTCAGGCGAGTAAACGCCTCACCCCAGTTTGAAGTGCGAACGCGGATCGGCGGGTCAGAGGCTTCAACCACGCCCATGACAACTGATGCCACTTGTTCCGAAGTTTGATAGATATCGCTGCCATCCATTCGCGCCTGAGCGCCGCCGATATACTTCTGGAGAATAGGTAGATACTCATCCTCAAGCATCCCGCCCGTGGCCTCGACATGTTTAAGCACATTGGTCGCAAACTCGGATTGAATACCGCCCGGTTCGACTGTCGAGAAATGGATACCGAAATTGGGCGTGACATAGCTGGCCAGAGCCTCAGTGTATCCCTCAACGGCGAACTTTGCGGCGCAGTAGATCTCATTGAACGGCTGACCCACAAGGCCGCCTACGGATGAGATTGTGATGACGTGGCCCGAGCGTGCTGCGCGCATGTGTGGCATCACCGCTTTTGTGCAGCGCACGACTCCCATGAAATTCACATCCATGACCCAGGCGACGTCTTCTTCGCTGGCTTGTTCGGTTGTGCGAACAAATCCAGCACCCGCATTGTTGATCAGCTTATCGATCCGCCCCTCGTTCGCGATGATCTGATCGACTGCGGCGTTTACGCTGGCGCTGTCTTGCACGTCCAGCTCGAGCACGTTGAAATTGACGCCAGCGTCAGAGGCGGCCGCATCCAAGATGCCGCGCTTGGCGAGGTTTCGCATAGTAGCGTAGACAGTATGGCCCGCATGGGCCGCTTGTACGGCGATTTGAACACCAAGGCCGGTTGACGTGCCGGTGATCAGAATGACTTTGGGCATAATGGAAGCTCCGAATATCAAATGAATTGCTTGCGGCAACGATCCGATGTGTCGGGGCGAAGGTCAACAGCGGGACTTTAAAACGCCCAAAGCCTCATCGAAGGTATTCACATTCTCTTCTGCGCGCGCGGTCAGATGCGCGCCTTCCAAAAGGGCCAGTATCGCGCGGGACTCCGAGATCGGATCGGTGATACCGGTGATTGATTTGTCCTCTTGGCCAAGCTTCAGGATCTCTTCGATTTGGGTAACCATCATGGCGCGGAATTTTCTGATCTTTTGGATCACGTCATCCGAAAGGCTTTCACGGCTGCTGATGAGCGACACGCAGAGACACAAGGTTTTCCCGTCATTGAGTGCATCCCGGTAGAGGTCGATCAGGGCCAGCATTTGCTCGGCCCCGGTTTTGTGTTCTACCCGGATGCGGTTGCACTCTGCCTGCAGGGTCTCATGATAGCGACCCATGAGTGCCGCCGACAGCGCCGCTTTGGTCGGGAAATGGTAATGGATCGACGCCTTGCGAATGCCCACTGCCTCGGCCAGATCGGCATAGCTGAACCCGTCAAATCCGCGCGCCCGTGCGGCGTGTTCGGCAACATCCAGAAGGGCAGTCTTGGTATCACTCGTCATACGTGCTCAAACCTTTTCCGTCATGATCAGGGCCAGCGCGTTTTCCGCAGCCTCCAGGGCGCCTTCGATATAGCCCCTGAACTGTGGTGCAACTTCGGTTCCGCCAAAGATTAGTCGGCCATCCCACAGACGGGTCATCGCATGGGGCAGCCCGTATTGCGGATGAGCGTATAACGGCTGTTGATCCGCTTCGATAGAGGTGAACGGGTCAAAGGCCCAATCTTTAACAAAGAGTGTCTTTGGCTCCGCAGCTTCGGCGCCGAACAGCCTGGACAGTTGCTCTTTGAGCAACTGCCGCAGCCGTTCTTCGTTACTGCGGGTGCGCGGGGGTAAGCCGATAAAGCCGAACAACGCGTAAGGTCCGCCCTCGGCAGGGGAGGCGTCGTGTATTTCCACCATCGGCCCCCTGCGGCTCATCGCGTCTCCGGACAGCCCGGCCGTGCGCCAGAACGGGGTATCATAGACAGCGATGACTTTGGCCTGGCCGGCCATCCAAGTCGCGATCCCAGTCATTGCCGCTAAAGCTTCATCTGGTAAAGCAGGTGAGAACGCGATCTTGCTCGCCACGCGAGGAGGGAGGGCCAGTACGACTTCCTGAGCATGGATGACCTGCCCAGTTTGAGCGGTCGCGGTGATCCCAGACGCAGACTTCTCTAACCCGACGATAGGCGCGGATAAGATGAGCCGCTTCGGCGGTATCTCAGCGGCAAGCGCATCAGTGAGGGCGCCCAGACCACCTTTCAAGCGATAAGATCCTTGCATCGAGGCAAACCCGCGATCGCGCTCGACCTGGCCGATCTCGTTTTCAAAGCTGAGAGCGCCTGTTGAATATTGCTCGAACCACTCCAGTCCGAGCCGCTTTATTAACGCTGCAATACGCGGCTGCCCGGGCCAGAACCAGGCGGGACCCATGTCGAAGTACCCACCCTCCAGCCTTTCCGTCAAGATACGTCCGCCCGAACGACCCCGCGCTTCGACCAGCAGGTAGTCATGGTTTCGTGTCTGTAGCTGTCGCGCAAGGCAGAGGCCAGAAAGGCCTGCGCCAATGATCAGAGTTTGCGTCCGCATCGCTCAGAACCCCTCAGATGCCGGGCGCAGGTCCAGCTCATGGGTCCAGGTGGATTGCGGTTGATGGGCTAACTGCCAGTAGGCCTCGGCAATCTCGTCCGGTTTCATCATCTTCGACGGATCCAGCGAGTGCAAATCCCGCGAGCGGTGTGTATCGATGATCCCGTCCAAAACGACGTGCGAGATATGTACGCCAGCCGGTTGATATTCACGTGCCAGCGATTGTGTCAGCCCGCGCAGGGCGAACTTAGCCGACGCAAAGGCGGAAAACCGTGGGCCGCCGCGCAGCGACGCTGTGGCCCCCGAAACGATCAGCGCGCCACTACCGCCGCGCACCATCGGTTGCAGAACACATTGCCCCAGCAGGACCAAAGATTGCACCATTGATGTCCACGTTCTCTGATAGTCCTCCAATGCGGTTTCGGGGAATGGCGCGATCACCAGCTCAGCCGTATTGTGTACCACGATCTTCGGCGGGCCATGCGTAGCGATCAATTCAGAAATCACTGGTGCAACCGCACTCGGATCGGACAGATCGACCTGATGAAACGGCGCGATCGTTTCCTGCGGCTGCGTCCGTCCAAGACCAATGGCCGTCATGCCACCTGCCTGAAACCGCGCGAGAAGGGACTGGCCAAGGCCAGCCCCCGCACCGGCGACAATCGCCAGAGGTTTCTTGCTACTCATGAATTAAACCACCGGTGGCTGTGCAAAGGGCAGGTGGCCAGTCTTCATCCAGACCTTCGCCCCGTCTGGGCCAGCCATAGCCGACAGCGCTTCACCCTCAGGCAGGCGTAGCCAGTCGTTCTTTTTCAGAACGTCACCGCCTGAGGTCAGCGATCCGCCAATCATTAACAGCTCAATACCACCCGGCGCATTCGAAGTAATCTCGGTGCCTGCATCAACATGGCTGTAAGTGACAACCTCGCGGTCATCCTTGTGCAGGGTCGCAGTGGCGACCCCGTTCACGGGTGCGGCCAGTTCGTCGGCCATGGTTTTGCGGAACTGATTGCGGTCCTCCATGTCGAACTGCCAGAGTTTGACGAAGATCGTGCAGCCGGGTTCTGAGCCGGGCGTATGCTCGGTCGTTGGGGGATTGCGCACATAAGTGCCTTCGGGAAAATCGCCATGCTCATCCTGAAAGACGCCGTCCAAAACTATGAACTCTTCACCACCCGTATGGGTGTGGGCCGAGAATTTGCTGCCTGGTGCATAGCGCACAATGGTGGTGGCGCGGGCGACTTCGCCACCAATTCGGTCCAGCATGCGCCGGTCCACACCCTTCATGGGCGAGGCCTGCCACTCAAGCTGATCAGAGTGAACAACGACACGCGAAGAGAAGTCCGAGTTGAGTTCCATGGGAGGGGTCCTTTCAACTTAAATGGCAGTTCTCGCTTAGCCGGCGATAGATGGACGGGCCGCCATCTTAGCACGCCAAGCTTGCAGGTTGGTCAGGGTTTCAGGAATTTCAACTTTGGCAAAATCGGCGAACGCCAATCCTGCAAAGGCGGTGATATCAGCCACCGAGAATGTGTCTCCAGCCAAGTATTCGTTTTCGGCCAATACCGCATCCAGATAGGCCATAGTGTTTCCGGCAACCTCTTTCTGTTTGTTGCCCCATTCGGCGCATTGATAGGTTTCCAGGTCCGGGCCGAGGCCAGGTGTGGCATGGTGGAAGTAGGTGCCGACCGCATTCAACAGACCGTTTTCCGCGCGCAGATTCATCATCGAGATTCGGGCGCGCTCTTGCGCAGTCACGCCGGTCAATGATGGGCCATCGAAGGTTGCGTCGATATATTCAGTGATCGCGTTGCATTGAGCGATGTGTGAACCATCTTCCAGTTCCAGACAAGGCACCTCTGCATCGGGGTTTTTGGCTTTGAACTCAGGTGTGCGATGTTCGCCGCCCATCACATCTACAGGGATGAATTCAACTTTGTCTGACGCGCCTTTTTCAGCTAGCGCAATACGAACACGGGCAGGGTTCGGGAACCCTTCGACATCATAAATCTTCATCTGAGTACCTCCGTCAGGGCTTGCAATGCTACCTACCTATCAATAGGTAGATAGCATTGCAAGCCTTTATTACGTCTTGTCAGATTGAATTGCTCTGATGGTCTTGTCAAAAGAACTTTGTTTGAGTGGGGCAGGGGTATTGCGTAGCTATTGCCCATTACCGGACCTGCTTCTTTCAAATACTATAAACACCTGTCCTGAGATCATCCGCCTTGCGGTGATGCAGTACATCCGCTTCCCGCTTTCGTTTCGGA